>NZ_JBHSIQ010000002.1:0-1001297 GCF_042653705.1 Alcaligenes sp. GCM10023179 | reverse complement strand
GCGGCGACAAAAGCGCAGGCTACCGGCCTGTCTCGGATTGCTCGAAGGCCTGACCCTGGACCGCTCGGTTCAGGCGCACCGCCACCCCTCCTGGCCCGTTCCGGGCTGTTTATATTCCGTGTTCTTACCGACGCCGTTTGGCCTAAGCCTAGTAGGTTGGTCATGACATTCTGTCCCGGCACCATAGGATTGACGGACAATGCGTCGCTGTTTACCTTCAGAATGCTCGGTCGTTCTACTCTTGCTGTGCCGATTGTTTGTTGTTGAGACGCGGCGACAGACCACTTCTTCTTCTTCTTCTTCTTCTTCTGCTGCTGATTGCCACGGGTAGTGACTCTAATCGGCATGCACGGTGCCTGTTCTATGATTGGTGCGCATAGCGTTTAATGCTTTAGTTGCAGACAACGTGGCTGGATCATCGCTGCAGAGTGGTCGCTCTACTCTTCGCGCTCGTAGCATTAGCAGCTGAGCTTTTCGCACCAATCAGCTTTGTCTACCAAGATGGGGCCTGCAACTGCAGACATCTGTCTCCTTAGCTTAGGGCTGTAGCGTACTTAGTCACTGCCTGTATTCGTCCTCCCTGAGCCCTCCGAAATTCCTACTCAGTTTTCTCTTTAACGTCGACGTAGCTGGCTCTGCTAAGGCCTATTGCATCCATTCAGAATTCAAGTCGATTTGGAAATGAGGCTGTCCCCAATCAGTTTCCCCTCTCAATATTCCCTACCTCTAACATGGTCAAATTTGACCGCTTCTTGCTTGGATCTGTTCCTAAGTCATGCTGAACTAGCAGTTCTGACTATCTTTTTACGTCCTCTTTAAAGCCTCGATTTATCTGTTTGACGTGTATCAATCAGGCACCGAGCTAATCTGAACAAGAGGGAACGGAGTATGTCAGTCTAGCTATGGTTCTATTTGGCATACGGAAAAGATATGGCGGCTCAAGATATGGCCTCGCAGGCAAGCAATGAAGAATTGTCAGACACTAGGCTAGTGCAGGGTGAAGGGCCGGGACGCTGGAAGCGGATACAGGCCCAGCTGGCTCATCTGCCTATATTCAAGGAGCTGCCACCGGAACAGCTGGAGCCCATCGCTAAAGGCACTCAGGAAATACATGCTTTGCGTGGGACGACTTTATTTCACAGTGGTGACCCTTGTTTGGGCTTTCACATGTTGGTCTATGGTCGGGTGAAGCTGGTATTTGTCTCGTCCACGGGCTCAGAGCGCGTCGTTCGCCTGGTGGAGCCAGGAGAGGGGTTTGGTGAGGCGCTGATGTTCATGGGCCGTAATTACATTGTGACGGCCCAGACTTTGGTGGATTCTCTGCTCTTGCATATCAACAGAGACACCTTGATGGAGCAGCTGGAGAAGGGCAGTGATGTTGCTCGCCTGATGCTGGCTGGTTTAAGTGAGCGGCTTTATCGCTTGATGGGCGAGTTGGAGGCCTATACGCTGCAAAATGGTGTGCAACGTCTGGTGAATTACCTTTTGCAGGAGTGGCCGGGCGAAGAGGGTGTCCCCTTCAGGATCGATGTCGGTAAGTCCGTCATTGCTTCCCGCCTGAATCTGACCCCGGAGCACTTATCACGTACCTTGCGTGATTTGATGGACCGGGATCTGATTCGGGTTCAGCGACGTAATTTTACGATTCTGGACAGCGCGGCTTTGCGGCAATATGGTGCTCTGCCTGATATGCGCGGATAGCGCGCAGGCTACGGCGATAGCGCTGCCAGGCTGTGCATAGATTCCAAGTCAAGCTTGCAAAAGACAGCAGCAAAGCAGGAGCAGCTATCCAGGCGAAAGACTCGATCCCCAAGCTCGCACCTGTCCAAAGCACCAGACTTAGGCTATGCAAAGCCCAATGTGCTCGGGCGCTGGATGCCGGGATGTAGTTGGCAGTCTTGGGAATAAGGCGCAAGAGGGCACGCGTGTGCTCGGTATTGTCCGTATCCATGCTGACATACTCCTGGGCCTCTCGCCAAAGTAGAAAGGGCACGATGGTATAGAGCATCCCACAGACGACGGAACCCAAGGCTCCCATAATGAGCAAGACACCAATCGCCAGCTCTGCGTTGGAGGCGGCGGGATTGTGGGTCCAGAAGTTCAACAGAACAGCAATCAACAGGCTGCTTAAGGAGCTATACCAGAATAAAGTGCTGGCTCCTGCTGTCGGACGCTTGCGTTTCCAGAGGCGCGCCCACGTAATCACCGCCCATAAGCCGTAGCTTAAAAAGATCAGGTAGGTGACCAGATCACGCACAGGTAACCAGGAGCCAGGTAAGGAGGCCAGGGCCCACTGTGCAATCAACAGGGCTCCTACGACCCAAGGTAGCCAACGTACTAGAGGCGCTGGGTAGAGTTCGGTGATTTGAAAAATAGGCAGCAGTTGGAACGACATGGCAATCAGCAGCAAGCCTGCCCAAGCTGCCAGGCCCATCGTCATGTGCAGATTCAGCAAATTGGCGACGGCTTGTTCGCTTGCCAGGGCGACCAGCATGGCAAGCCCCGTTGAGACAGTCAGCAACAGTCCCAGCAAAGCCAGTCGGATAGGAGCCACTATTTCTTTGGCGCCGCGAAAGACGTCGCGCCGAGAGCGCCACAAGGCCAGCATGGCAGTCAGTAGATAAACCCCCAAAGCAAAGGCAAGACAAGCGCCTGCCAGCGTGTAAGCCCAGCTTTGCCAGCTAAGAAAGCCTGTCATCAGAAATAGTGTGCCAGCGCTGAGCAAGCCCCAAAAAGCTAGCGCCTGACCGCGTGACACCTGAATACGCACATTGCAGGCCACGGCCAGAATATGTGCCAAAGAGGCAAACATGGCACTGCCCACGATCCCCAAGGTCCAGGCATGGGTTATGGCCAAGGTGGCGGGGTGCCAGCGGGAGTTGAATAATTCCGGTCCGCTATAGAGCGCCAGCATGGCAGCCAGCAGTCCAAAAAAAGGGACATTCGCAAACAAGGGCAAGGTCAGTGACAAAGAGGGTGACTGATCCAGCGATAAAGCGCGTTGCATAGACTTAGTTCCTGCGGATGATGAGCTTGAAGCCGTTTTCTTGGTGGGTGCCGTGATACTTGAAGCCGCTGCGTCGCAGGATTTCATACAAGGGGAAAGGTTCTCGATCCAGCCACATGAGCAAGGCCTGGGTGGGAGCCAGTTCAGCCAGTGCTTCCAGGCAATGCTCCAAAGGCTCGGGTGCGGGCAGGCCGCGAGTATCCAGCGTGATCTCAGTTTGTGTCATCAAGACTCCAGCACGAAAGGCTTGGAAGGCATTGTGGACCATTCTGCCCGCCTATGGCGCAGGCAAAGTGGGACTTGTTTGCCACGGGTCAGGAGGTGGGAAGAATTTGATATGCGTTAAGGCCCCTTAATTTCAGAGCAGGCATAGTGGTGGTCTTGTCGAGCCAGGATCCACCCTGGCCAGATTGCTGATCGGGGAGTGTCATGAATACAGCGTCCACGGCTTTAGCCGCGTCCGATAACCCGCAGATGGAACTGGTTTGCCCAGCGGGCAGCTTACCTGCCTTGAAAGCAGCCATTGATAACGGAGCCGATAGTGTCTATCTGGGGTTCCGGGATGCCACCAACGCCCGGAACTTCGCCGGGCTTAATTTTGATGCACAGGCGATTGCACAAGGGATTGATTACGCACACCAGCGCGGCCGCAAAGTTTTGCTGGCTCTCAATACCTACCCGCAACCCAATGCCTGGCAACAGTGGCGCGACGCGGTGGACCGAGCTGCCCAGGCTCAGGTCGATGCGGTCATCATGGCAGACCCAGGATTGATGGCCTATGCCAGTCAGGCACATCCCAATCTGCGCTTGCACTTGTCGGTGCAGGGTTCAGCCACCAATCCGGAAGCCATCAAGTATTACCACCAGAACTTCGGTATTCAGCGCGTGGTTTTGCCGCGTGTCCTGTCCATGACCCAAGTGGAGCAGGTCTGTGAGCAGGTCCCTGTTCAGGTTGAGGTTTTTGGCTTTGGCAGCTTGTGCGTGATGGTGGAGGGCCGCTGTGCCTTGTCCTCCTATGCCACTGGTGAGTCCCCCAATACACATGGAGTCTGTTCCCCCGCCGGGCATGTGCGCTGGGAGCAGACAGATCAGGGGCTGGAGTCGCGTCTGAATGGTGTGTTGATCGACCGCTATCAGGATGGTGAAAATGCGGCTTACCCCACTTTGTGCAAAGGGCGTTTTGATGTGGCGGGCGAAAACTATTACGCACTGGAGGAGCCCACCAGCCTGAACACTTTGTCCTTGTTGCCACAACTGTTGGCGGCGGGTGTCAGCGCAATCAAGATTGAAGGCCGACAGCGCAGCCCGGCTTATGTGGCTCAAGTTACTCAGGTATGGCGGCAAGCCATTGATTCGGCCAAATCCACGCCAGCCCGTTATTCAGTCCATCCGGCCTGGATGGGGGCTTTGAACAAACTGGCCGAAGGGCAGCAACATACGCTGGGTGCCTATTCTCGGCCCTGGAAGTAGAGCATGGGAGGCTCAATCATGAAATTATCTTTAGGCCCCTTGCAGTATTACTGGTCCCGCGTTGCCACGATGCAGTTTTATGAGTCGGCCTGCGACTGGCCGATCGATGTGGTGTATCTGGGCGAGACCGTATGTTCGCGTCGTCACGAGCTACGACTGGATGATTGGCTGGATATTGCCCAGATGCTGGCCCAGGCTGGCAAGGTGCCGGTTCTGTCTAGTCAGGTCTTGCTGGAGTCCGGGCGGGACGTGAATACGCTACGCAAGGTCACCGAACAGGCTGATTATCTGGTCGAAGCCAATGATATGGGAGCAGTACGTTTGATGCAGGGTCGGGACTTTGTCGCCGGCCCTTTTTTAAATGTTTATAACGGGCCAGTGCTGGATTTGATTGCTTCTCAAGGCGCGGTGCGTTGGGTGATGCCTCTGGAAATGGGCCGTGCAGGATTGGCGCAGTTGCAGCAAGACAGACCTGCCGGTTTGGAAACCGAGGTCTTTGCCTTCGGGCGTTTGCCCCTGGCTTTCTCGGCCCGTTGCTTTGCGGCGCGTAACCGCAATCTGCCCAAGGACAATTGCCAGTACGTATGCATGGACTATCCCGATGGCTTGCTGCTGGAAACTCGTGAAGGGCAGGGTTTTCTGACGATTAACGGTATCCAGACTCAATCCGCCTGGGTGTACACCTTACTGGAGCAGGTACAGGATTTGCGCGATTTGGGTGTGAATATGCTGCGTTTGAGTCCGCAATCTCAGCATATGGATGCGGTCGTGCATTTGTTTAATGACGTGATTCAGGGGCGTATTCAGGCAAGGGATGCCCACGAGGATATGCTGCCTTTACTGCCCGCTAAGGCCTGCAACGGTTTCTGGCATGGTCGCCCCGGTTTGGAATGGGTGTCGCCGGTGTCAGAGCGTTTTTAAGGGAGGGATGGAAGAATGAATGAAATAACGACTCCCCGTTTACCTGCTGTTGTGGCGGGTGTTTTAAGCCGTTTACCCCCGTGGCCCGGCTCCCGCTTGTTTTGTACGGGCTTGAACGTGCTGATGCGTCCGCACTTGCCGGCTGACATTGCGGAACGATTGGAAGGTCGAGCTTTACGCATACAGGTGGCAGATGCCGGTTTAGCGTTTGACTATACGTGGCGCCAAGGGGCTTTTTACCCTCTGTCGGCACGTACACAACGTCCGGATTTGACCCTGAAAGCGGATCTTTGGGCTTTTTATCAGCTTTTGCAGCGGCAGGAAGATCCGGATACCTTGTTCTTTAATCGACGTCTGTCGATTGAGGGCGATACCGAATTGGGCCTGATGGTGAAAAACACTCTGGACGCCTTGGACCCCGATATTCTGCATCCGCGTGCAGTGCTTAAACAGGGTAAAGCGGCTTTACAGGATGTACTGCGCCGCCCGATACGCACCCCCGCTTCTTCCTGAGACAATTAAGAGCGTCGCACTTCAAAGTGCGGAAACAGCTTCTGGAGGTTTTCCAAAATCTCCGCTCCTGGGTAGGCCTGCAAAGCCTGCCCAGTTTCATTCAGGAAATCGTCATCACAGCCTTGTGTGCGGAAAATCTGCACGGCATAGCGCTGGACGCCCAGCTCATGCAGGTGTTGTCCCAAAGCTTGTACCGAGGCGGGACTGTGCAGTTGGGGATGAATAGTGCTGCGGCACTCAAACAGAACGTCTTCGTTCAGCAGCAACTGCAAACTGCGTAAGGGCGCAGCGGCACTATTGCTGCGTTGAGTAATGGCGTCGTAGTGACTGAACTCTGCCTTGATATCCAGGCCTATCCAGTCCACCCAAGGCAGGATTTCCAGCAGTCTGGCCGGATGTGTGCCTGCGGTGTGTAAACCGATTTTGAAACCCAGCCTGCGCACCGCGCGGATGGCGGAGCCCAGGGCCGGGTCCAGTGTGGGCTCGCCGCCGCTAAAGACGACGGCATCCAGCAGGCCGACGCGGCGATTCAGAAAGTCCAGCAAGGCGTTCCAATCAATAGCACTGTCTGGTGTGCGCTCTTGCAGGTGGGGGTTGTGGCAGTAGCCACAGCGCCAGGGGCAGCCTTGCACAAAGATGACAGCGGCTAATTGGCCGGGGTAATCCGTAGCCGAGAAAGGGGCGCAGCCACCCACTTTCAATGCCACTTTGTGGGCAGGCGTGGCCGGGTAAAGATGGCGCGTGGCGTAAGTCATGGAATTTGACCGGGCTGTTTATAGGGTGGGGACGGCATTGCTTGCGCAGGCGCTGGCTTCGGTGAAGTAGCGTCGCTCATGAAACTCACCTTGCTTGCCAATATTGAAAGACGACATGGGACGGTGATAGCCCATGACGCGTGTCCAGATTTCGCAAGGCTGGCGTTCGGAATCTTGAAGAGTGATGGTGTCGGTATTCATGAATAACTCCTTGGAAAAAAGGGCCGTCACGCTATGCGGATGTGACTAGCCTGGGTGTGTGCCAAGAGGCTGGTTGTAGATAAAGGCTGAGGACAACTAAAAGCCTGGTTTTAGTTGAGCCAAGTGGATTGGGTTTAGCCTGTCTTGGTAAAAAGTTGACTTGAAGAGATCGGCTTTAATGGACTGATGTCGGTGTCGGTGTCGGTGTCGGTGTCGGTGTCGGTGTCGGTGTCGGTGTCGGTGTCGGTGTCGACGACGGCGTTGACGTGTCCGCAATAACTTCGTTTTGAACGTCAGCCTCGGCCCGAGCTTGAGCTATCTTGTTGGCCAGCAATTCGCTGTCGCAATGCGGGCAAAACTCATGTTTTCCAGACAGATAGCCGTGCTTGGGGCAGATAGAAAATGTGGGCGTAACGGTGATGTAAGGCAAGGAAAAATGGTTCAAGGCTCGTTGCACCAGATTGCGGCAGGCATCAGTGCTGGACAGTGCTTCGGTCATATAGAGGTGCAGCACGGTGCCGCCGGTGTATTTGCCTTGCAGCTCGTCTTGTCGCTCCAATGCCTCGAAGGGGTCTTCAGTAAAGCCCACCGGCAGTTGTGAGGAATTGGTGTAGTAGGGCATTTGCTCGGTCCCTGCTTGCAGAATGTCGGGCCAGCGGGCGCGATCTTCTTTGGCAAAGCGGTAAGTGGTGCCCTCGGCAGGGGTGGCTTCCAGGTTGTACAGGTGGCCGGTACTTTCCTGAAACTCCACCATGCGCTCCCGAATATGGTCCAGCAAACGCAGGGCAAAGCGGTGCCCCCACGGCGTGCAAAGATTTTGCTTGTCCTGGGTAAAGTTGCGGATCATCTCGTTAATGCCGTTAACTCCCAGTGTGGAGAAGTGATTGCGCAAGGTGCCCAGATAGCGGCGTGTGTAGGGAAACAGCCCTTGGTCCATATGCTGCTGGATCACCGTGCGCTTGATTTCCAGGCTGTCGCGGCCCATTTCCAGCAGTTCATCCAAACGGGCAAACAGTCCGGCTTCATCGCCTTGATACAGATAACCCAGGCGGGCGCAGTTCAGGGTGACCACCCCCAGGGAGCCAGTTTGTTCGGCAGAGCCAAACAAGCCATTACCGCGTTTGAGCAGCTCGCGCAGATCCAGCTGCAGGCGGCAGCACATGGAGCGGATCATATTGGGTTCCAGCTCGGAGTTAATGAAGTTCTGGAAGTAGGGCAGGCCATATTTGGCCGTCATGGCAAACAGGCGCTCGGCATTCGGGCTGTGCCAGTCAAAATCCCGGGTGATGTTGTAGGTGGGGATCGGAAAGGTGAAGGCACGGCCACGGGCATCGCCCTCGCTCATGACTTCGATATAGGCCTGGTTGATCATGTCCATTTCGGTCTGCAGATCCCCGTAGCAAAACGGCATTTCTTCGCCACCGATTTGCGGAACTTGCTCGCGCAGGTCGTCGGGGCACACCCAGTCAAAGGTCAGATTGGTAAAGGGCGTCTGCGTCCCCCAGCGCGAGGGTACGTTGAGGTTGTAGATCAGTTCCTGCATGCATTGGCGCACCTGCTTGTAGCTCAGGCCGTCCTTGCGGATGAAGGGTGCCATATAGGTATCAAAGGAGCTGAAGGCCTGGGCACCGGCCCATTCGTTCTGCAGGGTGCCTAGGAAATTGACGACCTGACCGACCGCACTGCTTAGATGACGGGGTGGGCCGGATTCGATTTTTCCGGGTACGCCATTGAGCCCTTCGTTCAGGAAAGTGCGCAAGGACCAGCCGGCGCAGTAGCCAGAGAGCATGTCCAGATCGTGGATGTGCAGGTCGGCCTGACGGTGTGCCTGGCCGATCGCTTCGGGGTAAACGTGGCTGAGCCAGTAGTTGGCAATCATCTTGCCCGAGCTGTTCAGAATCAGACCGCCCAGCGAATAGCCTTGGTTGGCATTGGCTTGCACGCGCCAGTCTTGGCGGTCCAGATATTCAGTAATGGAACGGATGATGTCCAGCTGAGCAGCTGGGCGCGATGCAGTTTCCTGGGTAGCCATATTTTTCACCAAAACCTATATGTAGTCATTTTTAGGATTCACGACACTATATATGGTGGTTTTTGAAGGGGCTAGGCGATTGTCGTCCAGGCTTGATCTAGGTTAATTTTGTGCTCGAAGTGACTGGGTCAAGGGTTTTGTCGGAAAGAAGTCGTTGGGCACTCCTTAGCCTGATCGTTCGTAGGTGGAGATTTATGAAGTCGAGGTGGTCGTGCTGCCAGGTATAAAGAGTTGGCTATGGCCATGCTATGCAAGCAAGCAAGCAAGCAAGCAAGCAAGCAAGCAAGCAAGCAAGCAAGCAAGCAAGCTGTTTATGTGGGTTGCGTGCAAGTAGCACAACAGCAGCTTGGCTCCTGCCGGTGGAGTCGCACTGTAGCGGGCTCCACGGATAAGCGGTGTACTTGTCTGTTACAGTGCGCCGTCTCTTTTCCGAGAGGCAAAAAAATACCCGCTGACTTTTTACAGGCCAGCGGGTATTTCTTGAATAGCAGGACTTGAATAGCGGGTTTAGTGCGTGAATCGTGCTTCTAGCGCAGTACGCAGTGCCTGCTGATAATCGCTGACTTGTTCAAGCAGGCGTTCCTCGTGGGAAGCCCAGCTTTGTTTCTGCTCTTCTGTGCGTGTGGGGGCGGGCGACCAGGCTGAATCCGGAAAGAAAGGGTCGTCCTTCCAGCGAGGGATGATGTGCCAATGCAGATGCGGCACCTGATTTCCGAATTGAGCCAGATTGATCTTGGCGACTCCCAGTTGTTCACGCTGAGTCTGCTCAACCACATATACGGCTGCCATGATGTGCTGCCGTTGTTCTTCAGACAGGTCTGTCATTTCAGCCACATGATCTTGCCAGATTACCCGTGTATAGCCGGGAAACGGGCTGTCCGTGACGGCCAGTACCTGCAGCCCTGCACCCGACCATAGCAATTGATCGGGTTTCAAGGCACACAGGGGGCAAGCGTGGGTGCTCATGCAGGCTGACCGAAGAACAGGTTCTGCAAGGCAACGCCTGGATCAGGTTCACGCATGAAGGCCTCACCGACCAGGAAGGCTTGCACCTGGTTCTCGCGCATCAGGGCCACATCTTCAATGGTGTGAATACCGCTTTCGGTGACAACGCGTTTTTCGCTGGGGATAAAAGGCAGCAGGTCCAGCGTGTTCTGGGTGCTGGTTTCAAAGGTGCGCAGATTGCGGTTATTGATGCCCAGCAGGCTGGTCTTCATTTGCAAGGCAATATCCAGCTCAGCGCGGTCATGTACTTCAACCAGTACGTCCATGCCCAGTTCGTGGGCCATTTCTTCGTACTCCATCAGCTGATCCTTCTCCAGCGCGGCGACGATCAGCAAGATGCAGTCGGCACCCATGGCTCGGGCATGGATGATCTGATAGGGGTCAATAATGAAGTCTTTGCGCAGTACGGGCAGTGCGCATACGGCACGGGCCTGGCGCAGGTGGTCGTAGGAACCCTGGAAATACTGGATATCGGTCAGGACCGACAGGCAGGCCGCGCCGTGGGCGGCGTAGCTGGAGGCAATCTCAGTCGGGTTGAAGTCGGCACGGATCACACCCTTGGACGGGGAGGCCTTTTTGACTTCAGCAATAATGGCAGGCTTGCCTTGAGCAATCTTGTCTTCAATGGCGCTGGCAAAGCCGCGCAGGTCGTTCCGGTTCTTCGCTTCGCGCAGCAGATCGGACTCGCTGCGCAGTTGGCGGGCGGTGACGACTTCAGCTCTTTTGGTGTCGAGGATCTTGGCCAGAATGTCGTTCATGGATTTAACTTCCTTGTATAAGCGCGGAATTGTTCGAGTTTTTCGCGTGCGGCACCGTTGGCAATGGCCTCAAAAGCCATGCGCAGGCCTTGTTCAATGGAGTCGGCGTGGTTGGCAGCATAGATGGCCAAACCAGCATTGAGGCCCACGATATCACGAGCCGTACCCTCTTGGTTATTGAGGGCTTCCATAATCATCACGGCAGATTCTTCCTTGCTGGAGACGCGAATGCTGCGGTTGGAGGTCATGGCCATGCCAAAGTCTTCGGGGTGAATTTCGTATTCCCGCACCTGACCGTCTTTCAGTTCGCCCACCAGGGTGGCCGCACCCAGAGAGGCTTCATCCATACCGTCCTTGCCGTGCACGATCAGCACGTGTTTGGCCCCCAGGCGTTGCATTACGCGCACCTGAATCCCCACCAGGTCCGGGTGGAAGACGCCCATCAATTGGTTGGTTGCTCCGGCCGGGTTGGTCAGTGGGCCCAGAATATTGAAAATAGTGCGAACGCCCAGCTCTTTGCGGACAGCAGCCACATTTTTCATGGCGCCGTGGTGAGCGGGGGCGAACATGAAACCAATATTGGTTTCGGCAATGCTTTGCGCCACTTGCTCGGGCGAGAAGGTCAGGTTCACGCCCAGGGCTTCCAGCACGTCCGCACTACCGGACGAGGAAGAGGCACTGCGGTTGCCGTGCTTGGCTACTTTCACTCCTACGGAGGCGGCCACAAACATGGAGGCGGTGGAGATATTGAAGGTATTGGAGCCGTCGCCACCTGTACCGCACATATCCAGCAGTTCGTCCGGATTGGGCGTAATGACGGGGGTGGCAAATTCGCGCATCACCTGGGCGGCGGCAGAAATTTCACCCACGCTTTCTTTTTTCACGCGCAAGCCCATCAGCAAGGCAGCCGCGATCTGAGGCGACATTTCGCCGCGCATCAGCATGCGCATCAGATGCAGCATTTCGTCGTGGAAGATTTCCCGGTGTTCGATACAGCGCACCAGTGCTTCGGTAGGAGTGATGGTGTTCATGATTTAAAGGTCCAGAAAGTTCTTCAGTAAGGCGTGGCCATGCTCGCTTAGCACCGACTCGGGGTGAAACTGCACGCCATAAATAGGCAATTCGCGGTGACGGACACCCATGATCTCGCCGTCTTCGGTTTGCGCGGTTACCTCCAGACAGTCGGGCAGGCTGTCGCGCTCGATGGCCAGGGAGTGATAACGGGTGACGTTAAAGGGCGAGGGCAAGTTGCTGAATACGTCCGTGCCCTGGTGAGTAATAGGGGAGACTTTCCCATGCATGATTTGCTGCGCACGGATAATGCGCGCACCAAAAGCATGCCCGATCGCCTGATGACCCAGGCAGACGCCCAGAATCGGTAGCTTGCCGACAAAGTGCTGGATCAGTGCAACCGACAGGCCCGCATCCGCAGGGGACTTGGGGCCGGGCGAGACGCACAGATGGCTGGGATTCAAGGCTTCAATTTCTTCAAGTGTGACTTGATCGTTGCGTCGTACCACTACTTCCTGACCCAGTTCTCCAAAGTACTGGACCAGGTTGTAGGTAAACGAGTCATAGTTATCGAGCATGAACAGCATGGGAATACTCCGGCAAAAAAGGATGGCAGTGGGGCGATTAAATAGGCTCGTCCAGACCGAATTGCACTTGTTCGGCAGCGCGGATTACGGCGCGTGCCTTGGCTTCGGTCTCTTGCCATTCTTTTTCGGGATCGGAGTCGGCCACGACACCGGCGGCGGCCTGCACATAAAGCATGCCGTCCTTGATGACGCCGGTGCGTATGGCAATAGCCAGATCCATTTCGCCCGAGTAGCTCAGGTAGCCAGCGGCACCACCGTAAACGCCACGGCGCACGGGCTCCAGTTCATCAATGACTTCCATGGCGCGTACCTTGGGGGCGCCGGTCAGGGTGCCCGCGGGGAAGGAGGCGCGCAGCACGTCCATCTGGCTCATGCCGTCTTGCAGTTCACCGCAGACGTTGGAGACCAGGTGCTGAACATGCGAGTAGCGTTCGATCGCCATGGTGTCCGTGACTTGTACCGAGCCGGTTTTGGCGATACGGCCAATATCGTTGCGGGCCAGGTCGATCAGCATCAGGTGTTCGGCGCGTTCTTTAGGGTCGGACTTCAGTTCGGCGGCCAGTGCGGCATCGGCTTCAGGCGTGGCACCGCGTTTGCGGGTCCCGGCCAGTGGGCGAATGGTGACGCGCTCCATGTTGCGGCCATCCTGGCGGTGCTCTTCCTGACGCACCAGGATTTCTGGTGATGCACCCACGACCTGGAAGTCGTCGAAGTTCCAGAAGTACATGTAAGGCGATGGGTTCAGCGAACGCAGGGCGCGGTACAAGGACAGGGGCGAGTCGCGGAAAGGCTTGGTGATGACCTGGCCGATCTGTACTTGCATCAGGTCACCGGCTGCAATGTATTCCTTGGCGCGGGCCACGGCCTTCAGGTAATCCTCTTTGTCGAAGTCGCGCTCGCATTCGGTTTGCATGCTGGCGTAGGCGTAAGGGATCACGACGGGTGAACGCAGCTTTTCGCGCAGATCCTTCAGACGACGCTTGGCCAGTACGTAGGCTTCGGGCTGGGCGGGATCGGCGTAGACCAGCAGGTAAGTGCGGCCAGCCAGATTATCCACAATCACCAGCTCGTCTACTTGTAGCAGCATGATGTCCGGCACGCCTTCTTCCTGGTCGGAAGGGAAGGGTTTGCGGTTCATGCCCAGGGACGGTTCGATGTGACGCACCGTGTCGTAGCCGAAGTAACCGGCCAGACCACCCGCAAAGCGGGGCATGCCAGGACGCAGGGCTACTTTGAAACGGGCCTGGAATTGCTCGATGAATTCCAGCGGATCGCCTTCGGCTGTTTCGACAATCTTGCCATCGTGCAGCACTTGGGTATGACGGCCGTAGCTGCGGATCACGGTACGGGCAGGCAGGCCAATAAAGGAGTAGCGACCGAACTGCTCGCCGCCCACAACCGATTCCATCAGGCAGCTGTAACGTCCGCCTTCGGGGCCGTTGTGCGCCAGTTTCAGATAAATCGACAGGGGCGTATCCAGGTCGGCATAGGTTTCCGCAATCAGGGGAATGCGGTTAAAGCCTTCTGCTGCTAGGGCATTGAATTCTATTTCTGTCATTGGGATCTCGAGGGTCAGTGGGTACGACGAGCCGGACAGAAACAAAAAAAGCCCGGTCGTTGTGATTACCGGGCTTATTTTCCTGGAGGCGGTCCGCTGTGTACTACTTTGCAGGGACGCCAGACTTCAAGGTTATATCTACCCGATACACGAACGCCACCAGCGCCAATAAGCGCCGTAGATTGTGGATGCGTGAGTGCGAGTAGACATGAATTTTATGACGTAAATATGGTGTTGCGTTTATTGCGCAGCCAGGTGGCCGCGTCGGCAATAGAGGCAACTATACCATCGGAATCCAGGCTTTGCACATCCTTGCCTTCGTTATAGCCGTAAGGAACCAACAGTACGGGGATGTTCGCCGCACGCGCTGCCTGGGCGTCATTCATGGAATCCCCAATGACCAAGGCCTGTTCGGGAGCCAGTTTCATTTGCTCGCAGGCGTAGACAAAAGGCATGGGGTCGGGCTTTTTGCGCGGGCAGGTATCACCGCCCACCACCAGTTCGAAGTACGGGCCCAAACCTGTTTGTTCTAGCAAGGGGCGGGCAAATTGTTCGGGCTTGTTGGTGACCACAGCCAGACGCAATCCCTGGCTTTTAAAGTCATCCAATCCTTCTAGTACACCCGGATACAGGCGGCTGTGTTGGCCATTACATAATTGGTAATGGTAATAAAATGATTCCAATGCCGGGGTGTAGTCGGCAGGAGGTTCAGGTAGATCGGTCAGAGCGCGTCGCACCAGGTTTTCCGAGCCTTTACCCACGAAAGTGGCGATGCGCTCCTCTGGGAGCGGGGGTAAACCCAGGTCGATACGCATGGCATTACATGCCGAGGCCAGATCGGGAATGGTATCGAGCAGGGTTCCATCCAAATCAAACAGCACAGAGAAAATATTCATCTTTTTGTAGCGGACTTGTGACAAAATATTGTCAAATTCCTGTTAAGGTCGAGCAGAAAAAAGTTTTCGGAACGTCGGGTTTTCATTTCGTTTGATTCATCATGTTAAAGCTCCTTACTGCACGCGGGCTTATCAATTTAGTGAGCAAACCGTATTTTGGTACAAGATTGGCTTTCGATAGTCCGTTCAGAAAGGCCCTAGGAGCGGAAGTATGATGCTCGATACATTTCATCAGATTCTCGTAGAAAAACAAGTTACGCCGGTCTTTCAGCCCATTGTGGATTTGCAGTCCGGCTTGATTCTGGGTTACGAGGGTTTGATTCGAGGGCCAAAGGACAGCAGTTTTTATTCGCCCTTGGCCTTGTTTGACGCCGCCCGGCAATGTGGCCGCTTATGGGATCTGGAAGAGCTGTGTTGCCATACCTTGGTCAGCAGTTTCAAGCAGCAGGGTTTGGCGGGCAAACTGTTTTTGAACTCCAGCCCGGATGTGGTGATGCGCATGTTGCCTTCGGCCCGCATCGAACCGCGTACCGGTATGCCACAGCTGGATGGCATTGACTGGAGCCGGGTGGTGGTCGAATTGACCGAGTCCGAGCGTACTGACAGCTACGACTATCTGAATCAGGCTATTGAGCTTTATCGAAAAGAAGGCCTGCAGTTTGCCATTGATGATCTGGGTGAAGGCTATGCCTCGCTGCGTTTGTGGTCCGAATTGCGGCCCGAGTACGTCAAGATCGACAAATACTTTGTGCGCGATATTGATACCGATGTGCTCAAGCAGCAATTGGTACGCTCCATTTGCGATATTGCCAGCCATGCTCAATCCGTTGTGATTGCTGAAGGGATTGAAACCGGCGCGGAACTACGCACCTTGCGGTACTTGGGCGTGGCCTGTGGGCAGGGCTATTTGCTATGTCGCCCTCAACCTAACCCCCCGCCTCAGTTGGAGCCCGCTCAAGCCGCGCTGTTTGGACCTTCCACTGTGCGCACTCAGCGTCAAGTGCAAGGCCGTGATTCCATGAGCGTGCGGCGTTTACTGCGTGCCGCGCCTGCGGTGCCTGATAATACACCCACGAATCGTGTGTATGAGCTGTTTCAAAGCCATCCAGATCTTAGTGCCGTGGCTCTGGTGCGAGGGGATCGACCGACGGGTATTTTGCGTCGTAGCCAGCTTTATGATCAGCTTGCCCGGCCTTATCACCGCGAACTGTACGGCAACAAGCCGTGCTCCCTGTTTATTGAAACCCCACCGCTGATTGTTGACTGCGATACCAGCTTGCTGGAGCTGGGCACCTTGATGACGCAGGGAGCGGGGGATGCCTTGAGTGATGGTTTCATCATTACCGGGGCGGGTGAGTATCTGGGCCTGGGCTCCAGTGTGGAGCTGATGCGTGAAATTACGCAGATTCAGATCATGACGGCGCGTTATGCCAATCCACTGACGCAATTGCCGGGTAATGTGCCGATTGATGAGCATATTGATGGTTTGCTGCGTAATCGGCAGAACTTCGCTGTGTGCTATGCGGATCTGGACCACTTCAAACCCTACAACGATTTGTACGGCTATCGCAAAGGCGATGAGCTGTTACGCTCCATGGCCGAGCTCTTCACCCGTTACGCGGTGGCTCGCATGGACTTTGTAGGCCATGTGGGGGGGGACGATTTTATTTTGGTGTTTACCAGCCCGGACTGGGCCGAGCGCTGCCAAAGCATTCTGGACGAGCTGGAAAAAGAGCTGGAGTCCTTGTATAGACTGGAGCATCGGCAAGCAGGCGGCTATTTGGCTGAAAACCGTCAAGGCGTGCTGGTGTTTCACCCGTTGGTGAGCCTGTCTTTAGGTGTGGTCACAGTCGAGGAGCCCGAATTGTATTCGGGCTCTTTAATTGCGGAGCTGGCCAGTTCTGCCAAGGCACAGGCCAAGCGGGTGCAGGGCAATGCCTTGTTTGTGGAGCGCCGCCGCCCCGACAGTGCGGTTCGGCAGGGCAGTTATAGCCGCAATACGATGCTGCAGTAGCGGGAACAGCAAACCGAACGCAGGATTTAGGCCTGCTCTGCCAGAGCGATTTGCGCGCGCATGTCGCGGATGACCTGAGCGTAGTCGGGCTGACCAAAAATAGCCGAACCGGCCACAAAGGTGTCAGCACCGGCTGCACGGATGGCGCCGATATTGTCCACCTTCACGCCACCGTCGATTTGCAGCAGGATGGGCTGACCACCTTCTGCAGTCCACGCATCAATGCGGGCGCGGGCTTGGCGCAGCTTGTCCATGGCGCTGGGGATAAAGGTCTGGCCACCAAAGCCGGGGTTAACGGACATCAGCAGGACCAGATCCAGCTTGTCCATCAGGTGATCCATCCAGTTCAGCGGGGTGGCCGGGTTGAATACCAGGCCGGCCTTACAGCCGTGGTCACGGATCAGCGACAGGGTGCGATCCACGTGGCGCGAGGCTTCGGGGTGAAAACTGATGTAATCGGCACCGGCTTTGGCAAATTCGGGTATCAGCGCGTCCACGGGCTCCACCATCAGGTGTACGTCGATGGGGGCAGTGGTGTGCGGGCGCAGCGCAGCACAGACCATGGGGCCGAAAGTCAGGTTCGGTACAAAGTGGTTGTCCATGATGTCGCAGTGAACCCAGTCGGCACCGGCGGCGATAACATTGCGGACTTCTTCACCCAGGCGGGCGAAGTCGGCCGATAAAATACTGGGAGCGATACGTGTGGAGCTGGCTTGGGACATAATAGGTGCCGTAAAGATTAGACATCACGAAAATCGTGGCCATATGTCATCATTATAGTTTCAAGCGGGGGGCTGTGCAGCGCCCCGTATTTGTACAGCCGTAACCTGGAATCCATCATGAAGCCTGACGATATTGAGGTGCAGATCACGCCCCAGTACCTGCCTGAGCAATCCGAGCCCGATAGCAATCAATATGTTTTTGCCTATACCGTACGGATTACCAACAATGGACAGCAGACGGCCCAGATTATCAGTCGTCACTGGATCATTACGGACGACAATCAGCAGGTTCAGGAAGTGCGTGGCCTGGGCGTTGTAGGACAACAGCCGGTGCTGGCTCCAGGTGAGACCTTTGAATACACCAGTGGTTGCCCCCTGAACACGCCGTTTGGCACCATGCGCGGCAGCTATCAATGTGTTGGTGAAAATGGTGTGCCCTTTGAGGTCGCCATTCAGGAGTTCATCCTTTCCTCTCCCCGTACCTTGCACTAAGGGCCAAACCCAGCCATGAAGATAATTTATTGCGTGCCAGCCGTACTGTTGGCATTAAGTGCCTGTTCCACCATTCCTGGGGATCAGGGTTCTTCGTCAACGGCTCCGGGTACAGCAGAAGGCGGTCCTGATATCGCTCTGCAACCGTTGCGCGTGCCGTCCTTGTCGGCACTGCCGGACACCCCGGCGCGTGCGTTGGCAGGGCGTTATCAAGCCGTGAACTGGTCCGCCTTGCCGGGCTGGCAGGCTGATTCGCTGGACCATGTCTGGAAAGGTTTCATCAATAACTGCAAGGGCCTGATGCGCCCTGTCAGCGGTTCGCTGGCCATGCCCGCACGTGCCAATCCCCGTGCCTGGCAGCCCGTTTGTCAGGCTGCGGCTTCTGCCGGTCTGAGCGCTGACACCAAAGATACGGCCGCTGTACGTGATTTTCTGCAGCAACAGTTGCAGCCCTGGCGTTTGCTGACCGGCGACGGCAAGGTGGCTCAAAATACGGTCACGGGCTATTACGAGCCTTTGCTCAAGGCCTCGCGTACCCGTAGTTCCAGCTATCAATGGCCGCTTTTCGCTGCGCCGGATGATTTGCTGACGATTGACCTGGGTAGCTTGTACCCCGAGCTGGCTGGCAAGCGTATTCGCGGCAAGCAAGTGGGCAAACGCATTGTGCCCTACGACACACGCGAGCAGATCGTGTCCAAGCAGGATCGCCAGCCACCCGTGATCGTGTATGCGGAAGATCCGGTAGAAGGCTTTTTTCTGCAGATCCAAGGCTCGGGTCGTGCGGTCCTGCCCGATGGCAGCGCCGTGCGTCTGGCCTATGCCGACCATAACGGTCGCCCTTATGCCTCGGTAGGCCAATGGCTGGCCAAGCAGGGCGAGATGCCTTTGGCGCAGACTTCCATGCAAAACATCAAGGCCTGGGCCAAGCGCAATCCGCATCGCGTTCAGGAAATGATGAATGTAAATACCGCTATGGTGTTCTTCCGCGAAGAGGCCATTGTGGATCCGGAGCTGGGCCCTAAAGGTGCCTATGGCATTCCCTTGATTGGTCTGCGTTCCGTGGCTATTGACCCCACTTACGTGCCTTTGGGTACGCCTGTGTACTTGGCTACCTCGCAGCCTGCTTCTAACCAGCCTTTGCAGCGACTGGTTTTTGCTCAGGACACGGGCGCGGCGATTAAAGGTGCCGCACGTACCGACTTGTACTGGGGCACGGGCGATCAGGCAGGTGCGCAGGCAGGGCGCATGAAGCAGCAAGGTCAAATGTGGCTGTTGTGGCCACGTCAGGCAGGAGCACCGAGCGCACGATGAGCAAAGAACGAATTGTGGTGTGTGGCGGGGCCTTGGCCGGTATGGCCAGCGCTCTGGGTTTACGCAAGGCCGGGTTTGATGTCAGCATCTTGTCCCCCGCTTACAAGCCTATGGAACTGGCGGCGGGGCAGTATCACCCCCGTGTCTACGCCGTCTCGGTCGCCAGCCAGCGTTTTCTGACGCAGTTGGGTGCTTGGAACTTGATGTCGGCCCAGCGCATTTCGCCAGTGCAGGCCATGGAAGTACATGGTGATGGCGGCGGTTGCCTGAATCTGCATGCTTGGCAGGACGCGCAGGATTATCTGGCCTGGATCGTTGAGTCCGGACAGATGGAGCAGGCGCTGTATCAGGCCTTGCAAGTGTTTGGTGTGCCCTGGATTGAAGACCGTTTCGAGCGTCTGGAAGGCAATACCATCATCACCGCCGGACAGAAGCGCGTCAGCGCCGATTTGTTTGTGGGGGCAGATGGTGCCCGTTCCGGCCTGCGGTCTGCTGCTGGCATTGAGCATCATGGTCGTGAGTATGGGGACGCCGGTTTGGTGGCCCACTTCAACGTAGAGCGCCCGCACCAGCAAGTCGCCTTGCAGTGGTTTACTGGCGATTCGATTCTGGCCTTGTTGCCTATGCCGGATGTGGATGGCAAACCGCAAGTCTCCATGGTCTGGTCCGTGCCGCAAGCGCAGGCCGACAAGGTGTTGGCCATGCCCTCAGAGGAGCAGGCGCAGTATCTGCAAAACAGCTTGTTCTCTTTATCCAATGGCCGTTTGGGGCAGTTAAGCTTGCGTAGCCCGGTACACGGTTTCCCGTTGACCTTTGAGCGTAGCGGCCTGGTGTCGCCCGGTGTGGCCTTGGTGGGTGATGCGGCGCATCGCGTCCATCCTTTGGCTGGCCAGGGTTTGAATCTGGGTCTGGGCGATATCGAAGCCCTGATCAAGGTCTTGTCCGAGCGTGGCCCGCATTATTCGGTCGGTGATATGCGTGTACTCAATCGCTACAAGCGCGCTCGCGCTGAACCGATTGCGGCCATGCGGGCAGCCACCGATGGCTTGTATCGTCTGTTTGCGGCACCGGGAGCACCGGCTTCCATGCTGCGCAATGCCGGTATGCAAGTGGTGGACCGCCTGCCCTGGGTGAAACGCCGCCTGATCGCGCATGCTGCCGGCGTCAGCCCCGGCGCGCTCTTGTTCTAAGGCCGCTAGGGTCTTGTCGATTAGCAAAGGAAGTACGTCATGATGTTGCACCTTCGTTCTGTATTGGCTCTGGCGCTTTTGTCGCTGTGCAGCCTGGCTCAGGCCGCCAGCCCCGCCAAAGTAGACACACGTTTCGAGACTACCCGCCAGGCCTTTGAAGCCGCTTTCCCAGGCGTGACGGTCGATGGTATTCGCGCCACACCATTTCCCAATTTGCTGGAAGTGGAAGTGGGCGGCACCTTGCTCTACACCGACCCGCAGGCCAGCTTTGTGATGCAGGGTTCTTTGCTGGATAGCAAAACTCGTGTTGATCTGACCGAGCAGCGCATGCAGGAACTCAATCGTGTGTCGCTGAATGATTTGCCGCTGGATAAGGCCATCAAGCTGGTAAAAGGCGACGGTAGCCGTCAAATGGTGGTTTTTGAAGATCCCAATTGCGGCTATTGCAAACGTCTGCATACAACTTTGCAGGAGATCGACAATGTTACGGTTTATAGCCTGATGTTTCCCATCCTGGGACCGGACAGCCGCCGCAAAGCCGAGGACATCTGGTGCGCCCAAAACCCCGCTAAAACCTTGAGTGATTGGATGGGGGGCGGAGCGCGACCCGAGAAAGCCTCGTGTGAGCATCCATTGGATCAGTTATTGGCAGTAGGACAAAAACTGCGTGTTCAAGGCACCCCGGCCATTTACTTTGCTGATGGCAGCCGCGCTGATGGCTGGCTGCCTGCTGCTCAGTTGCAGTCTCGCCTGGACGCTGCCGCCCAGTAAGTATTCTGGCTGGTCTTGAGCTAGAACAACCCGCTTTCGAGCGGGTTTTTTATGTCCCATCGTTATGGAAACTATAATTATTTGTGGGGCATGATTTTAAAAGAGCAGCGATTAGAAAATAATCCCGAGATGGTTCAGGCGGTAAGGCGGACGTTATTTTGAAGACAAAAAATTTCAAACGCCACATTTGACCATTCTTTACTTTGTGCTCCGTATTCTAGAAGTGATAATTCTAACTATTGATAAAAATAGTATTGTCGGCCCTCGCCGGGACCGTCGTGGGACTGACAATAATTAAATAGTAGGCGCTTATGGAACATGCACGCTGCGTGTTGATTGTTTTGGAAGAAGGCGAAGGCTTGCACTACTGGCTGGAGCAACTGCGGGTTTTCGGTACCAAGACAAGCGTTGTCAGATCCCTGGAGAAGGTAGCCGAGGCGCGTCTGAGCCAGGCCGATCTGTTGCTGTTTCCTGTTGAGACGGGCTACGTGCCTTTGATGGTGGCCAAATTGCGCAATGACTTTGGCTCGCTGGGTATTGTGGCCGTTCAGTCCGGCCTGTCTGCCAGTGCTCGTGTGCAGTTGCTGCTGACGGGTGCTGATGCGTGTCTGGCTATGGATGTGCAAGTTCCCGAGCTGATGGCCTGGTGCCATGCCGTGCGCCGCCGTAATGTTTATGCCGCTGTGGGTGCCGCCCAGGCGATGGAAGAGGTTCAGGATCAGAGTGGCCAGCAGGAATGGATCTTGCGCGATAAAGGCTGGACTCTGGTGGCTCCCAATGGGGTGGGACTGGAACTGACGCATAGCGAACGTCAATTGATGGACGCATTCATCCGCCATGCGGATGCCCGTTTCAGCCGTGAAGACCTGATGCGCGACAAAGGCCTGGCTGCCAGTGACAGCCGTGCAGTGGATTCCCTGATCAGCCGTTTGCGCCGCAAGGCCAGTCAGGCAGGGGTGGCCTTGCCGATCAAGTCGGTGCACGGCTGGGGCTACACCTTTACGGGCAAGTTGATCGCCCAGCAAGAGCCGCAAGATACTGAAATCATGGAGTTTTACGCCCAGCGCGACGAGCAGGAAGCGTCCCAGCCCACGCCGCTGGAACTCTTGCGTGCGCTGGAAACTCTGGATGTGCTTGATCCCCAGGCCAGCGAAGCGCTGTCTTTCTCTTATCAGTTGCGCGTGGCGACCAGTACGGGCCAATACAGTGGTGTGGACGCCCAGGTGTTCTGGACCTCGCCCACAGGCTTGCGTCTGTCATCGGATCTGGTGCTGCGCCATATGCCTGACGCCATTCACCGTCAGGCTTTGTGCGAATGGATGCTGCGTACTCTGATGGCTGACGTGCGTCGCTGGTGGCAGGAGTATTCGCTGCGTGCCAGCCATATTGGCCTGAAGTTGCCCATCGATATGCTGCTGCCTATCTATAAGCGCATGCCCAGCATGTTGCGTCAGTTCGAGCTGCAGCCTTGCTGTGTGGAACTGGACTTGTTCAGCGACGAGGAATTGGAAGAAACACCAGAACTGATCCAGGCTTTGCAGTTTCTGAAAGAACAGGACATTCAGGTCTGGCTGACCAGCCCCGATATTGAGAACAACAAGCTCAACCGTTTGCGTGGCTGGCCAATTAGCGGCGTCAAACTGGAAGCCGAGGTTATTCAACGCGCCTGCCGTGAATCGACGTTCAAGGCATTGCTGGAAACCGCGTGCCATTTACTGACCGAGCAGGGCTTTGAGCTGGTTATCAAAGGCGTCGATAACCTGGAACAGCGCGATCTTGCCTTGAATCTGGAGCTGGGTCATTACCAGGGGCGTCTGACCTCGGAATTGATGTCTGAAGATGGCTTCTTGCTGACTCTGGCCAGCAGCGAACCCTCTTTTGGCCAAGGCCACGAAGCTTCCCGACGCTTGAGCGGTAGTGTTTTGTAAGCCGCCTTAGCATCCAATTATCTCGATATGTAACTTTAATTAAGTATTTCAAGCCCGAGGCCGTTACCCAGCTTGTTCGATGGGGCCTCCATGCAGGCCGACCGTGGTGACACGGTCGGTTTTTGCGTACCTGGGACCTGTCTTTTCAGCGTTGCTCGGGGAATATGATGCGTTTGGGCTTGAAACAGAAGTTGTGGTTGCCATTGATCTTGTGCTTGATGGCGTTGGTGGCGGTTTTTGCGTTTGTGAACTATCAGCTCTATCAGGCACAGATGGAGGAGCGAAAAAGTAGTTTGCAGCACATCGTCAATATTGCAGCAAACATTACGCAGGACTATCAGCAACTGGTCAGCAAAGGCGTTCTGAGCAAGGAAGAGGCACAAAAGCAGGCGCTGCAACGCATCGCTAGTATCCGTTTTGGGCAGGAAGGTTATGTGTCGGTGTTATCGACCGATGTGGTGTCCATCATGAATCCCAGCCGACCGGAGCTGGACGGCCAGGACGTCAGTGCCGTGGTCGACAGCAACGGCGTGCACCCTTTTGCCGAGATGAGCCGCATCGGCCGCAATGGTGGCGAAGGTTTTCTGGAGTATCACTGGCCCAAACTTAGCGACAAGAGCAATGCCCCCAAACTGGCCTTTGGCAAAGGGGTGACGCAGTGGGATTGGGTGCTGACCTCGGGCGTATATATCGACAATATTCAGGCGCGCTTCCTGAGCAATCTGCTCAGCTCGTCAATCGTGTTCGTTCTGATCGTGCTGCTGGTATCAGCGGTTACTGTGTTTCTGGCGCGCCAGATCTTTGCCGAGCTGGGGGCTGAGCCCAAAATTTTGCATGAAGCGGCCCAAGCCATTGCCAATGGCGATTTGCGTGTGACTCATTCCCTACGCTCGATTCCGGACAATAGCGTGATGGCCTCCATCGAGCAGATGCGCCTGAAGCTGAACGAGGTCATGCGCACGCTGCAACACAGCAGTGGTGTGATTGCGGACGATACCTCGCAACTGTCTGTGGGCAATCTGGAGCTGTCCAGTCGCACGACTCAGCAGGCTGCGGCCTTGCAGGAAACAGCATCGGCCATGGAAGAGATGACGGGTACCGTTCGCATGAGCGAAGAAAACGCCATGCGTGCCGAGGAAGTCTCCAGCCAGGTGCAGAAAACTGCCCAGCATGGTGGTCAGATGGTCAGTGAACTGGTGGACCGCATGGGCGCGATTCGCGATACCAGTGGCAAGGTGGCGGACATCACCACGGTGATTAACTCGATTGCCTTCCAGACCAATATTCTGGCCTTGAACGCGGCTGTGGAAGCGGCGCGAGCCGGTGAGCAAGGTCGAGGCTTTGCGGTGGTGGCGGGTGAGGTACGTGCTCTGGCGCAGCGCACGACGGCGTCAGCCCAGGAGATTGCTCAATTGGTGGAAGCGTCCTCCAATAGCACCCGCGAAGGCGTGCAATTGATGGGGCAGGTCGGTGAGGTTATTGATGAGATGGTCACCGGCAGCTCGCAAGTGATGACGATTGTGCACGAGATTGCGGCTTCTACTCGCGAGCAAACCATTGGTATCGAGCAAATCAACGTGGCGGTGGGGCAGTTGGATTCGGCCACTCAGCAAAACGCGGAAATGGTGAACCAGGTGGCGCACACCTCCAGCGAGTTGCAGGAGCAGGTGCAAGAGCTGGATCGTTTGATTCAGGCTTTCCGTCTGGGGTGATAAATGGCGCCGCCTCGCGCCAGCCAAGGGGTGCGCTGATTATTTTTGATCGTATACTGCTTCTTGGTACTGGGCTTGTCCTGCGGCAAACCGGCATTTAGGAGGATGTATGTTGCGCGCACCTGTTGTTGCTGTATTGATGGTGGGAATGGTTGGGTCGGCTTGGGCGGCTACGCTGCCTTCGGCTCAAGGTGAGGTTCAGGCGCACGAACATCATGAACGAATACTGAGCTTGCAGCAAAATGAGCTGGTGCAAGGCAGTTGGCAGCACAGTGGTGATGTAGCGCTGGAATTGTTCGGCCCGGATGGCAAGGCGATTCGTCATTGGGCAGATGCACCGGAACGGGGTGGCCCTTTTGGCTTTATTGCCAGCACGGCGGGCGAGTATCGTTTGCGTGTGCAAGGGCAGGGCGAGTATCAGTGGCAGGTTAAATCGGTTACGGCTCCCCAGGCGCCGGCTCAGGCCGAGCCTTTGCAAGGCGATGTGATCCGTCAGTGGAGCATGCGCTTGCGCGCGGGCGAGCCGTCTCGCGGTTTCTGGGACTATGTGCAGCGTGTAGGTTCGCCTTTGGTGGAGCGCTACAGCACTACGCATGATCGCGTCACGTTTGTCTGGCGCGGTGCTCAGAACGAGGTGCGTCTGCATGGCGGGCCTTTCTCGTATACCGATCGCATGCATCGTTTGGGTGAGTCGGATATCTGGTACATCACCTACGATTTGCCGCGTGATGCCCGCTTTGCCTATCGCATGGCGCCGGATGTGCCTTATGTGGGCCAGAACCTGGCGCGCGAAGTGCTGCGGGCGGCGTTGCAGCGCGATCCTCATAATGCCAAGGCTTTGCCGGAAAACAGCAAGGATCTGTTTGATGGTGAGTCGGTCTTGCGTTTGACGCAGGCACCTGCCGAGGTGGTGAGCCTGGAGCCGCAGCAGTTGGGGCAGGGGCAATGGCGTACGGAGCGCTTGCCCAGCGAGGCTTTGGGTGTGGAACGGCAGGTGCAGATTTATCAGCCTGCGGGCACTCGGGCTCAGGAAATTGATCACACCTTGATTTTGTTCGATGGTCGGGACTATCGGGATTTGGCGCGCGCGCCGGCCATGCTGGATACTTTGATTGCGCAGGGGCGCGTGGAGCCTATGTGGCTGGTCCTGGTGGACAATCCGGGCATGGCGGAACGGGCTCGTGAGTTGCCGCCTAATGAGGCTTATATCAAGTTTCTGGATAAGGAATTGATGCCTTGGCTCAAGGCCCAAGGGGTGCAGTCGACAGCGGACAAGACGGCGATTGGCGGCTCCAGCTACGGTGGTTTGGCTGCCATGAATGCCGCCTGGCGTTTGCCGCAGCTGTTTGGCAACGTCTTGAGCATGTCGGGGTCGTTCTGGTGGGCTCCGACGGGTGATGCTCGTGGGCAGTGGCTGACGCGGCAGATGGCGGACTCAGAAGCTGTGCCAGTGAAGATTTATATGAGCGCCGGGGTGTTTGAGTCTTCAGGCTCCAGCCGGGATGTCAGCCTGGTGCAGGCTAATCGTCATCTGGATGATGTGCTGCGGGCGCGGGGGTATGACGTGCGTTACGTGGAAAGTGCGACGGCACATGATTTTGTGGCGTGGCGGGATGCTTTGGCCTTGGGTTTGGAGCATTTGTTCGGGATTGAGCAGGTTGAGGCTCCGGTCGAGAACAAGAAGTAGCTGGACTTAAGTTGTGAGGGACGGGCTATAGGCGGGCTCAGGAGGCTGGACCGGGGGGCTGTTCGGATCGGGGCAGGCTCAGGCGGGGCTGAGCGCTTGCTGGTGCTGCGCACCAGTGCCCTTGGCATAAGATTGCTACGGGCGGGGCCTGAACTCGCCGGGTACTTGGTCCCCCGGACCAAGTACAAACGTCCGGCTCAAACAGCAGGCCCCTTGCATCCCTACGCAATCTGATGCCCGCGGCAAGCACTCTGATCCGCCCCGCCTGAGCCTGCCCCGACCCGAACAGCATGGTGGCAGTGCTCTTGAGTGGGCCTGCTTTCAACGGTTGTTGGCGGGGGCGGTTGGCACGCTGGAGCTGCTCGATCCAGTTCACAGACTCGACGGAATCAAGAGGTAGCTGATAGGAGGCTACCTGCACTGAGCAGGTCTAATCTGATGCTGACCTGACCTGACCTGACCTGACCTGACCTGATTCGATCCGATTTGACCTGACTGAGTCTGTCTTCATTGAGCCGCATTTACGATGTTTCGGTTCGTTCGTATTCTTCCTTGACTTGGCAATAGGTGGTCAGTCCTTATCGGCACTGTCACTAGTAGGGATGTTCGTATGCTTTTGTCCGGCCTCGTTCCGATGGGCAATAAAAAAGGGCGGAGATTCCGCCCTTTTTTGCGTCTGGCTGTTTAGCCTTGGTCCAGTGTGGCACCGCCGTCTACTCGCAGGTCGGACAGGGTGATGTGGCTGGCGCGGTCCGAGAGCAGGAACAGGACGGCTTCAGCGATTTCTTCGGGGGTGGCGATTTTTTGCAGGGGGATGCCCAGACGGTAGTTTTCGCCGGAACCCGCGATGACGGTTTCGCGCGAGCTGCCTTGTGCCCACATGGCTTGTTGCATGGGGGTGTCGGTGGAGCCGGGGGAGATGATGTTCACCCGGATGCCGTGGGGGGCCAGTTCCAGGCCCAGGCAGCGGCTCAGTTGGGTGACGGCGGCTTTGGAGGCGGCGTAGGCTCCCATGGCGATGCGTGGTGTGGCGGCGGAGTTGGAGCTGACGTTGACGATCGCGCCTTGCTTGCGCTCGATCATGCCTTTGGCCACGTTGCGGCAGACGTTGAAGACGCCGGTGGTGTTGATGGCAAAGGTGCGATCCCATTGTTCGTTGCTCAGCTCAGTGATGCGGCCCATTTGCAGGACGCCCGCGACACAGGCCAAACGATGAATAGGACCCAGTTTTTCCTGCCCTTGGGCCAGCGCTGCATCGACGGCATCGGCTTGGCTGATGTCGACCAGGTGGCAGGACACCCGATCACTGTATTCGGATTGACTCAGTTGGGTCAGTCCTTCTACGTCCAGGTCCAGGGCGATGACGCTGGCGCCTCGTTCCAGCAGTAGTTGGGTGACGGCAGCGCCAATGCCACGGGCCGCGCCCGTGACGGCTATGCATTCACCTGCAAATTCTTGTGTGCTCATGTGTGCTTCCTGTTTAGCTTTGCAGGCTGTCCTGGATTTCGGCGCAGGTCAGGCTGACGCCGCAGCGTTGCGAGACGTGGCGGATCGCCATGTGGTGTTCTTCCAGCGAGAAGTCGGCAACGCCGTCGATGGCCAGGAAGGGCTGCACGTCTTGCATGAAGGCTTCCAGGGCGGTGGTCATGCAGCCGATGTGGGCGTAAACGCCGGTGATGATCAGTTGATCGCGGCCCAGATTGCGCAGTTGCTCACGCAGGTCGGAGCGCTGGAAGGCGCTGTAGCGCCACTTGGTCAGCATGATGTCGTTTTCGGCCGGTGTCAGCTCGGGAACCACGGCTTGTTGCTCATGAAATTCGCTGGCGGTCAGGCCGGGGCCCCAGAAGTCGTTCAGCAAGGCCCGGTCTTTCTCGGGTTGTTCGGTAGGCTGGGCGGTGTAGAACACGGGTATTCCCAGCTTGTGGCAAACCTCGCGCAGGGCGGCAATGCGTTCGATCAACATGGGGATAGGAGCCTGGCTCATATCGTATTTCTGCAGAAAGTAGGTCTGCATATCGTGAATGAGCAGGGCGGCACGATTGGCCTGTGGGCGCCAATTGACGCGGTTGGCTACGGGGGTTTGAGGCAGCTCGTAGCTGGGCAAGGCGTGAATGGTCATGAATCGTGTCTCCCTTAGATGGTTATGTTCTGGGCCAGACCCAATGAGTTGATCAGGGTCATGAGTTTATTGCCGGTTTCCTGACGTTCCAGGGCAGGGACGGAGCCGTCCACAATGCCGGCGCCAGCCGATAAGGTCAGCCCTTGCTGGGTGTAATGGCCGCAACGAATGGCGACTGCCCATTCGCCGTTGCCTTCGTGGTCGTTCCAGCCTATGGCGCCTGCAAAGTAGCCGCGATCAAAGACTTCAGTGGCTTCGATGGCCTGCATGGCGGGCTGGGTAGGCAGGCCGCAAACGGCCGGTGTGGGGTGCATGGCCAGTGCCAGTTCCAAAGAGGTGACGGACGGGTCACGCAAACGGCCGCTGATACGGGTGGACAGGTGCCACAGGTTGGCGGTGCTGGTCAGGCTGGGGCCATCAGGCACGTCCAGGGAGTCGCAGAACTGGGACAGGATACGCACCACGTCTTCAATGACGTAGGCGTGCTCGCGCAGGTCTTTGCTGGAGGCCATCAAGCTGTCGGCGCTGGCCTGGTCGCGCTGGGGGTCGGCAAAGCGGGGGGCGGTGCCTGCCAGCGGGTTGACGGTAACCAGATCGCCCTGGCGACGCACCAGCAACTCGGGGCTAGCCCCAAAAAACAGATCCGGGTCTTGAGCCTTGCCGCCCGGCAAGGGCAGGGCGTAGGTGTAACCGGCAGGATTGCTGTGGAGCATATTGCTCAACACAGTCTGACGGTCCAGGGCTTCGTTCAGGGTGATGGTGACAGTGCGGGCCATCACGGTTTTGGCAATGTTCTGTTCGCGCATCGTTGCCAGGATGCGGCTGACGCTGTCTTCGTAGCCTTCGCCATCAGGCAGCAGGCTTTGGCTGGCAATGCTGTTGCTGGATTTGGCCAACGGCGGGCGCTGTACCGGGCGCAGCAGGACGGGATCGCGCTGATATTCTTTGGGAACGCGCAGGTAAGCCTGGCGAGTCGGGTTAAAGGGGATCACTCCCATCAACAGGGGGGCGTCCAGACCTTGCTGAGCGGCTTGCGCCAGCAAGGCTTGGGCATCAGAGAGCAGTTGCCCTTGGGCATTGTTGGTATGCCGCTCCAGTGCCGTGCCGTGTGCCATCAAACTGACGGTGGGAGAGGCAAATACGCTGCTGTCGGCCTGGTAATGGCCTAACCATTCTTCAATGGTGGCATGGCGGACTTGGTCGGCTATACGGCTATTCATAGGAGTCCTTTTTGGGGCAAGGGTTTTGCCTTGGCGCCCCTTTTCATGGAAGGGGCGCATCGGGCGGTTTACTTCAGGTGCAGGCGTGTGATGCGGTCAGCCGTCTGGTCATCCTTACCTTTGGATTTGTTGACCAGATAGGCATTGCCTTCGCCATCCAGGGAGACGTGGTTGGGGAAGCTGCCACCGTCCAGGTTGGCAACGATTTCACCCTTACCGTTCACGGCCGTCACGGTGCCCGCACCGCGGGAGGCCACGTAAGCCAGGGATGTCTTGGGATCGAAGACCACGTTCAGGGCACCGGCACCGATCTTGATGTCGTGCTGAACGGCACCGTCTTTGGCATTGATGATCAGCAGGTTGTCGCTGCCTTGGGCGGCGACGTAGACCTGGTCATTCTTGCTGTCTACCGACACACCAGCCAGACCACGTGCACCGGGCACGGGGAAGACGGTTTGAGCATTGCCGTTTTTCAGGTCAATAATGATCAGCTCGTTGGTGCTGGCGCTGACGGTGTACAGACGGTCTTTTTCAGCGTCCAGAATCAGGCTCATGCTGCCGGGCTTGTTGCGGGTCTTCGATTGCAGCTCGATCGGGTCCAGCTGAGTCAGCTTCTTGGTGTCGAATACAGCTATGGTGTTGGCGCCGGGCGAGGACACGTAGGCACGGTCTGTTTTCTCGTCTACAACCACGTCGCGTGGGTGGCTGACGACGCCGTCTTCAAACTGTTTGACCAGTTTCAGGTCTTTCTGGCTGTAGACAGCAATGGAGCTGCTGCGGGTGTTGGTGACCCAGACATTGCCTTGCTTGTCGTCCACGTCCACACCGTAAACGGCTTGAACCTGACCATCGTCACGGCCTTTTTGGGCGGCAGGTGTCACGCTGGCTTCAACCGCCAAGGTCTTGGGGTTCACTTTCACCAATTGCGACTGCTTGACGGGTGGGCGGCCCACGGCGGAAGTCACGAACAGCACTTTGTTCTTGGGGCTGTAGGCGCTTTGGTACAAGCCGGGAACCAGGTGCTGGGATTGCAGTTCGAATTTGTCCTGACCGCTCAGCTCAACTTTTGGGGACACCTTCAGATTGAAGATGTCGGCCGTCGAGGGCTTGCTGACTTGCATGACGACAGGGTGCACACCCACAGCGGCGTCAGCGGGGATGGCGATCTTGGTGCTCAGATTGCCTTCTTTGTCGGCAACCAGGGCTTGAGGGGTCAGAGAGTGACCGTTTTGCAGCAGGATCACTTCCTGGCCGGGGGTGAAACCACGGCCTGCCAGTTGGGCTTCGGAGCCTGCATAGACCACGCCAGCAGCATTCAGGGAACCGCGAAAGTCAGCATCAGGCTGGTCAAAAGCGGGGGCCGCAAAGGCATTGGCCAGGGACAGGGACAGGACGGCTGCGCTCAGGCCGGCCTTGCGCAGCAGTGCGGCAGGGGTACGGCGAATGCAATTGACATTGATTAGCATCTTTTAATCCTAAATAAAGGTTCGGTCGACAAGACGGTCCATGTAGGAGATCTTTCTACAGGCGTGCAGCAGGCGTGGGTAGAACAAAAGCGAGATGTCAGGCATTGGGCGGGCCATCCTGTTTGCTGGCCGAACGCAGGCCTTGGTTAAACACGCCGAAACCGCAAGCGACAGCGGCACAGGCCAAACCACCCACGGCTACGGCGACTGCCGGGCCTAGCAGACGGGACAGATAACCCATTTGCATATTGCCCAGGGCCTGGCCCAGGGAATATTGCGTCATCCACAAGCTGGAGACACGGCCCAACAGGTAATCGGGGGTGTGGTGCTGAACCAGCGCCATACGCATGATTTTGGAGATGGTGTCGGCAGCACCCATGATGGCCAGGCAAACCAGTGCCCACCACAGGGTCGCTTGCACGGACAGGGCTGCTACCGCCAGGCCCCAGATCAGTACGGCAATCACGATGGCGGCACCTGGGCGGGATACCTGACGGCACCAGCCACTGGACAGGGCGGCCAGCGTGGCACCCACAGCCGGAGCGGCATACAGATAGCCGGTGGCGGTGGCGCCCATTTTCAGAATGGTGTCGCCCCACTCGGGCATCAGGGCCAAAGGCGTGGCCAGAATCAGGGCAGCCAGATCAATCAGCAACAGGGCGCGCAGCAAGGGGTGGCTGGCCACAAAACCAAGGCCATCACGCAGGGATTGGAAGGCATTTTTCTGGGGCTGCTTGCCCGCTTGCGGAGGCAAGGGCGGCAGAGCACGCAAGAGTAAAGGGGTGACGATGACACCGCACAGGACAATCACGTAGCAGAAAATCAGACCAGGACCGGAGATCAGTACGCCTGCCAAGGCAGGGCCGATAATACCGCCCAACTGCATGGCCAGACCGGACAGGGCGGCCGCAGCGGCCAGCTTGTCTCGACCGACCAGTGCCGGGGTAGCGGACATCATGGCCGGGACGCTGATCCCGCCTGCCGCACCACCAATGGCAGCGGCCACATAGATCAACCAGACCTGCGGGTTGGGCAGCAGCGTATTGAGCAGGAACAGCACCACGCTGATGATGTAGACACTGCGCGACCAGACCATCAGGCTGCGCCTGTCCATGCGGTCCGACAAGACACCGCCGGCAATCAGTGCCAGCACCATGGGGGTGGCCATGGATACGTTCAGAAAGGCAACGGCCACACTGGATTTGGTCAGCTCATAAAGCTGCACGCTGGCAGCCACCATCAACATGCCGGTGACCAGCACCGTGGCGGCCCGAGCGAAGTAGGCAAAGCGGAAGGCTCGACTTTCGATTAGTGGCGAGATATCCAGAAAGAAACGTCTTACAGACATGGCTTATACATCGAGTTCAGGTTGGGCTTGTGCCTGTTCGGCAAAAGCCATGGCCGAGTCCATCAGCGGGGCCATGATGGCCACGGCTTCAGTACCGGTCAAATGCGCGTGCAAGGAGGCAATGTCATGCACGTCTAGTTGCCCTGCATAGGGCTTCCACAAATCGGGATGCAATTGTGTGCCGGCGTGATCCAGCGCCGCGCGGAAATAAAGCATGGGGCCGTCATAGACGTGATGCTCGTACAGGCGCACCAGGCGGTTATTGTTCTCCACCACCTGAAATACGCTGTCCAGACGCGTGTCGGGCAGCTCGGCCAGCGGGTGACCGCTGTGCTTGAGGAAGTCCACCACACCCTGACGGGTCAGGGAAACGTCGGGCAAGCTGTCTGGGTCGTGGCCCGCAATATGCAGCAGCGCCTTGTAGATGGCATTGGGCTCGGGGGCCGGTTCGTTACGCCACGCGTCGCTGGGATAGGCGTCCAGCAAGGACAACATGCCTACCAGTTGACCGCGACGACGCAGCTCCACGGCCATGGCCTGAGCAATAATGCCGCCCACGGACCAGCCTGCCAGATGGTAGGGGCCTTGTGCTTGAACTTGCTCGATACGATCCACATACACCTTGGCCATGGCATCCAGGCTGCCATCCAGACCCAACGAGGCGTCAGACAGCACACTGGCTTGCAAGCCATAAACAGCGCGGCCAGCAGGCAGGTGACGTGCCAGTGCCCCATAGCACCAGGACAAACCACCGGCCGGGTGAACCACAAACAGCGCGGGCTGGTCGTTCAGCCCCGGACGCAAGGCGATGATGGGACCAAAACCATCGGCTGCTGCGCTGCCAGACTGATCCAGATGTTTGGCCAGACGGGCAATAGTGGGGTATTCAAAAATAGTGCCAATTGATACGGCCTGACCGCGTGCTTCGCGCAGTATCAAGGCCAGTTTGGCAGCTAGCAGCGAGTGTCCGCCCAGGGCGAAGAAGTCGTCGTCGGCGTAAAACGCTTCGCTGCTTTCCAGCACGGTGGCGAAAGCGGCGGCAATTTGGTGCTGAGTGGCACCGTCCAGCGGCAAGCCAGCCGAACGTGCCTGCAAGGCAGGGACGGGCAGGGCCTTGCGATCCAGCTTGCCGTTGGCCGTCACCGGCAGGGCATCCAGGCTGATCCAGGCGCTGGGCACCATGTAGGACGGCAAGTGCTCGCCTACATAAGCGGCCAGCGTGTTGTCCGTGCACTGGCTGCCTGCTTGCGGTACCCAGTAAGCCACAATCGCCATTTGACCGGGTATGTCTTCACGGGCAATCACGGCTACGTGGGCCACATCGGGGTGACGCGCCAGCAAGGCTTCAATTTCACCCAGCTCGATACGTTGACCGCGCAGCTTGATCTGGTGATCGGAGCGGCCCAGGAAAATAACCGCGCCATCTTCACGCCAGCGGGCCACATCGCCAGTGGCGTACATGCGGTCGCCATGCAGGGCGTAAGGGTCGGGCACAAAGCGTTCTTCAGTCAGGTCCGGGCGGCCCCAGTAGCCTTGCGCCAACTGTCGGCCAGCCAGGTAAAGATGACCGGCCACGCCGGGCGGTACAGGTTGCAACTGCTCGTCCAGAATGTACAGGGCGGTGTTCCATACGGGGAAACCGATGGGCACAGGCTGCGATTGGTCATCTCGCGACGCAGGCCAGTAGGACACGTCCACGGCGGCTTCGGTTGGGCCGTACAGATTGTGCAGCTCGGCGTTCAGCAGAGAATGGAAGCGGTCGCGGGTAGCGGCCGACAGTTCTTCACCACTGCAAAACACCAGACGCGGAGCCAGTCCACGAGCGGCAGGCTCATCCAGGAAGGCGCTGAGCATGGAGGGCACAAAGTGCAGCACTGTGATGCTTTGTTCGCGCATCAGGCGGGCAATATGAGCCGGATCGCGGTGCGCTTGTGGTGGGGCGACGACCAAGGTTGCACCTGACAGGAAGGGCAGGAAGAACTCCCACACCGACACGTCAAACGTGGCCGGGGTTTTCTGCAAAATTCGATCACCGGCACCAATGCTGTAGTGCGTTTGCATCCATACCAGACGATTGACGATGGCGTCGTGGTTAACCAGCACGCCTTTGGGTGTGCCGGTAGAGCCGGAGGTGTAGATCAGGTAGGAAGGATCGTGCGGACCGGCGGCGGCCCAGTCTGGGGCACTGCAGGTTTGTTCAGGCTGCGGGACCAGCAAAGAGGCATTGAGCGTGCAACCGGGCTGGCCGACCAGCAGTCGCGGTTGAGCGGCCTGCAAGATGGTGTTCAGGCGATCGGCAGGCTGGTCCAGATCCAGCGGCAAGTAGGCAGCACCAGCACGGTGAATAGCCAGCAAGGACAGCACCAGCTCCAGCGAACGAGGCAGGGCCACGGCGACAATATCGCCGGTCTGCACACCGGCCAGACGCAGTTGCGCGGCCAGATTGGCGGTTTGTTCGTTGATCTGGGCGTAGCTGAGCTTCTTGCCCTCAAATTCCAGGCCACTTTGTTCCGGGTGAGCCTGCAACTGGGCGTGGATCAGTGCCCATAGCGTTGTTTCAGGGACCGGGTGAGCAGTCTGGTTGACGGTCTCAATCCAGTGGTGGTGTTCGGCATCCGTCAAGGTCGGCACGGCAGACAGGGTTTCAGCCTGCAAAGCGCGCAGCAGGAACTGCTCCAGACGGACCAGATGGGTTTGAATCTGTGCGTCGGTGTACAGACGCGGGTTGGCTTCCACTTCCAGACGCAAGCCACTGGCATCGGGTTGGGCGCGGAAGGTGAAGTTCAAGTCTTCCACGGGGCCAGCGCACAGCACGGTCTGGCTGGCGGTCAGGCCCGCTTGTTCGTAGGGCGCATCGAACGGCAGCACGTTGATGATGGGGCCGTGCAGGCGGCGCATGCCACCCAGCAAACCCAGATCACGGCGCAGTTGTTCACTACGGTAGCGGCCATGACGACGTGCCTGACGCAGAGCCTTGGAAACTTGGATCAGGTACTGATTCAAGGGCTGGGATTCGTCGATCTGCAAACGCAGCGGAGCCACGTTCATGACGGTGGAGACGATACGGGCACTGATATGGCCCAGACGGCCCATCCAGGGCACGCCCACCGTGCATTCGTCCTGGCGGGTGTGACGGCGCACATAGGCGGCGGTCAGGCCCGTCAGAATGTCTGGCCAGCTGATGTCGCTGCTTTGTGCCAATGCTTGCAGGCTGGCTGTCAGTTCGGGCTTGACGGCGCTGCGTGCCAGCAGGAAATGATGGTCGCTCAAAGCCTGGGATTCGCTCAGGCTTTGGGCGGGTTCTGCATCGCTTAATGTGTCCAGCCAGAACTGTCTGTCCTTGCTGCGGCGCTCGCTACTCCGATAGTTTTGATCGTCATCCTGCAAAAGGGTGAACGATTCCAGCTCATGCCCATGATCTTCACGGCCACTTAGGAGGGCCTTGTAGAGCTTGACCACTCGCGTCTCGATCAGTGCCATGCCATAGCCGTCAGCGGCCAGATGATGGATACGCTGATACCAAAGATGGTGCTTGGGCCCCAGTACAAACAGGATGTGCCGTGCCAGTGGCGCAACGGTTGGGTCCAGCGGTGTGCGCAGGTCCGCCATCAGCTGGGCTTGGGCTTGTTCGGCCCCGTCTGCGTGGGCAGACAGGTCCACAATTTCCAGTTGAATGGGCTCTTGCGGGCGCAGGTACTGGGCCGGGCCGTCGGGCGTGTCCACCATGCGCAAGGTCAAGGCATCGGCTTCGGTCAGCGTCAGATTGATGGCTTGCGCAAACAGCGCGGTGTCCAGCGCCGAATGGATATGCGTGCAGTGCCCGGTATTGAAAATCGGGTTGAGCGGGTCCAAACGCTGGGCGTACCACAGACCTTCTTGTGCTTCGGTCAGGGGGCGCAATGGCAGTTCGGAAGGGGAGCTAAACATAAGCGTGTTGCAGTAAGAAAATCAACGGCCGTTTTGTTGGGCGCGTTCGATCAGGGACCACCACTGGCCCAAGGTGACCACCGAGGCCATCTCGGAAAACTCGATAGGAGCGCCAGCTTCGCGCCAGCGGGTGGCCAGGGTCATGACGCGCATGGAGTCCAGACCCAGGTCGATCAGATTGTCATCATCCAGAATGTCCTGGGGGTCTTCATGCAGCATGGCGGCAATATCTGCGCGCATGCGTTCCAGGGTAAGTGCAGTGCTCATGATTGTTCTTGCGTTGTGTTTTCGAGTTGTTCGCGCAGTTGGGCGCGCAATTCCTTGCGGCTGATCTTCAGGGCCGCAGTTTCCATGAAACGGTCCACAAACACGATTTGATCCGGCACTTTGAAGTCGGCCAGACCGCGGCTGCGTATCCATTTCTTCAGTTCAATCGCGCGGGGCTTGTCATCCTTGGGGATGATGAAAGCGCAGCTGCGCTCGCCCAGAAACTCGTCGGGCACCGATACCACGGCAGCATCAAACACCTGCGGGTGAGCCAGCAGATGATCTTCAATTTCCTCGGCGGAGATTTTTTCGCCAGCGCGGTTGATGTGGTCAGTGGCACGGCCCTGAACCATCAAGTAGCCTTCGGGCGTCATGCGTACCACGTCGCCTGTGCGATAGAAGCCGTCCTCGGTAAAGGAGCGGGCATTGGCCGCGGGGTTGTTGTGGTAGGCACGGATCGTGTAAGGACCCCGTGTCAGCAGATAGCCGGTTTCCCCAGGGGCGACCGGATTGCCGTTGTCGTCCACGATCAGGATTTCATCGTCCGGGCTGATGGGACGGCCCTGTGTGTTGATGATGGTGTCCTCGGGATCGTCCAGGCGGGTGTAGTTCACCAGACCTTCGGCCATGCCGAACACCTGCTGCAAGGTCACACCCAGAGTGGGACGTACGCGCTTGGCCGCTTCGGCGTTCAATTTGGCACCACCCACCTGGATTACTTTCAACGAATCCAGCTTGGCATCGGTCTTGGTGGCTGCATCCATCCACAGCATCAGCAGCGGGGGGACCAGACTGGTGTCGGTTACGCCTTCGCGCTCGATCAGCTCAAAGCAAACGTCCGGGCTGGGGGCGGGGCTCAGCACCACTTTGGCTCCGGCGTACAGTGCACCCAGAAAACCGGGTGAACTCATGGGGAAGTTGTGGGCAATGGGCAAAGCGCCCAGAAACACACTGTTCTCGTCCAGTCCGGCAATCTTGGCGCTCTCGCGCAAGGTGTAGATGTAGTCGTCGTGCGTGCGGGGGATCAGCTTGGACAAGCCGGTGCTGCCCCCCGAGATTTGCAGGAACGCCACTTCGGAAGGCTGGGCCGCCGATACGGGTACGTCTACATTGGCAGCGCTGCTTTGCAACTGGGCCAGGGACGTAAATTCTTGTGCGTCGCCCACGATGTAAACCTGCTCGACCTGTGGGCAGCGTTCACGCAGTTCGCGCACCAAAGGCAGGTAGTCAAAACCGGCATGAGCGTCCACACCAATATAGGCGCGCGCTTGAGCAGTATTGGCAAAGTGTTCGACTTCGGTGATGCGGTGCGCAGGCAGGACGTACACGGGCAAAAGACCGGCACGGAACAGGCCAAAGATCACACTGACAAACTCAGGGATGTTGGGCAGGTGCACCAGGACGCGGTCGCCCTTGCGCAGACCGGCTTGCAGCAGGCCCGCCGCGATCTGACTGGCGTACTGGTCCAGCGCGCCATAGGTCCAGCGCTGGGTGCCGCCAACAATGGCTTCGCGTTCCGGGTGGTTTTGCGCGCGCGTGCGCAGCAAAGCGCCAAAAGTTTCCCCTTGCCAGTGTCCAGCATCGCGGTATCGCTGGGCAAAAGCGTCAGGCCAAATTTGTTCAACAGGAATAGATTTCATCATGGTAATGAGAACTATTACATAAATAAGTAGGCTTGTCAGATTTACTCGTGCTCAGTCAGCTTGGTGTCAGGCAGTTGAGCGCTGTCCAAAAAGCTGACTGTCCACGGAGCAAAGGGGGTGTTCAGGCAGATGGCGGCGGCATAGTTTTCCACCGGCCGGTGACTGTGCACCACCAAACCTTGCAAGATGGGATGGGGGGATTGTACGGTGCATCCATGATCTGGGTGACCGTCCAAGGATAATTCTTGAGGCTGAATATGAAAACCCGTGCCTGCATGTTTCAGGGCGGCCTCTTTGCCACACCAAAGCGCGTAGAAGTCCAGATCGCTCTTTAGCCAGGAACGCTCGGACGGCACACTGCAATGTTCGACCAGCCCTGGTTTGACGGGCAGGCGCATGGCCTCGATGTCTACGCCTATAGTTCGGTTGGCAATTCCAATCAGCACTCGCTCGCCGCTGTGCGACAGGCTAAAGTGCAGATCGGCATCGTCCAGATCCAGCACGGGCTTGCCATGTTCCAGATGGGCGATAGGAACAGCGCGTGGCGTGCAGCCCAGCAAGGGCGCCAGAAAATGGCGCAGCGCACCGTGGGCCAGCAGGCTTAAATGCTGGTCCGACTGCTGTCTGCGACGGGCAATCACCGCCAAGGTGTGGTCGGGAACCTGGTTTCGTAACCAGGATTCCATACCGTCGGGCAAGGGAAGCGACAAACTGTATACAGACAGCATGTCAAAGTCCCAAATGGCGTTGCAAAAGGGCGGCGTCCTGGCGCAGTTGCTCGGCAGGGCCGTCATACACCAGTTGACCATTACCCAATAACAAAGCGCGTTCGGCCAACTGCAGAGCCAGACTTAAATTCTGTTCGGCGATCAGTACGGTAATGCCTTGCTCGTTCAGCGTTTGCAGCTGCGGCAGCAAGGTGTCCTGAATCGTCATGGGAGCCAGGCCTTCGCTGGGTTCGTCCAGAACAATAATGGAGGACTGCGTCAGCAGCGCACGGGCCAGTGCCAGCAATTGTCGTTCGCCACCGCTCAAGGCGGAGCAGGAGGACTGGCGGCGTTCGTACAGGCGCGGCATGGCTTCGTAGATACTGTTCAGCGTCCAACGATCATCCGAGCGCGGACGTCGTGCCAGCCCGGCCAAACGCAGGCTTTCCTGCACGGTCAGCGTTGGGAAACGGCCCCGGCCTTGTGGCACCAAAGCCATGCCCAGCAGGGCGATTTTGTGCGTGGGCCAACCTGCAATGTTTTTCCCGTGCACATTGATTTGTCCGCTCCACTGCGGGCCCATATTGAACAGGCAGTGCAGCAGGCTGGTTTTTCCGGCGCCGTTGCGGCCCAGCAGGGCCACACTTTGCCCGGCGGGGATATCCAGCGAAATTTCTTGCAGAATGTCGGCACGGTCGTAGCGTGCATGCAGGCCGGAGATGTTCAGCGCTGTGCTCATGCCGCCTCCAAAGCCAGTTCGCCCAGATAGGCCTGACGCGCGCCTTCGTGCTGGCGCACGGCGTCCGGGGTGTCGCAGGTCAACAAGGTGCCCGATGACAGCACGGCAATCCGGTCACATTCCTGGAAAACAATATCAATGTCATGGCTGATCAGCAGCACGGCACATTGGCCGCGCATGGCGTGGACCAATGCCATGACTTCACGCGATTCGGACTCGGACAGACCAGCGGTAGGCTCGTCCAGCAAGAGCACGCGGGGTTGCTGCGCCAGGGCGATCAGCAAATCCAGAATGCGCTGCTCTCCATAGGACAGGGATCGACCCAGCACATGGCCCCGGCCGGCCAGGGCACTATGTTCCAGCAATGCTTCGGCTGCTTCTTGGCTGGCAGCGCGGGCGGCCTTGCGGCCCCACCAGTGGTAGGCGCAATCTTTTTTGATGCGCACGGCCAGAGCCAGGTTTTGCAGCAGGGTCAGTTCAGGAAAAATACGGCTGGTCTGAAAGCTGCGCACCATGCCTTGTTTGGCGCGTTCAATCGGGCCCAGACTGCGCAGGTCCTTGCCTTCCAGGAAGACCTGACCGCTGGAAGGAGAGGCCAGACCACTGATGATGTTGAACAGCGTGGTTTTACCTGCGCCATTGGGGCCAATCAGCCCCAGGGTTTCGCCCGCACGCAGCTCCAGGCTGACGTCCGTCAGGATATCCAGACCGCCTACATGCAAGGCCAGTTCGCGAGTGCTTAATAAAACGCTCATGCAGACCTCTTGCGTCGTTCTGCCAGACCATTGGGCATGAACAGAACTGTCAGCACAAAGATCAAACCTACCAGTAACTGCCAACGATCCGTGTAGGAGCTCAGGTAGGTCTGGGCAAACAGATAGAAGGTGGCCCCAATAAATGCGCCGCGCCAGGTGCGTATGCCACCGATCACACCCATGATGATGAGCGTGGCCGAGAAGCTCCAATGCACTTGTTGCGGGCTGACGTACTGATTCGCAAAGGGATACAGGCCGCCAGCAGCACCTGCTACCGCACCTGCAATCATGAAGGTGTAAAGGCGGATACGCCATGCCTGATAACCCAGGGCGGCCATGCGCAAGGGCTGATCGCGCAGACCGGTCAAGGCCAGCCCGATTGGGGCGCGGCTGAAAGAACGCAGCAGCAACCAGCAGATGACCGCCAGCGCCAGGGCCAGAATCATCAGGGTGTAAGGGGCGCTCAAGGGCAGATCGCCCAGGCTCAGACGCGGGAAACCGCGCAGGCCATCGGCACCGCCCGTGACATCACGCCAGCGAAATGCAACTTCCCAGATCAATTGCCCGGCGACCAGCGTAGCCACCATGAAAAACAGCTCGGAACTGCGCAGGCTGATCAGCGCCATCAATATGGATAGCAGGGTGCCCGCCCCAATGCCCACCAGCAGCATCAGCGGCAGGGACGCGCCCCAATACTGGCTGCTGACAGCGGTGGCATAGGCGGCAAAGCCAAAGACGGCACCGTGGCCCAGGGATACCAGACCGCCGTAACCTATCAGGAGATTGACGCTAAGGACTGCGCAAGCAATCAGCAGGGCTTCGGTGCCAAAGCGCCACAAGAAGGCGTCGCCCCAGAAATAGCTGCTCAGCAAGACCAGGCAAGCCAGAGCAGGCCAAAGTCCAGTGCGCAGCAGGCAGGTGTTGAGCTTGTTCATTTAAACCTGACGCGTAGCGGATTTGCTCAAGCCATTGGGCCAGCAAAGCAGAAGGCCCAGCATGACGGCCAGGGTGGCGGCATTGGCAAAGGCTGGAACCCAGACGCGGGCAAAGGTGGTGACGAAACCCAGAATCAGCGCGCACAGCAAGGTGCCGCGTACCGAGTTCAAGCCGCCAATAACCACCACCAGCAAGGCCAGCAAGAGGATTTCTTCATCCAGACCGGGGTAAACCGACAGCATGCCAGCGCCCAGGGCGCCGCCCAAACCGGCCAGTCCGGCGGCCAGCGCCATGCCGATGGCAAACAGGCGACGCGAGTTCAAGCCCAGGGTTTCGACAATCTGGGCGTCCTGCACGCAAGCGCGAATGGCGGCACCCCACAGGGTGCGATCCAGCAGGAACCAGAACAGCAAGGCCAGCGTCAGGCCGGTGACGATCAGGAACAGACGATAGGTGGGGAAGGGCAGGCCCATGATCCACACACCGCCCCGCAGCACTTGCGGCAGCATGGGCGAGAGCGTGTCGGCGCTGAAGCCCCAGCGCATCAAATCCGCCAGAATGACGGACAGGCCGTAGGTCAGCAGCACTTGCATCAAGTGGGTGCGCTGGTAGAACTGGCGAAAGGGGAAGCGGTCCAGCAACAGGCCCATCAGCCCGCACAGTGCGAAAGCGGCGGGAAAGGCCAGCCACCAGGGCGCGCCGGATGCCAGCCACTGGACGCTGATATAGCCGCCCAGCAGGAAAAAAGAGCCGTGTGTCAGGTTGATGAAGTTCATCAGGCTGAGCACTAAAGACAGCCCCAGCCCCGCCAACATCAGCAGTGCTGAGAAGGACAGGGCATTGAGGATTTGAAGCAGAAAATAAGACAAGGTGGAGCTCAAGAACGCGGGCCGGGGTCCTGGATACGCTGGTAAGTGTGGACCACCGTGTTAAAGGGGCGACCTTGCGCGTCTTTTTCCACCCGGTTGACGTAAATATCCAGAATGGACTGGTTATTGCGCGGGTCAAAAGCCATGGGGCCAAAGGCGGTGTTGATAGGCTTGTCCAGCAGGGCCTGTTTGAAGGCCGCCTTGTTGGACAGATCACCCTTGACCGCGTCCAGACCGGCCTTGATGACCTGGCCGGTCACGTAACCGGAGGTGCTGGCTTCGCCGGGAAAACGGCCACGGCTGGCCTGGTAAGCAGCCACAAAGTCCTGGGCAGCCGGAGCGCCGGGCGATTGATGGAAGGTACTGACGCCACCTAAAGCAGCTTCGCCCACAGCGGTAATCACGTCTTCCTGATCGAACAGGGCACCGGGGCCCACGATCTGGATCTTGCCGTGCAGTTGGTAGTCCTGCATTTGCTGGTGGAAACGCACAGCGTCGGCACCGGCCAGGAAGGTGTAGACAAACTTGGGGTTGCTGGCAGCCAGATTCATCAGGATGGGCGCGAAGTCGGGCGTACCCAGGGGTGTCCAGATGCGCTCGCCCAGCGTGCCGCCTTGTTCCTGATAAGTATTGGCGAAGTCTTCAATGTATTCGCGGCCAGCGGTGTAGTCCGAACCCAGCGTGATGCCGCCGGATTTTTCAATGTGCTCGAAGGCCCACAAGGCGCCGGTGTGGCCCAGCATCCAGCTGGTTTTGGTGGGGCGGAATACGTAGGGGCTGGCTGCTTCACGAGCCAGGCCATTGGCAGCGGCATTGGAAATGAAGGTAGGCAGTTGCGCATCGTGCACGATGTCACGAATGGCCAGTGCGATATTGGCGCTGATGACACCGCCCAGAACGTCGATCTTGTCGCGCTCGATCAGCTTGCGCACTTTACGGATGGCTTCGTCCGGTTTGCCGTGGTCGTCTTCTACCAGCAACTGCACCTTGCGCCCGCCCATCTCGTAATTGCACTGTTGCAGCATCAACTCCAGACCGGCGCGCATGCTTTCGCCCAAGGAGGCGAAGGGGCCGGACAAGGATGTCAGCAGGGCAATTTTCAGGGGACCGTCTTGGGCGCGAAGCAGGCGGGGAACGCCAAACAGCAAAGGGCTGGCTGCGGCAGCCAGCAAAAGCTGGCGACGTCCAGCACGGGTAGGGGAGAGAGTCACGAGATCTTATTTTCCGTAAGAAAGCCAAGCTTGCCTGGCAGGACATCTCAGGCAGGAGGCTGCGCTACTAAATGTTAATCATTATCATTTTATGGTCTTTCCTGACGTAAATAAAGGCTCATACCCTTGAATGTCCATTTCGTGCGTGGGTCTTTAAAGGCAACGCGCCCCGATTGGGGGCGGATTCAGGGTGATAACGGCATGAAAACGGCCACGCGGACGCTTTATAAAAAAGCACAGGGGCGGGCTATTTAGCGCGCATCTCCATTGATATTGGCGCGAATGCGGTTCAGGAACTGGCGCAACTGGGTCAGTTCTTCCGCCGAAAAGCCCTGGATGGCGCGGTGATGAATGTCCAGAGCCGCGGGCAGAACACGCAGAAAGTGCTGGCGACCTTGCTCATGCAGATGGATCAGTACACGGCGCTGGTCCAGCGGGTCGGGCTGGCGGGACAGGTGGCCCGCGTTTTCCATTACCACCAGGGCGCGCGACAAGGTGGTTTGATCCACGTCGGTATATTGCGCCAGGGTGCTGACGCCCAGACCGTCGGTTTCGTTCAGAAATGCCAGCACGCGCCAGTGCAGCAAGGTCAGTTCATGGCTGCGCAGCAAGGTTTGAAAGTCAGCATTTAAGGCCGAGGTGCTGCGATTGAGCAGATAGGGGATAAACGTATCGTGCCCGGTATAGGCGTCAGTCAGAGTACGGCTGGCCATAGTGAAGCGGCTTCCTTGATGCAAAAAAAAAGCAGGCTACTCGTTCAGAGTGATTGAGTGAGCCTGCGAAAGCCCGGCCAGCGCTGCCATTGGCCGGGCAAGTGGTTGGTTCAGTATCAGTTCGTATGATCCACTTTGCGCTGCAAAGCGGCAATCGTCAGGTTCAGTGCGAAGCCCAGCACACAGATCCAGACCAAGGGTACAAACATATCAATCGTGCGGTAGCTGCGTGCGGCGGCGGTCAGCATATGGCCCAGACCGTCGGTGGAGGCAATCATCTCGGCCAGAAAGACCACCACGCAGGCAATGACGCCTGCCACCCGTACACCGGCCAGCACGGTCGGGCTGATGGCGGGCAAAATGATTTTCCACAGGCAGGCGCTGCGAGATGTCCCGGCGGCACGCGCCGACCAGATCAGCTTGCGGTCCACCGTTTGCGCAGCCACCCAACTGGCCATCAGCACAGGGAAAATCGCATCCGAGACCACCAGAGCGATTTTCGATGAGCTTTCAAACCCCATGATCAGGATTAGTGCCGGGTAAAGGGCGATCTTGGGGATAGGGGCCAGCAGACGGATCAGGGCATCCAGCAGAAACGAACTCCAGCGCGTCAGCTGTGCAATCAGCGCCAGGGCCACACCGGCCACACAGGCAATCAGCAAACCACTGATCAGGCGGTAGACGGTGATGCCCAGGTTCTGCCAGAAGTCCGCCTGACCGGCCAGTTCCAATACACGCATCAGAATGGAAGAGGGGGCAGGCAGCAACTGCGGGCTGACCCAGCCCGAGCGGGTGCACAGCTCCCAGACAATCAGCATCAGGGCCGGACTGATGCATAAAGACAGTCCCGACAAATCCCGGCGTTTGGCCGGGCGGGTTTGAGTAGAACGCATAGCTTGTCCCGGTGAGGCTAAGGTTTTGGTGGTCATAGCGTCATCCTTTGTCCATCAGGCTCTGGGTCGAGTCATGCCAGTGTGTGCAGCGTTTGCGGACAAACTCGAACAGCGCATCGCAGGCAATGCCCAGCACGGCCAGTAGCATGATGACGGCATACACCGTGGAGTACTGCGCCATATCCATGGAGGTGAACAGCAGATTGCCTATACCTTCCTGACGCGCAATCATCTCGGAGGACACCATCACGATCAGGGCCATGACCACCCCGACCCGGCAGCCAATCATGACTTCCGGCAAGGAGGCGGGCAGAACAATTTTGCCCAGACGGGCAATGGGCCCCATGCCCATGGACTGGGCGACCCAGATCAGCTTGGGCTCGATGCGGGTTGCGCCGTGATAGCTGTGATAGAGCAAAGGCAGGGACACGCCCAGCGCAATAACCAGGATCTTGGAGAAATCCCCCAGACCGAACCACAGCATCAAGATCGGCATCAAGGCCGCTTTGGGCATGGGATAGGCCAGGGCCACCAGAGGATAGAAAGCGGTATAGACCAGGCGGCTGCGGCCCATGGCCAGACCCAGGGGGACGGCCACGACCAGTGCCAGGGCATAACCGGCAAACATGCGGCCAACCGACTGCAGGATTGCCGACCAGGCCATCGGGTCGCTGATCAGGGCAGGCAGTTCGCCCAAGGCCGCCCAAGGGCTGGGGAAGGAATCCAGCCCTACCCAACGGGCCAGCCCTGCCCAGGCCAGCAGCACCAGAATGGCCGCCATGACCAAGGAGGCCCAGCGATGTTCATACCAGTGCTGTGGCGTCATGGGTGGGCCTCCGCCATCAAGGATTGCTCCAGACGAATAATGGTTTCCTGATAGACCGGATTGCGCAGCAGCTCGCTACGGACGCGGGGGCGGGGCAAGTCAATCTCCACCACCTCCTTGATACGGCCGGGCGAGCCAGTCATGACAATCACGGTATCGGACAGGAAGACGGCCTCGTCCACGCCGTGCGTCACAAAGACCACGGTGTTGCGTAACTGCTCCCACAAGCTGAGCAGTTCCGTTTGCAGGGTGACGCGCGTGTGGGCATCCAGCGCCCCGAAGGGCTCGTCCATCAGCAGGATGTCCGGCTCATAGGCCAGGGTGCGGGCGATGGCCGCACGCTGACGCATACCGCCGGACAGTTCACGTGGATAGAAGGAGGCGTAAGGCCCCAGCTTGACCTTGTCCAGCCATTCGCTGGCGCGCTGTTCGGCCTGGTCCTTGGGCATGCCTTGTTCGCGCATGCCGTAGGCCACGTTTCCCAGCACGGTTTTCCAGGGGAACAGGGCGTACTCCTGAAACACCGGGCCCCGGTCCGGGCCTGGGCCGGTAATGGGCTTGCCCTTGACGCGGATCTGGCCGCTGGAGCAGGACTCAAAGCCCCCTAACATATAGAGGAGGGTGCTTTTGCCGCAACCGCTGGGTCCCAGAATAGACACGAATCGCCCTGCCGGAATGCTCAGGGCGATGTCTTGCAGGGCCGTATGGCTGCGGCCCTGCCGGGTGTTAAAGGTTTTACCGACACCATCCAGTTCAATCATGGTGTTGCCTCGCGTAAATCAGCCCGATAGAAGTCCTGCACGTTCAAGGCTTTTTTCAGGAAACCCGCCTTGTGATAGCGGTCGTAGGTGCCCTGGATGGATTCCAGATTAGGCTGCATGTCCGGGACGCGGGCAAAGTCCTTGTCGGTGAACAGGTACTGGGCCAGCAAGTCCTTGGGCGCACGGGTAATTTGTGCGGTGACTTCTACGGCCAGTGCAGGATCTTTGCTGAGCATGCCCATGGCTGTTTTCAAGTCCTGCACATAGGCGCGCACCACTTCGGGATTGGCGTCGCTATAGGATTTGCTGCAGGCTTCGAAAATCTGTACGGATGGGCTGGCCACTTCGGACAGGGAGAACAGTTTGCGTAAACCGCCTTTCTTCTCGTTCAGCAGGGCAAAGGGCTGGGCCATGGGACCGGCATCAATGCGGCCACTGCGAATGGCGTCGGCCGCAGGGGGAAAGCCGGTTTCGACGATTTTCACGTCCTTGTCCGGGTCGATACCGTTTTGGCGCAGCCACAGCAGCATGTCGAAGTACACACCGGCTCCATAAGCATTGGTGCCAATGACCTTGCCTTTCAGGTCCGCCGCGGTCTTGATCGGGCTGTCTTCCTTCACGGCCCAGTAGACGGAGAAGTGATCATCGTCCGAGTGCACGTGCTGGGCCACGATATAGGCTTCCAGACCGCTTTCAATAGCGCCATTGGCCAGCGACATGGGGGCCATGGTGGAGCATTCCAGAACGCCAGCGCGCATGGCCTGCACCATGGGCGAGGTGCCCTGGAACTGAGTCCACTGGATTTGATATTTCTTGCCCAGTTGCGGGAACAGCTCGGGGCGCTTGGCCATCAGGTATTTGGCTTCCTCGCCCGGAATGGTCCAGCCTACCCGCAAGGTGGGGACTTCCTGAGCCTGGCTCAGACCGTGACAGCTCATCAGGGCAAACAGCAACGCAGCGGTTTTCTTCATCGCAGGGCCGTCCCAAGATGAAGAGCGCCCTCTTGGAGGGCAGCAAGACGAAGGCGCAGCGTGGGAGTCTTTTTTCATTCCTGTGTCTCCTTGGCAAGGTGTTCGGCGCGGGCAGGGGCCAGGCCGATGTGATCCAGCATTCCCAGTACGCGGGCCAGCACGTCGCGTCGATACGCTTGTTGCTGGTCCACCGGGTATTCGTGAAAGCCTTGTCCGCTGCGCAGACCGTTGCGTCCACTTTCCATATAACGGGTGATGATGTCGGGTACGGCGTAGCGTTCCGGGTCCAGGTTCTGCGACAGGTATTGCCCGGCGTGATACAGAATGTCGTTGCCGCCGTAGTCGATGAACTCCAGCACGCCGATGCTGGCAAAGCGGAAACCCAGGCCGTAGCGGGTGGCCTTATCAATATCGGCTGCGCTGGCTACGCCTTCCTCAATCATGCGAGCGGCCTCGTTCATGATCAGGGTTTGCAGACGTGGAACGATGAAACCGGGGTGGCAACCACAGACCACGGGCACTTTGCCGATGGATTCCAGATTGCTTTGCAGACGGCTCAAGGTCTGCTCGCTGGTGCCGGGGTGGGCACTGATTTCGACCAGTGGAATCAGGAATGCCGGGTTAAGCCAATGTGCGTTCAGGAAACGCTCCGGATGGCTCAACATGGGGGCCAGATCCGAGGCCAACATGGTGGAAGTGGTGGAGGCGATCAGCGCATCGGGCCGGGCCAGTTCACCGATACGTCCCAGGGCGTCGGTCTTGGCTTCTTGTGTTTCGGGCACGCCTTCATAAATCAGATCGGCCTGGCCCAGCACTTGCGCCGCTGCGCTCAAGGGGGCGACGCTGATGCAGGCCAGATGGTCGTCGATCTGTTCGGTGGCGAACATGCCCAGGTCGGCCAGTTGTTCCAGCGTGGCACGCAATTCCTGGCGTATTTCGGCTTCCAGACGGGCACTATCAGCAGGCTGACGGGGTTTGAAATCCAGTAAGGTCACGGCTTGGCCGCGCAGCGCATAGGCCAGGGCGATGCCCCGCCCCATGCGACCTGCGCCCACCGCAACGATACGTTTGATCGGGGCGGGCGCGTTCATCAGGCTCTCCCGGCTTGCAGCATCTCTTGCAGTTGCTCGCGGCTCATCGTGTCCAGACCCAGGCTGGCCAGTGTACGTTGGCCTTGGCGCAAATCTTCACCCACGATGGCACCGGCAATCGCCAGCAAGCCTTTGGTGACGGGAGCATCTACACCGGCCCAGTCGGCTACCGAGGCAAAGAAGGCCAGCCCCAGCATGGTGTCTTCACGCATGTAGCGGTGTTCGTGCAGGTCGATCTTCTCGCGCCAGTCGCCGCTTTTCACCAGCTTGGAGTGCGAGGAACGGTCGCCATACATCCACTGATCGTTTTCATAATGGTCGGACAGCGGGAAGTGCGGGGCACCGTAGCCCAGCGCTTCACGAATGCGCATGCGCTCATTGTCCAGTTGCGTGGTCACGGCACGGACCGAAGGCTGAGTGCCTTCGTTATGAATGTCCCAGGCCGGGAAGTGCTCCAGCGGACCTGCGTTCATCATGATCAGCGGTGGGTGGATGATGGGGCCGGCGTTCATCAAGGCACCGGACAGGGCATCTTCGCAGCGCTCCACGCTGGGGAACACTTTGCCAATCACCTCCAGGGCGTGGTCGGTATTGCGCGCGGGGTACACGCCGGTAGGCAGGCGGGTGGCGCGGGTGGTGATGTTGATGACGGTATCGCCATGTTTGCGGGCCAGCCAGGGCAGGGTGCCGGTTTCGGCCCAGCTGACATCGGCCTTGTTGCCGGTGCCGCGCACGATCTCGCTCATGATGAAGGAGCCAAAGGTGCCTGGGGGCAGAAATACGACCTGGCCGTCTGTCAGGTGCGGAGCCATGACGCGGGCAATATCGGTTTGGGCAATGGCGGGCGAAGGAATCAGGACCAGATCGGCACCGGCGATGGCCTCGCCAATATCGGCGCAGACTTTGGCAATGGGGATTTCGCGCTCGCCTGCTTCGTCTTTCAAGGTCATGACTGGACGGTCCAGCAAGGGCTGCAACTGGGCCGTATCACGACGCCATAAACGGACCTCGTGGCCCTGTTCGCTCAAGTCTGCCGCTGCTGCGTAACAACCGTGCCCGCCACCTAATACCGCTACCTTCATGTTTGTCTCCAATCTCTTTTTTTGATTTCTATGCACTTGCATATAAATACAGACTAAAAGAAGTTGAGGCCTAAAACAAGAGGATGAATGGGGGGAGTTACCCTAGGGCGGGAAAACTTGGATATGAAATGAAAAGGCGCGTTATGCGCGCCGGGAGAACACGGCTAAGCCGCGCCACAAGCCAGTTCCAGGGCACGCAAGGTGGCTTGAGCCAGAACGTGGCCGTGGCCGGCTCCGGGCAGAACATGCAGATTCGCCTGCATGCCTTGGGCTTGCAAGTGCGCTTGGAGTTTTTGCATGGTGGGCAGGGTAGGCACACCATTTTTGCGCCCTTCCGGGCCCGCTGCCTGAGCGCTAAGCGGATACCAGGCCTCGGAGGCGCCGGCCAGAATATCTACCAGCACCGGCTTGTCTACCCGCTCCAGCAAGGTCCAGATCAGGGGATCACGCCACCACAAGGAAGGGCTGGCGCACAGGTAGTGCTGAATGGGCAGGCTTTGCCGGCTAAGGGCATACAGCACGAACAGGCCAGCGTAGGAGTGGCCGTACAGGCTGATGCGCGAACGGGTCAGCGCAGGCTCCATGCTTTGGGCCAAGACTAGTGCCATACGCACTTGTTCGATCATGGCAGGAGCGCCACCCGCCTGCCATTGGGGGACGCGTGGGTCTTCCCATAGAGTGCTGTCCGGGCTGGGCGGGGTGTAATCCAGGGCGCGATAACGTGTGATCTGATCGCGCTCGCCTTGGTAACCCAGCGACAGAATCGCGCAGTGCTGCAAGGCGGGGTGGCCGCTTTCTTCCAGCAAGGGCAAGGTCCACTGACCATCGAGCAGGCACAGCAAAGGCAGGGGGCCTTGTTCTGGCTTGCTGTCTGGCAGGCGTAGCAAGACGTGATGGGGATGGCCGCCCGCAGGCGGCAGTTCCAGTGGAATCAGGCGTGACATGAAGGCTTAGGGGGCGGGCTTCAAATCAATCATGTAGGTGCCTTCCATCGGCACGGTCAGGAAGCGCTGGTTCACTTCTTCCAATGTCTTCAAGGCCGATACGCCCTGAAAACGGTCGGGGTGAATCCAGGCCGCCAGAGCTTCGATAAAGATCATGTGCAAAGGTGAATCGTTGAAGGCATGCCAGATGCCGTGGCTATTGCCGCTGCGCACGGCTGGCAGGGCTTGCAGACGATTGCCGTCAATAATGGCTTGCAGGCTTTTACGAGCCTGGTCTTCGCTGACGCCTGTGCCAATAGCCAATCCACCGGAGGTGGTGCGCTTGCCTGCGCCTGTGCCCGTAGCCACATAGACCACAGGCGCGCGGGAATTGATGTATTCAAAATTCAGCTTGCCGGTGGAGCTTTTCAGGACATCCGCGCCAATATTGTGGCCGCCTGCATAGCTGATCATGTCGTTAAAGGTGCCTGCGCCGGGCGAGTTGCAGCAGTCCGTGCTGCCTGCATGGGCATGCACAAAAACGGGCGGATGATCCGCCTTGGGCAGATCGGCCAGTCGCTGGGCAACGCCCTGCATGTGTTCTTCGTAGAACTGGATGAACTCGTCGGTGCGTTCTTTCTCACCCACGGCGTAGCCCAATGCGCGCAGGCTGGGTACGGTGTTCTCCAGCGGGTTCACAAAGAAGTCGATCACAATGACGGGCACTTTGGCGGCAGTCAGGCGCTGGATCAGGGCCGAGTCGCGTGTGTCCTGACCGGGAGTCAGGCCCGCAAAGGCAGCCGTCAGCACGACCAGATCCGGACGTAGGGCCAGGGCCTGTTCGATCGAGAAGGTATCTGCCGTATGGCGACCCACAATAGGGATACTGGCCAGTTGCGGGTAGCGCTTCAGATAGGTCTCGTACTCGTTGGAGAAGGAGGTTTTGAACTCGTCCGACCAGCCTGCAATCAGGTTTGCAGGCTCGGGGTGGACCAAAGCCAGTACCGGGAAGTGACGTGCCTGAGTCAGCACAATGCGTTTGGCGGGGCCAGGCAGGGTAACGGTACGACCCATGGCATCAGTAACTTCGATGGGCTGGGCCTGCACGCCCAAAGGCAAGAGCAAGGTCAGCGACAGCAGCAGGTGGCGCAGGATGTTCATGGGTTCTCCGAAGGTCACAGCACAGGCTCTTGCAGCCCGTCGATAATGATTTGCAAGGTGCCTTGCGAGCAGCTCTCCACGCGGGCGCGTACGCCATAAGCCTGGGCCAGCGAGTTGGGAGTAATCACCTTGGCAGGCTCGCCTTGCGCCAGCAGACCACCGCCTTCAATCATCAGCGCATAGTCACTATGGCGCAGAGCTACGTTCAGGTCATGCAGCACGATCAGAGTGATCAGATTGTTGTCGTGGGTTTCCTGGGCCAGCAAGTCCATCACGTGGAATTGATAGTTCAGGTCCAGAGCCGACAAGGGTTCGTCCAGCAGCAGCAGGGTAGGCTTGCGTATCAGGGCTTGCGCCAGGCCCACCAGCTGTTTCTGACCGCCCGAAAGCTGGTCCAGATAGTGCATGGACAAGTGCGCAATGCCCAGGCGTTGCAGGATGTGCATGATGTGCTCATGATCCACATCGCGGGCGTGGCCACCAGGGGCCGAGGCATTGGCCGCCACCAGTACGGATTCAAACACACGCAGGTGGACCGAGGCGGGCAGGGATTGGGGCAGGTACACCACTTTTTGGGCGCGCTGCTCGAAGCTGACGCCGCTCAGCTCCTGACCGTCCAGCAGGATCTCGCCGGTGGTGGGCTTGAGCAGCCCCGCCAGGGACTTGAGCAGAGTGGATTTGCCGCTACCATTGGGGCCCAGCAAAGCCACCAGCTGACCGGGCTGCAAAGGCTCGATGGTCAACTTGGACAGAATTTCGCGTTTGCCGTAAGACAGGCTCAGATCGTGGACTTCAAGCATGGTTCACTTTATTTGGCGTCGCAGCACAACGCCCAGGAAGAAGGGCACACCCACCAGCGAGGTGACAATGCCGACCGGAATAATGATGCCGGGCACAATGTTTTTCGAGGCAATCGAGGCCAGCGACAGAATCACCCCACCGACCAGCGCACTGCCGGGCAGGTAGAAACGGTGATCTTCACCAAACAGGCGGCGGGCAATATGCGGCGCAATCAGGCCCACAAAGCCGATGGTGCCCACAAAGGATACGGCCAGTGCGGCCAGCAAGCTGATACGCAGCAAGGACACCAGGCGCAGGCGTGAGACATTGATACCAAAGCTGGTGGCGCGGTCTTCACCCAGACGCAGGGCGGTCAGTTTCCAGGTATCACGCAGCGACAGCGGCAGAATCAATGCAAACACCGCCAGCATGATGCCGACCTTGCCCCAGGAGGAGCGCGACAGACTGCCCATGGTCCAGAACACCAGCCCTTGCAGGGCTTCGGCGCTGGCCACAAATTGCACCAGCGAAACCAGTGCATTGAAGGAGAACACCAGCGCGATACCAAACAGCACCAGGTTGGCGGTACTCATGGCGCCCCAGCGGGCCACCGCGTCCAAAAGCATGGCGGATAGCAGGGCAAAAATAAAGGCATTGGCGGCAATGGTCCAGGCTTGCGGAATGCCGGGAATCGACAGGTCCAGCACAATGGCCAGGGAAGCGCCAAAGGCCGCCGCCGAGGAAATCCCCAAGGTAAAGGGGCTGGCCAGCGGGTTATTCAAAATGGTCTGCATTTCCGCACCGGACAGGCCGAGTGCCAAACCAATGGCCATGGCCATCAAGGCATAAGGCAGGCGGATTTCCCAGACGATGACGCGGGTGGTCGGGTCGGACTGTTCCGGGTTGAACAGCGCGTGGCTCAGTTCTCCCAGGCTAAGACCCGAGGGCCCCAACATGAAATCGGCCACAATCGAGGCCAGAATCACAAGAACCAGGGCCCCAACAAGGAGCCAGCGACGTCTGAGGATGTGTTGATAGTCGGCCAGCGCAGGGGCCGGAACAGCAGATGTGGACATTAAGTGTCTGAATGATAACCGTTTACATAGAAAGAAAGTATAGTTCATCAGCCGGGCTTTGGCGCCCTTACCGCGATTCTTTTATGCAGCTTGAACATTTGGATTTTCTTTCCCCATTGGGCCGACAGTATCGTCTGACTTTGGCCTGGCCGGACACGCCAGCGCCTGCGGATGGCTGGCCATTGCTGTGCGTGCTTGATCTACCGCAATTTGAAGCGGTGCTGGCCACCTGTGAGAAGCAGGCTCCACAAGCCTGTGCCGTGCTGGGGATAGGTTATGGCGGGGAGGTCTGGCGCGATCAGGACTTCACGCCCGCGCTGAATGGAGAAGCAGGTCACGCGCCGGATTTTCTGGCCATGATGCAGGACGTTTTCTTGCCCTGGGCCTACGCACAGGCTCCTTTGAATGCGCAGCGGCGTCTGCTCTGCGGCCATTCCCTGGGTGGCCTGTTTGCCTTGCAACTGCTGTATCAACAGCCAGAATTATTCGATGCACTGGTGGTGTCCAGCCCCTCGGTCTGGTGGGGGGAGGGCTATCTGGCTCGACTGCTGGCCCAACCCTTGCCCAAAGCCGCTATGACGATGCCCGTACAGTTCTCCGTTGGCGAGTTCGAGCAAAGCCTGGGCCCGGCAGAGGAAGCCATGCCCGAGGACAAGCGCGAGCTGCGTCGTTTGCGTTTGCAGGAGCGCCGCATGGTGGACGGGACCCGGGAGTTGGCACAGGCTTTGGCGCAGCAACAAGGTGGTGAGCCGCGTTTTCGCATCGTGCCGGGTTGTAATCACAGCCAGTCCGGTTTGGCTGCTTTGCCGCAAGCTTGTCTGGAATGGTTGGCTGAGTAGTCCTGTGTCTTCTTGCCCACAAAGACGTGCAGCACGGTGATTGCCTGTATCCTCTGAACGTCCCCGAGCAGACCCGTATAATGCTGCTCATGCTTGCTTGAACCGGCTTGTCTGCCTTTCTCGTTCTCTTCTTCCCGTATTTTCAGGTCCCCGCCCTATGGCTGCGCGTCGCGCTTCGTCTGTTTCCGATTCTCCCGTTCCCACTCAAGCGGGCTTGCTGCTCCATCCTCAATGGCTGGATTACCCTCGTCTGGAAGGTGTGGCTCGTCAGGTCGCCAAGAAAGCGCGTTTTCAGGACCGGGCAGGCATACGGCGCGTGTGGCTGAAAGCCTGGCGCTTGCCGCAGGACGCCGCCTTTTTCAATCAGATCATCGCTGCCGAACTGGGTTTGAAGGATGCGGACCAGCGTTTACAGTCCCAAGGTGTGCCCGAGGTCGTGATTCGTACCCTGCGCCTGCTGTATCAAATGAGCGTGGACAAGCTGGAAGCGGATATTTATGAAGCCTTGCGTGAGCAACTGCTTGAACAGCGCGCTCAATTGGCCGGAGCGATTGCCTCCCAGTCCTTGCCTTTAAGCGAGAACTGGCCCGAAGCCGAGCGCGGCCCGCGCTTGCAGGCTTTAGTGCAGGCCTGGCAGTCCATGCCTTTGGCGCAGACCTATTTGTGGCAGTTACAGGCCGAACAGCGCGATCGCGAGCAACGCAGTCAGCGCTGGGAGCAGGCCCAAAAAGAACGTGAACAAGCGCGTCAAAAGGAACAAAACGACAAACAGCGCAAGTTCAATCAGGCCCAGGAGCGTTTGACAGCCTGGCTGAAAGAGCAAGGTTGCGAGCCGCAACGCATCACCCTGGAGGCCTTCGAGGGCCTGCAAGCCGGGGAACCTGCCCATTGGTTCATGACGGTGTATGGCCGCAATGCCAGTGCCGCTGTCTTGACCCAGGAGTTCAAGCTGGATGCCGAGCAGCAGGAGTTTTTGCTGCAGGCTCAAGCACAACGCCAGGAACGTCAGCGCGAGCAACGCCAGCAGCGTTGGGCCTGGGAGCAGGAGTGCATAGGCTCGGAAGAGACCATGGCCTTGCTGGGTATTACCCGGCAGGAGTACGAGCTGTGGCTGGCCGATCGCCGTTTGCCCAGTACCAAGCTGGAAGTGCGGGGTGGAACCGTTGGCGGGCGTGATCGTGTCGCCCATCACCCGGATTTATTAGCAGCGATTGATCAAAGCCAGATTGAGCAATGGCGCGAGCAATACGCCAGCAGCTTGAGCAATCGTGAACGTGCGCAGTACCAGCGAGCGGCTGACCGTGCGCGCACACAATGGCGTCAGCAACAAGTGCTGAACCAGATCAAGAAGCAAGAAGCGTGCGATTACGAAATTGACCCGGAAGATCCCTTGCGCCTGTGGTGGCATAAGGACTTGTGGCTGGCGGTGAATGTGCCCGTAGCGGGCGAGCGTCAGCACTGGCGCGCCAATGTTCGTATGCAGGCCGCCGTGCCTTTGCCACGTACCGGCTCGGAGCTGGATCGATTGCCCGCTCGTGTTTCGGTCTTGTTCAACACGGCAGCTCAAAACCGTCTGTCCCAGCGTCTGGAAGATTCGCTGGATGCGTTTTTGCAAACCCAGCGCCCCCTGATTGATGGCTCGTCCTTTCTGGAACTGGCCAAAGCCTTGCGCATGGCTCTGGAAGAGGGCATCGAGCAAAAGGAAATCGAGGCCGGGGATTTTGAAAAGCGTCTGCTCAATGGCCCGGTGCGCCGCATTCTGGAAAGTGTGGAGCAGCAGCGCGCTCAAGATTTGATGCGCTTGGGCGACTTCCCGGAAATGTTCAGCCTGGCCCGAGGCATCCGCCGCCATCTGGTGTTCCGTTTGGGCCCGACCAACTCGGGCAAGACGCATGAGGCCCTGGAAGCTTTGATGGAAGCCCGATCCGGCGTCTATCTGGCCCCGCTGCGACTGCTGGCCATGGAAGTGCGCGATCGCCTGATGAACGCGGGCATCCCCTGCAATCTGGTGACGGGCGAAGAGCGGGTGATGGTGCCCGGTGCCCAGCACACTGCCTGCACGGTTGAGATGATGGACCCCACGATGGAAGTGCGCGTGGCCGTCCTGGACGAAATTCAAATGCTGCAAGACGAACAGCGCGGCTGGGCCTGGACGGCAGCCCTGGTCGGTGTTCCGGCCCGTACCCTGTTTGTCTGTGGTGATGCTTCCGTCCTGCGTCCGTGCGAGCGTCTGGTGCGTTCCATGGAAGAGACCATGGAGCTGGAATTTACCGAACGCAAAACCCCGCTGGTGGTCATGCCTTATCCGGTAGACCCGCCGCGAGCCACAGGCAAGCAAGGGCGTCAGGAAGCGCCGTGGCGGGGGCGCAAAGATCGTCAGCGTGAAGCTCAGGGCGTGTCCAAAGGTGATGCGGTGGTGGCCTTCACCCGTAAGGATGTCCTAACGCTAAGTGCTCGTTACCGCGCCCAAGGCTGGAAAGTCGCCACCATTTACGGCGCGCTGGCTCCGGAAGTGCGCCGCACCGAGTCCGAGCGCTTTTCCCAAGGCGAGGCCGATGTGCTGGTGGCCACCGATGCGATTGGCATGGGCTTGAACCTGCCGATTCGCCGCGTCCTGTTCTCTACGGTTCACAAGTTTGACGGCCGCTCCATGCGAGCCTTGAACGCAACCGAAGTGCGCCAGATTGCCGGACGGGCAGGCCGCTATGGCTTGTACCCCAAAGGCTATGTGGGGGCGATGGACAAGCAGGATCTGAACCATATTCGTACCCAATTGCAAAGCGACGCCCCCAGCGTGGATTTGCGCTTGCCCATTGCACCCAGCCCCGAGCACGTGCAGGCGCTGGCCTCTTTACTGGATAACAACAATATCGGCGCTGTGCTGCAGTACTTTGCGCAGAAAGTGGCTTCCGATAGCCCCTTGTTTCAGACAGCGGGCTTGAAAGACGCCATTGAGCTGGGCTTTTGTGTAGACCGCCTGGCTCCCAAGCTGGATTTGCGCGAGAAGTTCACCTTTGCCTGCGCGCCGGTGTCCGTGGATAAGGATACGGAGCTGGATTACTTCAAGCGTTGCCTGTCTGCCTATGTGGCACAACGCCCCATGGCCTTGCCACCGGCGCCGTCCTGGCTGAAATCCGCCAGCCCCTCCCGCCTGGAAGACGCCGAATTGCTCAGCAAGCAGATCAGCCTTTATGCCTGGTTCAGCATGAAGTTCCCGCAAGTGTTTGACCAAGGCCCGTGGTTGCCGGAAGTGCGCTCCCAGGTCAGCCGCTTTATTGAGCGCAGCCTGCTGCATCAAAGCGGTTTCGGACAGACCAGCCGCGAGGCTTTTGGTACGCCGTCGCCGGGCAGACGCTGATCTTTTTTTCAGACAAGTGGCTACCGGGCCAGCTAGCATGAAAGCGACTTGGCTCGATCCGCTTTATATCGTTTGATACACTATGCCCCGTGCGGACGTGTCCGTACGGTCCGGTTAAGGGGTACCATGCCCCTATCCCTGCGCTGATTCTGGCGCCCTCCCTGTTTTCCAAAGCTATCTATGAATTACCGCAAGCTGACCTTGGTGTTGGCGGCGTTGGCGATGCTGGGGCCTTTTGCTACCGATGCCTATCTGCCGTCATTTCACCGTATCGGTGTTGAATTTTCCGTTGACCAGTCAATGGTTCAGCAGACCTTAAGTCTGTATCTGTTTGGTTTTGCCTTCATGAGCCTGTTCTGGGGCATGTTGTCCGACAGCTTCGGGCGGCGTCCCGTGATTCTGGCCTCACTGATCCTGTTTCTGATCGGGTCGGTGGGCTCGGCGCTGGCCCCCAGCTTTTCCTGGCTGTTGTTCTTCCGTTTGATCCAGGGCTGTTCGGCAGGTGCCGGACGTGTCGTCGGTCAGGCCCTGGCGCGCGACTGTGTACAAGGGGTGCAAGCTCAGCGCTTGTTTGCCCACATCACGATGGTATTTAGCCTGGCCCCGGCGCTTGCACCGGTCATGGGCGGTTATTTAAGTAGTTATTCGGGCTGGCGCTCAGTGTTCTGGATGCTGACGGTGCTCAGTATTGCCCTGATTGCGCTGTGCTGGCGGCAACTGCCTGAAACCTTGCCCGTGGCCTCGCGCCAGCCCTTGAAGCTGTGGGTGATTCTGGCCAATTACGCACGGGCCTTGAGCAATGGTCGCTTCGTGCTGGCGATCTCCGCCATTGCCTGTGCGTTTGGCGGCTTTGCCTTGTACATTTCGTCGGCGGCCAGCTTTGTGATTGGTGTGCTGGGCCTGACAGAAACCGCCTTTGCCTGGCTGTTCCTGCCCTTTATTGGCGGTATGTTGGGTGGCTCTATTCTGAATGCCCGCTTTGCCGAGAAGCTGGCTCCGGCACGCATGATTCGTCTGGGCCTGTCCCTTATGCTGGCTGGCGCGGCGTTCAACACCGTGTACAACCTCCTGTTCCAGGCAGAAGTGCCGTGGGCCGTGATGCCTATTTTTGTGTACGCCTTTGGCATGTCCATGGCCTTGCCGGGCATGACGGTGGTGACCTTGGGCACCTTCCCCACCATGCGCGGCCTGGCTTCCTCGGTACAAAGTGCCTGGCAAATGCTTTTGTTCGCCACCGTTTCCGGTGTGGTGGCTCCGCTGCTGTTCGATAGCGGCTTGCTGTTGGCCTTGGGCATGTTGTCGGCGGCTGCCTTGTCGGCCGGATTCTGGTGGTGCAGCCAGTTCCGTTCCAAATCGACCGAGGCTTCCGCCTAAGCCCTATCAGGATCGGGTGCTGCTGTCAGCGCCAGCGCGTTGAGCCAGGCTTGGATTGTTTTCCTGAGCGCCACTGTGATCTGCAGTGGCGCTTTTGCTTTCAGCCGCCGCAGAAACGGAAGGCGTAAACCATTGCACCAAGCCCATACCAGCCAAAATCAGCAGCACGCCTAGAATGCGTCCCATATGTACCGGGCGTGGGGTCAGGCCCATCAAACCGTAGTGGTCGATCAGCATGGAGCTGAGCATTTGCCCGGCCACCACACAGACAATAAAGCTGGCGGCGCCCATGCGTGGCGTCAGAATCAGGGCGGCGCTGATGTAAATGACCCCGCCAACGCCACCCGTCCATACCCACCAGGGGGCATGCGCCAGTTGCGCGGTCAGGGGAGCGGGGGCGCGCATCAGCCAGATTGTGGGCAGCACCAGAGCCGCACTGATACAGAGCGACACCAGTGTGGCCCAGAGCGGATGCCCCAGGACCTTACCCAGAACGGCATTGCTGGCAGCTTGAAACGGCACGGCCGAACCGGCAAAGACAGCCACCAACATACTGAACAAAGCGGGACCGGGCATGAGCGTATCTCCATAAGAATCAAAGCTCTATCTTGCACTATTCGCAATTCTTATTGAAATTAATAGTGTGCACAGTCATTATTCGTTCTATGGATGAACTGCGCCGTATAGACCTGAATTTGATGCTGAGCCTGCATGCCTTGTTGACCGAGCAGCATGTGACGCGGGCTGCCCAGCGTCTGCATAAAAGCCAGCCTGCCGTCAGTCATGCCTTGGCTCATTTGCGCCAAGTGTTCAACGATCCTTTGTTGATACGCCGCGGTTCCCGCTTGGAGCTGACCGCGCTGGCCTTGCAGTTGCAGCGTCCTCTGGAGCAGGCTTTGCAGCAGCTCAATGGCCTGCTGGATGCGGGTGGCTTTGATCCAGCCAGTGAACAACGTGAATTTCGCTTGGCCATGTCGGATTACGGCGCGCAAATTGTCTTGCCACCGTTGATGCGCCGCCTGCGTCGTGACGCACCGGGTATTCGGCTGGCGGTCAGCCAGGCCAGCCGGGAAGCCATGCAGGGTCAGCTGCGGGATGGCGAGATTGATCTGGCCTTGAGCGTGTTCTCGGAAATTCCGGCCGGCTTGCAGGCGCAGACCTTGTTTGAGGAACACCTGATCTGCATTGCGGATCGGGCCAGTCTGAGCGGCGGGCAAGCCCCTGCTTTGGAAGAGTGGTTGCTGCGCCCGCATGTGTTGCTGGCCATGCGTCCGGGAGGGGAAAGTGAGGTCGACAACGTCCTGAATCGGCTCGGTCTTAAACGGCAGATTGCCTTGTCCTTGCCGCATTGGAGTGCGGCAGCCCAAGTCCTGGCGGGCACGGACCTGATTTTGACGGTGTCCAGCCGCAGTGCCGAGCACTTGCGCGAACAGGCTGAACTGGTGTTTTTCCAGCCTCCTCTGCCCATTCCCTCGGTCTTGTTTCAGCAAGTCTGGCATAGCCGTCGCCACGCGGACCCGGCTCATGTCTGGCTGCGCCAGCAGTTGATGCAGTGCTGTTAAAGCCCGTCTTTACTCTTTATGACGGGCTATGGCTTGACGATAGGGCCTGCAGTTTCCGACAATTTATGTTTACTTTTGAATTCTCGTTTTTATCCGTTTAAACGGCTGGATAAAACGTTTTGGATTGCGTTTGTCAGTCCCTGTGTAGTGCTTTTTGAATTGATTGTTGATGAACCCTGCTAATGCCTTGAATCTGGATGAAGACACCTTGCACAAGGAGGCACGAGCCTGGGTCAGCCGCCTGAAAACGTCCTCGCTGACCTCTCGTCAGGCTCGGGAGCTGCGCCGCTGGTGTGGGCGCAGTCCTTCTCATGCATCCGCTTTTGCGCACGCGCGCGAAATGTGGGATGCCATGCCCCAAGATCGTGAAGATTGGCTGCGCGAAGCCAAGTTGATGAAAAAACGTGGCCACCAGCCTTTGCGTCGCGCCTTGTTGGGCGGTTTGCTGCTGGGTGGTGGCCTGTATCTGGTCGCCAAGCCTCCTATGCAGTTGTGGCCTTCCTTGGCTGATTTGCGTGCTGACTATCGCACGGGTGCGGGCGAGCAGCGGCGCGTGCAGTTGCTGGACCATGTCTGGCTGGATATGAATACGCGCAGTCGCCTGAACGTCGGTGACGACCCGCATCTGGGTCGAATTGTGGCTTTGCTGGATGGGGAAGTGGAAGTGCGACAGTCCGAGCGCTCGGCCTCGGTGTGTACGGTGTTTGCGGGTGCTGGCTCCATTCAGACCTTTAATGGCCGTACCAATATCCGCTATCTGGATGGCAAAACCGAAGTCACCTGTTTGTCCGGCAGTGCGCAGGTGGATTTTGGTGGACAGGGATATCGGCTGGCTGCCGGTGAGCAACTTGTTTACGGTCGCCATGCGATCAGCTCGGTGCAGACAGTTGCGGCGGAGGATTTCCCGTCCTGGCGTCAGGGCCGTCTGACTTTTCATGAGCAGCCTTTGTCGCAGGTGCTGGCCGAGCTGAACCGCTATTGGTCAGGACATCTGATTTTGCGAGACGCCACGTTAGGCTCTGCCTTGGTCAGCTTTGCCGTCAGTCTGGATAACTTGCCTGAGGCGTTGGACATTTTGCAGCAGTTATATGGCGTGGCGGTGACGCGCTTGCCTGGCGGAATCGCGCTTTTGAGTCGTGCTTGATTGAAAAAAGCCCGCTTTGCAGCGGGCTTTTTTTTTACTCCTGTGTCTGCTCGGGTTCCTGCAAGCGGCTGACGTGCACCGTTGCAATACGACGCTGGCTGACTTCGGTAATCTCGAAGCGCAAGCCGTCTGCTTCAACGACCGTCCCTACCGTGGGCAGGGAGTCCAGACGCTCCAGCAGGAAACCGGCCACGGAATTGAAGCTGCTGTCTTTCAAAAGCAGGTCGTCCGCTTCCACGGCTTGGGCCAGCAAGAGCAGGTCTATGCTGCCATCCACTTGCCACAGATTGGGGCCAATCTGCTGAATGGCGGGTTGTTCGTCCTCGTCGGGGAACTCGCCGGCAATGGCCTCCAGAATGTCGATGGGGGTCAGCAGGCCTTCAATCGCGCCGTACTCGTCCGTTACCAGCACGAACTGGCCATTGGACTGCTTCAACATGGCAATCGCGCTGAGTACATCGGTGTGCTCGTGAACGATGATGGGTTCACGCAGATCCGGCCACAGTTTGACTTGCGGGTAGTCGTCCAGATCAGCCAGCAAATCCTTGGCGCGAGCCACACCCACCACCTGGTCCAGATCGCCCTGGCACACCGGCAAGAAGCTGTGTGGGGTGGAGCGCAGTTGCTGGCGCAAGGTATCGGCGGAGTCCTCGATATTGAGCCAGGTAATTTCCTGACGAGGCGTCATCAAGGAGCGAATCGGGCGTTCGGCCAGGCTGAGCACACCGCTGACCATATTGCGTTCTTCGGTGCGGAAAGCCTGCTCGTCCAGTTCCAGCTGACCATCGTTGCCGTTGTCGTCCTTGTCTTCATTCTTGCGGTTGCTCAGCATGCGCAGTACGGCTTCCGCAGTACGGTCACGCAAAGGACGGCGTGACTGCGAGCGCTGCAGGCTGCGGCGGGCAATCTGGTTGAAGAACTCGATGAGGATGGAGAAACCAATGGCCGCGTACAGATAGCCCTTGGGGATCTTGAAGCCCAGGCCTTCGGCGGTCAGCGTCAGGCCAATCATCAGCAAGAAGCTCAAGCACAGCACCACCACGGTGGGGTGGTTGTTCACGAAGGTGGTCAGTGGCTTGGAAGCCCAGATCATCAGCGCAATCGAGATAATGACGGCTGCCATCATGACGGGCAGTTGATCCACCATCCCCACGGCAGTAATCACCGCGTCCAGCGAGAACACGGCATCCAGCACCACAATTTGGGCTACCACGACACCAAAGCTGGCATAGGCCTTGTTGGTGCTGGAGTGATGATCGCCACCTTCCAGACGCTCATGCAGTTCGCTGGTGGCCTTGAACAGCAGGAACAGACCGCCCAGCAGCAGGATCAGGTCGCGCCCGGAGAAGCTGAGCGGGCCAATGGAGAACAGTGGCGTGGTCAGGGTGACCAGCCAGGAGACGATAGTAAGCAGACCCAGGCGCATGATCAGCGCCAGCGACAGGCCGATCAGGCGAGCACGGTCGCGCTGATGCGGGGGCAGTTTATCGGCCAGAATCGCGATAAAGATCAGGTTGTCGATGCCGAGAACAATCTCCAGCACCACCAGAGTTAATAAGCCGACCCAGATGCTGGGATCGAGTAGCCATTCCATGATGTTGTCCTGTTAGACAGATAAATAAGTGCAAAAAAGCAAAGAAGCAGGGCGCCGCGGCGCGTCAGGCGTCAGACGCGGGGCGGGCGGTGCTCCGGGGCAAATTCGCAGCAAATTGCTGGCAGGGAATAGGTCGGACAAGCCGATGGCCAGGCATGCAGCCAGAAAGACTGAACCGGGCAGGGCAAGGGGGTATCCGCGTGATCGGCGTACTGTTGCATGGGCGTGTGCGCCAAAATGGCGCTGAGCTGATGCAAAGGATGATTGGCGGATGAGACACGGCGTTCCGCAGACTCGGCTGCATCGGATTCGTGTTGAGCGAATAAAGCCGATTGACCACCTTGCACGGTTGCGTGGTAGTGGGAGCTGTAAGCCTGCAGGGGAAGAATAAGAAGCAAGACGACGACGAACCAGCGTCTCATAGTGTCTAAGGGAAGTCGATGACGGTTCAGTATATCGTATGCGGGCTGGCTCAATGCAAGTGTGCTGTGATGATGGATGGTCAGGTCGGGGTGGCAGGGGCCGCCATCGGGGCGCGTGGCAGCTTGGAAATAGTAGAGGGAAAGCTCAGCCCAGGCAGCCAAACCGGCCCTGATCAAAGTCGGCAATTGCCTGGGTAATTTCCTGTTGTGTATTCATCACAAAAGAGCCGTAGGTCAAAACGGGCTCATCAATGGGCTCGCCGCCCAGCAACAGTAGCTGGGTGTCGCTTTGGGCGTTCAGCCGGATAGTCTGGCCTTCCAGGCTTAGCAACACGACCTGAGCGGGGCGCACTCGCGTTTGCTGGTTCACTTGTACTTCGCCGCTTCGCACCAGCAAGCTGGTGTTCCAGCCCTCGGGCACCTGAAAACAGGCTTGATGCCCGGCCTTGATCTGTATGTCCCACAACAGGAGCGGGCTGTGATGCCGGGCCGCGCCGGGCTGCTCCCGGTATTGCCCGGCAATCACTCGTATCTGTCCGGCCTGATCGGGCAGGGCCAGAGCGGGAATGTCTGCGCAGGGCAGAGACTGCTGGCTGGGTGGGAGGGTTTTCGCACAAGCAGGCAGGTTGATCCATAGCTGCACCATTTCCCAGGTACCACCCTGACGGGCGAACGGCTCGGAATGGCTGGCCTGATACAGCAGGCCGGAGGCCGCACTTAGCCATTGCACATCGCCCGGACCCAGAGTGCCGCTATGACCGCTGGAGTCGCGATGCTCCAGCTCGTCCTGATACACCAGCGTGACGGTTTCAAAGCCGCGTTGCGGGGAGCCATGCACCTTGTGCCGACGGCTACGGGCCGGGTAGGGGGTGGGAGCGGCATAATTCAAGCGCAGAAAGGGGCTGTGCCGGTCCGCGTGGTCCTGATGGCTGAACAAGGTACGCGCCGCCAGACCATCGTCACCCGCCAAAGAGGGGCATGGACTGAGGATGCTGACGACCTTTTTCATGGCATGGATTCCGATTGAAAGCGCATGCCTTCAAGGATAGGGGCGAAACCCCGCTATGATTAGCCCCCGCTATTGCAAAACTGTATTGCTTGGGCGGGCTGGACGAATGCGAGCAATTAGTAACCAAATTAACAAACGTAATCTTCCTGACCGCGCTAGCATTAGCGCACTTTGTTACGTAGAGAGTGGAATGGGGCAGGCTTTTCAGGCCTTGAGCGTCTGGCAGGTAATGGGCGTGGGCTTATTGTTCTTCGGCGGCATTTACGTGCTGTTTGCACTGGGCACCTTGGCGCTGACACATTGGCTTTTACCTGCCTTGGGTTGGGGACGCCCCCTGGACACGCGCCCTTTGCGTCCTGGCCAACTGCGCCGGGAACTGAAGCAATCCGGTACGGCCATTCTGATTTTTGGCACCGGCATGATTTTTCCCTGGGGTTTTTTGCAGCTAGGCTGGGCGCATTTGACGCCTGATGCCAGCGCGACCCGCATTGTTCTGGAAATTCTGGCTCTGGTGATCTGGAACGACGTGCACTTCTGGATCAATCACCGTCTCTTGCATACCCGCTGGTTGCGCCGTTATCACGGCCCGCACCATTCTTCCGTTGTGGTGACGCCGTTCTCCACCTACAGTTTCCACCCGCTGGAGTCGATCATGCTGGGCAATGTGATTTTGCTGCCCATGGTCGTGCATGACTTCAGTTTCTGGTCGCTTTTGTCCGTGCCCTTGTTCAGCCTGTTTTTCAACAGCATCGGCCACTCCAATTACGACTTTTTCCCCCATGTCTCCAGCCGCCATTGGCTGGCGGCCAGCCGTCGCCACCAACGCCATCACGCGCAGTACAACGGCAATTACGGTTTTCAATTTAGCTTTATGGATCGCCTGTTTGGCACCCGCTTGCCCGACCGTCCCGAGGAGGCGCGGGGATGAGCGCTGCGTGGCGTTTGCGCCAGCCGCGCGATTGGCAAAGCCTGCTGTACCTGATTGCCTACCCTGTGCTGGTGGTCGCGCTGTGGCGGGGCGGTTTCTCCTGGATTCTGTATGGCTTGCTGCTGTTCCTGACGCTGGGCGTTGGAGTCATCAACCACAACCATCATCATCTGCGCATGTGGCGGGGTCGTCTCCCCAATCGCTTGACGGACTTCTGGCTGACCCTGGTACAAGGCCATCCCGCTTGCGTGTTCTGGCCTGCCCATGGGCGTAATCATCACCGCTATAAACATGGTGAAAAAGATGTGGCCCGCACCTACCGCTTCTGGCGGGGCGACACCAACGACACGCTGGGCTGGCTGATGCACCCCTTTGAGGCCGTGCCTGCGCTGTACCCCACAATTTTTGGCTGGCTGGGTAGCCTGCGCCGTCATTGGCCGGGCGTCTGGGCCTATTGCATGGCGCAGTACGGCGTGTGGCTGGGAAGCTGGGCGCTGGCCCTGGCGCTGGACCCGGTAAAAGGCTTTTTGTACGTGATCCTGCCGCAGCTGCACGGTTTGCACTGGCTGCTGACCACGAATTATCTGCAACATGCCCATGCTGATGGCAGCCATGAGGGCCGTCATGGCGAGCAGCTAGCCTATGCCCGCAATTTCGAGGGCCTGGTCAATCCCTTGCTCTTTAATATCGGCCTGCATGTGGCCCATCATGAGCATTCGCGTACGCACTGGTCCGAGCTGACCTGGCTGCACGACACCGAATACCGAGCCCGCACCCCGGACGCCTTGAACGAAGGGGGGCTGGTGCCTTATATGCTGCGTGTTTTTGTGCTGGGCCTGTTCATGCCCCGCTACCGCAGTCAATCCTTGAACGCCGTGGGCCAGACGGAGCGTCGGCGTGATTCCGTGTAATCAGGAGTATTTCTATGCCCGTGGCCTTTGAGCACGTTGTTATCCATCAGGCCCAGTGGTTTATGCCCGGAGAGCCGGTCGATAACACCGCAATGGATAACTTTATTGCCCCCTTGAATCGTATTTCGGGGCGCATCAAGCAACGCATTCTGGCCGAGAACGGTATTCAGCAGCGCTACTACGCCATTGGTGAAGATGGCAGCACGCGCTGGAGCAATACGGCCATGGCCGCCAATGCCGTGCGTGCGTGCCTGGAGCAGGCGGGTTTGAGCATGGCGGACGTGAGCTTGCTGGCCAGCGGCTCCTCGGGCGGGGATTTGTTGATGCCCGGCTTTGCCAATGCCATTCAAGGTGAATTGGCCGCTCCTCCACTGGAGGTGCATTCGGTCCACGGAATTTGCGCCGCTGGCGTGACCGCCTTGCAGGCCGTTGCCCAGGGGATCGAGCTGGGTGCGCACCGTCACGGCATGGCCGTGGCCAGTGAAATGCCATCGCGCTTGTTCCGCCGATCGCGCTTTGCCTCGCAAGGCTATCAGGCGGACTTTGACTCGCACTTCCTGCGCTGGATGTTGTCCGATGGTGCGGGCGCGGCCTTGTTAAGTCATCAAGATCAGGTTCTGCCCACAACGCAGCCCGGCGTCCGCCTGCGCTTGCGCTGGATTCATCAAAAATCCTTCTCGGGTGATTACCCGGTTTGCATGCAGCTGGGAGCAACGCGTGATTCCACCCGCAGCCATCTGGATTACGATTCCTGGGCCGAGGCCGAGCAAGATGGTGCCTTGTCCCTGCGCCAGGACATTCGCCTGCTGCCGCATCTGTTCGACATCGGCATACACGAATACGTAAAACTGGTGCGCGATGGCTGGGTAGACCCCGAGCGCATCAGCCATTTCCTGTGCCATTACTCCTCCGAAAAATTCATCCCCGTGGTGGCAGATTTGCTGGAACAGGCTGGCCTGGGCATTCCTGCCGAGCGCTGGTACAGCAATTTGCGCTGGCGCGGCAATACGGGCGCAGCGTCCATTCTGATCATGCTGGCCGAGTTCATGCGCGACCGGACCTTGACGCCCGGCGAGCAAATCCTGTGCTACGTGCCCGAGTCTGGCCGCTTCATGACGGCCTACATGCTGCTGGAAGTGGAAGCCTGCGATGCCCCCGCGGCGGCTGTGTCTTACCCGTCTGCCAAACAGTCGGCTCCGGCCTCGGTGGATCAGGTGGATATTGCCCCTCCGCATGACCCGGCCACAGCCCCGCAGGGTTTGCGCGATCTGCTGACGCAATTGGCCCCCATCTGGCACGACTATCGCTCCCAAGTGTGGCGTACGCCCTTGCTGCGCAGCCTGCACGACGGTTCGATCTGCATGCAGGATTATCAAAAGTGGATGGCAGACTGGATTCCCCAGGTACGTGAAGGCGCCAAGTGGATGCGCGAAGCGTGCGATTCCCTGTCGCCCACCTATGCTCCGTTGGCCGAGCTGATCCGTTTGCACGCCGGTGAAGAACAGGACGACTTCAAGATCCTGTTCGAGGACTATCAGCATGCCGGTGGTACCGCGACCGAGATCGAGCAACTGAGCCGTAATCCCGGCGGTCAGGCCTTGAACTCATATCTGCATGCGCTGGCGGCCAGCCAGGACCCGATTGGCTTGCTGGGTGCGATTTATATTATCGAAGGCACCGGCCAGCGTATTGTTCCGGCCTTGTTGCCTCTACTGAAATCCTCGCTGTCGCTGGAACCGAATATGTACCGTTTCCTGCACTACCATGGCATGAACGACGAGCATCACCTGGCCCGCTGGCTGGTGGCCGTTGAACTGGCTCTGGATTGCGATGAAACAGGCCGCGCCGAGCAGATTATTATTGAAACCGCGCGTCGTACCGCCGCCCTGTACCTGATGCAGTTCCAATACGCGAAAGAGTTTTAAGTCATGGATCAAATCCCGGATTTTTTAAGCAAGCCGCATGACCCGCAGGACCCCAATCCTTGGCGGGCCTTGTATCTGGATCGCAGCACGCCCCTGCCTGATGAAGTGAAGCAGGCCTGGCTGGCCGACTCCAGTTCGTCGTCACGCCAGTACCTGCTGCCATTCCTGCGGCCATTGGCGCGCCTGATGATTATCGTGATTCAGGTCGTTAAAACCTTTTTGCCGCGCAAATGGTCGCATTCGGGGCTGTTGCATCGCATTCTGGTCTGGGGCTTGAAGCGCTTTGTCTCGCCACAGGCCAACTGGCTGATTCTGCGTCACTTCCATTTGGGTTCACAGGTGCTGGCCTTTATTGCGGCCAACTCGCCTACCAAGGTGCCGACTACGCCGCTCACGCCCATGAACATCGACGAATTGCGCGATCACACCTTTGTGAAGCACGATTTGAATCTGTTCAATTTCGTGATCCGGCTCAATCAGACCTTGCGGGACAATAATCAGGAAATCGGCCCGCCGCAGCGCGTGGATTTCTCCATGATCCAGCCCGTGCCTTTGGCGCTGGACGATATGCCGCAAGGCCCGCTGAACAAGATGGATCTGCAAAGCGCCATCGAACTGTTCACGCCCCTGTACCAGTTGCTGCTGACTGATAACGACTTCTGGCGTGCGGCCAATTCCCTGCAGCTGGACGAGACCATCGGGATTTACGCGGCCAAGATTTTGCAGGCACCCGAGCATTTGATTCTGGTGAACAATGGTCACCCCTTGGTGCCCATGTCGACCTTGCGAGCAGGTTACCGTTTGGTGCTGCACGGTCTGTCTACAGAGATGCTGCATAGCTTGCTTAATCAGATGAAGCAGGCGCAGGCGCAGCAGGAAAGTGGTTTGAGCCCGGCGCAGGAGACAGGCTCAGACCAGGGCCCAGGGCAGGATGGTTCTGCTGCCGTCAGCTTGTAATGTATGAAGGCTCCCAGCCAAGGGACCTTCAGTCCTCTGTTTCTGGGATCAGGGTTCTGGCTCTACGCACCGAGCCTTGATCTTGTCGCCAGTCTGTTCAAGGGCTGCACTCGTAGGAATACGGGGGCAGCCCTTGGTGTTTGCAGACTGGGTGCCTTTACTACTGCCGTTCAGACTGCCGCTTTTTCCAGTCCAGCCAGTACATCATCAAGTGCATCAGCCAGGTATCCGGCCCAATGTTCAGTAGCTCCTGGCTGAGCCAGCAGATCCTGTCGGACCTCAATGGCAAAATGCGGTAGCCCTGCTGGAATTGCGTGGCGCAAGAAGGTATGCCCGCGTAGCTCGCGTCCGTCGTAGGGGTAGTTATTCCCCACGGAGCTGGCATGTCGTGACAAGCCTTGCAGCATCAGGGAGGCAGGCCATTCCTGCTCCCAGATGACGGCGGCGTGGGGGCGCTCCTGTCCATTCAAGGAAGCCGCAAAGGAATGGATAGGCAAGATCAGCACGGTGGGGTGATGCTTGCGCAAGGCGCTCAAGGTTTGGGCTACTTGCTGGTGAAAAGGCTCGAACACGCGCTGGGCCCGTTGCTCTCGGGCCGTGTCATTCAGACCCACATTGCCAGGAATCAGGCTGCCGTCGGAGCGCTCGGGAATCCAGTCCGCATCGTGGCTGGAGCGGTTGCAGTCTACATACAGCCGTGAGGTGGTACACAGCACGGCCGGCGCACCCATACGCAGCGCCAAGGCACGGGTTAAATCGGCCGCTCCCAGATCCACGGCAATATGGCGCCCCAGATCCTCAGGGCTACAGCCCAGATTATTGGCGTCCGGCGGCATTTGATTGGATGCGTGCTCGCACACTAGCAGAACGGGGGTGCGTCCCTCGGCGTTGAACACCGTGGCTGCTGGCCAGGGCTGCGGGTGGAGGCCGGAATCAGGATTGGAGATTGACATGGAAAGCCTTGAGAACCGTGTATTCATCAAAGGAAGCGGCACCGTAGGTTCTGCCTAGACCTGAGGCTTTGACGCCACCCCAGGGCAGGTTCAGATCCGCATGGTCGCAGCGGTTGACGTAGCAAAGGCCCGCCTCCACATCACGGCTTAAGGCCAGAGCCTGATCAATGTCCTGCGACCAGATCGAGGCAGTCAGACCGTAGCGGCTGTCATTCATCATGCCCAGTGCTTGCTGGTCGTCTGCCACCGCCGTGATGCAAACAAGCGGACCAAAGGCCTCTTCTTGAATCAAGCTGGAGTCTTGCGCCACATTCAGCAGGACGGCAGGTGTGACATAGGCGGAAGTTGGGTCGAACTGCACCGGATGGCTAATAACGGTGGCGCCTTCTGCTTCTGCCTGGGTAATCAGCTTGCGCAGCCGTTGGGCTGCCGCTGTGCTGACAACCGGGCCTATATCCGGCGTGCTGTCGGGGTGGCCCACGGTCAATTTATTCATGCCGCTGACAAAGCCCTCGACAAAGCGTTCGTAGAGCGATTCGTGTACGTAAATTCGCTCTACCGAGCAGCAGGATTGCCCGGCATTGTCGAAGCTGCCTGCTACCAGAGCAGGGATGGTGCTGGCCAGATTGGCATCGGCGCGCACATAGGCGGCGTCTTTGCCGCCCAGCTCCAGCCCGGTGCTGACCAGTCCGGCTGCTGCCGCCTGATACACGCTTTTGCCGCCCTGGTCGGAGCCAATGAACTGGACCGCGTGCACGTGCCCGGACGCCAGCAATTGCTCGGTGCTTGTGTGGTCCAGGTGGACTGCCTGGAATAGATCGGGATGCCCGCCTGCATCACGCCAGGCTTGCTCCATAAAGTCGGCAATGGGGGCTGTTTGATGGGCATGCTTAAGCAACACCACATTACCCGCCAAGAGGGCGGCCACACTCATGCCACCTGCCATGGCGACCGGGTAGTTCCAGGCACTGATCGCTAGGCACACGCCCTTGGGCTCGCGTCGTACCAGCCGCTGCGCTTGGGCGTTGGAGTTCATGCTGATGTCTTGCAGCTCCTGGCGGGCACGGATAATCATGTCCTCGGTGACGGCCAGAACGCGTGAAAGCTCGTCCGATTGTTGCGCGGGGCGACCAATCAGCTTCATCAACAAGTCTGCCAGCGCCTGACGACGCTGCTCCAGAATCGCTACAAAGCCTTGAATCTGTGTGATGCGCTGTTCCAGCGGCACCTTGCGCCAATCCTTGAAGGCCAGGGTGGCGCGCTGCACGGCAGCCTGGACCTGTTCATCACTCAGAATGCGGCGGGAGCCCACAATCTGGCCGTCGATGGGGGAAACAATAGGAGTAGGGTGGGCAAGCATCATGCAAACTCGAAAAAGCGTTGACGTTCAACGTCGGTAACCAGGGTCGCGAACTCTTGTTCCTGGGCGTACTTGCTGGCTACGTACGTATCGACAAAGGCATTGCCGAAAATCTCGCGTGCGACGGGAGAACGATCATAGCGGTAAATGGCTTCGCCAAAGGAGCTGGGGAACTTCAGTTCAGCGGGGATTTCCGACATTCTTTCGTAGACGTTGCCCTGCATTTCTTCGCTTGGCTCGATCTTGTTTTCAATGCCCCACAAACCCATACCCAAGGCGCAGGCCAGGGCCAGATACGGGTTGGTATCTGCGCCGGGGGCGCGGCATTCAATACGTTGTGAGGAGGGCGAGCCACCAATCGCGCGCAAGGCGCAGGTACGGTTTTCCCAACCCCAGGTGGCGGTAATCGGCGCAAAGATCCAGGGTTGAAAACGGCGGAAGGAATTGACCGTCGGGCCAAACATGATCAGAAAGTCCGGCAGAAGCTTTTGCATGCCGCCAATGAAGTAACGCATCTCCTGGCTGATGGCATTGGGCTGGGACGCGTCGTGGAAAACCGACTCGCCATCGGGGCGACGCAAGGATACATGGACGTGGCCGCTTTGCCCGTCGGCATCATTAGACCAGCGCGCCATGAAGGTCATTAAACGACCATGACGTTGCGCCAGAATCTTGGCAAAGGTCTTGAACAAGATAGCATTGTCGGCGGCCAGCACCCCTTCCTGATACCCCAGCGCGGCTTCCATGAAGCCTGCGCCCATCTCCTCGTGGACCCCTTCCAAAGGCACATCCAGACAGGCGAAACAGTCCAGCAGCGCGTTGTAGAAGTCCGTGTCCACGCCCTGACGCAGCATCAGGTTGTAGGACTTGCCCAGCGTTGCCAGGTCCAGATTGCGATAGTCTTTTTCGCGAATGGAGCGGGAGCTTTCATTGAACAGGGTGAACTCGTACTCGCAGGAGTGAAAGGGGCGGTAGCCCATTTGCTCAGCCTTTCTGGCCACGCGGTGATAGACGTTGCGCGGGAAAATCGGCTCTTCTTCCTCGACATAGTCAAACAGGAAAAACAGATTGCGCGAGGCGCTTTCCCAAGGGATCTCACGCCCGCTATCGGGAACCAGGCGGCACAGATTGTCGGAAAACTTGGCGTCCGCCAAAGACTGCCCGCCAGGCATGGGCCGCAGTACGTCGTTAAAGTCCAGTGCCAGGGTAGCTTGGGGAAACAGGATGCCCTTGTCTATGGTTTGCAGGAACTTTTCACGCGATACGTACTTGGCGCGAATCTGTCCCTGCATATCGGCAAAGCCAATATTGACGTGTTGCGGCTGCCTGGCATTGATCAGCGCTCGTACTTCTTCCAGGGTTTTGATCGATCGAATATCCATTTCATCTCCTGAACAGCCTTCCCTTGAAGCGACTATGGTTTAGACGTGTTTTGATTGTTTCTGTAGTTCTGTTACGTTCCATTTTGGAAACATTTCAGGAGATTTTATGCTAACCTGCCAACTTGTCAACGAAATTGTTTTAGGCATCAGCTATTCGTCCAGTGTGTCTGTCCAAGGCGACAGAACCGGGTTGGGTACGGCCTTTCAAACAGGATAAAAAATGCGAGACAGTGGTATCTGGGATTACATCGTGGTCGGTGCAGGCTCCTCGGGCAGCGTCATTGCCAGTCGCTTGTCGCAAGAGCCCGGTGTCAGCGTTTTACTGGTGGAGGCGGGCAGCTGGGATCTGTCGCCGTATCTGTGGGTGCCAGCGGGCGAGGAACGCGCCATAGCCAGCCCCAAGTACAGCTGGTCCTATCAGGTGCAGGCTGATCCCAGCCGTAATAACCGGGCTGAGGTCTGGCCGGCGGGGCGGGTGCTGGGTGGCAGCAGCTCTATTAACGGCATGATTTATCTGCGTGGCAGCGCAGCCGATTACGATGGCTGGGAGGCGCTGGGCAATGAGGGCTGGGGCTACAAGGACGTGTTGCCGTACTTTGTGCGGGCTGAAAGCAATACGCGAGGTGCGAACCCGTTTCATGGTGGGCAGGGGCCATTGTCAGTCTCGGATGTGCGCACGCCGCATCAGTTGGTTCGGACCTTTACCCAGGCGGCCATGGAGTGTGGTTTGCCCTTTAACGAAGACGTGAATGGCGCGTCTCAATACGGAGTAGGGGCCTTGCAGGCAACCCAGAAACGGGGCTGGCGACATAGCGCCTCCAAAGCCTATTTGTGGCCTGCCCGCAAGCGTTGCAATCTGACGATTCTGACTCGCGCCTTGACTCGCCGCGTCCTGGTCGAGAATGGGCAGGCCGTTGGCATCGAGTACCAGAAAAAAGGCCAGGTGCTCCGTGCTCGGGCTCGCAAGGAAGTCATTATTAGCGCAGGAGCCCTGGCTTCGCCCAAGCTCCTGATGCTGTCGGGCATCGGGCCCGCCGAGACTTTGCGAGAGCACGGCATTCCCTTGGTGTGTGACTTGCCCGGCGTGGGCCAGGGCTTGCAAGAGCATCCGGGCGTGATGATCAGCGCCGAGGTGAATGTACGCACCTATAACGTGGAAACTGATCCCTGGAGTGTGATCAAGCACGGCACGAACTGGCTGTTCCGTGGTCGAGGGCCGGGCGCAACACCGATTGGACATGCAGTGGCGTTTGCCAAAACCCGGCCAGAGGAAACAGAACCGGATGTGCAATTGACGTTCACGCCTATCGGCTACAACACAGTGGGCGATGGTCCCTTGTTTTTCCCCATGCCCGCAGTGGTGATTGCAGTGAATGTGTGTCGTCCCCTGGCGCGTGGACAAGTGACCTTGCGCTCTGCCGACCCGGCGGAACTGCCACGTATTGAACATGTGATGCTGGGCCAGGAAGACGACCGGCGCAGGCTGCGTGATGGGGCCAAGATGGCGCGTCAATTCTTTCAGACCGGCGCTTTTGCCCCTTACATGCAAGGCGAGCTGCACCCCGGTGCGCAGGTGACAGAGGACGAGCAGTGGGACGCTTTTTTGCGTAGCCATTGCATCCGTTTCAGCCATCCGGTTGGAACCTGCCGCATGGGGCCGGACGGGGATAGGAACGCGGTGCTGGACCCTCAGCTACGGGTGCGTAGGGTACGTCGTTTGCGTGTTGCGGATGCGTCCATCATGCCTAGTCTGCCCAGTGCCAATACCAATGCGCCAGCTATCATGATTGGTGAAAAGGCGGCGGATCTGATACGGCGTTTTCCGGGCTAAGTTCAGCTTTGCGGGCTTGCAAGAGGGGCCAGGGTTCGCACAGCAAGGCACGGTCCTGGCTGATATCTGGCAGGCCTCAGGCCTTGGGAGTGGAATTGCTCATCAAGACCGAGGCTTCCCGGCGTACTGCGAAGTAGGCATGGGGCACGCTGGCATCAAACAGCATGCTGTCGCCGGGCCCCAGAATCACGGGCTCGTAAAGGGCAGAGTGCAGTTCGACCTGTCCTTTCAGAACATAGATGAACTCTTCGCCAGGGTGGGCCAGAAAGGAGGCCGGTGTGCCCGGTGCCTTCTCGGTGATGGTGACTTGCCAGAACAGATTGTCCGGCTGGCTCAAGTCCCCACACAGCACGCGGTAGCTGCGGCCAGAGCGCTCGAAAGCCCGGCCCTCATTAGCTCGGGTTATGGCGCGCCGGCCTGTCAGCGTGGCAGTTTGCTCGCTGCCGTTCAGCGCGCCCAGCAGGGCTACAGCAGGAATTGCCAGAGCTTCGGAGACGGCGAACAGTTCCGGATGGCGCAATGTGGCCTTGTCGTTCTCAATCTTGGAGAGCTTGGCCAAGGACACGCCCGTCGCTTTTTCCAGGTCGCGCAATGAGAGACCGGCGCGTTTGCGAGCAGCGTTGATGACTTTTCCAAGCGACATGGGGAGCGTTTCCGGGCGACAGATCGTTAGCGAAGGACAAGAAGCGCCCATTATACAAATCACAGGCAGTCGCAACAGGGGTGTCAGAGGGGCTGAAACCGACGAAAAACAGGGCCTGAAGTAGAAAGGGAGTCGTGTGATCGCGCCAGGTGCTGCGCCTTGCAGCCCTGCGGGGAAGCGAGACAGTAGCGCCTGAGTGGCGTACCGCTTGATTTCGATAGCTTAAAGAATCAGGTCTGGCGTCACGAACCGGGTAGTTGGCGACACCAGATACAGGGGCAGAAGCGTTCAGGCCTCAAAACCCGGCACCACAATGAAATGCGCTTCGGAAGCGGGTTCACGGATGGCTTTGGCGGCCTGGTATTGGGCTGACTCATAAAAGGCCTGGGCCTGGGCCACATCAGGAAATTCCACCACCACAGTGCGGCGTGTGTCGGCAGGGCCTTCCAGGGTGATGGGCGCCTGGCTGCGGGCCAGAAAACGGCCTCCGTGGGCCGCAATGATGGCGGGGCTCAGTGCCGTGTAGTTGGCGTAGGTGTCCGGGTCATGGACTTGCACTCGGGCAATCAGATAAGCGGGCATGACAAGCTATCCATGAATCAGTTGCGGGCCGTATAAGCCATGTACAGCTCATGAGCACGGGTTTCAATCGGGCCGCGGGCGTAGTGGCGATCGTCAATGCGATTGCAGTGCAGGACCTTGCCGTTATTGCCGGTGCTAAATACTTCATCGGCATCCAGTACGTCTTGTGGTGTCAGGCTGGCTTCACGTACCTCAATTCCGTCGTCGCGCAGCAGCTGCATGACACGCTGGCGGGTAATGCCGTTCAGGAAGGTGCCGTTCAGCGCCGGGGTCAGGGCGACGCCGTCACGCACAATCCACAGATTGGCAACAGCAAACTCGGCCACCTTGCCCTTGGAGTCCAGCACGATGGCGTTGTCAAAACCGCGTGCGCTGGCATCACGCAAAATACGCTGGGTGTTGGGATACAGGCAGGAGGCTTTGGCATCGGTAGGAGCCATGGACGGATCAGGGCGCAGGAATTCGCTGAAGGTCGCGCTAAAACCGCTGTCAGCAGGCAGTGGGGATTCAAAAATATGAATTGCCAGCTGGGTGGTGGCCGGGTCGGGCAACAAGAAGCCGCCGGGTGCGAAATACAGTAGCTTGATGTAGTAGTCCGTAGTGTGAGACAGCTTTTTCAGGCCCTCGCGCACCAGGTCCACGGTTTGCTGCGGCGTCATCACGGGCTCCATGCCCAGGGTGAGGGCAGAACGGTTCAAGCGCTCGCAGTGCAGGTCCAGATCCGGAGTATGGCCTTGAATAGAACGGGCACCGTCAAAGACCGTGGTGGCCATCCAGAACGCATGGTCGGTCGCGCCAATCAAAGGTGCGCTGGTGCTATTCCATTGACCGTTGGACCACGTGATTTCATTTTTACTCATGGGGCTTTCCTCCTGGTTTTGTTGGGACGTAGTGGCAATTTATCTTGTCGTTGTACTATTTCCAACACACATAATAGAGAGCAAAAAACGACTTGAGGTGGTGTCAGCGTGCTATCTGATATTTACAAAACATATAACTGGACGCTGGCCGAGCTGCATGCTTTCTGCCTGATCTGTGAATGTCAGAACCTGAGTCAGGCCGCGCTGCGTATCGGGATCAGCCAGTCGGCTATTTCCCTGATGGTGCAACGTTGGCGACAGGCGCTGGGTGATCCTTTGTTTGTACGGGCGCGCTATGGTGTGGCACCCACGCAGATCGCCATTGCACTGCGCGAAAAACTGCAACCGTTGCTGGAAGAAGTGGGCATTGCCTTGACGCAAACCCAAGGCTTCAATCCTGCTCAGTCTACGCGTGTTTTCAAGGTCCATATGACGGATATTGGCCAACTGGTTTTTTTGCCGGGGCTGAACAATTTTGTCGCCAAACACGCGCCAGGTATTCGCCTGGTCATCAAGAATCTGGGCTGGGAATCGCTGGAAAGTGGTTTGAGTTCGGGCGAGATTGATCTGGCGATTGGCTCTTTGCCCATGATTAAAGGGCGAGTGCATTCGCGCGTGTTCCGCCACGAGCGTTATGTGACAGCCATGCGCAAAGGCCATCCCCTGGCCAGAAATGAGCTGGATCTGGAAGCCTTTGTGGCGGCTGATCATCTGGCTATTGATGCCACCAGCAGCGGGCATTCTCTGGTGGAAAACGCCCTGCGCTCCCTGGATATGCGGCGCAATATCAGCCTGACGATTCCCCACTATCTGGCTGCGGAGCAGATTCTGGTCAACAGTAATTATTTGCTGACCGTGCCCAATGTGGCCGTCCTGTCTTTCCAGGACCCTGCCGCCTTGTGCATTGTGCCTACGCCGCTGGCTCTGCCCAGCTTTGATGTGCGCGTACATTGGCATGAGCGCAGTCGACAGGACGAAGGCGTGCGCTGGTTGCGCACGGCCATTTCGGATTTGTTCGGGCAGCGCTAAGCCTATTTGGTGATTAGGATGCGGTTTGCACAAGGGCTGTACACGGTTTGCGAAGGCCGTCGTTCAGCACCTTGCCCATTTGGCTATCAAGCAAATTTCAGCACGGCTTCCAGCTCGTGCTCCCCATAGGTGCCGCCTGTCAGCTCAAAGCCCAGTTTCGAGTAGAACGCTTCCGGGCTGCCTTCACCTCGGCTATAGCCTAGCCGAATTTCCTTGTAGCCCTGGTACTTCAGATCATGAATCAGCAGTGCAATTGCTTTGCGCCCGAAACCCAGGTTTTGGAAGGGGGCTGCAATCATGAAACGCCATAAAAAGGCACCAGGATACAGAATGCCTTCGTCGTGGTCGGCACCGATATGCAGCATGATAAAGCCCACCAGGGTGTCATCGGCGTAGATGGCACGGAACCAGGCATTCTCGGAAAAGTGAGCCTCTGCAATGGAGGTGCCATTGTCGGCAATCATGCTGCGCTGTGCGGGAGAGAGGGTCTCGCTTAGCTCACATACCTCGTAGACGGATTGCGAGTTGATGCGACGAAAAGAGACGGTGGCGTCTTTGGAAACGGTTTGTTCACTCATATGAATTCAAGGTTTCATGTTCAGTTAAAAGGCGCTCGGTTCAGGCGTGTTTGGACCCGTAGGTGATGCGTCGTAGAACCGCCTCCAGTGGGCCACGTCCCCAGCGCTGGGCGATCAGGCCTGTCAGACTCATGGCTAGCAAAGCCAGGCCAATGGAGATCAATAGCAGTGCTGCATTGCCAAAGGAGTCAAACAGATCCAGGCCATAGCTGCTGAAAACAAGACCCGCCAAAATACCTTGGCTGACATAGGCGCTCAGTGAATTGCGGCCCGCCTCAATCAGTACATTGGGCAGGCTGAGCCATTGTCCGCAACGCAGCAGCAGGTACAGATACACCGTGGCTAGCAAGGGCGCGCCGATGGCGATGCTGAACAGACCCGTCAGCCCCATCAGGTTTTCTTCGTTGGTCACGGAGGCGCTAAAGAAGTTGATCGCCAAAGCCAGTGGCAGGAGCCAGGGCAGGGCGCGCCCCAGCTTTTGTTGTCCGGCGCTATGGGCTTCAAAGAAGTTGCTCTTGGCCGTGGCCAAGCCCATCAGCATGGCTCCAAAGGCCAATGGACCCTGGTACAGAAACAGGAAGGCAAAGGACTCCGGCCATTCGCTGATGCGTGCCAGCGTTGCCTCGGAGAAGGCACCGCCCAGGGAGTACACCGGGGCCATGTCTTCGCTACCGGCCAGCAGATAAGCGATCAGTGCCAGGCTGGCAATTTCTACCAGCACCATCAACAACGCCACCTTGATCAACCCGCGCGGGGAGAGCTTGCGTAGCGGCCAGATCAGCACACCCAGCACCGAGTAAAGCAGCAGGATATCGCCGGTAAAAACCAGCGTCGCGTGCAAGCAACCCAGCACGGCCAGGCCGAACATGCGGCGGAAGTAGCGGCTGCTGAGGGGGACGCCAGCACGTTCGGCAGAGCGCGCCTGGATTTCTATACCCCAGCCAAAAATCAGCGAGAACAGCAGGAAGAATTTGCCCTGAAACAGAAATTCGATCAGGAAGGCAGCCATGTGGTCATAGGAGGAGGATGTGGCTGTCGGGCCACTGTCGCTCAGTGCCAGATAGGGCAGGTTCACCACACAAATACCGATCAGGGCAGCGGTGCGAATCAGGTCGATGGAGGAGTTGCGAGAAGCCGTAGACATGGATGTTTATTGATTGAGCGCTTGTTCAATGCCATAATATTGAGCGCTTGCTCAATGTGTCAATAGGGAGGGAAGGTGATGAGTGAAAAAGAAGACAGTGCCACACGAATTCGACAGGCCGCGGTTGAGGTCCTGATGGAAGTTGGTGTTCGTGCCGCCACCACTCGCATGGTGACCGAACGGGCTGGTGTGGGCCGTGGACTGTTGAACCATTACTTTCGCTGGTCCGAATTGCGGGCCGAGGCTTGGGGCGAGATCTTCGATCAGCTCATGGAATGGGAGGCTGCGCAATCTGCAGACCCTCGGGTTCTGATGGAGGATTACCTGAAGACGGCCTTTGAAGAGCGCAATCGCATCTATTGGTTTTTGTGGATTGATGCCACTGATCTGGCCAAAACCGATGCAGCCCTGGCCGTAGTGACCACCCGCGTGCATAAAAGAATGCTGGAACAACTTGCCTCTTACCTGAGTCGGGGCACGGAGCAAGGTTTTTGGCAGGTACCCGATGCCCAGGGCACGGCACTGCGCTTATCTGCGATGTATGACGGCTTGGCCAATATGCTGTTGACCGATTTTACGGATCTGAGCCCTGCCCAGGCCGAACAGCATTTGCGACATTTATTTTTTCTGGAAACCCGGCCGACTTAGCCTGAATCCGTCGGCCTGCCTTAAGTAGTTTGATGATGGAAATCGATACTGATTACAAAACGCTATCCTCCCGCCATACCTCCGTGGGCCGGATTTTGGGTTTGTTCAAACCCTGGCGCATGCGCTTGTTTATGGTGGCCCTGCTGATTGCCTTTGGTGCAGTGATTGGCGTGGTGTCTCCTTTTTTGCTGCGCGAGATTATCGACACAGCTTTGCCGGACCAGGACTTTGGACTGCTGGTTTGGCTGGTGCTGGGCCTGCTGGGTATCAGTGCCTTGGGTGCCAGCATCAGTGTGTTGCAAACCATTTTGTCCACCAAGATCGGGCAGGCCATCATGCACGATTTGCGGGTCGGTTTGTATCGTCATCTGCAAAGCCTGTCGTTGGGCTTTTTCATTCGTACTCGTACAGGTGAAATTCAGTCCCGTATCGCCAATGATATTGGTGGCTTGCAGGCTGTGGTCAGCAACACAGCCACTGATTTGGCGCGTAACTTGAGCGTGGTGGTCACCACGGCCATTGCCATGTTGCTGTTGGACTGGCGCTTGGCTCTGTTCTCCTTTGCTGTCTTGCCGCCCTTGATCTGGCTGAGTAATAAGGTAGGGGAACTGCGCGAGCGTTTGACGCATGATCAGCAGGCTGGTCACGCGAATATGTCGGCGACAGTGCAGGAAACCTTGTCAGCTCCGGGCATCATTTTGTCCCGTACCTTGGCACAAGGCGGTTTTTTGACGCGGCGCTTTGCACAGGTCTCCTCGGAGGTAGCCCGACTGGAAGTGCGTGCGCACACGGCTGGTGAATGGCAATGGTCGCTGATCTATCTGTTTTTAAGTGCCTTGCCCGCTTTGACGCTGTTGCTGGGCGGCTGGCTGATCGGCCAGGGGATGGTGGTCACCATCGGAACCCTGGTTGCCCTGATTGCCTTGCAGGAGCAGTTGATGTGGCCGTTGGAAGAACTGCTGCAAAGCGGGGTGCGTCTGCGCACTACCCGAGCGCTGTTCACCCGGATTTTTGAGTACATGGATACGCCGCCCGAGTTGACAGAGCCTGCCCAGCCCCGTCCTTTCCCGGCTACGGGACCGCGAGGTCATGTGCGGCTCAAAGGAGTGAGCTACCGCTATCAATCCGAGACCGCTACCTTGTCCGACATCAATATGGATATTCCTGCGGGCAGTCATGTGGCGATTGTGGGACCGACAGGCGCTGGTAAAACTACCCTGGGTTACTTGTTGGCGCGTCTGGCCGACCCGAATCAAGGCAGCATCACGATTGATGGTATTGATCTGCGCCAGATGAGTTTCGAGCAGTTGGCCAGTGTGCTGGGCGTGGTGAATCAGGAGCCCTTTTTGTTGAATGCCAGCATTGCGGAGAATTTGCGTTTTGCACGGCCTGAGGCAAGTGATGAGGAGCTGCTGGCCGCAGCCAAAACCGCGCAGATTCATGACTTCATCATGTCCTTGCCGCAGGCGTATGAAACTACGGTGGGCGAGCGAGGGTATCGTTTTTCCGGGGGCGAAAAACAGCGCTTGGCTCTGGCTCGTACCATTCTGCGCAACCCGCCCGTTCTCTTGCTGGATGAGGCCACTAGTGCGCTGGATAACACCACGGAAAATGCCATGTCAGCCGCCTTGGCCAAAATGGCGGAAACTCGTACCGTTATTTCGATTGCGCACCGCCTGTCTACCGTCCGTCATGCCGACCGCATTTTTGTGCTCAAGGCGGGCAGGCTGGTTGAGCAGGGTAGCCATCAGGAACTGGCTGCGCTGGACGGTGTGTATGCCCAACTTTTGAAAGCCGGTCAGTCCATGTGAGGTGGACGTGGAAAAGTTGAAAGTCGTATCAAGGAGAATTTGTGTGAATCGCGAGAACAGGACCGTGTCTGCATCGGCACTAAGCAAAATCACCACCTTCGAGGATGGCGACCCCAATGAGAACCCCTGGGTGGCAGGCGAGCCTAAAGCAGAGCTGATCGAGGTTCAGGACTACGACGCGAACTGGCCGGTGCTGTATCAGCGCTTGAGTCAGGAAATTCAGGCGGCCCTGGGCAATAAGGCCCTGACTATTGCGCATGTGGGCTCGACCGCGGTGCTCGGCCTGCCTGCCAAGCCTGTGATTGATATTGATGTGCTGGTGGCCGACCCGGAGCAGGAAGAGGACTATGTTCCTGCGTTGAATGCCTTGGGTTATGAGTTGAGCATACGTGAGCGCTCCTGGTATCAGCACCGCATGCTGCGTCAGGAAGAGCCGCGTGTGAATCTGCATGTGTTCGGCCCGGATTGCCCTGAGCATATTCGCCATATCCTGTTTCGGGACTGGTTGGGTACGCATCCCGAGGATTTGCAGCGCTATGCCCAGGCCAAAATGCAGGCTAAAGAAGGGGCTGGCAGTGTGCGGGATTACAACCAGCGAAAGCAGGCAGTAGTGCGGAATATTTATCAAAAGATTTTTGCATCGCAGGGACTGTCGTCTTGAGCCTGGCCGGTGTTCTTGTCCCGGCTGCAGCCTTGACGTACCTACCGCTGACATCAGTGTCTTGCTTGCCAGCTAACACTTTACAAACAGGATGCGCCCCATGAGGATTCGTCATTCGCGCCCGGAGGACGGGCAACGTGCGGTTGAAATCTGGCGCAAGGCCGTGGATGCCACGCACGATTTTTTATCCGTGCAGGATCGTCAGGAAATTGATGTCATGGTCTGCGGTTTTCTGCCCCGGGCCAGTTTATGGCTTGCGGTGGATGAGACGGATTACCCGCTGGCTTTCATGTCGCTTGAGCAGGGCCATATGCAGGCCTTGTTTGTGGACCCGGACAGCCGGGGAACGGGCGTAGGAAAGGCTTTGGTGCTGCACGGCTTGAGCCTGCATCCCAGCATGACCACTGATGTGAATGAACAGAATGAGCAGGCTGTAGGCTTTTACGAAAAAATGGGCTTCAAGCGTATTGGACGCTCGCCCGTGGATGATCAGGGCAAGCCATACCCGCTGATTCACCTGCAGTATCAGGTCTGATGGGCATCACGGTTTGATTCGTTTGGCTTGATCCCTCCCTCCGTTTTTATCGACTGTTTTCAGCAAGGTTTTTAAGTATGAGTTTTCCTCTTGCCTGGCAAACCCGACTGGCTGCCGCCAAGGTACAACGTCAAACCATTGGGGAGTCCGGGGCTGATGTCTGGCGTCTGGACTGGCCGGATGGCTCCTGCCAGTTTGTGAAGGCAGAAGACGATCTGCCTTTGGCCGAGCTGCCCGATGAAATTGAGCGCTTGCGCTGGATGCATACGCAAGGTCTGCCTTGCCCAGAGGTGCTGGATACCTTGTTGGCGCAGGGCCGCCATTGGCTGCTGATGAGTGCTGTTCCTGGGCGCGATCTGGCCTGCACAGAGGGCTTGTCTCCCCAGCAAACCGTGGAGTTACTGGCTTCGTCCTTGCAAGGCCTGCACCGCTTGCCACTTGAAGCTTGCCCCTTCGATCATCGCCTGGAGCATCGGTTGGCCGATGCACGTGCCAGGGCGGAAGCGGGCCTGATTGATGAAGAAGATTTTGACGATGAGCGTCAGGGCATGCCGGTTCAAAGCCTGCTGGACGAGCTATATGCCAGCCGCCCAGGACAAGAAGATCTGGTGGTCACCCATGGCGATGCCTGCTTGCCCAACTTCATGGTGCATCAAGGGCAGTTCAGCGGTTTTATCGACTGCGGACGCTTGGGCGTGGCGGATCGTTATCAGGATCTGGCGCTGACGGCGCGCAGCATAGAGTGCAATTTGGGCAAGGAGTGGCTAGCGCCTTTCTTTGCTTTGTACGGCGTGGAAATGGATGCCGAGCGCATCGCTTTCTTCTGCCTGTTAGATGAGTTTTTTTAAACCCGACTGGTCGTTGTCTCCCAAGGTCAGCCACTATTGGCAAATCGGCTTTGCACGCGGCATTTCCTAGAGCAGCAGTGCAGGGCTTGTGCTGCCTGATGAGAGGCTCTGTCGGGCAAAACCAGCGCCGTTTCGGACGCTGGCGATGTGATCTTAGGCGCAGATAAAATTCAGCTCGCCGATCCCTTGAATGGCCGCCTGAATTCGGTCGCCGGGGGCGGCATACAGCATGGGTAAACAGGTGCCCGTAATGATGACCTGCCCTTTTTGCAGCCCGCCAAGGTGGTGGCTGCCTTGATTAGCCAGCCAGATGAGCAGTCGCGTCAGCTCACCCGCCGGATTCTGGTTCGGCCCTTGCAGCAAGGGTTGCTGCCCCACTTGCAGGCGTGCCCATTCAGGTTGTAGCAGTGCCATATCCTGCGCGGCGACGCCTTGCGGCTGATAGACCAGCGCACCGTGACTGGCCAGATCGGCCAAGGTGGATAGACGGCCTACGGTGTCACGCTGCGCAAAGCGGGATTCCACAATTTCAACGGCCACACAGATCTGGCTGACCGCCTGCCAGATTTGTTCTATGGAATACGGTGCCTGGCCGGGCGGCAAGTCTTGTCCCAGAATCAGGCCGATTTCCACTTCTATGCCGCGCAAGGACAGCTCCTTGCTGGATGGTACATCCGGGCTGGCGTAACGAGAACGCTGGGGCAGGGGGGCGCAGGTGGGCGGGGCCACGCTATTGGCCGCGCCGACTTTCCAGCCTCCTATGGGGCCCAGGGTTTCCATTTGCACGGCCTGGACGCGATAGGCCTGATCAAAAGACACAGGTCGCAGCGCGTCGGGCCAGTCTTCGATGGGACGGTGTTCTTGGCGGGCCTGGAGCAGACGTTGTGCCGTCGCCAGGCAGTCGGTTTGCAGTGTGGTGCTCATCAAGGCTTACCAGCCTAATAAGCAACGGCCCAAGGCTACCGCAACGGTGGCCTGCGTGGGCTCCACGACGGCAATGCCCAAAGCCTGTTCCAGCGCCTCGCGCTGATTGGCCATGCCAGCGCAACCCAGCACCACCACATCAGAACCGTGCTCATCGCGCAGGCGCTGGCCGACTTCTGTCAGACGTTGCAGGGCTTTTTTCTCGTCAGCCAGCTCCGACACGCCCATATTGATAGCCAGGTCGGCGGCCAGGCGATCAGTCACCCCCATTGCACCAAAGTAGCGCAGGTGACGCGGGATGGAGGCCTGCAAAATGGACAGCACCCCAAAACGCTGGCCCAGTGACAAGGCAGTCAGCACGCCGGTTTCGGCAATGCCCAATACAGGCACATCCACTGCTTCGCGCAAGGTGTACAGGCCGGGGTCGCTAAAGCAGGCCACCACATAAGCAGCGGCGTCTTCTTTGACGCTCAGGGCCTGGGCGCGCAAGTGAGGGATCAGGGTGTCAATATCGGTCTGGCTTTGTACACCCGCCGGGCCTTGGGGCAGGCGCAGGCAGGAGATGGCCGGGCCATCGGCCAGACGCAGAGGCTGGACAGCACGGTCCAGGCCATCCGTTACGATCTGGCTGGAATTGGGGTTCAGAACGTAGATATGAGGGCGACGGTTCATGATGTTTTTATGTTTGGGTGGGCGGTAGCCCGTTTTGGTGGCTTAGTTTTTCTGACTGAAAGCGGCCTTGCAGGCCGACATACCAGTCAGAACCATGCATGCGTCCGATTGGGTCGTAAGCGTCTATATCAATGCGCCCTTCAGGTGTCAGGATGGCGTCGTCGCAGTGCAAATGCAGGATTTCGCCAATGACGATATGGCGTAGCGGGCCCAGGTCCAGCGCGGTGTGCAAGCGGCATTCAAACTGCACTGGGCATTGGGCGATACGGGGCGGCTGCACTTGCACGCTGGGGGCCAGATCCAGGCCCGCCTGCAGGTGCTCGGCCTGACCGGTCGGGTAAGCAATGCCGCAGATGTTCATGGCGCGTGCCATCTTGGCGCTGATCAGGTTCACCACAAACTGGCCGGTGGCCAGGATATTGCGGGTGGTGTCTTTCAGACCATCGGCAGAGTGCGCATCGTTTTCCAGGCCCAGTGCCAGTACGGCAGGCTCCGAGCCCATCACATTGAAAAAACTGAACGGGGCCGTGTTCACGCGCCCCTGCTGGTCACAGGTCGTGACCAGGGCAATGGGGCGCGGCAACACGGTGTTGACCAACAAGCGGTAGCGTTCGCGTTCGCCAAGCTGATCACAGGACCAGTCCATGTCAGCTCTCCAGGCTCTGGTCCAACATGACAACGGTCTGATACAGAACCCGCGTACCGTCCAGAAGCTGCTCGGACGTGATGGATTCTTCAGGGCAATGGCTGCGACCATTCAGGCAGGGAATGAAGATCATGCCCATGGGGCCGCTGGGTGCCATGTAGACCGCATCGTGACCGGCGCCGCTAGGCATGACCATGCTCTGGTAACCCAAAGCGCTGGCGGCCTGCTCGATGATGCTCATCACCTCGGGCGTGCAATCTGTGGGCTTGGCCAGGCTGACTTGCGCCGCGTCCAGACCCAGGCCCATGGCCTCGATTTCCGGGCGCAACTGGGCCAGCAGTTCCTCGGTGAAGTTCTGCATCAGCTCCTGGCGGTCGCTGCGCACCTCCACCATCATCTCCACGCGTCCGGGGACGGCATTGGAAGCGTTGGGTGTCAGGTTCAGGTTGCCAATGGTAGCGACCAGATAGTCTGGTCCCCCCAGAGCCCGGCGGGCCTTGCGGTCCACTTCACCGATGATCAGGCTGGCACCGACCAGAGCATCACGGCGTATGTCCATGGGTGTGGTGCCTGCATGGTCCGGGCGACCTGTGATGATGATGCGGTGGCGGCAAATGCCCACGATATTGCTGACCACGCCAATAGGCAGATTGCGCGATTCCAGCACCGGGCCTTGTTCGATATGCAACTCGACAAAGGCGGCGGTATCACCGGGCGCACGACGGGCCTGGGCCAGCTCCTGGGGGCGGCCACCGATGCGAGCAATGCCTTGCGCCAGCGTTTCGCCCTGAGGATTGCGTTCGGCCAGCATGGCTTCGGACAAGACCCCGCCCATGGCGCGACTGCCTACGCAGGATACGCCATAGTCGCTGGGCTCCTCAGACAGAAAATCTACTACTTCAAAAGGATGGTCCAGCTGGATGTTCTGCTCGTTCAGGCAACGGGCCACTTCCAGCCCGGCCAGCACGCCGATGATGCCGTCGTAGCGTCCGCCATACATCACGGTGTCGCAGTGCGAGCCAGTCGTAATCGGTGCCAGTCCGGGCTTGCGCCCTTCGCGGCGACCGATCAGATTGCCCGCGGCGTCCATGCGTACGGTCAGGCCCGCTTCCTCGAACTGTTGTAGCAACCACTGACGCGATTGCAGAAACAGATCGGAGAAGGCGCGGCGTGTCCAGGGCTGGTCAGGCAGCGTGAACGCGGCTAGCTCCTGGGTGCTGCGCCACAGGCGTTCCTGATTCAACAAGGGCATGGCCAGGCTCATGACAATTCGCCTGCCTTGTGCGGACGGATGAACTGGCCATCGCCCGCCGCGTTACGTACGGTTTTGCCATCCCAGGCCAGTTGGCCGCGCACATAGGTGGCTTCCACACGCACTTGGAACTCGCGGTCCTCAAAGGAGCTCCAGGTGACGGCGGACAGGCTGGTGGACGGGTCAAAACGGTAGGTTTCGGGTTTGACGATCACGATGTCGGCGTCTGCGCCCACATTCAGCGAACCCTTGCGGTGTTCCAGCAGGAAGTGTTGGGCAGGGCCCCAGCACAATTGCTTGACGACCATGGTGGGAGAAATGCCGTGTTCGGCGCAGCCGGTCCAGAAGGCAGGCAGCAGGGTTTCCAGACCAGGGCCACCGGAGGAGTTCTGGAACACATTGTCAAACTGCTTGCGCTCCAGGCCCCAGCTGACGTGGTCGGAGGACACGAAGGTACATTCGTCGTTGGCGATGTGGGTCCAGAGCAGATCCATTTCCGCCTTGGGGCGAATGGGAGGGTAGTGCTTGGTCTTGGCACCGAAGCGGCGGGTGTGTTCTTCGTGGTTCAGCATCAGGTACTGCACGCAGGTTTCAATTGAGGCCTTGTGGCCTGCCTGACGGTACATATTGCAGATTTCAAATCCGCGCGACAGAGATACGTGCACGGCGTGGGCGCGGGCACCGGTCTGGGCACCGATTTCATAAATGGCACTGGTGGCCAGGTTTTCGATCAGAGGGGTGTGAGCGCGCAAGAAGGCGTCCCAACCCGTATCACCGGCTTCGACCATGCGCTTGATGTTCTTGCGTGTCAGTTCCTGGTCCTGGTTGTGCACACCGCAGGCCAGGCCGGAGGGGGCGATCAGGCGAAAGGCTTCCATCAGGATGTCTTCTTCCACGCGCGGGAAACGGTTGGGGCTGGCTTCAAAGGTAGAGAATTTGAAACCGCAAACGCCGCCTTCAATCAGGCCAGCGGCTGCTTCCAGACCGTGCTGGTCGTTTAATGTGCCGTAGCAGGCCACGTCCACGTGGCAATCGCTTTCAATGCGGGCAATCTTGTCTTCCAGCTGTGGGCGGGAGGCAACGGGTTCGGGATCGTCGTACGGCATTTCCACCATGGTGGTCACGCCACCGGCGGCAGCCGCACGCGAGGCCCAGCCCAGACCTTCCTGATTGGCCTGGCTGCCGGAGTGCACCTGGCCGTCCAGCACGCCAGGCATGACCCACATGCCACGCGCATCCACATGTTCACGGGCCGAAGGAGCCGCGCCAACACCGCGGGCCGCTACTCGGCCTTCACGCACGGCCACCCAGCCATCAGTGATGATGCGGTCGCGTTCAACAATATTTCCTCGTACTACCAGATCAAAGTCGCTCATTATCTTCCTCCTTGGATGGCTCGGACCCGCGCATCTCGCGTGCCCGCAATCGTGTTCGTTTCCATGATTGAAGCAAATCCAGCCATGAATGTCGTATGCCTATTTATCTGTAAAACATAACGTCATGTTAAGTCTTGCTTGGAGTGCGCCCAGCGCTGCACGTGATAGCGGTCGTGGCCCAGGCACAGGCAGAACGAACCTACGGCTTTGGCCAGTTTTTCCGTGATGTGGCGCTTGTCGTAGGTATTGCGTGTGATGCGTTCCTGGGCCTGCTCCACTTGTTGGCGCAGGCGAGGCATATTCACTTGTGTTAACTGTCGGTCGCGCACGGCAAACTGGCCGTCGACCATCACATGGCGCAGCGCCAGCCCGTCTTCCAGATGCACCAGCTGATTGACCGTGTTGTTATGCGGAATCCAGTTGATATGGGCCAGATCCAGAAACACGATGTCGGCCTTGCGACCCGGTTCCAGACGTCCCAACTGCTCGCCCATGCCCAGGCAGCGGGCGCTGCCTTCGGTGGCGGCGTACAGCGCTTGTGCGGTTGTGACCCAGCGTTCTGTATCCGGGCCGCGCACCTTGGACGAGAAGGAGGCCAGACGCATGGCCTCGTACATATTCTGGTTATCGCCACTATTGGAGCCGTCCGTGCCCAGGCCCACGGTAATGCCGCGTTCCAGCATGGAGTTCACATCGGCAATCCCATTACCTAAACGCATATTGCTGCCGGGGTTGTGGGCCACCATGGCACCGCGTTCGGCCAGAATGTCCAGGTCGCGCTCGTCCAGCCAGATGGCGTGTGCCAGGGTAAAACGGGGCGAGATCAGGCCCAGCTTGTCCAGATGCTGAACAATGGTGGTGCCATAGCGTTTCATGCCGGTCAGGGCTTGCACATAGGACTCGCCAACGTGGCTGTGCAGGCCGATATTGCGCTCCGCGCTGATTTCACCGCAGGTTTGCAGGAACTCGTCCGAGCACAGCATGGGAATGGTCGGGGCCAAGGCCACGCGAATGCGGTCGGGGTTGCGCTGCTGATCCAGAAAGTCCGTCAGGCCCGAGATCGTAGCCCGGAACGACTGGGGGGCCAGTTGGGCCACAAACCGTTGCAGCTCTTCCGGCAGGGCTTCGATCAGGCCGGGGACGGACTGGTAAAAGGACAGGTCCGCCATCATGGGCGCTACCGTGGCTCGCATGCCAGCATCCACATAGGCCTGGGCAACCGCGTTCATGCCTTCCGCCGTCGGGACCGGGACTTCGGAGTACAGGTCGTAGCTGGCGGTACAGCCTTTGAGCAGCATTTCTGCCGCGTTCAACTGAGTGCTCAGGTATTTGTCTTCCAGATGGCGGTCGCCATTGATCCAGGGGCCAGCCGTCAATAAAAGCTCCAGCGACCAGCGATCCCCCATGGCTTTGGCATAGGTGCCGTGGCCGTGGGTGTGGGCGTTGATCAGGCCGGGGTGCAGCAGTTGGTCATCCGCTTGCACCACCGTGGCTTCAGACGGCGCGGGCAGGCCGGGCGGGCCCATGGCTTCGATCTCGCCATTCTTGATCAGAATGTCCAGAGGTTCGGCTTTGGCTTGGGCGTGGGCCAGCACCAGGCCCCCACGGATGACGGTATAACTTGATGTCATGATTAGCTCCGATTGTCCTTGATTGCCCAAGGGAACAGGATGCGTTCGGCGGCAGAAATCACTTGGAAGAACACAATGCCCAGCACGGACAAGATCGCCATGGCGCCAAAGGCAACCGGTGTCTTGAAGAAGGCCGTAGAGGTGGTGATCAAGTAGCCAAGACCTTGGTCAGCGGCTACAAATTCACCGACTACTGCACCCACCACGGATAAGGTGATGGCCACTTTCAGACCCGAGAAAATAAAGGGCACGGCAAAGGGCAGGCGAATGCGGAAAAACTCTTGCAAGCGGGTGGCGCGGCAGGCACGGACCAGCTCGATCAGCTCGGGCGGGGCCGCCAGCAGGCCGGAGGTCATGGAGATCACCAGCGGGAAGAAGGCCACCAGAAAAGTCACCACGACGCGTGGCAGCTCAGTGGGTCCAAAGATAATGACCAGAATCGGAGCCAGGGCCACCTTGGGGATGGACTGGGTCAGGATCAGCAGCGGGTAGATGGCCTGCTCGAAAAAGCGTGAGTAGGTAATCAGCACGGCCAGCGGAAAGCTGATCACAATCGACAGCAAAAAGCCCAGCATGATGGTGCGCGTGGACACCAGCGTGTGCATCAGCATGGCCTCTTTCATTTGCATGGAATCGGCCCAGATGCGCGAGGGGGCAGGCACCAGATATTCAGGGATATCAAACAGGCGGCTGGCCAGCTCCCACAGGATGACCACGGCAATCAGGGTGATGGCCGGGACGGTAATTTCATTGAAATCGCGCAGGCGCAGTCGTCGCTTGCGCACGGGCGCGGCGCCCAGGGTTTGAGTTTGCTCGCTCATCAAGCCACCTCGTGTTGGAAAATGAGTTCACGGACGGCAGCGGCACAGCGCGTAAATTCGGGCGTGCCCACCAGGGAAAAGTCGCGTTCGCGGGGCAGGTTCACGTCCAGAATTTCGGTAATCTGGCCGGGGCGCGGCGACATGACCACGATGCGGTGGCCCAGCATGACGGCTTCGGAAATTGAGTGCGTCACAAAGACAATGGTTTTGGGGTCTTCGTACCAAAGGCGCAGCAGCTCCAGCGTCATGGTTTCGCGTGTCAGTGCGTCCAGGGCGCCGAAGGGCTCATCCATCAGCACGACTTTGGGGTTGTGGACCAGGGCGCGGCAAATGGCTACGCGTTGCTGCATGCCACCGGACAATTGCTTGGGGTGGTGGTGCAGAAAATTGCCCAGCCCGGCGGTAGTGAGCAGGCGCGTGGCGCGGCTGCGGGCCTGATCGTCCAGACGACCCATGATGCTCGATGGCAAGAGGGTGTTGTCCAGAATATTGGCCCACGGCACCAGCGTCGGGGCCTGGAACACGATGCCGGTGTCCTGGCGGGGGTGGGCAACGATTTCATCATCAATGCTGACGGTGCCGGTGGTGGGCATCAGCAAGCCGGCGATCAGGCGTAGCAGCGTGGATTTCCCACAGCCCGAAGCGCCGACAATGGCAATGATTTCGTTGTCCTGGATGTCCAGATTGATTTGTTTCAGCGCCTGAGTCTCTCGCTCGGTATTACGACCGTAGATCAGGTTGACGTCTTGAATGCGTATCACAATGCGCTCCTAGGCGCGCGCCGGCCCGCCTGGGCCAAGCCGGAGCACGCGCGAAAATCAGTTCAGCTCAGGGCTTGGCCGTGCCGTTGGCCTTGACGATGAACTGGGTGTCGTAGGCTTGGTGATAGTCCCAGGCGGGATCCAGGCTTTGGGCTTCTGCAACGGCCTCGTAGGTGTTTTTCATGCGGCCTTCTTCCAGGCTGCCTACTCCGTGCTCGGCACTGAAATCGGTGTAGATGTAGCCCAGCACCGCGTTCAGGTTGCCCATGCAGTCATCAAGGTCGATTTCCGGATTGGCCTTTACGTGGGCCTGACAAGCCGTGTCCGGGTCCTTGCGGGCGGCTTCCCAGGCTTCGATGGTGGCGTCCAGGAAGTTCTGCACCATTTGTGGACGCTCGGTCAGTGTCTTGTCGGTGGCGAATACGGACAGGGCGTAGATGTTGAAACCCTGATCGCTAAAGGGCAGCACCACGATTTCCTTGCCAAAACGCTTGGCCTGCTTGTTCTGGTAGTAGTAGTTGGTGGCCAGGAAAGGAGCGGCGTCCACTTTGCCGTTGATCAGCAGCGGTGCCATGGAGGAGCCGTCAACGGTCACCCACTGAATCTTGTCGGGATCGGTGTTGGCCTTGCGCGCCACCATGGGGAAGTAAAGCTTGTGGCTGTTACCGGGCGAGACGGCAATTTTCTTGCCTTCCAGGCCGGAGAAATCGGTAATGCCCGAGTCTTTGCGCACAAACAGGGAATGGGCCGAGTGCGAGAAGGTGGAAGCAATGGCCTTGATAGGAGTCTGGCTGTTCTGACGCGAGGTCAGAATGGCGGAAATATCGGCCAAGCCAATATCGGCCGCGCCGCCAGCCACTTTCAGAACTGTGTCACCCGAACCGGTGCCACGGGTAATCTTCAGGTTGATGCCGTGTTTCTCGTAAATCCCGTTGGCAATGCCCGAGTAATACGGGGCATAGTCGCCGGTGGGGATGAAGTCCAGCATGAGATGAACGTTGTCAGCGGCGTGGGCAGTGGGCGCAGCGGCGGCCAGTCCCAAGCCCAGCACCGCCAGGGTGCGAGCAAGCAGGGTTTGCATGATTTTGTCTCCGTGTCGTAGTTATGAAGCCGCTCTGTAAGCCCGTTGCGATCAAGGCGCGCCGGGATGGCAGCTTGAAAAAATTGAAACATAGGCAAATCAAAATGTCTTATGCTTATTTGTGCTCGAAACATAAGGCTACGTTAAGGGATGCTGCTCAATCTTCGTCAAATCGAGGTTTTTCGCGCGATCATGCTGACCGGTTCTATCAGCAAGGCGGCGCAATTGCTGAACGTGTCGCAACCGGCCATCAGCCGCCTGTTGTCCTATACCGAATCGCGTATTGGTCTGGTGCTGTTCGAGCGCATCAAGGGGCGTCTGTACCCCACGCCCGAGGCGCGTCGGCTCTATCAGGAAGTGGAGCAGGTTCATAACAGCGTGCAGCGGGTAAACGAGGTGGCCACCGACCTGATCGAAAAGCGCCACGGCAGCTTGCACATTGCCGTCAGCCCCAGTCTGGGCCAGACCTTGATCCCCATGGCGGTGACGCGTTTTCGCCAGGCATTCCCGGACGTGAAGGTGTATGTGCGCACGCTGATTTCCAGTGATCTGGTACAGGCTTTGGTCACCCAGCAGGCCGAGGTCGGTGTGGCTATCGTGCCGCTGACGCATCCCAGCTTGCATGCCCAATCCATTTATGAAAACCATCTGGTGGCGGTGTTGCCAGCCAGTCATCCGCTGGCCGACAAGCAGGAACTGGACGCCAGCGATCTGGAAGGGCTGGACCTGATTGGTTATGGCAATGACACTCCTTATGGCCAGATGGTGCAGCAGTTATTTGGTAACCGTCCTGGTGTGCCGCAACTGGCGGTAGAAGTGCGTTTGACGCATATTGCCTGTGCCATGGTGCAGGCCGGAGCCGGGATTGCGATTGTGGATGAACTGGCCGTGGCAGGCCGGGTCTGGCCGGATGTGGTGGTGCGCCCCATTAATCCGCGCACCACCATGCCTTTGCACATGCTGCATTCCAATGTGGTGCCGGTGTCGCAATTGGCTCACGACTTCATGAAAGTGGTCATTTCTACCGCCTCCCGAGGGATGCGGGCAGGCTGGGCTTGAGTGATTCATCCATAAATACATCGTCCCCCCACGCTGCGCTTTTGCTTGGCGGCCTCTCCAGGGGGGGACTTACCCTTATCAAGGGCGACTGTCGGGAAATGTGCGTGTTCGCGTATTGCGCCGCGTATAAGGGGTACGGGTATTTGCTTAACCCTGTGTTATGAAGGGTTAATAAAAAAGCATATGACATCAAGGTTTTGCCAATCCTAGAATTAAAGCACTACAAACAGAAAATGGATGGCAAGGAGACCTTATGCAAGGCGTATACACAATCGCCCCGTTGGCTGCGGCTGTATCCCGCAAAAACACCCTGTCCCGCTGGGGACGTGTCAGCAGCAAAGCTGGCTTGATGCTGGCCACATTGGCTGCCGGCGTGGCCTTGAGCCTGCCCGCTCATGCGGTCAACCCCAATCAGGGCAAGATGTTCAAGGTGGCTGCAGATGTGGGCCTGGTTCCGTTTTTCATGCGCGGCACCGATGGCAAGCTGGATGGCTTTTCCAATGATCTGACCCAGGAAGTGGCCCGACGCATGGGTTACGAGGGGGCGGAGGTCATCGACACCCCGTTTTCCGCTATTTTTGCGGGCTTGTTTTCCAGTCGTTACGACATGGTGGCGGCTCCCACCAACACCACACGTGAACGTGCGGAGCAAATGCTGTTTGCCGAGCCGTATATGGCGGGCGGCCTGAGCTTTCTGGCTAAAAAGGGCGCGACCGTCAATGCGCTGGAAGACCTGAAAGGCAAGACCATTGCCGTCAATAACGGCAGCTTCTCGGACCGTTGGTTGCAGGACAATCAGGAAAAATACGGCTACAAGATCCAGCGCTTCAACAAGAACACGGATGCTGTGCAGGCCGTAGCTATTGGTCGCGCCTTTGCCAATATGTCCGAGACTCCTTTGGCACGCTATATCGCCACCCAGACCCCCGCACTGGCCCCGGTCTACGACATGACCACCGAGGCTAACTACGCCTTTGCCTTCCGCAAGGACGACACGGCCCTGCGTAATCGCGTGGATGAAGTGCTGGAATGCATGAAGCAGGACGGCTCCCTGTCCAAGCTGCATGTGAAGTGGTTTGGTACGGAACCCAATGCTGGTACGGCCATGACGGTGATTTTCCCCGGCTATGGCGTGCCCGACTTCCCTGGCTACGAGCCCACCGAGCACACCCCTGACTGCTCCCGTCCTTAAAAGCGCCTTCGCGCTGTTTCTCTAGCTATATGGCCCTGCAGGGGCCGGTCCCCGCCTGCCCGACTGGCAGGCGGTCAAGGAGCGACCATGAGTGAAATTGTCCGCATCCAGGGCTTGCGCAAATCGTTTGGGCAGGCCGAAATTCTTAAAGGCATAGACCTGAGCGTCAACACCGGCGAAGTTGTCGTGATGATTGGCGGCTCGGGCTCGGGCAAAAGTACCTGTCTGCGCTGCATCAACCGTCTGGAAACCCCGACCAGCGGCACGATTGTGGTGGCTGGCAGTGATGTGACCTGTCCGCGCACCGACCTGAACCAGGTGCGCCAGAACATAGGCATGGTGTTTCAGGGCATACACCTGTACCCGCATATGACGGCGCTAGGCAATGTGATGCTGGCGCTGCGCAAGGTGAAAAAAGTGCCCAAGGCGCAGGCCGAAGAGCAGGCCCGCCATCATCTGGAACAGGTGGGTCTGGCCCAGCGTATCGGACACTATCCCAGCCAGTTGTCCGGCGGCCAGCAGCAGCGAGTGGGCATTGCCCGCGCGCTGGCGTTGGAGCCCAAAGTCATGCTGTTTGACGAGCCTACCTCGGGTCTGGACCCGGAGCTGGTCGGTGAAGTGCTGAACGTGATGAAACGCACCCGCGATGCGGGCATGACCATGGTGATTGTTACGCACGAAATGCAGTTTGCCCGCGAAGTAGGGGACCGCATTGTGTTCATGGACCAGGGCGTGATTCTGGACCAGGGCAGTCCCGATGAAATTCTGTGTAAGCCGCGTCACAAGCGTATTCAGGATTTTCTGAGCCGCATGAACTGAGGCCGGCCATGGATCAGATAATTTATTACTTCTTTAACTGGACGCTGATCAGCCCCTATTTGCCCGAGATCATGCAGGGCTTTTGGGTCACGCTGCAAATGGCCGTGATGACCGTGGTTCTGGGCACTGTCCTGGGCCTGGGTCTGGCCGTGTTGCGTTGCTACGGCTGGCGTCCCGTCAATATCTTGATGACCTTGTATGTGGACGTGTTCCGTGCGATTCCGCAGCTGGTCATTATTGTGCTGGTGTTCTTCGCTTTGCCGTCCCTGGGGATTGTGATTGAACCCGTTCCTGCCACCGTTCTGGCCTTGAGCCTGGTGCTGTCTGCCTTTGCTGAAGAAATCTTCTGGTCTGGCATTGCTGCGGTGCCCACGGGTCAGTGGGAAGCGGGCCGCTCCACCGGCATGGGTTTCAGTCAGACTCTGTTTGCCATCATCCTGCCGCAAGCCGTGCGCCTGGCGATTCCACCACTGACCAATCGCGCTATCGGGATTACCAAAGGCACCACCTTGGGCTCGGTGATTGCCGTGCCTGAGCTCCTTAATGTGTCCAGCAATATCCAGTCCAACATCGCCAACCCCACCGCCTTTACGGCCGGGGCCATTTTGTTCTGCCTGATTTTCTTCCCCTTCGTTCATCTGACGAGGGTGCTGGAACGGCGCTATGCGATCAAGTCGTAGGAGTGACGCGCTATGGAACTGATCGATACTTTTCTGAACCCGAAGATTCTTGCCGCCAGTTGGCCCTTGCTGCTTCAGGGCTTGTGGCTGACCGTCAAGCTCTCGGTGATCATCGTGCCGCTGGCTGCCTTGCTGGGTCTGGTGATCGCTTGCCTGCATTATCAGCAACATCGCTGGCTGAACCGCCTGATTCTGCTGTACGTGGATTTTTTCCGTGCCTTCCCGCCTTTGGTGCTGCTGATCTTCATTTACTACGGTCTGCCGTTCCTGGGCCTGCCCTTGAATGAGTTTTCCGCCACGGTGCTGGCGCTGGTTTTGAACAGCAGTGGTTACTTCGCGGAGATTTTCCGTGCCGGGCTGGAGTCGGTGTCCCCCGGCCAGAACGAGGCGGCGCGCTCGACCGGCTTGAACGCCCGTCAGGCCATGGCCTATGTGGTTGTGCCCCAAGGTGTGCGCAATGTAATTCCGGATCTGGCCAGCAACACGCTGGAAGCCATCAAGCAGACTTCGATTGCTTCGGCTGTGGCCTTGCCTGAACTGCTGCGTTCGGCCCAGATCGTGCAGGGCGAGACCTATAGCCAGACGCCTCTGGTGGCCGCTGCGCTGATTTACTTCATTCTTCTCTGGCCCTTGGTACGCATGATTTCGCGTATGCAAAAGCCATTTGTTATTCCACGTTGAGCCTAAGCGTAATTATGAAAAATAAAGGTGTCTTTTCCATTTGCCCCACTCCCTTCAAACCGGGTGGTGAGTTGGATTTGCAAAGCCTGGTCAGTCTGGTGAATTTCCAGCTGGAAGCCGGTATTCACGGCTTGGCGATTTTGGGAGTGATGGGTGAACTGCACAAGCTCAGTACCTTTGAGCGTCGGCGTGTCATTGAAACCGTCGTGGCGGCAGTGCGCGGTGCGGTGCCGGTCTGGGTGGGGGTGCGGGCCATGGGAACGGCAGCGGCGGTGGAGCAGGCTCGCAGCGCTGAAGATCTGGGGGCCGATGCGATTTTTGTCGCTCCCTTGGCGGGGGCGGATGACGATATGCAGGTGTCCTTTTACCGCCAGATTGTGCAGGCTATTCGTTTGCCGGTGGTCATTCACGACTTCCCGGAACTGTTCGCCGCCCGCATCAGTCCGGCCTTGGCTGTGCGTTTGAAGGCAGAGGCGGGTGTGTCCATTCTGAATTCCGAAGACCCTCCCGTTGGACAGAAGATTACCGCTGTGCGGGGTCTGTCGGGTGATGCCCTGCCTATCTTGAGTGGCCTGGGTGGCATGCACTTTCTGGAGGAGTTGCAACGGGGCGCGGATGGTGTGGTTACCGGCTTCTCCTTCCCGGAAATTCTGCTCAAGGTCTATGCCTTGCATCGTCAGGGCGAGCAGGAGGAAGCCGCCCGTGTGTTCGACCGTTATTGTTCGCTGATCCGTTACGAGTTTCAGCCTTTGGTGGCACTGGCCTTGCGCAAGTATTCCTATATGCGCCGTGGCATCATCGCCTGCGATGCGACGCGTGATCCGGCGACGGCTCTGGACCATATCAGCCGGGATGAGTTTGAGGCTGTGGTGCGCCGTGTGGGTCTGGACTTGTCGGCAACGGGTGTGCAAACCGTTTAAACCTTGCTGTTCTTGAGTAACTGCTGCATTTGTTGGATTTGCCGGGTAAATAACGTCTGGGGGGCCCCGGCGTTATTTACCCGGTTTTTTTGCTTGCGCTTCTTCTTCTTCTTCTTCTTCTTCTTCTTCTTCTTCAGTTTCCTGAGCGTTGGGGAGTGGCGCTGTTTGTGTGCAGAGCAGGAGGTTTGTGAGACAAGGAGCGCAGAGAGCCTGCATGTTTAGATAGTGCTTCGTGGAAACGCCGGTCTGGGCCGGGGGCCGTCCTCCGGGCTTGGCTCCTTGCCGGTGCTGCGCACCGGTGCCCTGGTCAGGCTTGCTATTCGGGCGCGCCCTGAACTCGCGAAAGTGCCTTGTCCCCCGGACAAGGCACAAGCATTTCGCTCAAACAGCAGGGCGCTTGTACCCCGAATAGCAAGCCTGCCTGCGGCAAGAAGCCTGAATCGCCCAGAGGACGGCCCCCGGCCCAGACCGGCTCACAATGACTATCAATATGAGCCCTTCCTCCTTTTGGAGTCTGGCGGTATGTGGCTCTTTGGGTTGCTGTCGCGGTGTGAGGGACTTGAGGAGGGAGAGGTTTGCGTGTGGATCGTCGCTCTCAATAGTTAGCGGTGGGTGTGGGGGGACGCAAAAATAGGAGCCAAGCACTAACTATTGAGTGCCAGGCACTTCATGGGAGCATGAACCTTGCTCAGGATATCCCGCTCAAAACAATGTTGTGCGTAATCGGGAGCTTGTCGTGCGTCTTTGACGCCAGAGCCAATGCGCTTGTCACGGTGATTGTTGTTGTCTCAGTCTCTTGTTCTTTTAGGTTTTCTTGCTCACTCAGGCGCTTTTATAGGCGCATAAGGAGTTGGTACAAGGACGAGAGGTGCTACGGCCAGGCGGCTTTGGGTTGAAAAGCCTTTGATCAGGAGCTGGCCTCTAGCCTGCCTGGGTGCTGCCAGAGTTTTTGAAGTGGCTGGAGTCGCGCAGTATGATCAGACATTCTGCCCTTGGATCGGGATTGCCATGTTTGCCTATGTCGGGCTGCGTACTGCCTGCTTTGATACGCCTTTAGGGGCAATGCGTCTGCTGGTGGACGCTCAAGGAGCCTTGCTGCGTCTGGACTTCGAGGAAGAGACCGTACATGGTCTGACACCCGAGCAACTGGCCGGGCTGATCCCGGAACCTGCTTTGGCCGAGCCCGTGCAGACTCAACTGGACGCGTATTTTGCCGGCAAGCTGCAGCAGTTTGATCTGCCTTTCAGCCTGCAAGGGACAGAGTTTCAGCAACAGGTCTGGCAGGCCTTGCTGACTATTCCCTATGGTCAGACCTGGACCTATGGCCAGATGGCCGAACATCTGGGCCGTCCCAAGGCGGTCCGTGCTGTGGGCCAGGCCTGCGGCCTCAATCCCATCAGCATCATCGTGCCCTGCCATCGCGTGCAGGGTGCCAATGGCATGTTGACCGGCTTTAGCTCCGGCTTGCATCGCAAAGCCAGCCTGCTGGACTTTGAACGCCGCGTGCATTTGACTGGCACGGGCGACATCCAGGCCAGCATGCCCGCCCAGCTGGATTTGTTCTAAAGCAGGACAGGGCTCACTCCGTACCCAAATCAACAAGCCTCCGTGCACAGAATCACAAGTCCGGGCTTGTCCTCGTCCCTATACTGGATTCGTTAAGAATCAACTATTCCGTGTGGAGACAGACTATGGGGCAGGACGTACAAGCCGAGCGCAAGGCGATTCGCGAACACATGATTATTGACGGCAAACCCGTCACTGAATCTCAAGGGCCCACGATTCCCGTCTACGATCCCGCAACGGGACAAGTGATTGCGCACCAGCCCGAGGCCGGTGCTCAAGGCGTGGATCTGGCCGTGCGTGCTGCGCGCCAGGCTCTGGAGCAGGGCGAATGGGCTCAGATGTTGCCCGCTCAGCGCGAGCGCCTCTTGTTGCGTTTGGCTGATTTGATTGAATCCCACGCGGATGAGCTGGCTCGTCTGGAAACCCTGAACAACGGCAAGCTGCTGTTCTTCTCCTACGGCCTGGAAGTGGCGGCCAGCGCACAATGGCTGCGCTACATGGCTGGCTGGGCCACCAAGATGAATGGCGAATTGCTCTCGCCTTCCATCGGCTTTCCTCCCGGCGTGAAATACCACGCTTACACCCGCCAGGAACCGGTTGGTGTGGTGGGCGCCATCGTGCCCTGGAACTTCCCGCTGCTGATGGCGGTGTGGAAGATTGCGCCTGCCATGGCCGCCGGTTGTACCGTGGTTCTGAAGCCTGCTGAAGAAACTCCACTGACCGCCATTCGTCTGGCCGAACTGGCTCTGGAAGCTGGTTTCCCCGCCGGTGTGATCAACGTGATCACGGGTCGTGGCGAAAGCACAGGTGCGGCTTTGACGGCTCACCCTGGCGTGAACAAGATCTCCTTTACCGGCTCCACGGAAGTGGGCAAGTTGATCGGTCATCAGGCCGTCAATGACATGAAGCGCATGTCTCTGGAGCTGGGCGGCAAATCCCCCGTGGTCATCATGGACGATTGCGATGTGGACATGGCCATTCAAGGTGCGGCCAACGCCATCTTCTTTAACCAGGGCCAGGTATGTACTGCCGGCTCGCGTCTGTTCGTGCAAAAAGGCATTTACGAGCGCGTGGTGCAGGGCGTAGCCGATCTGGCTTCTTCCATGACTCTGGGATCGGGCTTTGAGCAGTCCACCCAGATTGCTCCGCTGATTTCCGCCCGTCATCAGCAGCGCGTGCAGAACTATATCGATGTGGGTCGCCAGCAAGGCGGTCGCATGTTGGCAGGTGAGGGTGCTCGCCCCGAGCAGGGCTACTTTGTACGCCCCACCGTGTTTGCCGATGTGGCTCCTGATGCTCGCATCATGCGTGAAGAAATCTTTGGTCCCGTGGTGGTCGCGACCCCGTTTGACACCGAGGCGCAGGCATTGCAGTTGGCCAACGATACAGACTTTGGCCTGGGTGCCAGCGTCTGGAGTCAGGATCTGGCCCGCGTCCAGCGTTTGACCGCTGGTATCAAGGCCGGAACTGTGTGGGTCAACACCCACAACATGCTGGACCCCAGCATGCCCTTTGGTGGCTACAAGCAGTCCGGCCTGGGTCGGGAGCACGGGCGCGCTGCGGTAGAGGCTTACCTGGAGACCAAATCGGTCTGCATGGCCTACCCGGCAGCCTAGCTAGGGATAAAGGCGCGAACACAATAACGATACCGTTCGCGCCTCTTTGAGGAGACAACAATAATGTATGCAATTTTGCAGCGGACCGCTCTGGCCTTGGCCTTGAGCGGCGTCAGTGCCGGTGCCGCCCTTGCGGGCGACCCCAGTGCGCGGGACTGGATTCCTGCTCCGGTAGGGACCAATATCCTGGCCGTCTACATGATGGGTCTGAAGTCGCACGGTTTTTATGATCAGGGTTCACGAATTGGCGACAGCCCCAAGTTGAATGTGCAAGGCATGATTTATCGTCAGATGCACTTTCGCGAACTGGCCGGCAAGACGGTGCAGTACGAGCTGATCGTGCCCGGTTTTCGCAACACGCTGGATGTTCCAGGGCAAGACCGCGATCGCATGACCGGTATTGGTGATGTGACTGCTGGTGCGGCCGTGTGGCTGCACAACGATCCGGAGAACCGTTTCTGGTTCGCGTGGGAACCTTTCATTACGGCTCCTACAGGTCGTTACCACGGCTCGCAGGCCGATGTGTCTTCCGGCAAGAACCGCTGGAGCACCATCCAGGACTTTGCGATTGTGAAAGGCTTTGGGGAGTCTTCCTTTATTGAAGGTGTGGCGGAATTCGAGTTCTTTGGCAACAACAAGAACTACTACGGCCAGACTCTGAAAAAAGACACGGCAATCCGCCTGATGGCCCTGGTTTCAACCAACCTGACTGAAAAGACTTATGTGGGTATGCGCTACCGCTACGAGACAGGTGGCCGTGAGCGGGTCAATGGCCAGACCACGGCGACGCGTGCACGTAACCACCAGTTGGCCGCCGAGATTACCCACCAGTTGACTGACGCTCACCAGGTGCAATTGCAGTACATCCATGATTTGAAAGTCGAGAATGGCCCGCGCATGCGCGGCCTGCAATTCCGTTATGCCTATGCGTTCTGACAGCGTGGACGCCCATGAGGAGAGACATCCAATGAAGTCTAAATTTAAATTAACGACCGCCGCCGCCATGTTGGGGCTGATGGTACTGGCCGGTGGCGCGCAGGCCCAGGACAAGCCGCGCGAAGTCCTGACAGGTGGTCACAGTGTGTCTGCCCCGCAGGAAAACCGTATCTATGTCATGGACTCGGTGTTCATGCACCTGACCGAAAGCCGTGTGCACGTTTATGACTACACCAACGGCAAGTTCCTGGGCATGGTACCCACCGCCTTCAACGGCCACGTGCAGGTGTCCAACGACGGCAAGAAAATCTACACCATGACCACCTATCACGAGCGCATTACGCGTGGAAAGCGCTCGGATGTAGTGGAAGTGTGGGATGCCGACAAGCTGACCTTCGAGAAGGAAATTTCCCTGCCACCCAAGCGTGTGCAAGGTCTGAACTATGACGGTCTGTTCCGTCAGACGACGGACGGCAAGTTCATCGTGCTGCAAAACGCCTCGCCAGCGACCTCGATCGGGATCGTGGACGTGGCCAAGGGTGATTATGTGGAAGACGTCACAGCTGCCGCCGGTTGCTGGAGCGTAATCCCCCAGCCCAACCGCCCACGCAGCTTCATGACTATTTGTGGCGATGGTGGCCTGTTGACCATCAATCTGGGCGAGGATGGCAAAGTTGCCAGCCAGTCGCGCAGCAAGCAGATGTTCTCCGTGAAGGATGATCCGATCTTTATCGCTCCTGCCCTGGACAAGGACAAGGCTCACTTCGTGTCCTACTACGGCAATGTCTACAGTGCTGATTTCAGCGGTGACGAGGTCAAGGTAGATGGCCCCTGGTCCTTGCTGAACGACCAGGACAAGGCCAAGAACTGGGTGCCCGGTGGCTACAACCTGGTGGGTCTGCATCGCGCCAGCGGTCGCATGTATGTGTTCATGCATCCCGATGGCAAAGAGGGCACTCACAAGTTCCCCGCAGCCGAGATCTGGGTCATGGACACCAAGACCAAGCAGCGTGTAGCCCGCATTCCAGGGCGTGATGCCTTGTCCATGACCATTGATCAGCAGCGCAATCTAATGCTGACCCTGGACGGTGGCAATGTGAACGTCTATGACATCAGCCAGCCTGAACCCAAGTTGCTGCGCACCATTGAAGGCGCCGCAGAAGCATCCTTGCAAGTTCAGTTCCACCCAGTTGGGGGTGTCTGATATGGACCCGGTCCTGACCTACGCCAGCCTGGCTTGCTTGGCCGTGCTGATGGGACTGGGGGCGCTGGATAAACTGCGTCACTTCAGCCTGTTCGAGGCAGCCGTTGGCGGTTATCGATTGTTGCCGGAAGTGTTGTTACGACCGTTCAGTGTGCTGTTTGTCGCTGCCGAGGCCTTGAGTGCGCCTTTGCTGCTGTGGCCAGCCAGCCGTTCGCTGGGGGCGGTTCTGGCCCTGTGCGTCCTGCTGGTCGCCACCAGTGGCATTGTGATGAACCTGCTGCGTGGCCGCCGCGATGTGGATTGCGGCTGCTCCGGGCTGGGGGAATCCTCCGGTGGTCTGTCCTGGTGGCTGGTGGCTCGCAATGCCTTGCTGGCTGCGCTGGCCGTGGCCAGCGGTGACTGGGCCATCAGCAGCGCCCGTGAACTGGTCTGGGTGGACGGTTTGACCTTCTTTGGTGCCACCTTGGCCTTGCTGGGCCTGTACTATGCGGCCAACCAGCTGATCGAATCCCATCTGAAATTCCAGAAAATGCAGAATTCTTAGGAGACCTAAATGACCGCTTTAATGATTTCCAACGTCATTTTATGGGTAATCGTACTGGCCCTGGTGCTGGTTGTACTTGCCCTGTCGCGCCAGATTGGCGTGTTGTATGAACGGGTTGCCCCCATGGGCGCCCTGACTATGGATAAAGGCCCGCAGGTGGGTGATGCCGCTCCCGTCATGGAATTGCAGGACCTGCGCGGTCGTGCCGTTACCGTGGGCGTGGCTGGCCCGCGTAGCCAGTTGATTTTCTTCATGTCGCCTACCTGCCCGGTGTGCAAGAAGCTCTTGCCGATTCTGAAGTCCATTCAGGGCTCGGAAGGTCAGTGGGTAGATATTGTGCTGGCCAGTGATGGCGAGATGCCCGAGCATCTGGCTTTCTACCAGAAAGCACAACTGGACGCCTTCCCTTACGTCCTGTCCACACAGCTGGGCATGGGCTTTCAGATCAGCAAACTGCCTTACGCCGTCCTGATCGACGAGAACGGTGTGGTGCGCGGCAAGGGTCTGGTCAATTCGCGTGAACAGCTGGAAAGCCTGTTTACCGCCAAAGACCTGGGCGTGGCCTCGGCGCAAGAATACTTGGCCGGTGACTCGGGCATGAAGCAAGTGCAGGTATCACGAAAGGAGAACGTCAATGCGTTGGCTGGATAAATTTGGGGAGAACCTCTCCCGTTCTGTGGCCCACAAGACTTCGCGTCGCAGCGTGCTGCGCTCGGTGGGCAAATTAATGGTCGGTTCGGCCTTTGTGTTGCCTGTATTGCCGGTGGCTCGCGCCGCCGGTGGTGGTGGCAGCAGCAGTGGTGCCGATCACATCAGTCTGAATCCCGATCTGGCGAATGAAGACGAAGTGAACTCCTGCGACTACTGGCGTCATTGTGCGGTGGACGGGTTCCTGTGCTCTTGCTGCGGTGGCACGACCACCACCTGCCCTCCGGGCTCGACGCCTTCGCCCATCTCGTGGATTGGCACTTGCCACAACCCGCATGATGGCAAGGACTACCTGATCAGCTACCACGACTGCTGCGGCAAGACCGCTTGCGGCCGCTGCCAGTGCAACACGCAGACCCGTGAGCGTCCTGGTTACGAGTTCTTCCTGCACAATGACGTGAACTGGTGCATGGCGAATGAGAACAGCACCTTCCATTGCACGACATCGGTACTGGTTGGCTTGGCTAAAAACTAAAAAAGGGCCCGTCGGGCTGCCAGTCATGCGGGAAGAACGGTCCTTGGGACGCCAGTTCTTTCCTGCATAGGCAGCCCCAGGGTTTGAACAAGGTGCCGGGCGGCCAGGATGGCGTTCGGTCACTTAAGGAGGCATCACTGTGTGGACATCTTTGCGCCTGGCCTGTTTGGGCGCCGTACTCCTGGCGTTTACGCCTTGGGCCCATGCCCAAGAAGAGATGGCCGGAACGGGCGATTACCTGCAAAGTTCGCAGGCTTTCAAAGACTATATGCTGCAATGCGCAGGTTGCCATCGCTACGATGGCCAGGGCCTGACGCATCGGGGCATCCCCAATTTCAACCAGTCCATTGGCTTGTTTACACGCCTGCCAGCTGGACGGGACTATATGATTCGAGTGCCCGGTGCCTCGCAGTCGCAACTGGATAATGCCGATCTGGCTCGTGTGCTGAACTGGATTGTGGCCAAGTTCAGCCCGGAAGAAATGACACCCGATTACCGACCCTTTACCTCGGCCGAGGTAGGGGCATCGCGCCGGCATCGTTTTGATGATGTACTCAAGGCGCGTACGGAGCTAACCGTCAAGATGAACAGTATGGGTCTGGAGCCTGCGCCCTACCTGTACGGCTCCATGGATCGCTGATACAGCGGGTTAACGACCGTAGACGCTTGAATTTTTTAGGGCTATAAGAAAGGGGGCATATTCTGCCCCTTACCCCGATCAATTGCGTTGGCCGAAAGGGCACTCAGGCAATGTCTATGTTATTGCGCACTCCCTCTGCTTCTTTCAAGAGCCTGGCTGCTTGGCAGGAAGTGGTGTGCGCGTACTTTGTGCCCTTGGAAGTTCAGCCGGATTCTCGCCGTGGTTTCTCCAACCGGGCGGCCACCGATCGCATGGGTTCGGTCGATGTCATGGAACTGTGTACCAGCGCGCAGCGCGTGCGTCGTACCCAGGCCTTGGCCAGCCGATCCGAGCAGGCGCTGTACAAGGTCACCTTGCAGATCAGTGGCAGTAGTCAGATTCAGCAGGATAATCGCAGTGGCATCTTGCACGCCGGGGAGTGGGGCATTTATGACACCACCCGCCCTTACGAAGTGGCCGTGCAGGATCAATCCCATTTTCTGGTCTTGCAGTTCGAGGAAGAGCGTTTGCTGCCTTGGTTGCCCTGGCTAAGCGATGCGGTGGCCCGCTCGTTCTCCGCCACGACAGGTCCGGCCCGAATTGCCATGGATATGCTGCGTTTGGGTTTGCAGGAGCGCGGGCACTTGTCGCCCTCGGCCTTGAGCGAACTGTCCCAGACCGTGATTCGCATGATGGCTCTGAGCCTGGCCGATGGTCGCCCGGTGACGACCGAGTCCGCCCTGGACGAAGTGCGGCGCGGGCAGCTGCTGCAAATTCAGCAATACGTGCAGGATCATCTGGGTGATACCGGTTTGAATGCCCAGTCCCTGGCGCTGCAATTTCGCATTTCACGCCGTTATCTCTACAAGCTGTTCGAGCTGTGCGGGCAAGCGCCTGCCGACTACATCATGGCCGCCCGTCTGGAGCGCGCCTGTCAATTGTTGGTGGACGGCAAACCTGGTCGGCAGATCAGTGAGCTGGCCTGGCAAATGGGCTTTTCCGACGCGGCCGTGTTCAGCCACGCCTTCCGGCGACGCTATGGCGTATCGCCCAGCGAATGGCGTCGCAGCCGTATTTGCGGCGATTAAGTACAGCTACGTAGACGCAACTCCGACTTATCGCAGACGGGTCGGATTTCTATCCTAGAGGCTCATGATTATGGGGCGGCCGGTGAGGTTCGCCCGGCTTCTCAAGGACAGTCTTATGCGTCTACACCTCGATTGTGCGTTGCTGCACACCCAGCCATCGTGGGGTCAGAATCTACTGGCCATCATCCCGCCTTGCGAGCGTTTGCAGCTGCATGTTCTGCAGGCGCCACCACCGCCCCATCCCGATCAGGAGTATTTGTTTTTGCGCAGCGCATCGGCCTTGCTGCTGCGTTTTGATGCCTGTCTGATTCCCATCGAAGCGGCCACCCTGATTCACGTGCGTCGAGCCTTGTCGGTGGCCCAAGGTCATTTGCCAGTGCCGGTCTTTGGTTTGCTGCGGGGTGCTATCAAGGCCGCGGCCCTGACAGACCTGCTGGAACTGGGTCTGGCAGACTACGTGCGCGAGCCTTTATGCCTGGACGATTTGCGCGCCCGCATCAATCGTCAGCGTTTACAGACCTCTTCCCACGCTTTGAATGAACCGGGGCTGTCGGGTCGGATACACTATAGGGTGCAGGAAAACCAGGATCTGGTCCTGCACCCCGGCCCAACGGAGCAGCGCCTGTCGCAAACGATCTTGCAACAGGAGGGGACAACGCTGGAAGCCTATGCCGCTGCGGTAGCCTCGCGCTACGCCAGCAGCCAGGAATCTTTCAAAGTTGCCAAGGGACGGATAGTGGCCCGCTTCGAGCAGGCTTATATCCACGCCGCCCTTGATCGCCATAGCGGCAATATCGCCATGGCGGCCCGCTCCGCGCAAAAGCACCGGCGTGCTTTCTGGGCACTGATGCGCAAACACCATATCGATGCAGCACGCTTTCGATCCGCGTCAAACCCAGACGACGAACACGATGGTTAAAATTAACAGGCATTTTTCAATAGGGATTGCCGTGTCTTTACCTCAATTAAAAAACGATGTTTTCCTGCGCTCGCTGTTGCGCGAACCTGTGCCGTACACCCCCATCTGGCTGATGCGTCAGGCCGGGCGTTATTTGCCTGAATACAATGCCACCCGTGCCCAGGCTGGCTCCTTCATGCAATTGGCTCAGAATCCCGAATTTGCGTGCGAAGTAACCTTGCAGCCCCTGCGTCGTTTCGATCTGGATGCCGCCATTCTGTTCTCGGACATCCTGACCGTGCCAGACGCCATGGGCCTGGGTCTGGATTTCGTCGCTGGTGAAGGCCCGCGTTTTGCCCGTCCTGTACGCAACGAAGCCGACGTCATGGCGCTGGAAGCGCCGGACATGGCCAAGCTGCAATACGTGTTTGATGCTGTCTCGCTGATCCGCAAGGAACTGGACGGCAAAGTACCGCTGATCGGCTTTGCCGGCAGCCCCTGGACCATTGCCTGCTACATGGTGGAAGGCCAGGGCTCGGACGACTACCGTCTGGTGAAAAGCATGATGTATCAGCGTCCGGACCTGATGCACCGCATGCTGGAAATCAATGCCCAAACCACCTGCGACTACCTGAACAATCAGATCCGTGCCGGCGCACAGGCTGTGATGCTGTTCGATAGCTGGGGTGGTGTATTGTCCGACTCCCTGTTCCAGGAATTCTCCCTGGCCTACACCCGTAAAGTGGTGGATGGCTTGATTCGCGAGCATGACGGCAAGCGCGTCCCTGTCATCGTCTTTACCAAGGGCGGCGGCATGTGGCTGGAAGATATTGCTGGCTGTGGCGCTGATGCCATGGGTGTGGACTGGACGGTGAACCTTTCCCGTGCGCGCGCTCGTATTGGTGACAAACTGGCCTTGCAAGGCAATCTGGACCCCATGACCATGTTCGGTGGCGAAGAAGCCATCCGTCGTGAAGCCCGTCGTGTTATTGATGACTTTGGCCCTGTGGGGCAGGGCGGTCACGTGTTCAACTTCGGCCACGGTATTTCGCGTTTCACCGATCCGGAAGCCGTGGGCATTCTGGTCGACGAAGTGCATTCCTACAGCCGTCGATACCACAGCGTTTGATAGTCTTTGCGCACGGGCTGTCGCAGCTTGTGCGCAAAGTTATGCACACAGACAGGGCTGGGTTTGAGGTCTTTATATTTAAGGTTTAATTTCAATACCCAGTTTTAATTAGTTGATTTCTCTGCGTTTTATCCTTATTTCAGAGATATTGAAAATTAAATTGTATCTGTGCTTGCTTCTTTGTATTTTTTGTTCATGTCATTTTCCCCAAAGTTATCCACAGGTCGCTAAGCTCTTGACTTATCAGGCTTTCAGCCAGGCCAGCCCTTTTTTGAACCACCATCCATGACCGCCACTCCTGACGCTATTTCTGCATCGGCAAGCACCGGACCTTTCTGGCTGCATGTGGCTTTGGACGTTCCCCTGGATGGGGTGTTTGATTATCAGCACCACGAACCCGTCCTGATCGGACAGCGGGTCATTGTGCATTTTGGGCGGCGGCAGATGATAGGCGTGGTGGTGGCTTTGCCGGAGCAACCTTCCTACCCGCCCGAGCAGGTCAAGGCGATTGATCAGCTGCTGGATGACTTGCCGCCTTTCCCGCAGGACTGGTTGCGGATGGCGCGCTTTGCGTCTACCTATTACCACCGTCCGCTGGGCGAGGTCATGATGCCGTCCTTGCCAGGGCCTTTGCGCAAACCCTCTGCCTATCTGGGCAAGCGTTCCGCTGGTGGGCCGGTATTGCGCATGGCCAAGCGCAAGGAAAAGAAGGTGGAGCCGGTGGACAGCGACGTCCTGCCCGTGCTCAATGCCGAGCAGCAGGCTGCGGTAGATGGCATTGTGGCGGCCAAACCCGGAAGCTGCATGTTGCTGCATGGCGTAACGGGTAGCGGGAAAACCGAAGTCTATATGCGGGTGCTGGAACAAGTGCTGGCCGCTGGTCGGCAAGTCCTGTTCATGGTGCCCGAAATCAATCTGACACCTCAGTTCGAGCAGGTCTTGCGGGCTCGTTTGGCGCGCGTCTTGCCCGGCGATGTGCTGGCTGTCTTGCATAGTGGTCTGTCCGAAGGTGAACGGCTGCGCTCCTGGTTGCGCGTCAACAGTGGTCAGGCGCGCATTTTGTTGGGAACACGGCTGTCCATTTTTACCCCCATGCCCGAGCTGGGCCTGATTATTGTGGACGAGGAGCACGACGCTTCTTACAAGCAGCAAGATGGCTTGCGTTACTCTGCTCGGGACCTGGCTGTGTGGCGTGGCTACGATCTGAAAGTGCCGGTGGTATTGGGTTCAGCCACCCCTTCGCTGGAAAGCTGGAATCATGCTCGACAAGGGCGCTATAGCCTGTTGAGCCTGCCCAAGCGTGCGCGAGAGGTTTCCTTGCCCCGAGTGCGTCTGGTCGATACCCGCCATTTGCGCCTGGAGTCGGGCTTTTCTCCCCAACTGCTGGATGCGCTGGAAGCATGTCTGGAGCGCGGCGAGCAATCGCTGGTTTTCATTAATCGGCGTGGCTACGCGCCTGTGCTGCATTGCGCCTCTTGCGGCTGGCTGTCTCAATGTCCGCGTTGCACGGTGTACACCGTGCTGCACCGGCAAAATGGCTTCAAGCACAATTTGCAGTGCCACCATTGCGGTTATCAGGCCCCCGTGCCGCGTGCTTGCCCGGATTGCGGCGATCAGGACTTGCAGCCTATGGGGCGTGGCACTCAACGTATTGAAGAGTTTCTGGGCGAGCGTTTTCCCAATGCCCGCCTGGTGCGTATCGACGCGGATAGCACCCGCTTGAAGGGCAGCGCGCAGCAATTGTTCGAGCAGGTGCATGCGGGCGAAGTGGACATCATGGTGGGCACCCAGATGGTGGCCAAAGGTCATGACTTCACCCGCTTGAGCGTCGTCGGTGTGCTCAATGCCGATGCTACATTGTTCGCCCATGATTTCCGCGCGCCCGAGCGTCTGTTTGCTCAACTGATGCAGGTAGCAGGCCGGGCCGGTCGCCATACCGAAGGGGCGGATGTCATCATCCAGACGGGTTACCCGGAGCAGGCCGTTTATCAAAGTCTGATCAAGCACGATTACATAGGCTTTGCCCAAAGCGCCTTGAACGAGCGCGAGTCCGTGGGCTTGCCGCCTTTTGCCTATCAGGTGCTCCTGTCTGCCGAAGCCCCGCAATTGGCAGATGCGATTCGCTTGTTGACCCAGGCACGTCGTTTGCCTGAAGAATATCCGAATGAATTTCCGGGCGCGGATCAGGTTTTCCTGTACGATCCCGTGCCCTTACGTGTTTTGCGCGTTGCCAAAGTCGAGCGCGCCCAGTTGCTGTTGGAAAGCGCCCATCGTCCGGCCTTGCAAGCCTTTGTGCGCTATTGGGGGCCACAGGTCGCGCAGTTGGCCAAGCAGCATAAAGTGCGCATTACGATTGAGGTCGATCCTCTCGAAATTTAAGACTCTCCAGGCTCATGTGCGGACGGAAACAGTAGGAGCATTTCGGGTACAGCAGGGTGTATCCTTGACCGCTATGCAGCTATGAGCCAAGAGGCAGGAAGCGATGAGGCTGTGGCGCGATGTTGTTGCCCTGCCGCTGTCATGCTCTTGTACCTCGTTTCCGCTGTATCTCTGTGTTGGCCTTTCGCTTGTCATCAAACCATACTCGGCTTGGCCGGGATTCCACTTTTAGTTTTGCACGCTGTTTGGCTTTGAACCTCGTTTTCTTGCCTAGTATTCACTGATTCCACCATGTCCACCTCTGTCACTACACCAGGCCATACCGTCCCCACCGACCTGAACGCCATGCAGCGTCAGGCCGTGTTGTATATGGATGGGCCTTGCCTGGTGCTGGCCGGAGCGGGCAGTGGCAAGACACGGGTGATCACGCAGAAAATCGCTTATCTGCTGCGTGAGTGTGGGTACACGGGCCGGCAAGTGGTCGCGCTGACTTTTACCAATAAAGCCGCGCGTGAAATGAACGAGCGGATTCGCGCCCTGGTAGATCCCAAGCTGTTGCGAGGGCTGACCGTCAGCACCTTTCACTCTCTGGGCTTGCGCATGTTGCGTGAGGAAGCCCAGCACGTGGGTTTGAAGCCACGCTTCTCAATTCTGGATTCCAACGATGCGCTGGCAATTATTCAGGAACTGCTGGCTACCACGGATAAAGGCCGCCTGAAGTCCGTTCAGCAGGAAATCTCCTTATGGAAAAACGCCTTGATGGGGCCGGACGATGCGGAGCGTGCCGCAAACTCGCCAAGCCAGATCGAGGCGGCTCGTATTTACCGCGACTACGCCGCCACCTTGATTGCCTATCAGTCGGTGGACTTTGATGATCTGATCCGCTTGCCTGCGCAGTTGATGGAAGACAATCAGGAAGTACGCGAGCGCTGGCAGCGTCGGGTGCAGTATCTGCTGGTGGACGAGTATCAGGACACTAACCTCTGTCAGTATCGGCTGGTGCGTTCTCTGACGGGGCAGCGCAATATGTTTACCGTGGTGGGGGACGACGATCAGGCCATTTACGCCTGGCGTGGCGCTACCGTGGAGAATCTGGCGCAGCTTCCCAAGGATTACCCGGACCTGAAAGTCGTGAAGCTGGAGCAGAACTATCGCTCGGTGCAGCGCATCTTGCAGGCTGCGAATAATGTTATTGGCAATAATCCCGTCGTGTTCGGTAAAAAGCTCTGGTCTGACCTGGGCTTTGGTGAGCCTATCCAGGTCCACGTGACGGACGACGAGCAGAACGAGGCCGATTCAGTGGCTATGCGTATCTCGGCAGAGCGCTTTGAGCGTCAGGCCGAGTGGCGAGATTTTGCGGTGCTGTACCGTGGCAACCATCAGGCCCGCATCTTTGAGCAGGCGCTGCGCAATCTGCGCATTCCCTACACCATCTCGGGTGGGCAGAGTTTCTTTGACAAGGCCGAGATTCGCGACATCCTGTCTTACTTGCGAGTCGTTGCGAACGACGATGATGATCCAGCCTTCATCCGCGCAGCGACGACACCCAGGCGCGGAATTGGGCAGGCTACCTTGCAGGTGCTGGGTCAGTTTGCGGCGGAACAAAAGCTGTCTTTATATTCCGCCGTCTCGCAAATCGCTCTGACGGATCGCTTACCGGAAAGGCAGTTGGAGCCTTTAAGTGTCTTTGCGCAGTTTATTGGCCGTATCCAGCAAAGAGCGGACCGGGTAGAGAGCGATCAGGAAGGATACGAGACGGCCGTTAGCGAATTGCTGGACGAGCTCCTGCGGGCGATTGATTACGAGCGCTATCTCTACGATATGTTCGACGAGCGCCCCGCGCAGACTCGTTGGGAAAACGTGCTGGAATTGATTACCTGGCTGAAGTCCAAAGCGGCAGACGATCAGCTGAGTTTGAATGACTTGGTGCAGCGAGTTGCCCTGATCACCATGTTGGAACGCGGTGAGGATGAAGACCCGGATGCGGTCAAATTGTCCACGCTTCATGCTTCCAAGGGGCTGGAGTATCCGCATGTGTTCCTGGTGGGGGTGGAAGAGGGGTTGCTGCCGCACATTGGGCGCGATGACGAAGATATAGACCCGGATAAAGAAGCCGATATTCTGGCCCAGCGTATTCAGGAAGAGCGGCGTCTGATGTACGTGGGTATTACGCGTGCGCAGCGCAGCTTGCGCTTGAGCTGGTGCAAGAAGCGCAGACGCGCACGTGAGAATCTGGTGCGTGAGCGCTCACGCTTTATTGATGAGATGAAGATCGAAGACCCTGGTGCCCAGGAAGATCCGGCGCAGGCGGCTTTAAGTCCCAAGCAGCGACTGGATATGTTGAAGAACTTGTTGAACAAGTCTTGAGCAGTGCTTTTTGATCAAGGACGATTTAGTGCTGGGCCTATGTTTTGTGAGGCGTCGTAGTTCTGCAGGCCAGCTTTTGCTGGCCTTTTTCATGTTCTGCGGCGCGGGAAGAAACGCTCTCCGTGCCTGGCTTGTCTTGATCTTGGGGCTGGGGAGACGCCTTGTGAGGTGCTTGCGCCCAATGAGCCAAGGTTCTGCGATGGATGAAGGTGTGCAGTTGGAAAGGCTGCATTGGCAAACGCAGAAAAAACAAAAGCCTGCTAAATCAGCAGGCTTTTCAACATCAAGCGGTGTTTTGCTTGAGCGTTACGACGGTGATGCGTGGCTTACCAGTAGCTGGCCGACATGCGGGAATCGCGGATGCGGGCTTCGTTCAAGGCACGGGTCAGTTCGACCATGTACTTGAACACCACGTTTGCGGCTTTGGAAACTTGTTTGGCCGCTGCTTTGGTCAGTGCAGTTAAAGACACGGATTCACCATTTTCCAGGGCATGCTGCATTACCCCACGCTCAACAGCATCACTCCAGTGAATGTAGTGCGAGTAAGTGGTCATGGTAGACATTTGCTTTCCCTTTAAGGTGAAGGTCTAAGTTACGAGTCCTCATTATAGGGTTTTCCCTAGTATAAAAGCAAGGGTAAACCCTAGGAATTGGATTAGCCTGTGGTTTTTAGGGGAAAACCCTAGGGTTGTTTGGAAAGGGAAATTAAATCAAAGGCTTATGGGGGTGGGGTTTGTAGGGTTTTGCGGGTTTTAGGTGGGGAGTGGAGTCCTTGCGGCAGCCCTTGCTGGCTTGAGGCTGGGTCGGAGCGGAAGCTTGCCGGTGCTGCGCACCGGTGCCCTTGTCTGGGGCTGTTGTAGGGCGCACCTTGAACTCGTTCAGTGGTTTGTCCCCCGGACAAACCACAAGCGCCGAACTCAAACAGCAAGGTGCTTGCATCCCTACGACAGCCCCAGACGGCGGCAAGCCCCCTGAATGCTCCAACCCAGCCTCAAGCCAGCAAGGGCTTCAGAATGGTGGCAACCAACAACCAACAACCAACAACCAACAACCAACAACCAACAACCAACAGCCAACAGCCAACAGCCGACAACCCACAACTAATCGCTCTGGCTGCTTCTTGCTGCAATCCGTTGCCAGGCAAATAAAGCTGGCAGATATGGATGACAGGCTCGTAGGCTAGTTGTAGGCAGCAGGCAGCAGGCAGCAGGCAGCAGGCAGCGAGCCGCAAACAACAAATAAGAACCCGCGAAGTCAGGGGGCCTGGAAGTGATCTCGTTCGCTTGAAGACAAACAGCCAGCCGTTTATCGCGGCTGGCTGTTTGTGTACTGGTACTACCAAGAAGGCTTAGCGGGGAAGTGTCGAACTCCCCATCAGGAATTCGTCTACGGAACGGGCGCACTGGCGGCCTTCACGGATGGCCCAGACGATCAGGGACTGGCCGCGTCGCATGTCTCCGGCGGCGAAGACTTTGGCTCGGCTGGTTTGGTAGTCGTCTGTGTTGGCGGCGACGTTGCCGCGCTGGTCGGCTTCTACGGCGAAGGCGTCCAGCACTTGGCGTACGGGGGCGGTGAAGCCCATGGCCAGCAGGACCAGGTCGGCTGGGAAGGTCATGTCGGAGCCGGCGATGGGGGTCATGCTCATGCGGCCTGTTGCTGGATCGGTTTTCCATTCCACGCGCACGGCGCGCAGTTCTTTGACTTGGCCGTTCTTGCCTTCCAGCTCTACGGTGTTGATTGCCCAGTCACGCTCGCAGCCTTCTTCGTGCGAGGACGAGGTGCGCAGCTTCATGGGCCAGTAGGGCCAGGTCAGCTCTGTGTTTTCCTGCTCGGGCGGGCGGGGCATCAGTTCGAACTGGGTGACCGATTTTGCACCTTGGCGTGTGCTGGTGCCCACGCAGTCCGAGCCGGTATCACCACCACCAATCACCACGACATGCTTGCCTTGGGCGCTGATGGCGGGGGTGCCACGTGAGCCGGCAACTTGCTGGTTCTGGATGCGCAGGAAGTCCATGGCGGGATGTACGCCTTGCAGCTGGCTACCGGGGGCCTCCAGCAGGCGGGGGGTTTCGGAGCCGCCTGCCAGGATGATGGCGTCGAACTGTTGTTCCAGCTCGGTAGGGGACAGCACGGTCAGCCCCGGTTCCTGGGCGGCTTGATCTTGTGCCTGACCAATATAGGTAGAAGGGCAAAACTGCACACCCTCGGCCTGCATTTGGGCGATGCGACGATCCAGCAAGTGTTTGTCCAGCTTGAAGTCGGGGATGCCGTAGCGCATCAGGCCACCAATGCGGTCGCTTTTCTCGTACACGGTGACCTCGTGGCCGACGCGTGCCAATTGCTGGGCACTGGCCAAGCCGGCAGGGCCGGAGCCAATGACGGCCACGCGTTTGCCGGTTTTGTGGGTAGGCACTTGTGGCACAACCCAGCCCTCTGCCCAGCCTTTGTCGATGATGGCGTGCTCGATGGATTTGATGCCCACGGGCGCACGGTCGATGTTCAGGGTACAGGCTGCCTCGCAAGGAGCGGGGCAGATGCGGCCAGTAATTTCCGGAAAGTTATTGGTGGAGTGCAGCACGTCCAGCGCTTCTTTCCACTGCTGACGGTAAACCAGATCATTCCAGTCAGGAATGATGTTATTGACCGGGCAGCCGTTGTGGCAGAAAGGGATGCCGCAATCCATGCAGCGGGCGGCCTGCTGGCCTGCCTGCTCGTCGTTCAATACCTGGACAAATTCTTTCCAGTGCTTGACCCGCTTTAAAGGAGCTTCTACGGCTTCTTGCAGACGTTGAAACTCAAGAAATCCAGTCGTCTTTCCCATGATGTGTCGTTTCCTGATGGTGATGGGAAGGGTTCAGGCCGAAGCCGAACGGCGGGTTTTACTGCTTTTGGGCGCGGCTTTGCTGGCTTGCGGGCCCTGCCACAATTCGCTCAATGCACGGCGGTACTCGCGTGGAATGACTTTGACGAATTGTGCGCGGGCGCTGTCCCAGTCTTTCAAGAGCTCGCGGGCCTGGAAGCTGCCCGTGGCCTTGAAATGTTCCTGAACCAGGGTTTGCAAGATGGCATCGTCGGTCTGACGTTCGCCCTGGGCGCTACGGCTGTGCCATTGCGCCATGCTGCTGTTCATCTCTTGCTCGGCCTTGCTCAGGACCGGCTCCAGATCCACCATGCCGGGGTTGCAGCGCAGTTGCAGGCGACGTTGCGGGTCCCACACGTAGGCCACGCCACCGGACATGCCGGCTGCAAAGTTGCGGCCCACTTCGCCCAGGACAACCACGGTACCGCCCGTCATGTATTCGCAACCATGATCGCCTACGCCTTCCACAACCGCGCTGGCACCGGAGTTACGCACGGCAAAGCGTTCACCGGCCACGCCGTTGAAGTAGGCCGCACCGGACAGGGCGCCGTAAAGCACGGTATTGCCCACGATGATGTGGTCCGGGCCGTAGCCACGAAAGTCGTTGGGTGAGCGCACGATAATGCGGCCGCCGGACAAGCCTTTACCTACGTAGTCATTGGCTTCACCCACCAGATCCAGGGTGATGCCCTGCGCCAGGAAAGCGCCAAAGCTCTGACCCGCTGTACCTTTGCACTGAATGTGCAGGCTGTCGTCAGGCAGACCTTGATGGCCATATTTCTTGGTGAATACGCCCGAGAGCATGGCACCGACGCTGCGGTTGCGGTTGCGTACGGGGGTGATGAAGGACAGTGGGGTGCCCTGATTCAAGGTCACGGCGCTGCGCTCGATCAGTTGGCGATCCAGCGTGTGTTCCAGGTCATGATCCTGGGTAGCGATCTGACGTGGGGACTCTTCATTGTCCACTTTGTGCAGCAGGCGGGAGAAGTCCAGGCCCTGGGCTTTCCAGTGTTCAATACCGCTGCGCATATCCAGCCAGTCGCTGCGACCGATCAGATCGTCAAAGTGGCGTACACCCAGCTTGGCCATCAGTTCACGCACTTCTTCTGCAACGAAGAAGAAGTAGTTCACTACGTGTTCGGGCTTGCCCTTGAACTTGCGGCGCAGCACGGGGTCCTGGGTGGCAACACCAACGGGACAGGTGTTTAGATGGCATTTGCGCATCATGATGCAGCCTTCCACGACCAGCGGAGCGGTGGCAAAGCCAAATTCATCCGCACCCAGCAAGGCACCGATCACCACATCGCGGCCGGTTTTCATCTGGCCGTCGGCCTGCACGCGGATGCGGCTGCGCAAGCGGTTCAGCAACAGGGTTTGCTGGGTTTCAGCCAGACCCAGTTCCCACGGGGTACCGGCATGCTTGATGGAGGACAGGGGCGAAGCACCCGTACCACCGTCGTGACCGGCAATCACGATGTGATCGGCCTTGGCTTTGGCAACACCGGCAGCCACAGTACCCACACCGACTTTGGACACCAGTTTCACGGAGATATCCGCTTGCGGGTTCACGTTCTTCAAATCGTGAATCAGCTGGGCCAAATCTTCGATGGAGTAAATGTCGTGATGGGGGGGAGGAGAAATCAGGCCCACACCGGGAACGGAGTAACGCAGCTTGGCGATGTACTCGGACACTTTATGACCGGGCAATTGACCGCCTTCACCGGGTTTGGCTCCTTGTGCCATCTTGATCTGAATTTGATCGGCACTGCACAGATACTGGGCCGACACACCAAAGCGGCCGGACGCTACCTGCTTGATGCGGGAGCGCAGCGAATCGTTCTCTTGCAGATCAATGTCGGCAAACACGCGATCCTGGCCCAGGACGCTGGCCAAGGTATCACCCTGGCGGATGCCACTTTTACCGTGCTGCATTTCATGCTGGTAGCGCAACTCGTCCTCGCCACCTTCACCAGTATTGGACTTGCCGCCAATCCGGTTCATGGCCACGGCCAGTACGGCGTGGGCTTCGGTTGAAATCGAACCCAGCGACATGGCGCCGGTTGCAAAGCGTTTGACGATCTCGCTAGCCGGTTCCACCTCTTCCAAAGGAATCGCTTGAGCCGGGTCCAGACGTAGTTCGAACAAACCGCGCAGTGTCATGTGACGGCGGCTTTGCTCGTTGATGAGCTGGGCGTATTCCTTGTAGGTGCTGTAGTTCTGGCTGCGGGTGGCGTGTTGCAACTTGGCGATGGAGTCGGCGGTCCACATATGGGCTTCGCCGCGCACGCGTACTGCGTATTCGCCACCGGCTTCCAGATGATTCTCCAGCACGGGGTCTTTGCTATAGGCGGCACGATGCTGACGCAGCGCTTCTTCAGCCACGGTGAAGATATCAATCCCTTCTACCGGACAGGAGGTGCCCACAAAGTACTTGTCTACCAGCGAGCGCGACAGGCCGATGGTCTCGAAAATCTGCGCGCCGGTGTAGGACATGTAGGTGGAGATGCCCATTTTGGACATGACCTTGTACAAGCCCTTGTTGATGGCCTTGATGTAGTAGCCCTCGGCCTGGGAGGCGTCGATCTGGTTGATCGGGTCCTGGGCCAGATGCTGCAGGCTTTCAAAAGCCAGCCAGGGGTGCATGGCTTCGGCACCATACGCACCCAGCAGGGCGAAGTGATGCACTTCACGGGCCGAGCCAGTTTCCACGACCAGACCCGTGCGGGTACGCAGACCGATGCGGATCAGGTGCTGGTGAATGGCCGAGGTTGCCAGCAGGGCGGGGATGGCCACATGCTCGGCGTCACATCGGCGATCTGTCAGGATCAGGATGTTGTAGCCATCGCGCACGGCATCTGCCGCACGGGCGCACAGTGCGGCCACGCTGGCCTCAATGCCTTCCGGGCCCCAGGCGCTGGGGTAGATGATGTCCAGTTCCTGGCTGCGGAACTTGCCATTGCTGGCCGCTTCAATGCGCCGGATCTGGTTCATGTCAGCCGGGCTCAGCACGGGCTGGGACACTTCCAGACGCAGCGGTGGGTTGACGTTGTTGATGTCCAGCAGATTGGGCTTGGGGCCAATAAAGGACACCAGCGACATCACCATCTGTTCGCGAATCGGGTCGATAGGCGGGTTGGTAACCTGAGCGAACAGCTGGCGGAAGTAGTTGTAGAAGGGCTTGGATTTGTCGGATAGCACGGCCAACGGAGCGTCGTTGCCCATGGAGCCGGTGGCCTCTTCGCCCTTGCTGGCCATGGGCTGCAGGACGACTTTGATATCTTCCTGGGTCCAGCCAAAAGCTTGTTGCTGATCCAGCAGGTCGCGGGTGGCCAATTGGGGACGCACGCCGGGCACGCTGGGCAGGGAGTCCAGGCGCAAGCGCAGGCGTTCAATCCACTGCTTGTAGGGGTGGGTGTTGGCCAGTTGGGACTTGATCTCGGCATCGTCAATGATGCGGCCCTGTTCCAGATCGATCAGCAGCATCTTGCCCGGTTGCAGACGCCATTTCTTGACGATGCGGTGCTCAGGAATAGGCAGGGTACCGGCTTCAGAGGCCAGCACAATCATGTCGTCGTCGGTAATGACGTAGCGGGCGGGACGCAGGCCGTTACGGTCCAGCAGCGCACCAATTTGCAGGCCATCAGTAAAGGCGATAGCAGCAGGGCCATCCCATGGTTCCATCTGGGCTGCGTAGTACTCGTAGAAAGCGCGACGGCTTTCGTCCATCTCGGCGTGTTGCTCCCAGGCCTCCGGCATCATGATCATCATGGCGTGCGGCAGCGAGTAGCCGGCCATCACCAGCAGTTCCAGACAGTTGTCGAAGGTGGCCGTGTCGGACTGGCCTTCGTACACGATGGGGTAAAGCTTTTGCAGATCCGAACCCAGCACGGCCGATTCCATGGCGCCTTCACGGGCACGCAGCCAGTTGAAGTTGCCCTGTACCGTGTTGATTTCGCCGTTGTGGGCGATCAGGCGGTAGGGGTGGGCCAGAGGCCAGGCGGGGAAGGTGTTGGTGGAAAAGCGCTGGTGGACCAGGGCCAGGGCGGAACAGGCGCGAGGGTCGGCCAGATCGCGGTAGTAGCGGCCAACTTGGTCAGCCAGCAGCAGGCCTTTGTAGACGATGGTACGCACCGAGGCCGAGGTCACAAAGTATTCCTGTCCGTGGGCCAATGCCATGCGGTAGATGGCGTGGCTGGCGGTCTTGCGGATCACGTACAGCTTGCGCTCCAGCGCATCGGGCACCATCACATCCGGGCCGCGGCCAATGAACAGCTGGCGAATCACCGGTTCGTTGGCCTTGACGGTGGGCGACATGGGCATGGTGCTGTCCACCGGCACATCGCGCCAGCCCAGCATGTGCTGGCCTTCGGCACGTACCGCACGTTCCAGCTCCTGTTCACAGGCCAGGCGGGAAGCGGTTTCCTTGGGCAGGAACACCATGGCTACGCCGTACTCGCCGGGGGGCGGCAGGGTCACGCCCTGAGCGGCCATTTCTTCGCGGTAAAGCTGGTCGGGGATCTGGATCAGAATGCCTGCACCGTCGCCCATCAAGGGATCTGCGCCTACAGCGCCGCGGTGATCAAGGTTTTCCAGGATTTTAAGGCCTTGGGTGATGATGGCGTGGCTCGCCTGGCCTTTGATGTGTGCGATAAATCCGACGCCGCAGGCGTCGTGTTCGTTAGCGGGAAGGTACAAGCCTTGGGCTTGGGGGGGACAGGAGTGTGTCATGGGCGTATCCGCAAAGAACGTGTTAAAGCGGTGCATTTGTTGCAGCGCAAAAAATAAAATACAGCGATTTTTTTTTGCACGCAAGATTTTTTTGCGAATACGGTAAAAAAAATTAGGGACCTGCTCTCACAGGCCCCTTATCACCCGTCTGAACCGGGTGCAGTGTGGCAAGATCGCTGCACATGCGGGTTTGCGCAGAAATCAGGTCCACACAAGCGCTATTTGCCGCTGCGGTTCTGGCTCATTTGCCCCAGAATCTGCAGAGCTTCTTCGCCTTCCAGCAGTTTGGAAAACAGCTTGCGCTCGCGTTCCAGAACCTCCAGCAAAACTTCGCGCTGGGGTTCTCGTAGCAGACGCTTGCTGGTGCGCAAGGCAATGGGAGGCTGCTCGGACAACGCGTGGGCGCAGGCACGGGCGGCTTCCAGGCTATTGCCGTGGTCGGTCAGTTCAGTGAGCAGGCCGTCTTCCATGGCTTGCTCGGCACTGAAGGCTTGTGACAGAAGCAGCCATTCGTTGGCACGGCGTGGCCCCACGTACTGTGCCAGCAGGTGGCTGGAGGCGCCTTCCGGGCACAGGCCCAATGCGGTGAAGGGCATGCGCAAACGCGCGTCACGGGCCGCGTACACAAAGTCCGCATGCAGCAGCAAGGTTACGCCAATACCCACCGCGTGACCTTCTACGGCCACGATCAGTGGGACGTCGGCCTGGACCAGACTGCGCAGGAATTTGATCGGTGGCGGCATGTCGCTATTGCGCACATTGGACAGCTCCGAGATGTCGTTGCCGGCACAGAAATGCTCGCCCGCGCCGGTCAGAATCAGGGCACGATATTTCTGGTTCTGATTGGCCTGGTCGATGATGTCGGCCAGCTCTTCGTACATGGGGCCAGTCAAGGCATTGCGTCGTTCCGGGCGGTCCAGAATGACTTCCAGCCAATGGCCTGCGTCATGAGTCCGTATCATGGCGTGCTCCTGTTCAGGCGAAGGGGGAGGCCAGCAGTGCTGCCTTGGCTTCCTGGTATTCGCGATGCAAACGGGCCACGATGTCGGCAGTAGATTCCACCGAGTCAATGCCACCAATGCCTTGACCAGCGCCCCAGATGTCGCGCCAGGCTTTGCTCATGCCCGAACCGAAGGCGGTGTCGGCATTTTTTTCGCTGTCCAGCTTGTCCGGGTCCAGGCCTGCAGCGCGGATGCTGTCCTTCAGGTAGTTGCCGGGGATGCCGGTAAAAAGCGGGGTGTAGACGATATCGGCGGCACGACCCTTGACGATCATGCTCTTGTAATCGTCCGAGGCATTGGCTTCGGTACTGGCAATGAAGCGCGTGCCGATGTAGGCCATGTCGGCCCCCATGGCTTGGGCCGCCAGAATGTCGCGACCCCGGCTCATAGCGCCGGACAGGGCAATCGGGCCATCAAAAATCTGACGGATTTCGTTAACCAGCACAAAGGGGCTCAAGGTACCGGCGTGGCCGCCAGCACCTGCAGCCACCACGATCAGGCCATCCACACCCGCTTCCAGCGCTTTTTCAGCATGACGCAAGGTGGTCACGTCGTGGAAGACTTTGCCACCCCAGGCGTGCACATGCGGCACGATGTCTTGCGGGGCGCGCAGGCTGGTAATCACCAGCGGCACCTTGTGGTCGGCGCACACACGCAAATCCTGCTCCAGGCGGTCGTTGGATTGGTGGATGATGTGGTTGATGGCGTAGGGGGCGATGCGGCGCTCGGGATGGCGCTCGCGCAGTTCGGCCAGGGTGTCGTCGATCTCGTCCAGCCAATCCTTGAGCTTTTCCTGGGGGCGGGCGTTCAAGGCGGGGACGGAACCGATGATGCCGCTGGCGCATTGTGCAATCACCAGGGCGGGGTTCGAAACAATGAACATGGGCGCTGCCATTACAGGCAGGGTCATAGATTGATAAAGCTGCTGCGTTAATGCCGATGGCATAAGGTCGGTCTCCTGTTATCGAAAGAAGTGCCCTGCCTCTTGAAGGGGCGGGGTCCTGCAAGGAAGATCTGCCGCTGATAATCTATCGTCACCTATTCTAGGACGGTTTATCGTCGCCCGGCTTGGTGCGCTGCACAAATTCCTCCGGCCTCGAAAATGACCATGGTTTGAGCACTTTTTTCTGTCCGTAGACCGGACTAAGAAGACGTAGTGCACAATAAGCGACTTGAAGGATTTTTGTTTGCTATGACCACGACTGAACGAAAAGCGCCCTTGGCGGGATTGCGTGTTCTGGACTTGACGCGCGTGCTGGCCGGGCCCTGGTGTACTCAAAACCTGGCTGATCTGGGTGCGGAAGTCATCAAGGTCGAACGTCCCGGTGCCGGGGACGACACCCGAGGCTGGGGGCCGCCGTATCTGCAGGATGGTCACAGGGCGGACACGGAGGATGCGGCCTATTTTGGGGCTGCCAACCGTAATAAAGAGTCCATCATCCTGGATATAGGCACTGCACAAGGTGCCGAGGTGGTGCGTCAGCTGGTCAGTCGCTGCGATATTCTGGTGGAAAACTTCAAGGTCGGTGGCCTGAAAAAGTACGGACTGGACTATGAAAGCCTGCAAGCCATCAACCCGGCCCTGATTTATTGTTCGATTACCGGATTTGGGCAGACTGGCCCCTATGCAAGTCGTCCAGGATATGACTTCATGATCCAGGGGCTGGGTGGTTTGATGTCCCTGACAGGTGAGCCAGGTGGTGAACCGCAAAAAGCGGGTGTGGCTGTGGCCGATGTCATGACAGGCATGTACGCCACCGTGGCTGTGCTGGCAGCCGTGGTGGAGCGCCACCGTAGTGGCCTGGGTCAGCATCTGGATATTGCTCTGCTGGATTGTCAGGTGGCCATGATGGCTAACCAGAACATGAATTACTTGTGTACCGGACAGGCACCACAGCGCCCCGGTAATGCACATCAGAATTTGGTGCCCTATCAGGTCTTTGAGGCCAGTGACGGGCATTTGATTGTGGCGGTGGGCAACGATGCCCAGTTTCGCAGTTTTGCGCGGGAGCTGGGCCACCCCGAGTGGGCGGATGATCCCCGTTTTGCGCGCAATGCCGGACGAGTCATGCACAGGGACGAGTTGGTGCCCATGCTGGTGCAGATCATGCGAATCCGCACGCGCGATAGCTGGTTGCAGACGCTGGAAGCCGTAGGTATTCCAGCCGGGCCCATCAATACGATGGAACAGGTTTATCAGGACCCACAGGTGCTGGCGCGCGGCTTGCGCCTGGACTTGCCGACCGGGCAGGGGGGTAGCGTGCCTTCGGTAGCCAGTCCTTTACGTTTGTCGGCCACGCCGGTGCAGTATCGCAGTGCGCCCCCGCGTCTGGGAGAACACACCCGCGAGGTCCTGGCACGAGTGCTGGAGCTGTCGCCCGACAAGGTCGAGGCCATGATGTCCGGCTCCGCTGCACAGGCTTAATTTTTATTGCTTTTCGATCAGGTTGTGAATCATGAAACAGATACAAACCATCGCTATTGTTGGCGCAGGTGCTATGGGAAGGGGCATTGCCCAGATTGCTGCCCAGGCTGGCAAGCAGGTCTTGCTGTATGACCTGAATGCGGACTCGGTCAAGGCTGCTTTGGCGGATGTACACGCCGTCTGGAGTCGTTTGCAAGAAAAAGGCCGTATGACGGCTGAACAGGTGGACGCGGCCAAAGCGTGTCTGCAAACCGCCAGCGATCTGCAAGCCTTGGCCCCTGCCGATCTGGTTGTGGAAGCCATTGTGGAGCGTCTGGACGTCAAGCAAGGCTTGCTGCAACAGCTGGAAGAGATTGTGTCGGCCGACTGTGTGCTGGCCTCCAATACCTCTTCGCTGTCCATTACCGCCATTGCCCAAGCTTGCCGCCACCCCGAACGCGTGGCTGGCTATCACTTCTTCAACCCCGTACCGCTGATGAAAGTGGTCGAGGTTATCGACGGCCTGCGCACCTCGCCGGAAGTGGGCGATGCCTTGATGCAAGTGTCGCGCGACATGGGCCACACGCCTGTGCGCGCCAAGGATATGCCCGGCTTTATCGTGAACCACGCCGGTCGTGGCATGAACATCGAGGGCCTGAAAATCGCCCAGGAATGCGTGGCGCCTTTCTACCAGATCGACGCCATCATGCGCGAGCAGGCCGGTTTCCGCATGGGGCCCTTTGAACTGCTGGATCTGACCGCGCTGGATGTGTCCCATCCGGTCATGGAGTCCATTTACCGTCAGTTCTACGACGAGCCGCGCTTCCGTCCTTCGCCCATTACCGCCGTGCGTCACGCCGGTAAATTGTTTGGTCGCAAGAACGGAGAAGGCTTCTACAAGTATGAAGATGGCAAGAAACAGGTTCCTCAAGAGCCTGCTGTTCCCGCTGTCACGACCTTTGCTCCTGTGTGGGTCTCGCCTTACCACGAACAAGGTCAGGCGCGCGCGCTGCAATTGCTGAGCGAACTGGGCGTGAAAGTGGTGGAAGGCGACCAGCCACCTGCCGATGCACTGATTCTGTTAACGCCTTACGGTGAAGACGTGGCGACTTTGGTGTCCTTGCATGGCTTGGACCCAGCTCGCACCGTGGCGCTGGATACCTTGTTCGGCTTGGAGAAAGGCCGCCGCCGCGTGCTGATGTGCTCGGCTGCGACCACACCTGAATGGCGTGATCAAGCCTGGGCCATGCTGGCCAGCGATGGTACGGCGGTTAGCGTGATCGAAGACTCTGCCGGTTTTGTGGCCCAGCGTTTGGTGGCTACCATCGTGAACATCGCCAGCGATATTGCTCAGCAGCAGATAGCGACCCCATCAGATATCGATGCCGCTGTGCGTCTGGGCCTGGGTTATCCTCACAATGGCCCGCTGTCCATGGGTGATGCCGTCGGCTCGCGTGATTTGCTGGATGTATTGAACACCCTGCAAGCTGTCACGGGCGATATGCGCTACCGCGCCAGCCCCTGGCTGCAACGCCGTGTCCAACTGGGTATGTCCTTGACGGCATTGGCTCAGTGCAAGGCGCAGTAAGGCCTGAGATTGCTCTCTTGGACGCTTTATAGCGTGTTCTAGAGGTAGATCAGCCTACAAGCTTATGAGTCGGCCTGAGTCCGGGATGACACCGGACTCAGGCTTTTTTATTGGCAGCCTGAACCAGGTGCTCAATAAACGGATGCTTAGGCCGGGCTCAGGGCTCCAGGAGAGCAAACTATTACTTCTGTGTTTTGGTCGCGGGTATTTTCACCGAAGCCAGATCGGGATACAGCTCGATCAGTTCGGGCAGCAGCGTATCCTCGCTGAGCGGGATGATGAAAATCGTCTTGCCATCTACGCTGGCCAATGTGGGATAGCTAAGCTCAAAGGTCTTGCCGTCTTTCTTGAAAGTACGGCTGTAGTTCAGCACGGCGTAGTCGCGGCCTGTGCTGGTTTTGCCGAACTGTGCAGTATCCACGTCATAGTGTCCAGACAGAATCTGTACGGGCTGATGTTCATCCATAGAGCGGCCGACCCGGATCAGTTCGGCAATGGTCTCTGCATGGTCCTTGCCCATGGCTTTTGAAATTTTCTGGATCTTGCGCGGCGACTGAAATTGCAGAATGGTTTCCAGGTCTCTGGCCATGGTGGCTTGCAGCAGCGTGTGCATAGCCTGCTCCAGGCTATCTCGATTCAGGATGCTGGTAGCCTGCGCTGTGCTCTGTGTGGCTGCCGTTGTCGACTCATTGGCGAAGGCCTGGGCCGAAGGCAAGATCAAAACAGCCAGGGCCGACAGGATGCCCGTAAAGGTCAGACGGGCAGCGGAAGTAATACGTGTCATGGTAAGTATCCGCAGCTGTTTGATAGCTGCAGGGTGCAGTGATCCGAGGGCTAGATTGTAGGGGGCAGCTTCTGCATCAGTCATCAGCAAACCGCTTCAGGCAATAAAAAAGCCCGATGAATATTCATCGGGCTTTTTGTATTCGCAGGCTCTGTACGGTGCCAGAGCCTTGTCGCAGTCTTACTTGGCGGCGTTAACCATGTGCTGGATGGCAGCACGGATTTCGTCGTCGGAGGCTTGAGAGCCACCGCGTGGAGGCATGGCGCCTACACCGTGAATGGCTTTTTGAACCATAGTGTCCATACCGGATTCGATATATGGCTTCCAGGCCGCTTGATCGCCAAACTTGGGCGCGCCAGCAACACCGGCTGCGTGACAGGCAAAACAGATGGTGTCGTACAGCTTGATACCGGCCGGGTCGACCTTGTTGTCATCCGCAGCAGCGGTTTGGCTTGCTTTGGGAGCTTCTGCAGCAGGAGCTTCTTCAGCAGGCTTGGTATCGGCAGCCGCAGTGGCTTCAGGCTTGGCGTCAGCTTCTTCACCTTCTGGTGCGGGAGCGTCGGGTTCCTTGAAGTCAGCGCCAGCGGCGTTAGCCATGTAAGCAACGGCACGAGCCACTTCGATGTCGTCCAGCGAAGGGTTACCACCCTTGGCAGGCATGGCGCGGATACCGTGAATAGCGTTCTTGACCAGTTCGTCCTGACCCAGCTTGATCAGCTCGCCCCAAGCGCCCTTGTCGCCAAATTTAGGCGCACCGGCTACACCGGCGCCGTGACAGGCGGTACAGGTGGTTTCGTAAACTTGCTGACCAGTCTTCAGCTCTTTGACGGCATTGGCGTCAACCAGTTTGAAACCGGCAACAGGCTGAATGCGGGCTGCAATGGCTTCAGGGGAAAGGGCGGCGGAGCCAGCACCTGCACCCATGGTGGAGGTAACCAGGCTGACCAGCATGACAATAATCGCGATGGGCACCAAGAAAGCCAGAGCCACGGTCACAAGCAATTGTTTAGGGGTTTTGATCATGGCTGAGTGACCCTCGTTGTGTTCTTCGGGTTTTTGTTCCGTGTTGCTCATTATCGGATCCTGCGAGTTCGTACAAGAAATGACGGGAGGGCCTTTAAAGGCCACCAATAAAGGCTTGCGCCTACCTAATGGGTGTGCGCAAGGACGTGTCTACCAAGCCACCGACCCAGATCGCGCAACCATGGATTATAGCGGAGTGTGTCGCTCTTGTATCTGACTCTTGATTTAGCGCACTCATAATTGCCGGATAGATGCTGAAAAAAACTCCAAACTCGCGCTACAATAGCGAGCTTGGCGTCCGTAGTTCAATGGATAGAATTAGGGTTTCCGAAGCCCTCGATACAGGTTCGATTCCTGTCGGACGCGCCAGAACTTCTTGTTTATACGGCTCTTTAGGGCTGCTTTTCAAGACCTGGTTTGAATTTCCAGTTATAAAGTGTCGCGATGCAAGCAGCCAAAGGCTGCTTTTTTTGTGTCTGTTGTTTGTCAAAACACGGCCTCATGCGCGGCTCAGGTGAAGTGGGCTAATTATTGATCCTGATCATTTGGCCTGGGACGAAATTGCGTATTTGCCTGCGTTGACAGGCGAGCTTGCGCTTGGGAGTTTGGCCGGGACGACGATCAGGCGTATAGGCGATGTCTGGACAGGCAGTGCCTGGAGTCTTGAACTTGTGGCCGTCGCTACAACCAGATGTGCTGCCATCGCAGTCTATGCAAGACAAAAGGGGCCGAAGCCCCTTTTGCTTTTTCCTGAGCAGCTTTCTGGTTTTTAAATAGCTTCGGCACAAATCACATAGTCGTGGCCATGACGCAGACCACCCAAGGTCTGGCTCAAGGCCAGAGCTTGCTTGCGCAAGGCTTGGACATGCTCGGACAAGGCCATGGCCAGGTTGCGGTCCTTCAGACGGCGCAAGCGCCCGTCACACATATCCAGTTGACCGTGGATAAAGCTGTCGCCGTAACGAATGCCAAAGCGCTGCGCATCCACACAGCGATAGCCGGACTGTCGCAGGTGGCGCAGGACCCAGTCCATCGGGTACTCGCGATACGGGCGCTCGCCTGCCAGCAGCAGGCAGGCATCGCGCAAACGGCCTATTTCCACAATCAATTTGCCCGCCGGGTCCGTGCTGCTATAGGGCACGTAGGGCTCCAGACCAATAATGTAGAGACGCTGGCCGGTAAGCGGCCGCAGGCGGCTGAACAACTGGTCCTGGGTGTAGGGGGCAAAGCCGTCTATGGCACCTAGTAGATAGTCCGCCAGAACCGTATCAAAGCGCTCGCCCTGCAAAAATTCAGGGTCACTCCAGTTGCCCACCAGCAGACGGTCCTCGGGGCGTTTTTGATCGCCCAGCTCACGGGTGACTTGTTCAGCCATGCTGGGAGAGGCGGTAATGGCCGTCCAGCGTTCTGTGTCCAGCGTCAGCAACCAGCGCAGCGAACCCTTGCCGGTGCCCGCATCCAGAAAGTTGCCCCAAGGGCGCTCGCCCTGCATGTCGGCCACGATCTGGTAGAGGCGGCTACCCGTGTGTATGGCGGTCTTGCTCAAAATTCCACCTGTATCCCGGCCAGGATGTTGCGTCCCATCAGCGGGGCCTGACGGGCAATAAAGGAGGTATGGCGGTAAGCCAACTTGTTCAGCAAGTTATTTCCTCTCAGGTACAGGGTGTAGGTGTTCTGATCCATATGCAGGCGGTAGCTTAAACCCATGCTGAGCAAACCGTAAGACGGCGAACGCTCTTCATGTTCAGCCAGTCGGTCCTGGGCAAAGGTGTGGGTGTAGCCGACAAAGCCGGACCAGTTCTGCCAGTTCAGATCCGTGCGAATACCCAGGCGGGCAGCGGGCATGCGGGGCAGGTTGCGGCCAGGATCTTGCAGTTTACCGCGCACCAGATCGCCGTACACGCTGACCGAGGCCCAGGATGTGACGGGGTAAGAGGCTTCTGCTTCCAGGCCCCAGAATTGAGCCTTGTCCTGGCTGTATTGGATCAGCTGAAAGTCTTCGTGACGGTCCAGGCTGCGGCCATAAATGTAGTTCGAGCTACGGGTGTAGAAGGTACGTAGATCAAAGCGCAGATCGCCCAGGTGTTTTTGTAGCCCCAGGTCCACCGTATGGCTGGTCTCACGATCCAGGTTCGGATCGCCACGCTCATAGCTCAGCGTGGCAAAGTGCACGCCTTTGGCAAACAGTTCCTGAGCCGTGGGCAGACGCTGAGAGCGGGACACGGACAGGCTGGCGGCGTATTCGGGTGCGAAGTCCCAGACCGTACCTAAAGAGAAGGAGGTCGCCGTGCCTTTGCGGCGTTCCAGCGTTTGCGAGTCGGGCGTGACGGTTTGCCATTCCTGACGTGCGCCCAGTTCCAGACGCCAGTCGTCCCAGTTCACGCTTTCCAGAAGGAACAGGCCCTGGCTGCGAGTACGGGTGGGCGGAATGAAGTTTTCAGCACCGTCGCGGGACGCAAAATCAGACTGGCTGGTTTGCAGGCCGATGACCCCTTCAAACGGCCCCCAAGGGTTGTGTTCCAGCTCCAGGCGCGTGTCGTAACCGCGATTGGTGAAGCGGGTGCCATCAATATCGCCATCTTTTTCAACGTGCTGGTAGTTGGTCGCACCAGCGCGCAGGCGAGCCCGTTTGAAGCCGGGCAGAGGGTCACGCAGTTCGCCACGGATATCGAAACGCTGAGTACGCAGGTGAGCGGTGGCCGAGTGTTCGTGATCATGTTCGTGGCTGTGGCCATGATCGTGGTCATGGCCGTGATCGTGACTGTGGCCGCCGCAATGCAGAGTGGCACCGTGCGGGTGGCAGTCCTCGTATTCGTGGCTGTGACCGGGCAGACCGTAGCTGCCTTCACGGTAGGAGTAGGCCGCGCCTATATAGCCACGGTCCCCGATAAAGGAGAGGCCAACGCTGCCTGTGTCCGTGCTGGAGTCGGAGTCCTTGACGCGTCCATCGGTCCAGTTGGGGACGCGATAGTCGCGGCTACGGTGCGAGGCACCTTCTACGTGCAAGGCGATATTGCCTTCGCCGGCTGTCATCTCGACTGCGCCGATTCTGCCACGATCAGCCGTGGAGCCCTGGGCACGTACCGAGCCTTCAAAACCTTTTTCGGGGATGGCTGTGGGGATTTTGCGATCCAGCACGTTGACCACGCCGCCAATAGCACCGCCTCCGTAAAGCAGGGCCGATGGGCCGCGCAGCACCTCGATGCGGTCCGCTTGCCAGGTATCGACCGTGATGGTGTGGTCGGGCGAGATGGCCGACGCGTCCATGACCTCTGCGCCATCGCTCAGGACTTTGACGCGGGGCGCAGTTTGGCCGCGAATGACGGGGCGGCTGGCACCGCTGCCAAAGCTGTCTACATGGATGCCGACTTCACCGTCCAGCAATTCACCCAAGGTGCTGCTGCGGCGCAAATCCAGTTTGGGGCCTTGCAGGACCGTGCTGGCAGTGGCCAGCTCTGTTTGTCGCAAGGCCAGGGGGCTGGCAGAGATTCGGATAGGGGCCAGTTCAGGAACAGCTTCTTCAATTTCATTGGCTTGGGCCGAGGTGCACAAAAGCAGAGCCAGGGCTAGTGGCAGGGGACGGGCTTGGAAACGCATCTCATCTTCCGGTTTGTTAATTTTCGAGATGTTATAACATAACAGTAATTATTCGAAATAGAGGAAAAGCCATTTTGAGAAAAGGGAGAAAGAGAAACTTTTTGCTGGGTGACCGGGGAAAGTCGGCTGCTGTATGAGCCTGCAGGGAGCGGCCAAAAAAAAGCCGCCCTTTGGGGCGGCGGTTTGTCGCTGTGTGTCGCTTAGCTGTTTTCCAGTTCAGGCGGAATCAGATTGCGTTCGTAGCGATGGACGTAGTCCTCAAAGGATTCCTGATCCTGCGCTTCGATATCAATCTGGGCTTGCAAAGACTCTTTGGCCTGTTGCTCGAAAGCGGCTTGCTTGTCGTCAGGCAAGGGATGGGCCAGCAAGGTTTGGTGGTGCTCGCGGCTGCGTTGCAAGGCGTAGTCGTGAAAGCTCAAACCGGTTTCGCGCAAACGGCTCAGCAGTTGGGCCGACGGAGTCAGCTCCGGATTCTCCAGCTTGCGGATTTGGGCTTGCACGGCTTCGGTGTGACCTTGGGTATCCAGGGCCTGATCCAGCATTTGCGCATACGGCAGCAGCGATTCCAGAATTTCGTGCCCCCAGTCTTGCAGGCTGACGCTTGCTTTTTGCTGATTGGTCAGCATCAGGCCGGGGCGGCGGCCTTCACGCACAACAGTCGCAAAGTTGTTCTTGCTGTCCTGACAGTAGCCGCCGTCCGGGAAGAAGGGGCTGTCTTGCACGGCACAGAACAGCAGGAACGTATCCAGGAAGCGGCAGGTTTGCTCGGAAATTCCAGTGGGTGATTCAGGGTCTATATCCAGGCAGCGAACTTCAATGTATTCCACACCGCGCTGGGCCAGGGCTGTAGCCGGGCGCTCGCTGCGCTGGGTGGTGCGCTTGGGGCGAATGCTGGAGTAGTACTCGTTTTCAATCTGCAGGATATGGGTGTTGAGCTGAATCCACTCGCCATTGCGGTGAGTACCCAGTTTTTCGTAATCCGGCCAAGGGGTCACCGCAGCGTGATACATACGCATCACAAAGGTGTCCAGGTCGTTGTAGCAAAGCTGAAGCTCGGCTTGGGCTTCCTTGTTGTGATAGCCCAGATCGCTCATGCGCAAGCTGGTTGCCCAGGGCATGGTCAAGGTGTCCTCGTCGATCTTGTCCAGATTGTTGCTGCGACCTTGCAGGAAGTTCGCATCCAGCACGGGCGAGGCGCCAAACAAGTACATCAGTAGCCAGGAATAGCGTGTGAAGTTGCGGATCAGCGCCAAATACCCGTTGGAGCGCTGGTCTTGCAGATTGTCACCACAGACATTCAACAAGGGCCAGATGCCATCAGGCAGGGAAAAGTTGTAATGCACACCCGCAATACATTGCATGGGCTTGCCATAACGCTCGGCCAGGCCACGGCGGTATACATGCTTGAGCATGCCGGTGTTGGACTTGCCGTACCAGGCAATGGCAATGTCTTTTTCGGCGGGCAGCAGCGCGGGCATGGACTGGTTCCAGATAATTTCCTGGTCCAGCTTGCCGGCCACAAAGGTGTGGATATCGGTCAGCTCCTGCAGCACGTCCTCGACCCGGGCTCGTGGCTCGGTAATCAGCTCCAGCAGGGCTTCGGCGTAGTCGGTCGTGATATGACCGTTGGTCAGGGCCGACCCAATGGCTTGCGGGTGGGGGGTGTTTGCCAATTGGCCCAGCGCATCGACGCGCAGTCCTTCTTTTTCGATGCCGCGCAAGATTCCCGTCAAAATCTCGGGATTCTGTTGCAGGGCAAGGCGGCGTTCGTGGCTGGTGTTCATGGTGGTGTTTCCCACTTTCGAAATCGGGTGCAAGATACGGGACTGTTCAAGGGGGCCTGGCCCCGTCTATAAATAGTAGTCCGACCAGACTTGCTTTGTTAAGTTGCGCCAAAAGGCGTATCGGGCAGGGCGAGTATAAGACGGCTGTTTAGCCAGCCGATGAAAAGCATGAAACGGGATATGGGATTAGCACCATGATGATCAGGCGCATTACCGCGGTACTGGCGGCTTTCTTGATGTTGGCAGCCTGCAGCCCAGAGTTTAACTGGCGCAAGGTTCAGCTTGAACAAACGGGCCTGTCGGCCATGCTGCCCGGCAAGCCCACGACTAGTCACCGACTGTTGGATTTCGAGCAGCATCAACTGGATTTTTACCTGACTACCGCCACGGCGGGTGGGCAAAGCTATACCGTGGGCCATGTGATTTTGCCCAAGGAACTGCAGCAGGACGAGGCCGCTCGCCAACGCTTGTACGAGGCACTGCACGATTCCCTGCGCGAGAAATTCATACCCGATGGGCAAGTCAGCGAGAAAAACCAGATACAGTTGCCACCACCCGGACAGATTTTCTTCATGACGCGCGATGTGGGCGGTGTGGCCTTGCGCCTGGAAGCGATGATACGCATGGAGCCGGGCTGGCTGGTGCAGGGCTTTGTTATGACGGATTCCGGGAAGGCCCCGGACGCGGCTCAGGCAAAGGTTTTCTTTGACGGCTTAGCTCGCTAGCCGGGTCGCCGCTGATCAGGTGCTGTTGCAAGGCCAGGGTAATGGCAGCTTGGCGGCTATAGACTCCAAGCTTGGCGTAGGCGTTCTGGAAGTGGAAGTTGATCGTGCGTTCAGTAATGCCCAGGATGATGCTGATTTCCCAGCTGGTCTTGCCATGGGCAGCCCAGTTCAGGCAGGACTGCTCGCGTGAAGTTAAGTGCGTCACGGTAAAGCCATTCCTCATGCATTCGTGGTAGACGTCGGGCCAATGTACTCAAATTTAGCTTAGCTGGCAGACAAATGTGCATGAAAATAATGATGTAAATCAAAGCATTGTCTTTTCTATGACGTTACCGTTGCCCAGAGTTCTGAATCGATCCTGGCTGGTCGATTTGGACGCCGCGCCGCAGCGATGCTAGAATTTTGTCTTATACGTTTTGCGCCGATTTGCCTGATCCGCTTGCGGGCGCTCCATAAATCCAGCTAAAGAGGTCCTGATGGCCACTGATTCCGTCCCTAGCGCCGACACTGGCGCCCTTAGCCCATCCTGCGGTTTGATCCCCGAAGGTTCTGTGGGCCCTGTACATGCCGAACTCATCGCCTTTGACGAACCCCTGCATCTGCGCAGTGGGCAAGTGCTGCCCAGCTACGAGCTGGCGGTCGAAACCTACGGCACCCTGAACGAAGAACGCAACAATGCGGTATTGGTGTGTCATGCACTCAATGCCTCGCATCACGTTGCCGGTTATTACGACGACGATCCTAAAAGCACTGGCTGGTGGGACAATATGGTCGGCCCCGGCAAAGCCGTTGATACGGATCGTTTTTTTGTCATCGGGGTCAACAATATCGGCTCCTGCTTTGGTTCTACCGGCCCGTCCAGCATCAATCCGGCCACTGGCAAACCTTGGGGCTCCGAGTTTCCCGTTTTGACGGTAGAAGACTGGGTGCGTGCCCAAGCCCGTCTGGCCGACTACTTTGGCATTCGCAAGTTTGCGGCCGTTATGGGTGGCTCCCTGGGTGGCATGCAGGCCCTGAGCTGGGCCATCAGCTGCCCGGAGCGCGTGGAAAACTGCGTGGTTATTGCCAGTACCCCGCGCCTGTCGGCCCAGAACATCGCTTTTAACGAAGTGGCCCGCAGCGCCATTTTGTCCGACCCGCAGTTTCACGGTGGTAATTACTACGAACATGGGGTGGTGCCCAAGGCTGGCCTGGGTGTTGCTCGCATGGTAGGCCACATCACCTACCTGTCCGACACCGTCATGGCCGAGAAGTTTGGCCGCAACCAGCGTGCCCCAGCCCAGGGCGGCGAGTATCACTACAACTACGGCGTGGAATTTGAGGTCGAGTCCTATCTGCGTTATCAGGGCGAGAAGTTCTCGCGTTACTTTGACGCCAATACCTATCTGATCATCACCCGTGCGCTGGATTACTTTGATCCTTCGCGTCAGCACCAGGGGGACCTGGTCAAGGCGCTTGAAAAGGTGCAGGCCAAATTCCTGCTGGTGTCTTTCACCACGGATTGGCGTTTCTCGCCCGAGCGCTCGCGCGAAATCGTGCAGGCTTTGTTGCGCAACCAGCGTGAGGTCACTTACGCCGAAATTGATGCTCCGCACGGGCACGACGCTTTCCTGCTTGAGGACCCTCGTTATCATGCCGTTGTGCAGGGATACTATGACCAGATTGCCGCTAATTTGGGCTTGCCTGCGCGCACCCGTACTACAGGGGTGCTGGCAGAATGACTAAGCCGCAAACTCAGGTGGATGCCGCCATGTTAAGACCGGACTTGCTGCGCATTGCGCAGTGGATTGAGCCAGGTTCGCGTGTGCTGGATTTGGGCTGTAACGATGGCACCTTGTTGGCGCATCTGCGTGACACGCGCCAGGTTGTCGGAACGGGGGTGGAGCTGAACGACCAGTTTGTGATTGCTTCGGTACGCCGCGGCGTCAATGTCATTCAGCAGGACTTGGAAAAAGGCCTGGCGCTGTTCAGCGACCAGCAGTTCGATACCGTTGTCCTGTCCAAGACACTGCAATCCATGCACCATACCGAGCACATCCTGCGCGAGATGGCGCGGGTGGCGCGGTATGGTATCGTCTCGTTTCCTAACTTCGGTTATTGGCCGCATGGCTGGAGCATTTTGCGCGGGCGCATGCCAGTCACGGGCGAAATGCCTTACCAGTGGTACAACACGCCCAACATCCATTTGTGCACCATGAAAGACTTTCAGGATCTGGCCCAGGCGGTGGGCGTACGTATTCTTGATCGTGCTGCCTTCAATGGTCGCGACACGGTGCGTTTTTTGCCGGGCTGGCGCAGTACCCTGGCCATGTATCGTTTCGAGTCTCCCCATTTTCTTGCTGCTTAGCGCTAATAAGGCCTGACGTGTCACGTGTCTATACCAGTCCCCGAGTCTTGCCTTTGCTGATTCTGGGGTTCGCCAGCGGCCTGCCTCTGGCCCTGGTTTCAGGCACCTTGCAGGCCTGGGCAACCGTTGAAAATGTTTCACTGACCGAGATTGGTTTTCTGACCCTGGTCGGCTCGGCCTACACGCTGAAGTTTCTCTGGGCTCCCCTGATTGATCGCTACGCGCCGCCGTTCATGGGGCGCAGGCGCGGCTGGATCCTGGTCACTCAACTGCTGCTGGCCGCCTCCATTGCGGCCATGGGCCTGTTTTCTCCCTCGGTGAATTTGACCGCACTGGCCTTGCTGGCCGTGTGGGTGGCCTTCTTGTCGGCCACGCAGGACATAGCCTTCGATGCTTATTGCACGGACGTGCTGCAAGCACATGAGCGAGCGGCGGGGGCGGCGGTCAAAGTCATGGGCTATCGCATTGCCATGATTGTGTCCGGCGGCCTGGCCCTGATTCTGGCGGACCGCTGGCTGGGCTGGTCCAACACGTATTTTCTGATGGGTGCCTTCATGGCGCTGTGCGCGCTGGTGACCCTGATTTCACCCGACCCACAGGAACAAAGCCGTCCACCGCGCAGTTTGTCAGAAGCCGTGATCGCGCCTTTGGCCGATTTTTTCTCGCGTCCAGGTGCCTGGAGTGTTCTGGCGCTGATTGTGCTCTACAAGCTGGGTGATGCTTTTGCAGGTGCCTTGTCCACCACTTTTCTGATTCGTGCAGCCGGCTTTACCTTGTCCGAGGTCGGCACTATCAATAAGGTGTTTGGTCTGGCTGCTACGGTCGTCGGAGCCTTGATGGGTGGGGCGATCATGGCCCGCCTGGGGCTATACCGGGCCTTGATGATTTTTGGTATCTTGCAGGCCGTCTCCAACCTGGGCTATTGGCTGATCGCGATTGAAACCGCGCCATCCATGTGGCTGATGGGGATTGTGGTCGGACTGGAAAACCTGTGTGGTGGCCTGGGCACAGCGGCTTTTGTCGCTTTGCTGATGGCTTTGTGTAATCGGACCTATTCCGCCACTCAATTTGCGCTGCTGTCGGCCCTGTCGGCAGTGGGGCGTACCTATCTGGCCGGGCCTCTGACGCCTGTGCTGGTTGAATCCCTGGGTTGGCCAGGCTTTTTTATTTGTACCGTCTTTATTGCTGTGCCTGGCTTGCTGATGCTGCGTTGTTATCGGGGTCTTATTCAACAGCTTGATGCGTAAAAAATATCATGCTCTTACTTGTTCTCTACATTATCGCCATCACTGCAGAGGCCATGACCGCAGCGCTGGCTGCGGGCCGTCGTGACATGGATTGGGTGGGGGTCTGTACCATCGCCTGTGTCACCGCTCTGGGCGGTGGCTCGGTGCGGGATGTGCTTTTAGGGCATTACCCGCTGACCTGGGTGCAGCATCCTGAATACCTCTGGATCACGGCAGGCGCGGCCATCCTCACAGCTTTGATCGCTCCGATCATGCGGCGCTTGCATAGCCTGTTCCTGCTGCTCGATGCCATGGGGCTGGTGGTCTTTACCGTGATTGGCTGTCAGATCGCGCTGGAAATGAAGCTGCCCATTACGGTGGTGCTGCTAAGCGGCATGATTACCGGTTGTGCCGGTGGCGTCTTGCGCGACATCTTGTGTAATGACATCCCCTTGCTGCTACGCAAGGAGATGTATGCCAGCGTATCCATGCTGACCGGCGCTTTGTATCTGGGTGCCCAGCATCTGGACTGGCACCCGTATGTGACCCTGCTGGGTCCCATGATTATCGGCCTGAGTTTCCGTATGCTGGCTCTGCACCGCAATTGGCAGATGCCCCGCTTCGTCTATCGAGACGAGTGGCGCTAGAGCCAGCCTGTCTTGCCGGGTCAGGCCACGCCTAACCAGCGCAGGACTATAGGAACAAAAGGAACCAGCACGGCGGTCATGATCCCGTTCAGGCTCAGGCCAATGGCGGAAAATGCCCCAATCGTTTCGTGAACCTGCAAGGCACGTGCCGTACCAATGGCATGTGCCGTTACACCCACCGCAAAGCCCCGAGCCTCGGGGCGATCAATACGCAGCAAGTTCAACAGCGGGCGCGCCATGATAGTGCCCGCAATCCCGGTAATGGCAACCGCCACAGCAGCCAAGGAAGGCTGACCGTCAAATTGTTCTGCCAGGGCCATGGCAATCGGCATGGTGGCCGAGCGTGGGGCAACCGACATGATGGTTTCAATTGATCCGCCCAAAGCCCAGGCAATCAGGACCGTGCTGAAAATAGCGGTAACCGAGCCAATGATCAGGGCAATGGTCAGCGGCTTCCAGATCTTGCGCAGCTGACGCAGTTGACTGTAGAGCGGTACAGCCAGGGCGACGGTTGCCGGTCCAATCAGGAAGTGAATGAACTTGGCCCCTTCAAAGTAAACGGGGTAAGGCGTGCGGGTCAGCAAGAGCAGGGCCACAATCACAACGACCGAGACCAGAATCGGCAACAAAAAGGGGCTACTGCCCGACTGGCGGTACATCCAGACCGAGCCTGCGTAGACCGAGCAGGTCAAGGTCAGCCACAGCAGGGGCGAGCTGGATAAAAAGACCCAGATTTGAAAAAGTCCGTCCGTCATTATTCTTCTTCCTGACGATTCTTAAGCAGACGATTGAGCACCAGGGCTGTGACCACCATGGTGATGACGGTGCCGCCCAGGGTGGCGATCAAAAAGGGCTGCCATTCCTCGGCTACCCGATCAAAATACAACATCACGCCCGTGACAGCGGGGATGAACAGCAGCATCAGGTTCTGCAGCATGACACTGGCCGTGCTCTCCAAAGAGCTGGGCACGCCGCCTCGAATCAGCAAGGCGGCAGTCAGAAGCAGCATGCCGGCCAAAGGGCCTGGCAATGGCAAGGACAAGGTCTGCACCAGGATCTCGCCTAATAGCTGAAAGGCGAATAGGGCAGTAATCGCGTAGATCATGAGAGTTTCCGTAAAGGCACGAAAACGCCAGGCGGCAAGCCTGGCGTGGGTAAAGGGTCTGGCTAAGGGTGTTAGTGTGCCATACAAGATAGCCAGGCTGTAAGCGGGCTGCTTATATCGAATTACCTATAGTAAGTGGCCTGCATCAATGCTTGGCGGGGCTGTTTTGCGCACCCATCCAGGCCTGAACCTCGATTTCCACATCTACACCACCCGCCAGTTTGGCTTGTACCAGAGAGCGGGCCGGGAAGTTGCTGCCCAGGCGTTCTTTATAGATTTTGTTGAATTGCTCGTACAAGGCAATATCGGATAAATAGACCGTGGCTTTGACGACATGGCTGAAGTCGGCACCTGCCAGCTTCAGGGTCTCTTCAATCCGGTCCAGCGTGGCATTGGTTTGATCTTCAATGCTGCCGCGTATGATTTCGCCTTTTTCATTCAGCGGGATTTGTCCCGACAGGAATAGAAAGTCCCCGGCCTGCACGGCGCGGGAAAAAGGCATGTCCGAGTCGCCCAGATAGCGTTTGATCGCAGTCGGTTCTGCGGTTTTGCCCGTGTTGGCGGCATAGGCGAGGTTGCTGGCGCCAAGACCTAAGGCAGAACAAGCCAGCAAAATGTGACGGGCCGAAGCAAAAAAACGCATCAGGATTCTCCTTGGACTAGGGGAATTCAGTGTGCCATAGCCAGGGCCAGGCAGCGTTAATTTGTGTGACGGCCCGTCGGCCTTAAGGCTGCTTAGGCGCGATCGCCCAGCCAGGCCTGCACTTCGATTTCTACGTCTACGTTTTTGGCCAGCTTGGCTTCAACCAGCGAGCGAGTAGGCAGGGTGTCGCCAAAGCGCTCGGCGTAGACTTTGTTGAAGTCGGCAAACAAGGCCATATCGGACAACCAGACAGTGGCTTTGACCACATCAGCCAAGGTGGCGTCAGCCAGAGCCAGGCCTTCGATCAGGCGATCAAATACGGCGTGGGTCTGGTCCTGGATGGAACCGCGCACCACTTCACCTTGGGCGTCGTAAGGAATCTGGCCGGACAAGAACAGAAAGCCGCCAGCCATGGTGGCACGCGAGAAGGGCAGTGGCAGTGGGCTGGCAATACGGCGGATACCGGACATGGAGTACTCCTGATAGGGATGGTGGAAAATTCGCACTAGGCTGCAATGCGCGTTTATTCGCGTCTCTTGCCTACAATAAGGCGTCACTATACAACTTCAGATGAGGAGCGAGACGACGTGAGCAAGGAAATTTTGCAACGCCTGGACCAACTAAGCCAGGCTGCGCTGGCCAGCGGTGATTTGTTGCCCGTGCAAGCTCAGGAAGAGCTGATGCACGATCAGGGGCTGACATTTTTTGTGCGTTGGGTATCCACTCTGGCGGCCAAGGATGCTGCCAGCGTCTCGATTCCAGGTGGCCCGCGTGACCCCAATTTCAATCCCTTTCTGCCCCCGGCTCCAGCACTGACAGTGGATGACGCCAGCGGTACACACAATATTGTGCTGAACAAGTTTGCCGTCTGTGATCTGCATCTGGTGCTGGCCGACAAGGTGTTTTCCGAACAGCTTAGCCCGCTGCGCGAGATTGATTTTCGGATTCTGGCGGATTTTCTGGCCTTGCAAGGTGGTCTAGGGTTTTATAACGGTGGTGGACCGGCAGGCGCTAGCCAGCGTCATAAACATACTCAATGGATTCCGCAGGCGGACAGCAACGGTTCGTTGGCCCTGTATCTGGACAAGCTCCCCGCTCAGGCTGCTGCGGGCAGCGCGCATCAACATCCCGCGCTGGCCTTTGAGCATTGCTTTGTGCGTTTGCAGGATACGCAGGAGCCGGATGCATTAACAACCAGTCTTTTGAGTTCCTACCGCAGCGCCTGCAATGCATTGGGATTGGTGCCCGCAGAGGATGGCTTGTTACCGCCACATAATATGTTGGCAGGTCAGGGCTGGTTGTTATTGGTGCCCCGTAGCGTGGAATTGGTTGACGGTATTTCGGTCAATGCACTGTCGTATGCAGGCTGTATTTATGTGCGCACTCCCGAGCAAATAGATCTGGTTCGCCAAATTGGCCCACTGGGTGTGTTGGCTCGTGCAGGCTATGCCCGCCGTGCCTGACCCTTGAGTCTGCTGGACATGATGAACCCCGCTACGGCGGGGTTTTTATTTGTGTGTTTGTGTATTGTTTGGATGCTTCATTTACTAATCTGAAACAAAAGACAAATATTTGAATGTAATGAGTCCTCCTTTTCGCATTTTTGCGATTTGAGGCGGCGTTTAATGGGTTTAAAAAGAAATGAACTGAAATAATGTAACTTTTGTTGTGGGACTAAATAGAAATATAGCGTGTTTGAGACGCAGAGTGTTAATGTATGCGCGGTTTTAATTATTAGAATTACATCAGCTTGAGTGAAAGTAAATTTTTGTGTCTCAAGAGGTGAATTGCTTAAGTATGTTTCGTCTGAAGCTCATGTTTTTCTTATTGCTCCAGAATTTGCTGGTTTTATTACGTATTGGTTTTGCCTTGGGCGCGCAGCAGGGGCTGGCACGGTGTTGGTCTTTGTAGCTGGGTTTTGTGCTGAGTGAATACTATCTGCCCTGCTTGTGGGGCGATACATTTATGCGCACGGTGGTGTGCCTGTTAGCTGTTTCGTTCGTTGATAGTGAAATGGTACTGAAATTTAAAACAAAATTAAAATAGGGAATTTATTTTATATTTTTTGTTTTGGAAGGGCGTAATGGGTCTCGATGGGAATAGAAAACATCAAATTATAGAATAATGGAGAGAATTTAATTGAGGTTTCCATGAATGGGGATTTAGGTTTGTCGTCAAGGTCTGTTGAGGAGGGGAAGTGGTCTTTGTGGTTGTCAAATCAATGATTTCACGGCTAAGGGCAGTTTGAGCCTATCAGCGCCAGTGTTTAGCGAACTTTCAAATTAATTTATTGGCCACGCATAGACTGGCTGACGTTGGCTTTGCTAATGTGGGAGCCTCGCGGATTTTAGGCATGGAAGATCGGATAGCCCAGGTTGCCCGAATTGATGAGTCCCTGAAACAGGGAATGCTTTACCTATCCATGCCTGATGCTGCTCAGCGTCTGTTAAGGCAGGTCCAAGGTTAGAAGAAATACAGGTGCCTTAGAGGGCCTGCAAGGATGAGGACTATGACGGTTGAACAGACTTTCCTGTTGCATGACGACAAGGCCAGTTTGCGGCAGATCGTTTTGGAGTCGGAGCAGTGGGGGGTGAGAGTTCAGACAGTTGAAACCATGGAGAAATGCTTGTCGCTGGCGCACATCGCCGCAGGCGAAATGGTATTGGCCTTGCTGTGTCATGCTGACAACGTTTTCCTGCACATTAATCGCTTGCGTATGGATTTTCCGGCTGCGGGGGTGATTGTTGTGCGGCGCGACAAAATGGCTGGTCTGGAACGGGGTCATCTGCTGCTGGTGGGAGCTGATGCCTGCTTCGATCAAGATGCCTTGCCGGTAGAGGTGGTGGCCTGCGTACAAGCCTTGCGTCGTCGTGGTTTTGCCTTGCAACAGAGTCTGCGCGGTGCGCAAGACGGTTTGCCTCCAGCCATCACCTTCATGCGAAAACAGGATGTGAAACCGCAGTCCCAGTTATGGGATTTGACCGAAAACGGCTGGACCATGATGACGCCTAAAGGCCATTCTGTCATGTTGACCCGCGGTGAGCGTCGGATTGTTCAGGTTCTGTTTTCCGTCTGTCCAGAAACCGTAGAACGCGATCGCCTTTTTCCGCTGGAAGAGGGGCGGGAGGCAACTGCCCGTTCTGTGGACGTTTTGATCAGTCGCTTGAAACGTAAATTAACCGCGATGGGAGAGGAGCTGCCCATTCGTTCGGTGCGCGGGGAAGGCTACGCTTTTGTGGGCAAAGTACCCGCTGCATGTCAGGAGCTGACACGCGTGAGCCTTAGCAATGATGAGGTCTACGAATGATTAGTAAAGGGCTGGAACGCCCTTTCTCGATGCTGAAACAGCATGATATAGACCCTTAAATTTTAAATATGTATAATTGATCGCTCTGGTTCATTGAATCAGCTTCTCGAACAGGCCGTTCAGGTGCGACAAAATTGCATAAAAAAATGACGGCTCGTTCTTCAACAGGTTGTTGCACAACAACCCGGCTTTAGCCCGAAACACCTTGCCCGGCCCTTGGGTCGCGGAACAACCAGCCGACTGTCTCATACGACATCGGCCTGCAACAGAGCGGCTTGTCTCTGGCCCTATTTATTTGCTGTAAGGCCCGCAGACTCGCCGCAATGTGAGGCACTTTGCGCTGTGTCTTGCTTTTTTTCGCTTTGGCTCATGCCAAGGGCGAAGGCGCTTGCGCGCGCGTTCGGTTCATGTGTTTCGGTTCTGGTCCTGGGATGGGTGTCGCCCAGCGCGTTATGCGGAATCGGCATGCATGCGAGCGAGTCCGGCAGTTCAAAGGGCTCCCGCGCAGAAGAGAAAAGGAAAGACATGCAAGAGGCGGAGTTTTTTACGCTTTCAACCACGACGGCCATATTGTTATTGGTCGGCTTTTATGGCGCGACGTTCCTGATGTCGCTCATGATCGGCCAAAAGAAAGAGAACGTGGACGGATACATGGTATCCAACAGTGCGGTGGGGTTTGGCCTGTCAGCGGCCAGCATGATTGCCACCTGGGTATGGGCGGCGTCGTTTTACGCCAGCGCAACGTCAGGCTACAAGTACGGCTTGTCCGGCCCCCTGCATTACGGGCTATGGGGTGCCTTGATGATTTTGTTCATCTACCCCTTCGGGCGACGCTTTCGTCAGTTGGCCCCGCAGGCACACACTCTGGCCGAGGTGCTGCATGCACGGCACGGCTCGTCCAGCCAGATGATTATGGCGATTTCCAACGTGGTAGGCAGCGGTATCAGCCTGATGGTGAACTTCACCGCCGCGGGTGCGTTGGTCTCGATCCTTAGCCCTCTGACTTTTATTCAAGGTGTGCTGATTGCGGGTCTGGGCGTCTTGTCCTACACCCTGTGGTCGGGGTTCCGCGCCTCGGTGATGACGGACTTTGCCCAACTGGTTGCCATGATTTTGTCGGCCGTGGTCATTATTCCGCTGATCTTCTTTAACGCCGGTGGCCCGGAGATGGTGCAGGCCAACTGGTGGCGTCTGGATTCCGAGCAAGCCAACTTCTATTCCACCAAGGCAATTCTGGAGCAGGGGGCGCCGTATTTTGTGGCGGTGCTGGCTTATGCGATTGGTAACCAAACCATTGCCCAGCGCCTGTTCGCCGTACGCGAGGACCTGATCAAACCCACTTTCCTGACGGCCACCATTGGCTATGGTGCTGTGGTGATTGGTCTGGGCATGTTGGGTTTGCTGGCTCTGTTCACCGGCTTGCAGCCTGTGGATGGAAACATGAACAACATCATCCCGCAGATGGCGTCCACCTACTTGCCGCCATTTGGCATTGCCTTGTTCTTCATCCTGGTGGTGGGCTCCTTGTCCTCCACGGCGGACTCGGACCTGGCTGCATTGTCGGCTATCGTGATGACCGACATTTACGCCAAGAACATTGCTCGTGGTCGTCCAAAACCAGCCCGCATGTTGTGGTGGGGCCGTATCACCATGGTGGTTGCCACGATGGTGGGTGTGATCTTCGCCAGCCTGAAGCTGGATATTCTGGTCATGCTGGTGTTTGTGGGGGCCTTGTGGGGCGCGATTGTGTTCCCGGTCATTGTCAGCTTTTACTGGGATCGTGTTACCAACAAAGCCTTTAGCTGGTCGGTTTTGTGTGCCGTCGTGCTGTTTACGATCGTGCGTTTTGAGTTGATTCCTATCGAAGGTGCGGTGGCCGTGTTCTATGAGATTACCGCTTCGATTGGTGGCGGTGTGGTTGCCGGTTTGATGGCTTTTGCCTTCTTCCGCAGCCGTATTGCGATTGCGGTGGGGGTGATTGCCACTGCGATTCTTTTGCCCAACTTCATTGGCTTTTTGCGTGAGTACCTTGTTTTGATGGGTTCCCTGACCGCCTATGGCGTTAGCGCTGTGGTGTGTGTGGCCATCAGCTTGCGTAGTCAGGAACGTTTTGATTTCTCTGTGCTTGCCGAGCGTGTGCAGTCGTTTCATTACGATGACACACCTGCACCGAGCAAGCAGAAAGTTCGGGAGTCGAAACAAGGTGAGCCAGCCTCGGCTCGTGCTTGAGGGTATGAGACAAGACGTTAAAAGGAGAACACTATGCTTATGACGATTTACTTTCTGGTCTGGCCAGTCATGTCAGCCATCATTCTGGTTCTGCTGGTCGGTAACCTGGTCCGTGACTGGCGCAACGCCCGCAAGACGGGTGAGTCCATGGTCTAAGGAGTAAAAATCCCCGCCCTGTTTTCAGGGCGGGGATTTTTTTATGGTGTGCAGAGCCCAAGCCAAGACCAAAGCGCCGCATAGGTGCCAGACGGTGCTCAGGCCAAGATGGTGAGTACAGGCATGAAGTCAAACCTGTGTGCTGTTTAGCGTCTGATGGTTCTGCTGCGCAGACCTTATCACTCGTAGCCTTGGGCTCCATGGCTTGTCGGCGGGCTTAAAGCAGGATGCGCTGACCGGCATGGATCAGCAGGCGCAGCGAAAACCCCAGCAGTAGAACCCCTGTCACGCGCTCAAACCAGGTCCCCATACGCAGGAATCGCTGACGTACGCGAGGATTGGTAAAGATCAGGCTGACCACAATAAACCAGCCCGCATTAACCAGGCACATCCAGACGCCGTAGAGCATCTGGGTCGTCAAAGGCGTGCTGGCGCTGACCACGGTAGTAAACACGGCCAGAAAGAACAGCGTCGCCTTAGGGTTGGTGGCATTGGTCATGAAGCCCAGCGTCAAGGACTGGCGTACGCTGACAGCAGCGGGTTTGCCATTGTCGGACTCGGCCAGGCTCACTTCCATCGGTGTGCTGGCCTGGCGCAGGAATCCCCAGCCTATATAGAGAAGGTAAGCACCTCCCAATACCTCGGCCACACTCATCAGCCAGGGGGTGGAGTGCAGCAGTGCTCCCACGCCCATCAAGGTATAGATCACATGCACGGAGATTCCGGCGCCAATACCAATGGCAGTGGCAATACCGGCCTGGCGGCCTAGCCGCACACTTTGGCGGATGGTGACAGCAAAATCTGGTCCAGGGGCAATAACGGCCAAAAAATGAATCAAAGCCAGAGTAGCGAACTCTGGCCAATAGGTTTGCAACACATTAACTCCAGAAGGTCAGCGGCATGGCCGGGCCGCGATAGCCCACAAAGCAAGACAGGCTCAGGCGCAAATCGCCCTTGCCGGGGGTGACGGCATGCATTTTGCGAGAATTGAAAATAATCAGATCGCCCGGACCGGGGCGTATCTGTACTTCGGGGGTGCCCAACAAATCAGGATGGATGCCATAGCTGTCGCCACGCATTTCATCAAATTCATCCGGGCTCAGTTCGGTTTGCCAGATTTGCAGTTCACCTCCTTGTTCGGGCATTTTCAAATAGACATTGGCGGCCAACTGGCCTTGTAGACTGATGGCCTGGTAATTCCCGGGGGCGTCCTTGGCCAAAATGTCGTGATGCGCCAGAAAGCGCACATCGGGTTGCACCACGCGCGACAAGCCCACATACATTTTCTTTCCGTACAAGGTCTCCAGTGTGGCTCCGGCAGGCCAGACTTCATCCAGCGTGCAACGCAGCACGTCAATCGGGGACAGGTAGGGGGCGCAGCGGCGGCGCAGTTCGTCGATATTGTCAAAAACCCCCTCGAAATAGGAGGCCATGCGTTCGGGCTGGTTTTCGGCTTCGTAAAAAGCCATGCCAATGCGGCCGATGCTCGGAGCGTTCACATAGCGATCAAAGCCTTTGTCTATGATTTGCTCGCCCAGCTTTTGTGAGGTGGGCGCATCAATGAAGCCGGAGAGGCGGATAGCCAGGAGTTCGCCATTTAGCAGGGACTGCATATGCTCAGTCCGCAATCGTTCGGTCTCTAAATACATATCTCACTTCCCTTGGGGGTTCTAAAAGAATTGTTTTTCTTTTCCGATAATAGCCAGAGCTAATAAACTGCCATGATTTTTATTATTTATTAATTCATCATTTCATAATGAATGCTCAATTCATCTTTTTTGTTTTTTATACGGATTATTTTCAGTCCATTTAATTCGGATGTGTTTTCAACATGTGTGCCGCCGCAGGGGTAGCACCCCAGGCTACCAATCGCAACCTCGCGGCGCCCTTCCTGAAAACTGATGGAAATTGGCTGAGCCAATTGAATCTGTTCAGCACAACGATTGGACAAATCATCCAGGAAGGGGGGCAGAGCATCCTTGGGGTTGCGAAAGACCACCCGTGACTCGCCCCGCCAGTGATGCGCCTTTACGGCCTGCCAGCCTATGCGTTCAACCAGATGGCCGATAAGGTGGCCGGCCGTATGCAGGCGGGCGTGCTCCAGTCGGTGAGCGCGAGCAATATGCAGCTCTACGGGCCCCAGCGGCAGGCGCACATGCAGGTAGTGCAGCACGTGACCGTCGCGGTTTTGAGCCACATGCAGGACCTCGTGCCCATTTATCGTGCCTTTGTCGCAAGGCTGACCCCCGCCTTGGGGATGAAATAAGGTTTTATCCAGCCTGACAGCATAACGCTCATTTTCGGAGTGATAACACTCCAGGATTTCCGCTATGCAGGTAAGGCTATTGCTAGTCAAATATAATTTATCTTGCATTTTATTACCTGTAGGTTGGTTTTAAGGCATTGTAGGCATAGTGAGCAGTCCTGATAATTGCAATTCATTGAAATAATTTATTCCCTATGAGCACAAGTAATCTCACCTCCCTGATGAGCGATATGGTGGTTTTTGTCAAAGTGGTGGAGACAGGCAGCTTTTCCGAAGCCTCTCGCCAACTGGGCTATACCCCGTCGGCAGTCAGCCGTTCCATTGCGCGTCTGGAGAAAGGTTTGGGAACGCGGGTATTGCAGCGCACGACGCGTAAATTACGGCTAAGCGACAGTGGCCAGGCGATTTACGAGCATGCCCGTGACATGCTGTCCTGCGCCCAGGCCGCGATGGAGATCTCGGGGCAGTTCCAGACCGAGCCGGAGGGGCAGATTCGCTTGAGTGTTCCCAAAGCCGTGGGGCATTTTCTGATTCATCCGCATATGCCGGATTTCCTGGCGGCGCACCCCAAAGTGAATGTGCTGATGAATCTGGATGATCGCTATGCAGACCTGATCGACGATCAGTTGGATCTGGCGATACGCATCACGGATCAGCCGCCGCCCGGTTTGATGGGGCGTCATCTGACGGATATTCGGCATGGCTTGTACGCCAGTCCGGAGTATCTGGCCGAACACAGCCTGCCCGTTCATCCTCAGCAGTTGCGCGAACATAGCTGCATCTACCTGGGCGAGGCACCCAGCGATTCACGTTGGCGTTTCAATAAAGGCGGGCGTGTGCTGAATGTGTCGGTTAGCGGGCGCTATGCGGCTAACCATACGGGTGTGCGTCTGGATGCGGTAGAGCGCGGCTTGGGGATAGGCAGTTTGCCCTGCTTTGTGGCCAGGGAGCCGGAGCTGGAAGGGCGTATTGTGCGCGTGCTGGCCGATTGGGAGTTCCGTACGCAGTATTGTGGTGCCTTGTGGGCCTTGTATCCGCCCACCCGCCATTTGCCTCCCAAACTGCGTTTGTTTGTGGAGTTTCTGGCGGGGCGCCTGGGAGGTGGCCGGACGGAGGCGCTCAGGGTGCCGTTTTAACGCGAGTCGTCGGAATGAATGTGCAAGGCTTCCAGGAAGCGCGACACCATATTGTAGGTAGCGATGGTGGCGGTCAGCTCAACCGTCAGTTTTTCATCAAAATACTGGCGTACGTCCTGAAAAACAGCGGGCTCCACTTGCACATTCAGAGTCATGGCATCGGTGTAAGCCAGCACAGCACGCTGAATGGGCGTGAAGGCATCGGAGTCTTGCCAGTCGGGCAGGGCATCCAGTTGGGCTTGACTCAGCCCCTCTGCCAGCGCGATAGGGGCATGTTGATCGGCCTCGTAAGGGGCACGGTTCAATAGGGCTACGCGCATGATGACCAGTTCGCGCAGATCGCCTGGCAGGCTGCTGTTGTGGCGTATGCCGGTCAGGTGATTCAGCCAGCCTTTGGCAATGGGAGGGCTGTGCAGCAGCATCTGGTACAGGTGCAAGACGCTGCCGCGCTCTGCAATGATCTGTTCTACCAATGGGGCGGCGTCGGGGGCTTTCAGGTCAGCATAGGGTAGGCGGGCCATGGTTCTCCTTTATGTATAACTAGCGGTGCCTCTTGCGGCTGGCTTGCCGCAGCGCAGTCAGCAGAGCGTTCTGACTGTTTGTTCGACGCTCTGCTCGACGGGTTTATCGGGGCAGGATGTGTTCGATGGTTTGGGTCAGACGTGTCACGATTTCGTGAATGTCGGCCTCGGTGCAGACAAAGGGCGGTGCCAGCAAGATATGGTCGCCGTGAACTCCATCTATCGTGCCACCCATAGGGTAGAGCATCAAACCTTGGGAAAACGCATGCTGCTTGATCCTGGCGTGGGTTTTCAAGCCAGGGTCCAGCGCTTGCTTGCTGACCTTGTCTTGCACCAGTTCGACTCCGACAAACAGGCCACGACCACGTATATCACCCACATTGGGGTGGCTGTCCAACGCCTGATGCAGCTCCCGGCGCAATTGCTCGCCGCGCTGACGGACGTTTTCCAGCAACTGGTCTTGCTCAATCACTTGTTGCACGGCTAAAGCACCAGCGCAGGCTGTGGCGTGACCCATATAGGTATGACCGTGCTGAAAAAAGCCCGAGCCATTCAGGATGGCTTGGTAAATCCGGTCACTGGCCAGCATCGCACCAATAGGCTGATAGCCCGCACCCAGACCCTTGGCAATGGCCATGATGTCCGGCACGACTCCGTCCTCCTCGCAGGCGAACAGATAGCCGGTACGCCCCATGCCCGACATGACTTCATCCAGAATCAGCAGCACGCCGTGCTTGTCGCAGACCCGACGGATCTTTTTCCAGTAATCGCCTACTGGCGCCAAGGCACCAGCGGTCGCGCCCACTACAGTCTCGCCGACAAAGGCCGCGACGTTCTGGGGACCCAGGCTTTGAATCATGTCGTCCAGTTCCTGAGCCAGACGGTCGGCATATTGCTCGGCACTTTCATCACTGCCTTGGTCGCGGTAGGGGTAGCAGGGCGAGACATGCTGGGCCGGAGCCAGTAGAGGCAGGAACGGCTTGCGACGCCATTCATTGCCGCCAATGGCCAAAGCCCCCAGCGTATTGCCGTGATAGCTCTGACGGCGTGCGATGAAAATATGACGCTCGGGCTGGTCAATCTCCACGAAATACTGCCGTGCCAGCTTCAGGCTGGCTTCTACGGCCTCCGAGCCTCCGGACAGAAAGTACACATGGTCCAGATCACCGGGGGATCGGCTGGTCAAAAAATCTGCCAGGTCCTCGGCGGCCTGGCTGCTGAAAAAGGAGGTGTGGGCGTAGGCAATCTGGTCCAGCTGTTGCTTGATGGCAGCGATCACAACAGGGTGGCTATGGCCCAGGCAGGATACGGCCGCGCCACCGCTGGCGTCTATATAAGTGTTGCCATTGCTGTCCACGATGCGGATACCATCGCCTTTGACGGCGCAGGGCAAGGTTTGTTTGGGGTTGCGATGAAAGACATGTGTCATGGCGCAGATCCAGAAAGTAGGCCCGGAAGGATTTTCAACGTATGTTGAATATATAATAATACTTTCAACAAATAAATCATCATTGATTTGTTGGGACAGGTGGATAAAGGCCTCACTGTTGCGCCCAGACTGCATTTGCGCCCGATATATACTTGATGTCCCCTTTTTAAGCGTGTTGGCCCATGAACTCCTTGAGCAATCTGACCGAGCGTATTCAGGCAGCGTTTGCCACCATGTCGCCGCAGTTCCAGCAAAGCGCGCGCTATGTGCTGGATCACGCCGAACAGGTGCCCTTGATGTCCATGCGTCAGTTGGCCGCGCAGGCACAGGTGCAGCCTGCCACCTTGCTGCGCTTTGCCCAGTCTTTGGGCTTTGGCGGTTGGGCAGAGTTCAAGGCTGTGTTCACCCAGGCGCTGCATGGACAGGGTGCACGGCGTTATGCCGATCAGGCCCGGGCGGTGGTACGCAATCGAAATAAAGAAGATCGCCTGGCGCAGACGCTGACAGCACAAATGGATACTCTGGCGCTGCTGCGCGAGGTGAATGAAGCACGCTTGCCACAGGCTGTGGAATTGCTGAACAAGGCCAAGCGGGTTTTTGTGGCCGGGTTCAGAGCCTCTTTTGCACCCGCTTTTTCCTTTCATTATCAGTACCGTCTGTTCCGGCCCTCGATTGGCTTGTTGCGTGGCGAGTCCGGCACTCTGGATATGGATCTGCGGGCGCTGCAAAAAGGGGATGTGCTGGTCTTGTTCGGTTTTGCACCGTATTCCCAGGAAGCCGTGCTGGCCCATGCAGCGGCCCGACAGGCAGATGCACAAATTCTGGCGATTTGCGACAGCTTGCTTGCCCCTATTGCGCAGCAGGCAGATGCCACATTATTGTTTGGAACCGACAGTCCGTCTTTTTTTCCTTCTCTGGTTGCTGCACAGGCACTGGTGGAGGTCTTGCTGGAACAGGTTCTGGCCAAGGCGGGCAGTCGTGCTGTCAGCGGTATTGAGTTGGTTGAAAATCAATTGCACCAGTCCGGTGCTTACTGGAAATAGACGCAATGGCTAAGTTGTCCTATCTGGAGTTAAGTGGTGGTCCCAAAGAAATTGGCCATTCTTTGGGACGTTTCGGAGCCCCCGCCGTGCATGCCTACTTGCTGAACTCAGCAGCGTGGCAAGGCATCATGCAATCGAAGGGGACGGCTGTAGCCGGTCAGCTGGCTCAGTACACCGAGCGTTATTTCCCCCGAATATGGACCGAGCTCCAGGGCCTGGCATTGGGTCTGGAGCTCCCCTTTGAAGACGTTTTCTTGTGGAATTGCCGGGGCGACTTGTGGGCCATGGCTCCCGATGGTTGCACCACCGTGCAAATGCCCGCCCAGGGCGAGCCTCGTCTGGTGCATAACGAAGATGGTGATCCAGGTTTTGCCGGTTACTGCGGGGTGGCCAAATTCATCCCCGACAGCGGCATGTCCTTTGTTTCCTTTCTTTACCCTGCTTCCTTGCCGGGCCATAGCTTTGCAGTGACCCAGGCCGGTTTGGCCATGACGGTGAATAATGTGCGGGCTCGTCATGTGGCACCTGGGGTGCCGCGCATGGTCCTGACCCGCGCCATGCTGGATCAGCCCGATCTGGATCAGGCGGTGGGTATCCTGCGGGATCATCCGCGTTCCGGCGCTTTTCATTTGAGCCTGGCGCAGCGTGGCGATCCACGCTTGCTGAGCGTGGAGTTCAGTGCCGAGGCCGTTTCTGTGCAGACCATTGAGCAAAACCATCTGCACGCCAACCATGCGGTACATCCGTCTATGAAAGGCTTTGAACAGCGTATTACCCGGTCGTCCGAACTGCGGCAGGAGCGTGGGGATCAATTGTTGGCACAAGCCGGTGCTGCGCTTGATCCTTTGACTGTCCTGGCGGATCAGCACCATGCGGAATTTCCGATCTGGCGCTGTGACCCGGCGGACAGTGACGCGGAAAACACCCTGGCTACTGTGGATATTCAGGTGGGCAGCCAGTCCTTGAAGTGGCAGGTCTACGAAGACCCCACGGACGAACCTGTGCTGAAGTTTGCGGATACCACTCGCATTGATCTAGCCTGAAAAGGAATAGGGCCCTGCTAAAGCAGGGCCCTATTTTTATAGTTGCAGTCGCGATGGGGCGATCAGCCCTTGCCAGGCTCGTTGCGCTTGGGCTCCCACAGCACGTCAGAGCGGCCTGCATGGCGGTTCAAGGTACGCGCCAGCACAAACAACAAATCCGACAGGCGGTTCAGATACAGGCGCGGGCCTTCTTGTGGCAAGGATTCTGAGGGCACCGCCACGACGCTACGTTCTGCACGACGCGCCACACAACGCAGTACATGTGCTTGTGCGGCTGCCGGGCTGCCACCGGGCAAAATGAACTCTTTGAGTATGCCCAAGGGCTCGTTGTAGTGACGAATCGCTTGGTCCAGACGTTCCACATGGACGCTGCCTATGACCTGATGGCCAGGGATGCACAGCTCGGCCCCCATATCGAACAAGTCGTGCTGAATGTCGGACAGCAGGGCATCAACATCCTCGGGCAGTGCCATGCTGCGCAAGACGCCGATATGGCTGTTCAGTTCATCCACGTCGCCCAGGGCATGAATCAGGGGGGCAGTCTTGGGCAGGCGGCTGCCATCGCCCAGGCCCGTTGTGCCATCGTCGCCGGTGCGGGTGCTGATAATGGAAAGTCGTGTGGACATGAAGAAGCCTTATGTTTCGGCAGGAGTAGGGGTGCCTTGAGCCAAATTGACCAGGGCATCGCCAGTGACGCGTACCACGCGCCAGTCTTCCAGCACTTGGGCCCCCTGATACTTGTAGAAGTCGATGGCGTTCTGGTTCCAGTCCAGTACTACCCACTCCAGGCGGCCACAGCCTTGGGCCACGGCCATTTGAGCCAGATGGCGCAGGGCCGCAGCGCCCAGACCGTGCTTGCGGTGGGCCGGGTCTATATACAAATCCTCCAGATAGATGCCGCGGCGATCCAGGAAACTGGAGTAGTTGTAAAACCACATAATGTAAGAAATTGGTGCGTCGGGCTGATCTTCGGGAGTAATGACCAGGCAGTAGGCACTGGGCTCGTCGGAGAAGAAACTGTTGCGCAGAGACTCAACGCTGGCCTTGAAAATATGCTCCAGTTTCTCAAAGGCGGCCATATCGCGCATCAGGCCCAAAATGGCCGGAAGGTCTGTGGGGGTGGCTGGACGCAGCACATACCCTTTAATAAATTCGCTCATGCTTTTGCAAAGGTTTAGCGTTATGCTTGATCGGAAACAGACGCATCAGGCGTCCGAAAGTAGGCATTATGAGCTAATTGTCTGGCTCTGCCCAATTTGCAGGAGTGAAAAATGACGTGGACGAAACGAAGCGCAGCCTTGGCGTTGGGAACTTTGGGTGTGGTAGCTGGCTCGGCCTATGTCGTGGTCGCCCAGGCTCAGGAAGCCAGCGCCTCGGGTGAAGTGCGCCGACTGGATGCCGAGGCCGGCAAAATTACCATCAAGCATGGTGAGATCAGCGACCTGGAACTGCCCGCCATGACATTGGTGTACAAAATTGATCCCGCCTTGCTGGCCAACATCAAACCGGGTGACAAGGTAAAGTTCACTGCCAAACGTGACGGTGGTGATTACGTGGTCACCAAGATCAGCAAGTAAGCTTGCTTGAGTGGGTTGATAAAAGCCGGGTTCGCCCGGTTTTTTTCATCTCCGACGCAGGCGAAACACTGGCGTGGGCTCGTGGTCGAGATGACAAGGTAGAGTCTGTTGCCGTGCTGGCTAATCCGCCGCTTACCGCCGTGTTGGGTGTGGTCTGCAAGCGGAATGTGAAAAAAGGGGCAGAGAAATCTGCCCCTTTTTCATGTCCGACCGAAGTCAGGCTTACAGCACGTAGCGCGCCAGATCCTGGCTGGCTGCGGTTTCCTGCAGCTGTTTGTTCACGTAGTCCGCATCAATGACCACGTTTTGCTCACCGTGGCTGCCAGCGCTGTAGGACAGCTCTTCCAGCAGTTTTTCCATAACGGTGTACAGGCGACGGGCACCAATGTTTTCGGTACGCTCGTTGACCTCAAAGGCCAGCTCGGCCAGACGCTGGATACCGTCGGGACGGAAGTCCAGCTGTACGTCTTCGGTGCCCAGCAAGGCTGCGTATTGCTTGGTCAGCGAAGCGTCGGTCGTGGACAGAATCTGTACAAAATCCTGGGCGCTCAGCGATTCCAGTTCCACACGGATGGGGAAGCGGCCTTGCAGTTCAGGAATCAGATCCGATGGGCGGGACAGGTGGAACGCACCCGAGGCAATAAACAGGATGTGGTCGGTACGTACCACCCCGTATTTGGTGGTGACGGTGGTGCCTTCTACCAAAGGCAGCAGGTCGCGCTGCACACCTTGGCGGGACACATCGCCGCCGCTGCCCTGGCTCTCGCCTCGCGCCGTGATCTTGTCGATCTCGTCCAGGAACACGATGCCGTTCTGCTCGGCGTTGGCCACTGCAGCAGTGCGCAAATCGTCTTCATTGACGCGACGGGCCGCTTCTTCTTCGGTCAGTTGCTTGAAGGCTTCCTTGACCGTCAGCTTGCGGGCTTTGGTCTTTTCCTGACCCAGACCGGAGAACATGCCGCGCAACTGCTCGGTCATCTCTTCCATGCCGGGAGGGGCCATGATTTCCATGCGAGGCATGGCCTGGGCCATCTCGATTTCAATCTCGGTATCGTCCAGCTTGCCTTCACGCAGGCGCTTGCGGAACACCTGGCGTGCCGAGTTGTCCTCGCGTTGGGGTTGACCGTGGGCATCGCGCGAAGGGGGCACCAGCACGTCCAGAATACGGTCTTCAGCGGCTTCCTCGGCCTGGGTGCGGACACGGCGCATTTCGATTTCGCGGGTTTGCTTGACCGAAATATCCACCAGATCGCGAATGATGGTTTCAACGTCGCGGCCTACATAGCCCACTTCCGTGAACTTGGTGGCTTCGACCTTGATGAAAGGCGCGTTGGCCAGCTTGGCCAGACGACGGGCGATTTCGGTTTTACCCACGCCGGTGGGTCCGATCATCAGAATGTTCTTGGGGACGATCTCGCTACGCAGGGGCTCGGCAACCTGCTGGCGGCGCCAACGATTGCGCAGGGCCACGGCCACGGAGCGCTTGGCCTTGCCCTGGCCAACGATATGCTTGTCCAGTTCGGAGACGATCTCTCCGGGAGTCATATTAGGTGTAGACATGGTGGTGTATCCGGCTGTCAGAGTGTTTCGACGATATGGTTCTGGTTGGTGTAGATGCACAGATCACCTGCGATCTCCAACGATTTCTTGACGATGTCGGCAGGAGCCATATCGGTGTTTTGCAGCAAGGCCATGGCGGCAGATTGGGCATAGGAGCCGCCCGAGCCGATGGCGGCCAGGCCATGTTCGGGTTCGAGCACGTCGCCATTGCCGGTCAGCACCAGCGTGTGCTCCTTGTCCGCCACCAACAGCATGGCTTCCAGACGGCGCAGAACGCGGTCGGTGCGCCAGTCGCGCGTCAGTTCGACGGCGGCGCGCAGCAGGTTGCCCTGGTGCTTTTCCAGCTTGGCTTCAAAGCGCTCTTGCAAGGTGAAGGCGTCAGCCGTCGCACCGGCAAAACCGGCCAGGATGCTGTCGTTGTACAAACGGCGAATTTTGCGGGCCGTGCCCTTGATGACTATATTGCCCAGGGTGACCTGACCATCGCCGCCAATGGCGACCTGATCTCCGCGGCGTACACAGACAATAGTAGTGGCGTGAAATTGTTCCATGATTTCCTTCCTTTAAGGTTCCCATCTGGGGGCCGGGCAGGAAATTTCAAGCGCATGACAGCAGGAAGTTTTTGCCGACTGAGGGTCGTGCCTGGAAACCGGGCTGAAACAGGGTGGCTTCCCTTGGCAGGGGCTGCTGCAGGGGTTGTTCTCGTATGTCGCCTGGCTTCTTGGCGTGCAAGCAGCCTGTTGGCCTGCTAGCGGTAGACGCAGCCGGCTTTTTTGAGCCTGCTTATTTTCAGCAGCGTACACAAGTGGGTTGGATCGAGTTGGGTGACCCACAAAAAAGCCCGCCAGAATGATCGGGCGGGCTTTTTATCAGGGTGATGGGCCTTGCCGCCTATCAATCCCCAAACATCTTTTGACGCTTCTCGCGACGCTCCTGGGCTTCCAGAGACAGGTTAGCCGTTGGGCGTGCCAGCAAACGTGGCAGGCCGATGGGCTCGCCAGTTTCCTCACACCAGCCGTATTCGCCCGAATCGATCAGGGCGATGGACTGTTGCACTTTCTTGAGCAGTTTGCGTTCGCGGTCGCGGGTACGCAGCTCCAGAGCGTGTTCTTCTTCGATCGTGGCACGGTCAGCCGGGTCAGGAACGAACTGGGTTTCACGCAGGTTTTCCGTTGTAGCACCCGCGTTGGCCAGAATGTCTTGCTCCAGCTGGCGCAAGCGATGCTTGAAAAACTCCAGCTGGGCGGCGTTCATGTAGTCTGACTCAGGCATCGCCAAAAGCTCCTGCTCGGTCAGCAGGGTTGTAGTACTGTCATGTGACTTAGTTGCCATGATGCTTACCTCTTGTTGACGTCTGGGAGCCTGTAACTGTCGTCACGCGCAATCGCTCCGCATTTACTGAATAATTATTAATTCAAACCAGGCAATTCTCCAGGCCCTGGGTGAATATGTCTTGTGGCAATTTGCGGCCAATAAAGACCAGCTTGGTGCCCTTTTTATCTTTGGCCAGCCAGGCATTGCCAGGCTCGGCGCTCATCATCATGTGTACGCCCTGAAACAGCATACGGCGATTGATGCCCTTCAGATACAGGATGCCCTTGTAGCGCATCAGATCTGGTCCAAATACCTGGACAATGCCCGACAGGAAATCTTCCAGACGCTCGGGGTCGAAAGGACGGTCCGAACGGAACACGAAAGCCCCGATCTCGTCATTGTGAGCTGCGTGCTCGTGGTGGTGATGATGGTGATCGTGTCCGCAGCCCGGACCGCACTCGCCTTCGTCGCCGTGGGCATGATCGTGGTGGTGATCATGGCCGTCCGCCGCATCGGGGTGTTGCTCTGCCAGGAATTGAGGATCAATGTCCAAAATGGAATTCAGGTTGAAACCGCTGACTTCCAGCAAATCCTTGATGTCGGTTTCACCGAAGTGAACCGGCGTAATCGTGGCTCGCGGGTTGATGCGGATCAGACGGGCACGCAGGGCCTCGTAATCCACGTCGTTGACCAGATCTTTTTTGGAGATCAACAGGCGGTCCGCAAAACCAACTTGTTTTTGAGCTTCTTCTTGTTGGTCCAGTGTGGCCATGCCGTGTTTGGCATCCACGACCGTGATGACCGCGTCCAGCCGATAGTAGTCGGCAATATCATCGTCCATGAAGAAGGTCTGGCAGACCGGGCCGGGGTTAGCCATGCCGGTGGTCTCGATGATGACGCGCTCGAACTTCAGTTCGCCTGCCTGGCGGCGAACGCGCAAATCATTCAGGGTGCGCATCAGGTCACCACGCACGGTGCAACATACGCAACCATTGCTCAGCTCAACGATTTCTTCTTCGGAGTCCTGCACCAACAGTTCGTTGTCGATACCTTCGGGCCCGAATTCGTTTTCGATGACGGCAATGCGTCGACCGTGATATTCGCTCAGGATGCGCTTGAGCAGCGTGGTTTTACCAGCGCCCAAAAAACCAGTCAGAACAGTGACTGGAACCATGTTGTTCAGATCTGATGCCGCGTTCATAAACATGCCTCGCAGTGGCGGGCGAAAGGTACAAGGCACGGCACCAACCGCGGCTTCCTGCACCCATCTGCTCCGCACGAAAACAACGTGCGATTACATCACAGCCTTGCCTGTTGGGCAAACGGTGATCTGTAAAAATTCACAGAGGTTTGCCAATAGATCGGGGAATATATACCGATTGGCGGCAAAATACCACGTTTTAGGGGGCAGATAAGGGTTTTCGCTCGTTTTTAGCTGCAACGCAACGTTGGCACAGGCCGCGCAGTTCAGTTTCGTGGCCGGACAGGGCAAAGCCCGCTCCGCGCACACAGTCGGCCAGCCTTTGGCTCAGGTCCGGAGCGCACAGCTCCACCACGGTGCCGCACTGGGTGCAGACAATCAGCAAGTCGTGGGGATGGCCGCCGGCATCCACACAGGCCGTCCAGGCATTGACGGCATCCAGGCGGTGGATCAGGCCTTCTTCAGTCAGAAAGTCCAGGGCGCGGTAAACGGTAGGGGGTTTGGCGCCGGGCTGGAACTCGCGAACCAGATCCAGCAGTTCGTAGGCGCGCAAACTGCGCTGGGCCTGAATCAGGATTTCCAGCACCTGGCGGCGAATTGAAGTCAGCCGTTTACCGCGTTCCAGACAAAGCTGTTCAGCGGTAGCGAGCTGATCTTCAATGGCGTTGGGCGTAAGAATATGTACAGGCATGGCGCTTGATGGGTTGTTTGTTATGTTATAACATCTTTGGAAAATTAAATTATTCCCAATCTAGCCGCATTATCCCTGTTTCATGTCCTGTCCTCAATTTCCCTCGACTTTCCGCAGTCCGGCACCTCGTCGTTCGCTCTTGCTGGCCTCGGCCGGACAGCGCGTACTGGGCGCCTTGTGCGTGGCAGGAGCCCTGTGGCTACTGACCGCCTGGGCATTGGGCGCGTGGTAAGGGCATGAGTTCACATCAAACCTTGATCGAACTCGAGCATGTCGCGCTGGGCTGGAAAGACAAAATCGCTCTGCGTGATATCAGCGGCTGTTTTAACCGAGGCTCTTTGACGGCTATCGTCGGGCCTAACGGTGCTGGGAAATCCACCTTGCTAAAAGGGCTGACCGGGCAGATCAATCCCTTGAAAGGGCGCATTGCTGTCGACAGCGGTTTTCTGAATCAGCTGGCCTTGTTGCCGCAGATGGGCGATCTGGACAAAAGTTTTCCGGTGACGGTGCATGATCTGGTGGCCATGGGAGCCTGGAAGCGTGTGGGCGCCTGGGGTGGTTTCCCCAAAGCCGAGCACGAACGCATTGGTCATGCGCTGGAGCAGGTGGGTCTGGCCGACTTTGCGCGTCGTTCTATTGGCACCTTGTCGGGCGGTCAGTTACAGCGCGCCTTGTTCGCCCGCATGATCATGCAAGATGCCCAGATCCTTTTGCTGGACGAGCCTTTTGCCGCGGTGGACCGTGCAACCTCGGACGAATTGATGAACCTGATTCTGGACTGGCACAAACAGGGCCGTACCGTGATGGCCGTGCTGCATGATCTGGATATGGTGCGTAGCTGTTTTCCGCAAACCGTGCTGCTTGCCGGTCAGGTAGTGGGTTGGGGGGAAACTGAAGCGGTGCTAACTCCCGAGAACCTGCATCTGGCTCGCCATTTGTGTGCGGGGGACTACCTATGATGGCGCTGATTGATGTGCTGTTTGGCCCCTTCATGGACTTTGGTTTCATGAAGCGCGCACTGGCTGGTTCTTTCGCCCTGGCTGCAGCGGCCGGACCTTTGGGGGTATTCCTGGTGTTGCGCCGCATGAGCCTGATGGGTGATGCCATGGCACATGCCATCCTGCCCGGTGTGGCGGTTGGATTTCTGACGGCGGGCCTGTCTTTAAGCGCGATGGCCATAGGCGGCATGATTACCGGTCTGGTTGTCGCCTTGCTGGCCGGACTGGTGGCCCGCCTGACACCACAACGGGAGGACGCCAGTTTTGCGGCCTTCTATCTGGTATCCCTGGGGCTGGGGGTGCTGCTGGTGTCCTTGCGCGGCTCCAATATGGATTTGATCCATGTGCTGTTTGGCACGGTGCTGGGCCTGGATGATGCCTCCTTGCTGCTGGTGACCAGCAGCACCACGGTTACGCTGATTATTCTGGCTTTGGTGTTCCGGCCTCTGGTGCTGGAGTGCATGGACCCGATCTTTTTGCGCACGCAAGGCGGGCGCGGTTCCGTCGTCCATATGTTGTTCTTGTTCATGCTGGTCATCACGCTGGTGGCTGGCTTCCAGGTGCTGGGAACCTTGATGGTGGTGGGGATCATGATGCTGCCCGCTGCCTCGGCCCGATTCTGGGTGTATTCCGTTGGTCGTCAGATGCTGGTGGCGGCCTTGCTGGGCATGATCAGCGCCTATCTGGGCCTGCTGTTCTCGTACTATTACAACGTGCCTGCTTCGCCCGCGATTATTTTGGCAGCCGGCGCCTTCTATTTTCTTTCTATCACCTTTGGCCCCCAAGGCGGTTTGCTGCGTGCTTATTCCCAATGGCGTGCACGGCGTCGGCGCATGGCCTCTCTCTTGGAGCACGATTGATGAAAATGCGAGACATTTACTCAGGCCGCACGGTGCTGGCCCTGGGCTTGCTGGCGGCCAGCCTGTCGGTTCAGGCGGAGCCTTTGCGTGTGGTCAGCAGCTTCTCGATTTTGAACGATATGGTCAAGGAGATAGGCGGCGACAAGGTTATGGCCAGCACGATTGTGCCCGCCAATGGGGATGCCCATTCGTTTGAGCCGCGTCCCAGTGATGCAAAGACTTTGGCTAACGCGCAACTGCTGGTGATCAATGGTCTGGAGTTCGAGACCTGGTTGCCACGCTTGCAGCAGGCAGCAGGCTATAAAGGGCCGCAAGTCGTGGCGACAGAAGGTATTACGCCTTTGGCATTTGAAGGTGGCGGACACGAGGATCATGCTGGTCATGACCATGACCATGACCATGACCATGACCATGACCATGACCACGGTCACGGCTCCGAACCTGAGCATGCCCACGACCATGAGCAGACCCACGCCAAAGAGGATACACAGTCCCACGGCGGGCATGACCATAGTCATCAGCACGGCAGCCAGGACCCCCACGCCTGGCAAAGCCTGGGCCTGGCACAGATCTATGTTCGTAATATCAGCAAAGGTCTGGAGCAGGCTGATCCGGCCAATGCCGAGTACTACCAGCGTCGCGCCAAGGATTACGCACAGCGCATTCAGGAGCTGGACGATTCCATCAAAACCCGCCTGCAGGCGGTGCCTGTGGAGAAGCGCAAGGTCATCACCTCGCACGATGCTTTCTCTTATATGGGCAAGGCCTACGACATCCGTTTCATTCCCTTGGTCGGTGTTTCCAGCCAGGCGGAGCCTTCAGCCCGTGATATTGCGCAGATCATCCAGCAAGCGCGTAGCGAGCAGATTCAGGCCATTTTTGTGGAAAATACGGTCAGCGCAAAACTGGTCGAGCAAGTGGCACGGGAGACTGGTGCCAAAGTTGGTGGCACCTTGTATTCCGATGCTTTGGGAGCCCCAGGCTCGGGCGTGGATACCTACCTGGGCATGATGCGCTCGAATACAGACCAGTTGGTCAAGGCCTTGCAGCCCTGATTCACTCCTCCGGCTTGTCACTGGCCCGGTTCTTGCGTTGTGCCCGAGGGTGGGCCTGATCGTAAGCCTGGGCCAGATGCTGGAAGTCCAGACGGGTATAAATCTGAGTCGTGGAAATATTGGTATGACCCAATAGTTCCTGCACCGCCCGCAAGTCTTGTGCTGATTGCAGCAAATGGCTGGCAAAGCTGTGACGCAAGCTGTGCGGGTGGACATGCACCGGCAGGCCGCTGGCGCGGGCATAGTTTTCCAGTTCTTGCTGCACCACGCGTGGGTGAATGCGGGCTCCGCGGGCACCCAGAAACAGGGCCGCACTGGCATCTGCGCTGGTCGCCAGTGATGCCAAAGCCGGGCGTTTTTCCAGCCACTGCTGCAAGGCATGCAGCGCTTTCTCTCCGACAGGCAGGCGGCGTGTCTTGCCGCCTTTGCCACTGACTACCAGCTCACGATCATCCAGCAGTAACCAGCTCTTGGACTGGTAGTGCGCGTCCTGGTGATAGTGCGTGTCCAGGCTGACCAGCTCGGACAAACGTAGTCCGCTGGAATAAAACAATTCAAACATGGCCTGATTGCGCCAGCTGACCGGGTCGTCCTGAATGGGGGCGGTGGGGCGGTCCAATAGCTGCTGGGTCTGGTCTACGGACAAGGCCTTGGGCAGAGGGCGGCCTATCTTGGGTGCCTTCAGGCTGGCTGCAGGGTTCAAGGGCCAACCCAGTTCTTTAGTGCGCGCTTGATAGTAACCACGCCAGGCTGCCAGAATGCGGGCCAGGCTGCGTGGCGCCAGGCCCTGCGCATGCAAGCGGGCGGCAGCCTGTCGCAACTGGCTTTGAGTCAGTGTGTCGGGGTCTGTACCTGGGTACTGCGCCAGCAAGTGGCGCAAATCATTACGGTACGCACTAAGGGTGTGTTCCGAATAGCGTTTTTCGTGGCTTAGTTGATGCAGCCAGCTTTGCATGGCCGGGCTGAGGGCCTGGGGGGCGGCTGGCTGCTTTTGAGGCGTGTCCCCAGAAGGGGAGTGATCTTGTTTTTTCAGGCCGGACATTCGCTTTGATCAACACTGCTGGGCTTGTACAAACGCTGCAGGGCGGCGCTGCACAATTCGCCAATGCCTTCCAGAAAGTCCGTACCCATATCGGCCGTAAAACGCGTGGCTTCAGGCGAGCCCAGAACCAGCAGACCAAACAGGGTGTTCGACTCCGGAAACGTCAAGGGCACAATGGCCACCGATTGCGCGTCTTGCTGCAAATCGGCCAGAAAATCCTGTTCGCGTCGAGCGCCGCAATAGGGGTTGATCAAGGTGTAGGCCCAGCTGACCAGGGCGTCGTCAGCCAGCACTTCGTCCGGATTCCAGCAGTGCAGACGGACAACGGGCATTTCAAAAATGCGCTCCAGACTGCTGCAGATCAGTTGGGGCAGGGCTGCCGGGTCGGACTCGGCCAGCATTTGGCAGTTCCATTGGTGCAGTTGGCGCGAAATTTTTTCATTGCCACGGGCATTGGCGACCAGCGTGGCCAGTTGGCGCTCGGTTTTCTTGCCGCGCTCGCGCAGCAGCATGATCTGGCGCTCGCCCAGTGAAATAGCGCGGCTTTGATGGGGGTGCGGCACCATCAGTTTGGAAAAAACATCGGCATGCGCGTCGAAGAAATCAGGGTTGGCTTTCAAAAACTGGGCCACTTCCACGGCGCTAAGGCTGTTGGGGGTATCCATGTCTAGAAGGTTTCCTTTCTGGCTAGGGACGCACACAGTGCATCTATATCGACTTGTCCGGTAAAGACGGTTTGGGCCGGGCCGCTCATGCGTAGCGCCTGTCCGTCCCATTCAATGCGCAGACTGCCTCCACGAGTATCAACGACAACCGGGCTTTGGAGCAATCCCCGCCGTATGCCTGCCACCACAGCCGCACAAGCGCCTGTACCGCAGGCCAGGGTCTCACCGGCGCCGCGCTCGTAGACGCGCAGCTTGATGTGATGGGCGTCCAGAACCTGCATGAAACCGGCGTTGACCTTCTGAGCAAAACGCGGGTGAGATTCGATGAAGGGGCCGACGCTGGCAACCGGCGCCTGCAGCACATCGTCTACCACCTGCACGGCGTGCGGATTGGAGATGGACACCAGCGACAGGGCGACAGGTTCGGCTTGATCGGGTACGGGCAGAAGCCACAGCGTATCTTCGCCCTGAGTTTTCTGTTCCAGCCCGCTAGGGTCAAAAGCGACATCGGCCGGGGCAAATCGGGTGGTGCCCATCATGACATCTACGCCAAGCTCCGGATCGTCATTCAAACTGATGATGCCGGTACGAATTTGTGCTCGTAAAGGGTTGGCCGAGGACAGGCCTTGTTCGTGTACGAAGCGGACAAAGCAGCGAGCGCCGTTGCCGCAATGTTCGACCTCGCCACCGTCAGCGTTGAATATGCGGTATCGGAAATCTGCACCGGGTTCGGTTGCGGCTTCCACCAGCAAGATCTGGTCTGCCCCAATGCCAAAGTGACGATCCGCCAGCGCGCGAGCTCGTTCAGGCGTCATTTCAATGCCTTGCCTGACACCATCCAGCATGACAAAGTCATTGCCCGCGCCGTGCATTTTGCTGAAACGCCAAAGCGAGGAAGCGGGCTGGGGTGTGGTGGGGCTGTGCATGATGGGGCCTAGTAGATGCCGGGTTGACCTTCAGGACGGGTTTTGAAGCGTCGATGTACCCAATAATACTGCGGCGGGTCCTCGCGCACATATTTTTCGATCAGGGCATTCATGCGTTCCGTGGCTTCTTCCAGGCTGCCTTCACCCGGAAAGTCGGACATGGGTTCCAGCACCTGAATATGGTAGTGACCAGTCTCGGCGTCCACGCGGGAAATAACCGGAATCACCAGTGCGTCCTGGTTGCGTGCGATCTGGGCGGTGGACAAGAGTGTGGCCGCCGGGACATTGAAAAAGGGTACAAAGGCCGAGCCCTTGGTGCCGAAGTCCATATCAGGCAGGTAATAAATCGGCTGGCCCTTTTGCAGCGCACGCATCAGACCGCGAATGCCGTCTTTGCGAGAAATCAGCGGGACGGAGGAGAAGCGGCTACGGCCTTCGTACATCAGGCGATCCACATGGGGGTCGCGTTGGGGAGTGTAAAAGGCAACCAAGGGCGAGATGGACATGGACAGGCGTGTACCCGCCGCATCCATACCCAGAAAGTGAGGCACCAGCAGCATGACCTTGCGACCCTGTTCCAGAGCCTGGGTGATGTGTTCTTCGCCCGTCAGGTGCAGAGTGTTCAGAATAGTGCTGGGTAAACCAAACCAGAGCAGGCCCCGGTCCAGATAGGATTGGGCCAGCAGGCGAAAGTGCTGCTTTTCCCACTCGCGACGGGTGCTCTCGGGCGTGTCTGGAAAGCATAGATCCAGATTGGTACGCACGATATGACGGCGGCGGGAGGCAAAGCGATGCACCAGCCCGCCCAGTACAGCACCCCAACGCTGGCGCGTGCGTACCGAGGCACGGCCAAAGTAGGTGAAAACGGATTTGAGCAGCGGGTAAGAATTAAAACTCATGGGGTGGTATCGCCAGGCAAAGGGGGCGCATCGTGGGGAATCTTGTAGCGGTTATAGCCCCACAGATACTGGGTGGGGAAACGGCGTATCAAGCTTTCCATGGATTCGTTGATCAGGGTGGCCAGTTCCGTCGGGTCTTCGGGCAACGGCTCGGGTAGGCGCAAGGTGTGAATATGCCAGCCGCGCCCTTTAGGCAGGCGCTCGGCAGCGGTCACAATCACAGGCACATTGGACTGACGGGCCAGCTTGCCAGCCAGTGTCATGGTCAGGGCAGGGCGGCCAAAAAAGGGTGCCCATACGCCATCGCCACCGCTAGGAACCTGGTCGGGCAACATGCCGACAGATTCGCCCTTGCGAAACGCGCGGACAAATTCGCGCACACCTTTCATATTGGCGGGGACGGCATGCAGGCCGGGCAGTTCACGTGACTCCACCATCAGGGGTTCCAGTACGGCCTGGCGTGGTGGGCGAAACATCACGGTCAGTGGGCCTAAACCCACCAGATAACGTGCCGTAATCTCAAAGCAACCCAAGTGCGGGGTCAGATACAGCACGCCGCGTCCTTCGGCATGGGTGGCTTCCAGCAAGGCCACATCATCGACGGTGCAGCGGGCCAGACAGGCTTGCGGATGCAGCCAGACGCGCGGTGTTTCCAGAATCATGGCGCCGGTTTGTCCGGCCGCTTGCCGGAAAAAGGCAGGGGAGTCGTAACCCGCTTGTCGGCAGTGGCTTTGCAGACGGCGGCGGTAGCGTCCGGGAAAAGCGTAAATCAGGCGTCCGATTCCTTTGCCCAGCCCATGAAGAACGGGTAAAGGCAGACGAGCCATCAGACGTAAAAGTGCCGCGAGCATGGGCCAGGCAATCCTTTAGTGTGAAGTTTTGCTGAAATAAATACGTATTTTCGCTTAAAATGGATTGTATCGCTGAGTTAAACGACAACTTGCGGAGCGATCGGGCAGCAAACTGCCCACTATAAACCGCTAAAGCGTCGCGCCCCGTCTATCGTATCCACATCGCTGGCTTCGAGGTGCAACGCAGTTTGTTCAACCTCGTGCTGATTATCAGCCCTTATTCAAGGAAGCTACGCTGTGAACAACAACGACTTTCTCTTTACATCCGAATCCGTTTCTGAAGGCCACCCCGACAAGGTAGCTGACCAGATCTCCGACGCTATCCTGGACGCTATTTTCGAGCAAGATCCTCAGGCACGTGTTGCTGCCGAGACCTTGTGCAATACCGGTCTGGTGGTGCTGGCTGGCGAGATCACCACGCACGCCAACGTGGATTACATCCAGGTTGCCCGTGACACCATCAAGCGCATTGGCTATGACAATGGCGATTACGGCATTGATTACAAGTCCTGCGCCGTTCTGGTGGCCTATGACAAGCAGTCGCCCGATATCGCCCAAGGTGTGGATCGCAGCCCAGAAGAGTTGCTGAACCAGGGCGCTGGCGACCAGGGGCTGATGTTTGGCTACGCGTGCGACGAAACCCCTGATCTGATGCCTGCTCCTATCTGGTACGCCCACCGCTTGGTGCAGCGCCAGAGCGAGCTGCGCAAAGATGGCCGTTTGCCCTGGTTGCGCCCTGACGCCAAATCCCAGGTGACCTTCCGCTACGTGGATGGCCGTCCTACCGAAGTGGATACTGTGGTGCTGTCCACTCAGCACGCGCCTGAAATGTCCCAGAAAGACATTCACGAAGCCGTGATCGAACACATCATTCGTCCATGCTTCCCTTCGGACCTGCTGACCGAGAAAACCCGCTTCCTGGTAAACCCCACCGGCAAGTTCGTGATTGGTGGCCCTCAAGGCGATTGCGGTCTGACTGGTCGCAAGATCATTGTGGATACCTACGGTGGCGCATGCCCTCACGGCGGTGGTGCTTTCTCCGGCAAGGACCCCTCCAAAGTGGACCGTTCCGCTGCCTACGCCGCTCGTTACGTGGCCAAGAACATTGTGGCAGCCGGTCTGGCTCGCCAGTGTCAGGTGCAACTGAGCTACGCCATTGGTGTGGCCGAGCCTATCAATATCACTATCTACACCGAAGGCACAGGCGTGATCCCGGACACCGAGATCGCCAAGCTGGTTCGTCAACATTTCGACCTGCGCCCACGCGGCATCATCGAAATGCTGGATCTGCAGCGTCCCATCTACACCAAGACTGCTGCCTACGGTCACTTTGGCCGCAGCGAACCCGAGTTCAGCTGGGAAGCCACGGACAAGGCCCAGGCTTTGCGTCAGGCTATCTAAGCGATGTGCGGATAGGCAAAGGCCGCTTGCGGGCGGCGCTTTGCTGCAGTTTGACAGCGTTGTCTGGGCCGGGAAACCAGTCAGCCAGCAACGCTGGGTGGGACGGGCAAGTGCCAGTCTCATGAGAAGAAATTATGATTTTTACCCGTGGAGCTGTCTTCCCAAGACGATCCAAACGAGTACAATCACCCACATTCATTTGCCATCCTCGAGGGGCGTTGCGACAAGACTCACGGTCTTGCCAGGCTCGGGGCATGGATAGGTGGTATCCACCTTGGAGAACGACGCTCACCACGACCTGCATGGCGGGCTGCTGGTGAGAATTCATTTGCTCTCCCTGCAGTCTGCGTGCCGTATAACGGAGCCCGACTGTGACTTTTACCGATTACAAAATTGCCGATATTTCCTTGGCTGAATGGGGCCGCCGCGAGCTGACCATTGCCGAGACCGAAATGCCTGGCCTGATGGCCACCCGCGAGGAATTTGCTGCCTCCCAGCCCCTGAAGGGCGCGCGCATTGCCGGCAGTTTGCACATGACAATCCAAACTGGGGTTCTGATTGAAACCCTGACTGCCCTGGGCGCTGAAGTGCGCTGGGCATCGTGCAATATCTTCTCCACTCAAGATCACGCTGCCGCTGCCATTGCCGCATCTGGCGTGCCTGTGTTCGCCGTCAAGGGCGAAACCCTGGAAGAATACTGGCAATACGCCCACGACATTTTCGATTGGCCCGGTGAGCAGGCCAACATGATTCTGGACGACGGTGGCGACGCTACCTTGTTGCTGCACCTGGGTGCCCGTGCGGAAAAAGACCTGTCCGTTCTGGACAAACCCGGCAGCGAAGAAGAGCGCGTCATGTTCGCCTCCATTCGTGCCCGTCTGCAAAACGACAAAACCTGGTACTCCACCCGTCTGGCCCAGATCAAGGGTGTGACCGAAGAGACCACCACAGGCGTGCACCGTCTGTACCAGATGGCCAAGAAAGGCGAGCTGGCTTTCCCTGCCATCAACGTGAACGACTCGGTGACCAAGTCCAAGTTCGACAACCTGTACGGCTGCCGCGAGTCCCTGGTAGACGGTATCAAGCGTGCTACCGACGTGATGGTTGCCGGCAAGATCGCCGTGGTTTGCGGCTTCGGTGACGTGGGTAAAGGTTGTGCTCAAGCACTGGCCGCCTTGCGCGCCCAGGTTTGGGTTACCGAAATTGACCCTATCTGCGCCCTGCAAGCCTCGATGGAAGGCTACCGCGTTGTGACCATGGAAGAAGCCGCCGACAAGGCTGACATCTTCGTGACCGCCACTGGTAACTACCACGTGATCGATCGCTCGCACATGGAACGCATGAAAGATCAGGCCATCGTGTGCAATATCGGTCACTTCGACAATGAAATTGACGTGGCCTCGGTGGAAGATCTGGAGTGGGAAGAGATCAAGCCTCAGGTTGATCACATCATTTTCCCTGATGGCAAGCGCATCATTCTGCTGGCCAAGGGCCGTCTGGTGAACCTGGGTTGTGCTACTGGCCACCCCTCTTTTGTGATGTCGGCTTCGTTCACGAACCAGACCATTGCACAAATTGAACTGTTCACTCGTGGCGAGAACTACGAAACGGGTAAAGTATATGTACTGCCCAAGCATCTGGACGAAAAAGTCGCTCGTTTGCACTTGAAGAAATTGGGTGTGAACTTGTCGACCTTGTCTCAGGCGCAGGCGGATTACATCAACGTACCTGTGCAAGGGCCTTTCAAGGCTGAGCACTACCGCTACTAAAACGCACCGGCGTCTTCGGACGCCTATTCTTGGAGCCCTATCATGACTTTGCTACTTGTCTGGATCCTGAATGCTGTTGCCCTGCTGGTTGTCGCCTACATCCTGCCTGGTATTACGGTTGCCTCGTTTGGCTCGGCACTGATCGCTGCGCTGGTACTGGGCCTGCTCAATACCTTGGTCAAACCTTTGCTGATTGTGCTGACCTTGCCCATCACTATTGTGACGTTGGGCTTGTTCCTTCTGGTGCTCAACGCCTTGGTGTTCTGGTTTGCGGGCTCCATCCTCAAAGGCTTCCAGGTTGAAGGCTTCTGGTGGGCCGTGATTGGGGCGATCGTCTACAGTCTGGTTTCCGGGCTGCTGTCGGGATTGTTAATGAAATGAGCAACAAGCAAACCTTGAGCCTGGAGTTTTTCCCGCCGCGAGATATCGCGGCGCAGGAAAAACTGGTGCGCATCGCCAAGTCCTTGATGGGCTTGAACCCCGCCTATGTCAGCATGACGTTTGGAGCCGGTGGCTCCACCCGTGCTGGCACGGTCGATGCGGTAGCACTGCTGCAAAAACTGGGCTTTGATGTCGCACCGCACTTGTCGTGCATTGGTACGGCACCCGCGCAGCTTGGCGAGATGCTGGACAATTACCGCGATCAGGGCATACGACGTATCGTGGCCCTGCGCGGTGACTTGCCTTCGGGTATGGGTGGTGACGCGGGCGAACTGCGCTATGCCAGCGATCTGGTGTCATTCATTCGTGAAAACTATGGCGAACACTTCCATATCGAAGTGGCCGCTTATCCCGAGATGCACCCTCAGGCCACAGGCTTTAGCGACGACCTGGGTCACTTTGTGAACAAGGTCAAGGCAGGTGCGCACGGTGCGATCACGCAGTACTTCTTCAACCCGGACTCGTATTTCAGCTTTGTTGAGCGAGCCCAGGCGCAAGGAGTCACGATTCCGATCACACCGGGCATCATGCCCATTACCAACTCGTCGCAGTTGCTGCGGTTCTCGACCATGTGCGGTGCAGAAGTGCCGCGCTGGATTCGCCTGCGACTGGCCGATTTTGGTGATGATCGTGCATCGATTCGTGCTTTCGGTATCGATGTGGTGGCACGCTTGTGTCAGGACCTGCTCGATGGCGGCGCTCCTGGCATTCACATGTACACCCTGAACGGGGCAGATGCGAGCATGGCTATCTTGCCGAATCTGACCTGGCGCTAGGCTCTCAGATGTTCAATAAAAAACCCGCCAGAGGTCTTGGCGGGTTTTTTTATGGAGCGGCTATATGGCCTGGACTTTTTCCGGTTTGATCGACTGCTTTGTAAACAGAGTTCTCGATTAAACAGTTTGTGGTAGCGGGTTACTTATAGTTCCGGGGCGGGCACAGCCCAGCCTTTATCAGTCAGAATACTGTCCAGACGTTGATCGTGCGGGGCAGGCTGGTAGGATTGGCCCGACAAGTCGCCCACAGCCCAGGCAATACCAATGCTGGTAAACGTGTGGTTTTGTTCTTTCAGCGCCGCCAAGGTCCGGTCGTAGTAGCCCTTGCCATACCCCAGGCGATCACCTTGTCTGGTGTAGCCCAGGGTAGGGACCAGGACAATGTCCGGTTGCATGGTTTTGGTGGAAACCGGGATTTCGATGCCGTAGCGTCCCTTTTCCATGTCCGTGTCGGGTGTCCACTCGACAAAACTCAACGGGGCATCGGCCTCTTTGACAACGGGCAGACAGACATTGATGCCTTCTTCTTCCACCCATTGCACCAGCAATGGACGCAGGTCCGGTTCCTGGGCCATAGGCCAGAAAGCGGCAATGGTGGTGGGTTCGGTACGGCCTTGCTCACGCAGGCGGCTGCGATTGGTGGCCAGCCAGGTGAACAGACGGCCCCGGATCAGCAAGGCGCCCCGGTTGGTGTCGATGGAGGGCTGTCCTGCACGCAGGTCTTTTAGTCGCGTGCGCAGCGCGGCTGCGTTATGCTCTACGTTCTGAATCATGGGTGATTTTCTAAAGGCCGTCACTATGGGTATCAACCAGCTAAAGTACCAGAAAACACCAGCTTGGGGCATGGCATCCATGCTTCCTCGCCCGCCCTTGAGCGCTTTGGTGGTGTTTGCTCTGGGTTTGGTCGGCTGTGCGGGGTCGCAGTCGCCGCAAGCCCAGACCCATTCCCCGGATCCTGCCGTTGCCAAGCAAGCTGTCGTGTTGCAGCCTGCCAAAGAAGCCGTGCGCCGCTGGGATCGAGTCCCGCCTGTGCCGCCAACGGCCCGTCAGGCTTTGATTGACGCCCGTGATGCCATGCAGGCCAAGCGCTGGACGGCGCTCGATGCTCTGGCTCCGGTTGCCGCGAATGATCCTGTTCTGGGTTCTTACGCCGAATACTGGCGCTTGCGTCGGATTTTGCAGGATACGACCACGCCCGTGCCCGATGAGCAAATTCGTTTGTTCCTGAGCGGCAATCAAGACGAATATCTGGAAAATCGCCTGAAGTCCGACTGGATTGTGGCGGCCGCGCGTACCGGCAACTATGCTTTGGTGCGTGAGCTGGCCCCCGTTCACGCCCCTACCTCGGCTGTGAAGTGTGCAGTAGCGTCGGCACAGAATGTGGCCGGTCAGCCTGTGGATGTGCAGGACTTGCTGGCGTCGTTCTCTCCAAGCCAGGCCTGCTGGTCGGCACTGGACCAGTTGTACGCCCGTAAAGTGATCAGCAAGAATCAGGTCCGTGATCTGATGCGTGATGCTCTGGAAAATAACCGCACATCCCAGGCCCGCCGCCTGGCTGCGATTATCTTCACTGCGCCGCAAATGAAGGATTACACCGCCTTGATGGCTTCGCCGCAGAAGTGGCTGGATCGTAATGTGAACAACAGTTCGGTCAATCCGGAGCTGGTGTCCTTGGCCTTGTCCCGTCTGGGTCGTGGTCAGCGTGATGCTGCAGCGGCCTATATCGACCGTACCTGGGCCGGCAAAATCCCTCAGGAAAACCTGAATTGGGTGTGGGGCCAGTTCGGTCTGATCAGTGCCTTGCGGGTGGAAGACGATGCGGCCAAATGGTATCGCCGCTCCGGTCGTACCCCCATGACGGATTACAACAATGCCTGGCAAGTGCGCGCCGAGTTGCGTCAGGGCACCATCGAGTGGAAGCATGTCTCTGCCGCCATCGACAAGATGAACGATGCGCAAAAGGCCGAGCCGGTGTGGGTGTACTGGTCGGGGCGTGCCCATGAAGCCTTGGGTCATAAAGATCAGGCTCGTGCCAAGTTCCAGTCCATTGTGGGTGATCTGAACTTCTACGGTCAGCTGGCCACAGAAGAGTTGGGTCTGACACCTTCCTTGCCCCCTCAGCCACAGCCTTTGACGCCGTTGGACATGCAGGATGCCCGTACCAATGCGGGCTTGCTGCGTGCGGTGGAGCTGTTCAAGCTGGGTTGGCGTCCGGAAGCGGTACCCGAGTGGAACTTTGCCTTGCGTGGCATGAACGACAGACAGTTGCGTGCAGCAGCCGAGTTCGCGCGCGAGCAGCATATCTATGATCGCGTGGTGAATACCTCCCTGTTGACCAAGAACGAGATCGACTTCAGCCAGCGCTTTATCGCGCCCTTTGAAGGCCGCGTAACCGAGCAGGCCAAGTCCATCAATCTGGACCCGGCCTGGGTGTATGGCCTGATCCGTCAGGAATCGCGCTTCATTACCGATGCACGCTCGGGAGTCGGGGCGTCGGGTTTGATGCAGCTGATGCCTGCCACCGCCAAATGGGTGGCCAACAAGATCGATATGCGCGACTTCTCTCCCTCCCGTGTGAACGAGTTCGAGGTGAATACGGTGCTGGGTACCAATTACCTGAACATGGTTCTGGGCCAATTGGATGGATCGCAGGTCTTGGCATCGGCAGGCTATAACGCAGGGCCAGGACGTCCCCGCCAGTGGCGCTCGCGCTTGAACACTCCGGTAGAAGGGGCCATTTTTGCAGAAACCATTCCTTTTACTGAAACGCGCTTGTACGTGAAAAACGTGCTCTCCAACGCGACCTATTACGCCATGATGTTCAGCGGTCAGCCGCAGTCCCTCAAAGGGCGTTTGGGTACGATTTCGCCTTGATGAGCCCGTCCATGCTAGATGACAGACAGCAAGCAGCTCTGGCGGCCCTGATGGGGCCGCCAGATCCTGTTCTGGAAGGCTTGCAGGTCTATGTGGTGGGTGGCGCGGTTCGCGATGCCTTGCTGGGGCTGCCAGCGGGTGACAAGGATTGGGTCGTAGTCGGTGCCCGGCCCGAAGACCTGGCCGCGCGCGGCTTTGTTCCCGTAGGTGGCGACTTTCCTGTCTTTCTGAATCCCCATAGCAAAGAAGAGTTTGCCCTGGCCCGAACTGAGCGCAAGTCGGGCCGTGGTTACAAGGGCTTTACCTTTTACACCGGCACAGACGTGAGCCTGGCGGACGATTTGCGTCGCCGTGATCTGACCATCAATGCCATGGCCGTGGATGCGGCGGGGAATCTGCATGATCCCTTGAATGGTTTGGCGGATTTGCAGGCCCGTCTATTCCGGCATGTGGGCACCGCATTTAGCGAAGACCCGGTACGCTTGCTGCGTCTGGCACGTTTTGCGGCCCGCTTTTCCGAGTTCACCGTGGCCGACGATACCTGGGCTCTGGCACGTGATCTGGTTGAGCAGGGTGAAGTGGACGAGCTGGTGCCCGAGCGCATTTATCTGGAAATAGCCAAAGGCTTGTCTGCCAAGCAGCCCGCTCGCATGTTCGAGGTACTGCGGGAAGTCGGCGCACTAGAGCGTGTCATGCCCGGTTTGAGCTACAGCGATCAGGTGGGCGAGCAAGTTCAGATCGCTAAAGAACGTCAGTTGGATTTGGCAAGCTGCTTTGCTGTTTTGTGCCATGTCTCAGAAACGCCTGCGCAGGTGGCGGAGCAGATTCGTGCTCCGTCGGAATGGCGCGATCAGGCCCGTCTGTTGCCCGTACTGCTGAGCAGTCCTGCTTTGCAGCAACCCCGTGCAGATGTGGAGTCGGCCTTGCAGGTGATGGAGTCGCTGGATGCCTTGCGCAAGCCGGATCGCTTTATGCAGTTGGTCAATGCGGCTGCATGTCTGGAAGCGGTCCCGGAATGGGAGTGGGATAAGCTGCGCATGGTTATGGCTGGTGTGGACGCAGGTGCAGTGGCGGCGAAATTCAAGGCTGAGCCTGGCAGAATCCGTGAAGAGGTGCGTGCGGCCAGACTGGCGGCCCTGGAGCAATCAGTTGAGTAGTGAGTGATCAGTCCGGAGTACACAAGTAGATAAGCGGCCCATTGGCCGCTTATCTTTTTTGTGGGCTTGGAGCCGTGTGTGCGGTTCTGTTCTGGGTTCAGGAACAGATAGACCATTCAAGCTGGTTTCTGGTTTCAAGACAGGATGATCTGCAAGATCCTCTTTGCACCGCTGCCGTAGCTAGAGGTCTTGGCTTGGGCGTGGTTATTTACAGCAAAAAAATGGCAAGGTACGTGCCTTGCCATTTCACCGTTCAGGTTTACCGCCCTTTAGTCAGAAACGGCCAAAGGCCGGAGCTGAAAACACTTACAGACGCTCGCGTCGATCTCCGCTCATCGTGCCCAGCACGGGAGCCGGAATATCGCGCCCAATAATCAGCACCTTGAACAGTTCCCCCATTTCCGCTTCAGACAGCAGCTTGTTGGCGGCACTCATGGTCTGTGCCCATTGCTGTTGCACGGCGGGGGATGGGTCTTCCGGCGGAGATGCCAGGAAATTGGTAATGCCGCAATTCATCAGGAAGCGCGCCTGGCTGGTGTAGCCCAGAACATCCAAACCGGCCTCCAGGGCGGCATCCGCCATGGCGGTGAAGTCCACGTGGGCGGTAATGTCCTGCAAGCCAGCCAGCACCAGCGGCTCGGCATGAGCAAAGTGGCGGAAGTGGCACATCAAGGTGCCTTTGTCACGTTGCGGGTGGTAGTACTCGCGCTGCGGAAAACCGTAGTCGATCAAAATGGCCGCGCCTTGCTTTAACCAAGTACCCATGCTGCGCACCCAGGCTTCGGCTTGCAGGTTGATCTCGGATAGGTAGAAGGGCTGCGCTTCCACGCGCTCGGCCACCAGCGAAGCCAGATGGTCGGGAGCCGGGCGGGTAGCCAGGTAGAAAGGCGCTGGCAGGCCTTGGGCCGTGCTGTCGTCTGCGGCAATGACACCTACTTCCAGCACCTTGCCAGCCACATCAAAGGTGAACAGGCTGGCAGGCATGGCATCCAGAACCTCATTAGCCACCACGCAACCCTTGAAGCTGTGCGGTGTGCTGTCCAGCCACTGCACTTGTGCTTGCAGGGGGGCCAGATGCTCTTGCTGACGCGCACGCAAATCAGGCGATACTTCCAGAATTGAATACTGCGGCTCGATACCTTGCTTGCGCAACTCCGTAATCAGCGCTTCGGCCAAAGCGCCGCTACCCGCGCCAAACTCCAGAATGGACAGGGATTGGCTGCCTTCCAGCACTTCCATGACCTGACGGCTCAAGGTCTGAGCAAACAGGGGGGAGAGTTCGGGGGCCGTCGTAAAGTCGCCCGTGGGCTGATTGCTGCCAAACTTGGTGCTGCCACCGGTGTAGTAGCCCAGATGCGGGGCGTACAGCGCATGATGCATCCATTGGTCGAAAGACAGGAAACCGCCTTCATCGGCAATGCGGTCCAGCAAGTAATCGTTAACCTGTGCGACGTGTTTCTTCAGTTCCTCGGACAGGGGAGGCAAACCGTGTGGCAGGGCAGGGGCGGACAGTACGTTCATGGCGTCAGTTGGGCTTGTCGTTAGGTGTCTCGGAAGAAGCCGGGGCGGCGCTCTTGGCGCTGGCTTTCTTGGCCTGGGTCACTTGGTGCAGGGTGCGGATCATGCCCACCAGCATCCCGATCAGGATGGAGGTGGCAGCGGCCAGGATGAAGTTGCCGTAGACAAACCACAAAGGCAGGCACAGAACGGCCATCAGCAATATGGGTTTTTGCAGCAGAACTTTCATACACCCTCAAAAAAATAGCGTGGAATCGGGGCCAATTGTAGCCCAGGCCAGTGCTGTGCTTGAGCTTGCCCACTGCTGCGTTACCATGGGCGTTTTGTCTGCTTAGCAAAGGGGTAAGGATGAACGACAGGGGACAGGCCAGCGCCTGGTTACAGGCATGGGCCCATTTGATTCCGAATCCGGGCACAGTTCTGGATGTGGCCTGTGGTCGGGGGCGCAATGCCCGCTGGTTGGCCGAGCGCGGCAATACCGTGATCGGTGTAGACCGGGATCCGGAAGCGGTGGCAGCGACTTCGCCTTACGGGGAAATTATCCAGGCTGATATCGAAAATGGTCCCTGGCCTTTCGCGGGGCGCAAGTTCAATGCCCTGGTGGTGACCAAGTATCTGTGGCGTCCCTTGATGCCGACTTTGCTGGAGAGCCTGGAGCCAGGTGGGGTGCTGGTTTACGAAACCTTTGGGGTGGGCAACGAGCAATACAACACGCCGCGTAATCCGGACTTTCTGTTGCAGCCGGGGGAGCTGCTGCGCTGGTGTGCGGACCTGGATATCGTGGCGTATGAGCATGGTTTCCGGGCCGATCCGGACCATATTGTTCAGCGCATTGTCGCCGTGCGTCCGCGTGAGGGCGGCTCTTTCAGCGATTACCGTCTGAATCCGCAAGACGGTGGTGGCAGTATTTGCGAGTAAAGCATGTGCAGTTTTGAGCCAGGCGCGGCGCTTGGCTCAAAACCATGTATCCGGTGTTGCTTGAGCGCGTGTACAGAATCGCGGCTTAAAACAGATAGGTACGTGCCAGCATGGACAGGGCCACAACAGCGGTCAGGATGCTGAAACCCTGTTGCAAGCGCACAGAAGGAATATGAGGGGCTAGTTGTCGGCCTATCACCATGCCACCCATGGCCGAGGCCACAAAAACCCAGCCGCTAAGGGGAATCTCCGCCCCGTGTGCCAGACTCATGGCCGAAGCGCTCAGGGAAATCAGGGCGATCAACATCAGGGATGTGGCCACAATGCTGTGCATGGACAGGTCGCTGAAACGTTTTAGGGCAGGCACGATCAGAAAGCCGCCGCCCACGCCCAACATGCCTGAAAACAAACCCGCTACCGCACCAATTGAAGCCAAGGTGGCCGTGCCTGCTGGTGTCCAGCGCAGGCGGCCGGTTTCCGGGTTCAGACAACAGGGTGTATGAGCATGGGCCGTTGCCGCCGGACGACGCAGCATTTTGGTGGCAATCCACAGCATGATGGCGACAAACAGCGTTACTAGCACTTTTTCCGGCAAGGCATGGCTGATGCGTACGCCCAAAGACGTGACCAAAGCGCCTGTAACGGCCATGAACATGGCAGCTCTATAGCGCACGATATGTTTGTACAAACCATCTAGTGCGCCGACCAGGGCTGCGGCGCCTACAGCCAGCAAGGCTACCGGTGTGGCTGCTGTCATGCTGTAGCCCATGCCCAGCACCAGAGCGGGCACGGCCAAAATACCGCCACCCGCGCCAGTCAGGCCCAGCGACAGGCCAGTCAGAATTCCCAGGATGATTGCAAGCGCCATAAGCCAGATGGCGTGACCCCGGTAGGGATCACGCCTTTTTCAGAAAGCGTAGTAATGGCTTATTGTACGCTCTTAACTTCTTTTGGAAATTAGCTTATTTATAAAAGTAATTAATAAGACCAATTTCGATGGTTTCGCTTTAGCCCGAGTTACGCAGGCCAGCCGCAATACCGTTGATCGTCAGGTGAATGACGTGCTGCTTGTTCACACCGCTGCGTGTGGGCTTGTTGGCCTTTTCACCTTGACGGCGATGGCGGCGCAGCAGTTCCACCTGCAAGTGATTCAGCGGGTCGATATAGGCAAAGCGTTCGGCCAGAGCATCTTGCAAAGCCTGATCGTGCGCCAGCAGCTCGTGGCCGGTGATTTCACGGAACAGTCGGTGTGTCAGCTCGAACTCGTCACGGATTTGCGTGAAGATGGTCTCGCGCAGTTCCTCGTCCTCGACCAGACCGGCGTATTTCAGGCCGATATCCAGGTCAGTCTTGGCCAGCACCTGCTCCATATTGGACAGTAGCGTGCGGAAGAAGGCCCAGTCGCGCGCCATGGCTTGCAACTGAGCCAAGCGCTTGCTGCGGTTCAGGCCGTCATTGGGCAGCCCCGATTCCAGATAGCGGTTCAAGGCTGTGCCCATGCCGTACCAGCCAGGAATAGGCAGACGGCATTGCGCCCAAGAGAAACTCCAGGGGATGGCGCGCAGGTCTTCAATGCTTTGCGTGGCCTTGCGCGAGGAAGGACGCGAGCCGATATTCAGGCCAGCAATTTCCTTGATAGGCGTGGACTGGAAGAAGTACTGATCAAAGTTCGGCGTACCGTAGACCAGTTGGCGATAGCTTTGATGAGCCTGCTCGGACATCCAGGCCATGGCGTCACCATACGCAGCCAGATGTTCGTCGTCATTGGACGAGCCCTTGCGTGATCCCAGGCTGGCTTCCAGCGTGGCAGCGACAAACAGCTCCAGATGCCAGCGGCCCACGTCCGCATCCTTGTAGCGGCCTTGAATCATCTCGCCTTGCTCGGTCAGACGAATCTGACCATTCACGGTGCCTGGAGGTTGCGCCAAAATAGCGTCGAAACTGGAACCACCGCCTCGGCCTACCGAACCGCCACGACCGTGGAACAGGCGCAAACGCACTTTGCGGCGCGAGAAAACCTGCGCAAATTCACGTTCGGCACGGTATAGCGTCCAGTTGGAGGTCAGGTAGCCACCGTCTTTATTACTGTCCGAATAACCCAGCATCACTTCCTGCACGCTGTCCTGAGCGTGACGCACGCGCTGGCGGATTTCAGGCATATCCAGCCATTCCTGCATGATTTGCGGGCCACGCTCCAAGTCAGGAATGGTCTCGAACAGTGGTACAACCATCAGACCTTGATGCTCCGGCTCGTTGGAATTGGGCACGATCAGGCCGGTTTCCTGTTGCAGCACCAGCACTTCCAGCAAATCGCTGAGCGTTTCGGTGTGCGACACAATGGTTTGTTCCAGCGCACGCGCACCAAAGCGACGTCGGCATTCGGCGGCTTTGCGCAGAATGGACAGTTCTTTCTCGGTTTCTTCCGAGTAGCGATACCAGGGCGAAACCAGGGGGCGATGGTGGCGCAACTCCGAGCGCAGCAAAGTGATGCGGTCTTCTTCGGACAGTTGGCGGTAATTGACGGGTTCGTCCTTGTACAGCGTGCCTGCCACGCGGAACAGTTCGTCCAGTACGCGCTCGTGCACGTCCGAGCTTTGGCGCAGGTCCAAAGTGGCCAGATGGAAGCCAAAAACCTCCACAGCTTGAATCAATTCGTTCAAACGCAGGCCGGCAATGGCGCCGCCTTTGTTTTCAGCCAGGGAGTCGGCAATGATTTGCAGATCAGCCTTGAATTCTTGCGGGTTTGCGTAGGGTGGGGCGGCGTAAGTGGGGCGATCGGCCAGGTCGCGGCCCAGCAGGTTCTGCGCTGTGGCCGCCATACGGGCGTACAGATGAATAAAGCTGCGGCGATAAGGTTCGTCTACACGGTGTGGCGACGGGTCCTGGCTGCTGGCCGACAAGGCCGCCAGGTCTTTGCTGACACGGTTCAGTGCGTCGGATACGGAGATTTCCGTACCCAGCAAACGAATCTGCTCCAGATAGTGTTGCAGTGCGCGTGTCGACTGGCGCAGCACCGCTTGTTCAACCGTTTCAGGGCCCACATTGGGGTTGCCATCGCGGTCACCGCCAATCCAGCTGCCCATGCGCAAAAAGGCGGGCAGGGAGCGTGTTTTCTGATCCAGCAGGCTTTTTTTGCCCGGTTCCAGCAAACGGTCCAGATCGTGGTACAGCTGCGGAATGGTGGGCAGGAAGGTGGAGCCGTAATAGGCCAGGGCGTTATCGATCTCGTCCATCACCGTCAGCTTGTGGTCGCGCAGCATGCGGGTTTGCCACAGCAGGGACACCAGACCGGTCAGCTTCTCCTGGGTGCGGGCCGACTGTGTGGCGCTGGCTTTGTGATCCAGGCCGTTCAATTCATCGGCAATGGCCATATGCACAGCCAGCGTACTTTGGCGCTGAACTTCGGTAGGGTGAGCCGTCAGCACCGGCATCACACAGGCTTCTTGCAGATAGCGGCGAATTTTCTTGGCGCTCAAACCCTGGTCCATCAAGGTTTGAATGGCATGTTGCAGGCTGCCCAGCAGCTTTTCGGGATCTTGCTCTTCGCGGCGACGGTTCTGGTCGCGGTCCTCGGCAATATTGGACAGGTGCAAAAAGTAGGCAAAGGCACGGGCCACGGAACGGGCCTGCGCGTCGTTCAGCTTGGGAATGTCTTTTTCCAGAATCCGTGCTTGCTGCGGATCGTGTTCACGTCTGAAACTGACAGCCGCCCGGCGCAGGGCTTCAATCAGCGTGAAGGTCGCCTTTCCTTCGCTATCACGAATCACCTCTCCCAGGGCCTTGCCCAGAAAGCGGATGTCCTGTCGAAGCAGGTTGGAAAGGTCAGGCACGGCCTGCGGCATAATATATCTCCTGTTAAATAAGGGGTTTTGCTGCAAAGGATTCTGGGTGCCAGATCGGTAGCCGCCCTACGGTAAGACGCCTTCCCGACCTTGACGCGCACAAAGCGCCTTGGGACGTTTATGATAGGTATCTTTACATAATTTTCCTGTTCAGAGAGTAGTCATGCCCCAATATCGCTCCCGTACCTCGACCCACGGTCGGAATATGGCCGGCGCGCGTGCCCTGTGGCGCGCCACCGGTATGAAAGACGAGGATTTCTCCAAACCGATCATTGCGGTGGTGAACTCCTTTACGCAATTCGTACCGGGTCACGTACACCTGAAAGACATGGGCCAGCTGGTTGCCCGTCAAATTGAAGCGGTCGGCGGTGTGGCAAAAGAGTTCAACACCATTGCGGTGGACGACGGTATTGCGATGGGCCACGGCGGCATGCTGTATTCCCTGCCTTCGCGCGAACTGATCGCCGACTCGGTGGAATACATGGTCAACGCCCACTGTGCTGACGCCATGGTGTGTATCTCCAACTGCGACAAGATCACCCCCGGCATGTTGATGGCCGCCATGCGCCTGAACATCCCTGTGGTGTTTGTGTCGGGCGGACCGATGGAAGCGGGCAAGGTCTACTCGCCAGACGGCAAGACCGTAGTGCAAAAGCTGGATCTGGTGGACGCCATGATTCAAGCCGCTGACCCTAACGTCACTGATGAACAGGCTGAAGCTGTTGAACGCAGCGCTTGCCCGACCTGTGGTTCCTGTTCGGGCATGTTTACCGCCAACTCCATGAACTGTCTGACCGAGGCGCTGGGCCTGTCCTTGCCCGGTAACGGCACCATTGTTGCCACCCACGCTCGTCGCCAAGGTTTGTTCGAGCGCGCTGGCAGCCTGATCGTGGATCTGGCCAAGCGCTACTACGAGCAAGACGACGAATCCGTTCTGCCACGCAACATCGCCACCTATCAGGCTTTTGAAAACGCCATGACCCTGGACGTGGCCATGGGCGGCTCCACCAACACCGTGCTGCACTTGCTGGCCGCAGCCCAGGAAGCCGGTGTGGAATTTACGATGGCCGATATCGACAAGATCTCGCGTCGCGTCCCTTGCCTGTGTAAAGTGGCTCCCGCCACCCCCGAATTCCACATGGAAGACGTGCACCGCGCGGGCGGCATCATGGCTATTCTGGCCGAACTGGCCCGGGCCGACTTGCTGAACCTGGATGTGGGCAACGTACACAGTGGCACCTTGCGTGAAGCCATCAAGCGTTGGGACGTCAAGGGCGACAACGTCAAAGCCATTAGTGACTTTTTCCGTGCCTCCCCCGGTGGTATCCCAACGCAAGTGGCCTTCAGCCAGGACCGTTACTACCAGGAATTGGACACAGACCGCGCCAAGGGCTGTATCCGCGACAAGGCTAATGCTTATTCGCAAGACGGTGGCTTGGCCGTGTTGTACGGCAACCTGGCCATCAACGGTTGTATCGTGAAAACCGCTGGCGTGGATGAAAGCATTCTGACCTTCACCGGCACGGCGCGTGTTTATGAAAGCCAGGATGATTCCGTTGCCGCCATTCTGGACGGCGTGGTCAAGGCAGGCGATGTGGTCATCATTCGCTACGAAGGCCCCAAAGGCGGCCCAGGTATGCAGGAAATGCTGTACCCCACCTCCTATCTGAAATCCATGGGCCTGGGCAAAAGCTCGGCCTTGTTCACCGATGGTCGCTTCTCCGGTGGCTCGTCCGGTCTGGTGATTGGTCATGCGTCGCCTGAAGCTGCCGAGGGTGGCAATATCGCCCTGGTGCAAGATGGCGACACCATCGAGATCGACATCCCCAACCGTCGTATTCACCTGGCTATCAGCGATGAAGAAATGGCCGCACGCCGTGCCGAAATGGAATCGCGTGGCTCCAAGGCCTGGAAGCCAGTGAACCGCGAGCGCGTTGTGTCGCAAGCACTGAAAGCCTATGCCGCGCTGGCAACATCGGCTGACCGTGGTGCCGTGCGTGATGTGTCGCAACTGGACCGCTAAGCACTAGTTCTGCTTGTGAAAACCCCACCTGCCTTGAAGCAGGTGGGGTTTTTTTATGCCTGGTAGAAACGTACCGGGTAAATACGAATATTCCGGTGCCATCGTCCTGATAGAATCCATTTCATGCAAAACGGGATCCCATTTTGTTAATTTGGTTTTTAAGGAGGAAGTGATGAGTGAAATAGATCCAATTACCTTGGCTCCGATTCTGAATCCGGGTGGCATTGGTGGCCCGCTGACGGCAGCTCACCGGGAAATGGCGGTCAAGCATCGGGATGATCTGGAGTGGGACAACCTGCGCTACGAAGGGCAGTTCACCAAGATGATGTTCCACCCCACGCAAGACGACCCCACCATTCCCAACGCCGGGGTCGTGAAGTATCTGAAGGGCTCCGGGCACCCTTTGCACAGCCATTACTTTGCCCAGATCTGGTACATCCTGGCGGGCAAGTTCGAGATCAATGGCGTGATCTACGGCGAGGGCACCATGGTGTTTCACCCGGACCCGCATTACGAGCACGCACTGACGACCCTGGAAGATGGCGAGATTCTGTACGTGCAGTACATGGGTCCGACCACCCGCCAGCCTGCGATTTATGAAGGCCGCTTCAATATGAAAACCCGCCGTTCCCTAGAGGAAGAGTCCAGAGCGGTGTAAGCAGTCCCGCTTTAACAGCGAGCTACAGGAAAGCTGCCCATGCCTTTGCGTATGGGCAGCATCAACAAGCAAAAAAAGCCCGATCAGGGCTGGCTTGAAACACAAATAAAACTGAACAGAAATTCAATACCACAGGATGCAGGGGGACGATCATGAAACGAATGACACGAGTGGGAATCGCGGTTCTGGCGATGCTGGGCGCACTGAGCGCATGTGGCAAGGGCGGTTCGGGCGATACGGCAAAGCATGAAAGCAAAGGCCCGCGAACATTACAGCTTGCCCACGTTTCGGTAGAGCAGAACGAAGATATGTACCACCACCTGGCAACGAATTTTGCCAAGCGAGTGGAAGATCAAACCAAGGGGGCCATCAAGGTCCAGGTGCTGGGTGGTGCGCAACTGGGTGGCGAGCGCGATGTGGCTGAAGGCATGCAGTTGGGCACGGTGGACATGAGCCTGCTGGCCAGCTTCACCTTGGGCACCTTTGAGAAAAAAGCGATGGTGTTTGACCTGCCTTACCTGTTCAAGGACTACCAGACCGCCTTCAAAACCCTGGACTCCAGTTTCACGGATCCGATTGAAGCAGATCTGGAAAAGTCCGGCCTGAAAATTTTGGGTTGGGGGCATGGCGGTTTCCGGAATCTGTATAACTCCAAGCACGCCATCCGCAGTTTGTCGGATCTGAGCGGCATGAAAGTGCGTACGCCGGAAAGTCCTATTTATGTGGATACCTGGCAGGCGCTGGGCGTGAATGTCACCTCCATGGCGTATCCGGAGCTGTTTACCGGCCTGCAGCAAAAAACCATTGATGGTGCAGAGAACCCCACGGCCTTGTTCTATACCAGTCGCTTTTACGAAGCGGCCCCTTATCTGTCCCGAACCGAGCACGTGTATGTGGCGATTCCTTTGGTGATTTCCGGGCGGGTCTGGGACACCTTATCGGCTGATGAAAAAGCCATCTTCCAGAAAGCGGCCAGCGAGTCGGTGCAGGAGCAACGTCAGTTCCTGATCCAGAGCGAAGCGCAGATCGAGAAGAAACTGAGGGAGGCAGGCGTGTCCATTAATGCCGATGTGGATAAAGCGCAGTTCCGCAAAGCCGTCATGCCGATTTACGAAAAATACAAGACGGTGATTGATCCTGATCTGGTCACCCGTGCTGCGGCGCTTGCTCAATAATCCTGGCGGATAACCATCATGAAACACTCTTTGCTCGATTGGGCCGATAGAGTCAGTACCCGCCTGGATAGCTTATGCAGAACCTTGGGGGCGGCATTTCTGGGGCTGATTGTGCTGGCCGCATCAATACAGGTGGCCGGGCGCTATTTTATGGGTTACTCCCCACCGTGGATTGAGGAAATCACACGCTACAGCTTTATCTGGATGATCATGCTGGGAACGGCTGTGCTGGTTAAAAGCAATGGTCATGCCGTGATTGACCTGCTGGTGATGCGACTGAAAGGCAAAGCCCGCCAAGTGCATAGCGGCTTGGTTCAGATTGCGATTTTGACCTGCGCACTGGTCCTGCTGGTGCAGGGTTTGCAACTGATTGCCATCGTTTACCAACAGCTTAGTCCTGCCATGCGCATCTCCATGGCCTATGTGTACGCGGCCTTGCCGGTAGGCGGCGCCATCATTGCCGTGCAGTGTGTGAATGCCTTGCTGGACGGGTATCGGGATCAGCCCAGCCCAGCGGCGCAGGGGGTGTAAATGCAAGAAGCTCTCTTACTTTTTAGCTTGATGTTCACGCTGTTCATCGCGGGCATTCCTATCGCTTTTTCCTTATTGCTGTGCAGTGCGCTGTTTTTGCTGTTTACCGGCATGCGGCCACTGATTGTTGTGCCGCAGCGTGTGATGGCGGGGCTGGACTCCTTCCCCTTGCTGGCGGTGCCGCTGTTTATCCTGATGGGAAACCTGATGGAAAAGGCGGGCCTGTCCAGGCGCCTGATTGATCTGATCGACATGCTGGTCGGGCGCGTCCATGGCGCACTGGGCTATGTGACGGTGATTGCTTGTGCCATGTTTGGTGCCTTGACTGGCTCGGCTCCGGCAACGGTGGCGGCTATTGGTGCCATCATGATGCCCGCGATGATCGCACAGAAATACCCGGCTTCTTTGGCGACAGGAATTACGGCTTCGTCCGGTGCCTTGGGCAATATCATTCCGCCCAGCATTGCCTTGATTCTGTATGGCGCAACCGTCAACGTTTCTATCCCCAAGCTGTTTGTAGCCAATATCCTGCCCGGCTTGTTGATGGCTCTGGCTTTCATGCTGACCCACATGCTGCTGACCAGAAAGCTGAAAGTGCCTAAAAGCGCAACGCGTTCCTATACCTCGCAAGAGATGGTCATGGTGGCTTTGAAGGCGATTCCGTCCTTGCTGATGCCTGTTGTGATTCTGGGCGGTATCTATGGTGGTGTGTTCACGCCTACCGAAGCCGCCGCCGTAGGTGTGGTATTCAGCCTGGTGTTGGGCGTGTGCTACCGCCAGTTCACTGTAGGCACTCTGTGGCAAGTCATGAAAAGCTCGGTAGAAACCTCTTCCATGGTGGGCATTATTCTGGGTGCAGCCGGTATTTTTGGCTGGATTCTGGCCTCGGCGCGTATCCCCATGCTGATGGTGACGGAACTGACGCCTTTGCTTGATACACAGTTCCTGTACCTGGCCTTGCTGGTGGTGTTTTTGCTGCTGGTTGGTTGCGTGATGGATGCTGCAGCCAGCATTGTGATCCTGGCACCGCTTCTGGTTCCTATCGGCATTGCCTTGGGTGTGGATCCTATCCATTTGGGTGTGGTGTTCTGCGTCAATCTGGTGGTGGGTTTCTTTACCCCTCCCTTTGGCTTGAATCTGTTTACGACGGTCTCCGTATCAGGCCAGCCTTACGAGGTGGTAGTGAGAGGGGTCATGCCCTTTGTCATTGCAGCCATCATCGTTCTGTTCATCCTGGCTTATGTGCCTGAGATCTCCTTGGTGCTGGTTCGTTTGATGGAGGCGTCAGCATGATGTGCAGTTCCCATAAGGATGAGCCAATCGCCAAATCTGAGAGCGCCGTGGACATGAAGTCTCCCACTTCTATGGATCTGATTTATGCCAGTGCGGATGAACTGCAGCGCTTGTATCAAAGCAAAGTGGTGTCTCCTGTAGATGTGGCACGGGCTACGCTGGATGCAGTGGATCGCTGGAACCCCATTGTGAATGCCTACTGTTATCTGGACCGTGCCTTGACCTTGCAAGAGGCTGCCGAATCAGAGGCTCGCTGGATGGCAGGTGCGGCACGTGGTCCTTTGGATGGTATTCCGTACGGAGTTAAAGACTTGCTTCTGGTGCGTGGCTTGCCGACTGGCTATGGTTCAAGTGCAGCAAAGATGGCGGACGCTGCCCAGGATGACGCGCCTTCGGTGGCGCGGATGCGTGAGGCCGGGGCGGTACTGATCGGCAAAACGACGACCTCGGAGTTTGGCTGGAAGGGAACGGCGGACAGTCCCTTAACGGGAGTCACCCGTAATATCTGGGACTTCAGTCTGACCAGCGGAGGCAGCAGCGGCGGTGCGGCCACGGCGCTGGCAGCGGGGATGGGGACGCTGCAAATCGGTACAGATGGCGGCGGATCCACCCGGATTCCCGCCAGCTTTTGCGGTGTCACCGGCATGAAAGCTAGCTTTGGGGGCGTACCGGCCTGGCCTGCTGGCCCGATGCTGACTTTATCCAATGTAGGCCCCATGGCCCGATCCGTGGCGGACCTGAAAGGCTTGCTGAGCGTCATGATGCAAGCCGACCCACGCGACTGGAACTCGGTACCTTTGCCGCGTCATGTGCGAGCTCCCGTTCGTACCTTGCAGGGCCTGCGTATCGGTTTGCATCTGGATGAGCAGTGCAGCCCCGAGGTCAGGGGCATCATCCAGGCGGCGGCTGACAAGCTGCAAGAGCAGGGGGCGCATATTGTGCCTACCGAGCTACCCCTGGCCGGTGCAAAAGAGCTGATTACAGCGCATTGGGAGGCTGGTACGGCCTGGTTGGTGAATCAAGTCTCTGCGGCACAGCGTCCTTTAGTGGACGAAGGTCTGCGCCAGGTTGCCAGTAAGGGCGAGAAGAACAGCTTGCCGGACTATTACCAAGCCCTGATTGGCCGACAAAAGCTGGGTGAAGCCATGCTTAGACACTTTGCGCAGTTTGATCTGGTCCTGACGCCTACCGTTCCGATATTGCCGTTTGAGGCGGGCCGGGAAGCGCCGTCTGACACCGCTTCGCAGAATTGGCTGGATTGGAATCCCTATACCTATCCCTTCAATTTGACGCGGCAGCCCGCCATTTCCTTGCCAGCCGGTATCAGCGCCTCCGGTTTGCCCGTGGGGCTGCAACTGGTGGCGGGTTTATATCAGGATGAATGGCTGGTGGATGTTGCCCAACTGGTAGAGGATTGCCTGCAGGTGCGCAGGCCGCGGTTTTAACAGTCGGGTGGTTTGTCCGGGGGATCGCAAACCACCTTGATTGTGCGGTGCCACCTCTCCTTGCGGGTGGCACTGTTTTTTTGCTTAGCGCTCTGGCAACCAGTCCAGGACCAGATTCATGGTCTTGGCAACATGCTCGGTCATGGCTTCGCGTGCTGCTGTCCCATTGCGTTCGGCCAGTGCAGAGATGATTGCTTCGTGCTCCAGAATATTTTCTTCCATCAAACGCGGCGGCATTTTGGAGGCAAAGCTCAAGGCGCTGGAGACACTGTCGTTCTGCAACTGCTGAATCAGCTCGTGTAGGCGCTCGTTGTGACTGGTGATCGTGATCAAGTCGTGGAAAGCGCGGTTGTGTTGCAACCATTCTGACCCCTCCTCGCTGCGCACACGCGTTCGCAAGGTGCGGGCATAGTCGGACTGATGCTGCATCAAGATCTCCAGATCCGAGTCCTTGATCCAGTCCACCGCCAGTTGCGCTGCCAAGCCTTCCAGTTCGGCCCGAATCTGAAATGCCTCGCGGATTGATTTGGCAGAAGGAATAGCCACAATCGTGCGCCCGGTCTTGGTCAACGAGGTCACGCGGCGTGCCTCCAGAAAACGCAGGGCTTCCCGAACAGGGGTGCGGCTGGTCTGAAACTCCTCCGCAAGCTCGTATTGACTTAGCGAGTCGCCGGGCCGGTAGTGGCCGGACTGAATACGTCTCAGGATTTCGTCTGCGATTTCAGTTGAGGATCTCATGGGATACGTCTGGTGAGCTTGCTGCCAGCCGGGCGCGTAGGCACGCTCAATGTCGCGCAAGGCACCGGATGGCATGGGCTGGTTTTATGGTGCCCGAGCAGTAGCTAAGGGGCTTGTCTCAGTAAGGGCGATTTGTTTTTCTTGACTGAAGATTATATACAGAATCCATTTTTAATGAATAAGGATCCCAATTTTTTAAAAGCCCCTGATAAGGCGGTATGGCACAGCTCTCCCAGTCCTTTACAATCGAACTATTGTTCACTTTGTGTAGAGAGCCTGCGCCATGACTGATGATCAACGCGCTTTGCAAGCCAGTATCCGTGCGGAATTGGGGATCACGGATCATTTCGATGCTCAGGAAGAAATCGAACGTCGCGTCCGCTTTCTAAGTGACTATCTGCTGCGTACCGGCTGCCGCAGCCTGGTCCTGGGGATCAGCGGGGGCGTGGACTCCCTGGCAGCAGGGTGTCTGTCTCAGCGAGCCGTAGAGCAGGCACGTCAGCAAGGCCATCAAGCGCAATTCATCGCCGTGCGTTTGCCTTACGGTGAGCAGGCTGACGAGAAAGACGCCCAAGGCGGTCTGAAGGTTATCAATCCCGATCAGACCTTGGTCGTGAATGTGAAGCCCGCATCGGACGCCATGCTGGAGCAATTGCTGGCCTCCGGCCTGAAGTTCCGCGACGCGGCACAGCAGGATTTTCTGATGGGCAACATTAAAGCCCGTCAACGTATGGTGGCGCAGTATGCGATTGCTGGTGCGAACGGTGGCCTGGTAGTCGGTACAGACCACGCCGCTGAAGCCTTGATGGGCTTTTTCACCAAATTTGGTGACGGCGCTGCTGACATTACGCCTTTAGCTGGCTTGAACAAACGCCGTGTGCGTGCTTTGGCTAGTGCGATGGGCGCCGCTGACGCCTTGGTGTTCAAAGTCCCCACTGCTGATCTGGAAAGCCTTAGCCCCTTGAAACCGGATGAAGACGCCTTTGGTGTCAGCTATGACCAGATTGATGATTTTCTGGAAGGCAAGGTGATTGATGATGAAGCCACGCAGATCATCATCAAAACCTTCCGTGCTTCGGCGCATAAACGTGCATTGCCGGTGGCGCCCTGAGCATGACTTGAGGGGATAAAAACAGCCACAGCCGGCAGGGCTTTGTCTAAAGAAGCCCCCGAATATAGAGAAACGCCCTGAGGCATCCAGCCTAAGGGCGTTTTTTATTGCCCACAAAAAAAGAAGTCGGGAGCTCTGCAAGAGCAGACTGAAGGCACCAGCACCAGCACCAGCACCAGCACCAGCACCAGCACCAGCACCAGCACCAGCACCAGCACCAGCACCAGCACTCGCACGTGATGCCTGTTGCAGCTCTCAGGCGACTGAGGATCACAAGACTTGAACCTCTGTTGTAGATTTCAAGCTTTCGTGTGCAGCATTTAAGCTGCTTCACAGCAGCAGGAGTAGACTTGGCAAGACGCGGTGTGAGGTGCAGTTCATTAAGAGTCAGATTCGAGTCAGTCCAATCGAACCGACCGAGTCCTGATGCTGCTAACCAGCCCGCAATGATGAGTCTTGACCCTATGCAGATCGCGGGTGCCGCTTAGAGCCTGCTTCCACCTTAAAAAGTGTTATCAGCTTGTTGTAAGAAACGGGTATTCCTCGGGCTGTGATCATGCTATCGTCAAAAAACTTTCGGGCACCGACCCATGCCCAGACCAATAGACAAGAGGGTCTCCACCGTTTATGCAACCCGTCTTACCCGCATTCCTTATCGCTCGCTGGCTATTGCTGCTCTTGCTGGCCGCAGGCGTCTACTTTTTAAAGGGATTTCTGGTCCCTGTCCTCGCCGCGTTGATCATAGGCCTGGCCGGTTGGCCCTTATATAAACGGCTGGTTGTACGCTGCAATGGCCGCACCGCACTGGCGGCCACACTGGCCTTGCTGGTCGTCATCGTGGTCCTGGTCGTACCCTTGTCCCTGGCCTTGTCCTTTGCGATCCAGGAAGCCAGCAGCTTCATTACCTGGGCGCTGGCCGCCAACCGCTACGGCACACCCACTCCAGAATGGATCAAAGCCATGCCCCTGATGGGCGAGCGCTTGACCGAATACTGGCAAGTCTATTTAGGCGAACCCCACGCGTTGGGCGAGCTGGTCGAGATGGTCAGCGGCCAGCATCTGGGCAATATCTACCGCATGGTACTGTCCGCTACCGGCAACGTTTTTCACCTGCTGCTGACCGTGCTGTTTATGCTGATCACGCTGTTCTTCATCTTTAAAGATGGCGACAGGCTGTTGGTGCAATTGGATATTGTTGGTGAGCGCATCCTGCCAGGCCGCTGGCAGCGTTTTTCCCGTGTCGTGCCTGCTACCGTTAACTCCACTGTCACCGGGATGGGCTTGATCGCCTTGGGTGAGGGTGTGGTTTTGGGTATTGCCTATTGGATTGCAGGTGTTCCATCGCCCGTACTCTTGGGTGTGATCACCGGCTTTATGGCGTTGATCCCCGGCGGTGCTCCCCTGTCATTCACAATGGTGTCCTTGTATTTAATAGGCTCTGGTCACCTGGTGGCTGGCGTGAGCTTGTTCCTGTGGGGCGCTATCGAGCTGTTCATTGTCGACAAAACACTGCGACCACGCCTGGTGGGTGGCCCGGTAAAATTGCCGTTCTTGCCGACTTTCTTTGGTTTGGTTGGCGGTGTGCAAACAATGGGCATCGTGGGCTTGTTCATCGGCCCGGTCCTGATGGCTTTGTTGGTCGCGATCTGGAGAGAGTGGATTCGTAACGGGCAGGCTGTGGCAGGGGACTAAGGACCCCGTACTTAGAACAAAAAGATTGAGCAGGCCAGGACGGTGTACCTGGCCTGTTTTTTATTTGGAATCCAGGTTTGAGTATGGCCAAAAGTGGTGCAGGTGTCTGCCCGCCGAGAACCGTCCGTTAATGCTTAAGCAGTTGTGACAAAGTAGGCGGAAAACGGAGCTTCAGACGGACTTTAGGTGGAAATGTTTTCAGTGCCAGGCTAAATTTAAAAAAATTGCTGTAGCACTTGCCAAAACCCCGAGGAATCTGCGTATAATAACAATCTTTCCTTCCAAGCCTGGATTCCCAGGTTGCCATACCTAGCCCGGGTGGTGAAATTGGTAGACGCAGGGGACTCAAAATCCCCCGCCGCAAGGCGTGCCGGTTCGATTCCGGCCCCGGGCACCAAATTACAATCTACAGCAGTCTCTTGTAGTACACAGAACCCGCACTAGCCTTAGCTATGCGGGTTTTGCGTTTTTTCAATAGTCTACAGTGGTGTATTACTAACAACTACTGGTGGTAGGCACAAGAAATTGGCTACGTTTCAGGAGCAAAACGTAGTTATTAACGCATACAGACCGTAAAGCATTTTATTTCAAGCGCCTCAATGTAGCGGGACAGCGAGTCGAGAGTTTTGAAAAGCCGTGGCCCTCCTCGCTGAGCTTCTAACGTTCTCCACGCACCGTTTATTTGAATAGTCAGCAAAAATCCGTCTCCCTTCCGCGTTGCGGTTGCAGCTTCTACTGCTCCAGCTAAAGCGAGTTCCTTTAAAATTGGTGTACTGACCATCAAATTCATAGTTTTGATTATTCAAATTATTGACATTGATAAATCTATGTCTTATTATAGATGCATGTCATGAATCTCGGCGGTTTTCACAGCCAGCTTCGTTAACTAGCTCCTCTGTAAAGGCCTCGGTACGTGAACCAAGCAGATTTTTTCCCTGTTGCTCTGACAGCGAGTACTCAGCGTAAGCCTACGAATGTTGCGTCTGTACCGCAGCGCAGTCCGTTTAGATATCCAGGGGGGAAAACTTGGTTCGTACCAGAGCTCCGACGGTGGTTAGCCCCAGCAAAAAGTCCTCGGTTGCTAGTCGAACCTTTTGCTGGGGGGGCTATTGTAGGGCTTACAGCCGCCTTTGAAGGGTTGGCTGATCACGTCATTCTTGTAGAAAAAGACCCCATGGTTGCGGCAGTATGGCAAACCATTTTAAGTGGCGATGCTGAGTGGCTTGCTCAGCGCATACTTGGCTTTGAATTAACGGTTGAAAATTGCAGTACCGTCTTGGCCAGGCAAGAAGTCGAGCTTAAAGAGGAAGCGTTTCGTACAGTTTTAAAGAACCGAATTAACCACGGTGGTATCTTGGCTGCTGGTTCTGGGATGTTGAAGCGAGGAGAAGCTGGGAAAGGCATTGCGTCCAGGTGGTATCCTGCAACTTTAGCTAAGCGGATAAGAGCGATAGATGCTATACGCCACAAGCTTACCTTCATTGAAGGAGACGGCATGGCCATTATGGAAGAGCATCTTTCAGACCCGGACGTTGCTTACTTTATCGACCCGCCGTATACAGCAGGAACAAAAGGGAAGCGGGCTGGCAGTCGACTATATGCTCACTTCGAATTGGACCATCATCGTCTTTTTAATTTAGCTGCGATTGCGAAAGGTGATTTCTTAATGACGTACGATGACGACCCGGAGGTAATAGAGATGGCAAACGAGCGAGGCTTAAAAGTATGTCGAATTCCCATGCGCGGAACGCATCATCGAGAGACGTTGGAGTTGGTGATAACCCCTCCAGCGTCAAATTTTTGCTAACTTACTACGCAACACTGCTTCAAAGCTCGCTATTTCTCCGGCTTGGCGGGTCGTGATAGTAGCCAACGCGCTTCCGAACTCAGTGTAAATGGATTTTACCAATGTAAGTACAAACCGTTCTTCCGTTGGATGCTGAACTAAGTCATAGATAAGCCATACTATATCCGCCGACTCCTTCTTGGTTTCGGGGATCTCTTCCAATATGGGAAGTGTTTGGAAGAAGCCTTTGTGTAGCACAATAGCTTGCTTTTTCCCCCACGACTTGAGTATTCCTCCCTTCATTAGCATTTGAGGTGCTAGTCTCTTTCGAGATGAGGATAAATAATCGGCTCGAGGGCTATTTGTTCCTGTCCAGCCAATTGCCCCATTCGCGGCTGGGTCGCGCATATAAAATTCGAAAGGTTCGCGAACATTGCCGGAGATATAAACGGCTTGTATTTCAATTGAGCCGAAATCGACCACTTCACCAGCTGAGTCAACTTGAGCTAGCACAACATCAATATTCCCAGCAGACTCTCCTGTTCCACTTTTAATGCGCACCTCAGGTAGAATGTGGTATTTGGCTCCAGGGGGAAAGAAGAACGCAGCAGCGTTACGTGCAATTAGCCAGTCTTCCTTGAAGCGGGTGGGGCAAGTTATTGCCTCGCTTGAGCCGTCTGCCACGGAACAGACGCCAAGAGGGTTCGACACAGAAACTTTAGTACAAGGCACCATTTCGGGCTGGAATGGGCAGAGCTTTCGTGCTCGGTGATGAATCGCTTCGGCTGACTGAGAATAGTACGGGAACCCAAAGACTTCAAAGAGCGGTTGCGCCATAGAGTGCTTCAATAAAAATTACAAAACAGTACGGACTTTATATCACCGTTACAAGCATGCCGCTAGCGCTCTCTTCGAGGGAAGAATCCTACCTGAACTTTCCTAGGCCCTGTACAGTGCAGACAAATTATTAAACTAATCGATGGATTGGTGATGTCAAGCTAATGCAAAGCCCGGGTTAGCATCTTCTAGAAGTTCATTTTATTAGTCCCTTTCTTTATGGGGATGGATTCAGAAAGTAGATCAATCAAGGCTCATTTTCGCCATATTTTCAGTTCCAGACGGCGTGACGATGAGGAGTTTCAACACACGGGCGTCTATCAGCTTTAAAACATAATTTGAGTATCGGATAGCTCATCAATGTACCAGAGCGTGTAGCTCGTTCTCCAAGTATTTGCGCTGCAGGGGCAAGAGTGCATTTGTTGCATCTACGATTAAGCTATGCGAATCTTCTTTGGCCACTTTTAAAAACTAAACCTCCAGAGTCGAAGTGCCGCTTGCTTAAGCACTCGACGCCACAGAAGAAAAATCCAAGCCGTCTGTAAGGACACTAAGCGCACAAGCTTGAATAACCGTTATCACCCGCATCTTTCCAAACCACTTGTAAGTGACAGTAAAAATTAAAAGCCCCTAGAAAAACTGGGGTTGTTCGCTTTGCCTGTTTGTACTGCCGAAGTGGATGACACCCAGTCAGGGCTCCCCCTTAGAAAAAGGGAAGGGGGATCACCACAATACTGAAAACGATAACGGAGACACAATGGTTCTAAAGATGCCGATATTGGCAGGCGGGCTGCTGGCCGCTTTGCTGGGAATAGGGTCAACTGCCCACGCGCAAACCAATGTACAGCTGTACGGTCTGGTTGATGCCTGGGCAGGCATACATAAGCCTGTAGGAGGCAACAAGCGGGAAGGGACGGTAGGCGGGGGAGGGATGACAACCTCTTACTGGGGCTTGAAAGGCCAGGAGGAGTTGTCCAACGGTGTCCGCGCCGTGTTTGCCATGGAAGGGTTTTTCCGACCAGAGACAGGTCAGGCGGGGCGGTTCAATGGCGATCCCATGTTTTCGCGTAGTGCTTATGTGGGTTTGCAAAGTGATGATGCTGGCGCTTTGACGCTGGGGCGGCTGACTACGCCTTATTTCGTCTCCACCATTTTGTTTAACCCGTTTGGCGATTCCTACACTTTCTCCCCGTCGGTGTTTCACACGTATCTGGGGATGGAGGGCCAAGGTGTGCTGGGCGATTCGGGCTGGAGCAATGCAGTCAAGTACACCACGCCAGACTTCAATGGCCTGACGGCGAACTTGATTTACGGGTTCAGTAACGAGCCTAACAAGTCTGGCTCCAATAAATGGGGTGGCAATGCGCTGTATTTCAATGGTGCTTTCTCGGCGACATTAGCCTATCAGCAGATCAAGTTCGATAATCAGGCGGATGATCTGGAAAACATCATTGTGGGCTTTCGTCATCAGCGAGCAAGTCAGTTAGGCATGGCTTATGACTTTGATTTTGCCAAGGTTTTTGCTCAGTTTCAGTACGTGAAGAACACCATTACTAGTGGCGACATAACGATGAAGGGCGGGCAGTTTGGTGTGTCTGTCCCTATGGGCGGCGGCAAGGTACTGGCTTCGTATGGTCATACTCGTAGCAGCGGGGCGAGTGACGTCAAGCGCAACAGTTGGGCCTTGGGTTACGACTATGAGCTTTCCAAGCGCACGGATGTTTATGCCGCGTATTACAGCGACAAACTGACTGGTTTGTTGCGTGGCGATACGTTTGGTGTGGGTATACGCACACGCTTCTAAACGGTTCACTGCAGTAGAAGGCAAGCAGACGACATGCCCGTAGACGTGTCGTCTGCTTTTGGGCTTATTGAATCCTTGGCCTCAATCCCAAACCGGCGCCAACCCCTCAGGATCAACTAAACGCTCCCCGCGATCCAGCTCTGCAATCTTCTGCAAATCCTCCGCATCCAGCTTCAGCTCGCCAGCCTTCAGGTTGCTTTCCAGATTCGCCCGTTTGGTCGACGAAGGAATCACCGAAAACCCTTGATGCATCGCCCAGGCCAGTGCCACTTGGGCCGCAGTCGCTCCATGTTTAGCTGCGATCTCCTGCAACACCGTATCCTGCACCGCCTTGCCGTAAGCCAAGGTCATGTAGGACGTCAGGTGCACGCCTTTCTCCCGTGCAAAGGCAGCCAGCTTGGCGTTTTGCAGGTAGGGGCTGATTTCTACCTGGTTGGTGGCGATGTTTTCTGCGCCAATGGCGTTGATGGCTTCGTCCAGCAGAGCGATGGTGAAGTTGGACACGCCAATCTGGCGGGTCAGGCCTTGTTCGCGTGCTTGCTGTAAGGCTTGGAGCGACTCTTTTAAAGGCACAGCGCCTTGTGGCGACGGCCAGTGGATCAAGGTCAGGTCTACGTGGTCGGTGCGCAGTTTCTCCAGGCTGGCTTTCAGGCTAGGGATCAGTTTGTCGGCAGACAGCTCGTCGATCCAGATCTTGGTGGTGATGAACAGTTGGTCCCGAGGCACTCCGGATTCGGCAATGGCTTGGCCAACTTCAGCTTCGTTCTCGTAGATCTGGGCGGTATCGACGGCGCGGTAGCCAACGTCCAGGGCCGTGCGTACCGAATCAATGGCAGCTTGTTCTTTCAGGCGGAAGGTGCCGATGCCGATTTGTGGGATAGACATAGTGGTAACTCCATTTGAGTAAATTTGTACGGGTAGCAAGAGCAGCCCGTTGATGCGTATGGGGGAACGCTTCCAGTGCTGATTTCGGGAGCGTGCTCGGTGCTTTGGTGAAGCTGTATTGCTGGGCTGATGCGTTGTTGGGGCTTGATTTTTAGCAAGCCGCCAGGGGCCTTGCCTTTACGTCCAGTTGATCTTCTTGATCTCGCTGATCCAGTTTGCCGGCCCAGACGGTCAGGCCCAGGGCCAGCAGGACGACGATGGCCCCGATCCAGGCGGTATGAATCAGGCCGATGTTGGCGACGATCAGGCCACCACCCCAGGCTCCAATTGCAATTCCGATATTGAAGGCGGCGATGTTCAGGCCGGAGGCCACATCGACTGCTTCAGGGACAAAGCGTTGGGCCTGGTTAACAACATAGATCTGCAGTCCGGGTACGTTGCCAAATGCCACACCACCCCAGGCCAGTACGGTTGCCAGCATCAACCAAGGGTTGCCGGCGGTAAAGGTCAGGGCCAGCAGGACGATGGCCAGCAGCAGGAAAATCAGTTTCAGGGCGGGGATGGGGCCGCGTTGATCGGCCAGCTTGCCACCCCAGAGATTACCGATGGCAACTGACACCCCGTAAGCCAGCATGACGCCGCCCACGGCGTGAATGGAAAAGCCCGTAATCTGTTCCAGCATGGGCGCCAGAAAGGTGAAGGCAATGAAAGAGCCGCCGTAGCCCACCGCTGTCATTGCGTACACCAGCAACAGTCGCGGTTGGGCGAAGACGCGGATTTGTTGACGCAGTGTGGCCGGTTTGCTGTGTACTACGTTCTTGGGCACAAAGAGCAGGCTACCCAGGAAGGCGATCACACCCAGGGCTGAGACAGCCAGGAAGGTGGTGCGCCAGCCGAACTGCTGGCCGATAAAGGTGCCCAGCGGTACGCCCGTCACCAGGGCAACGGTCAGGCCGGTGAACATGATGGCAATGGCGCTGGCGGCTTTTTCTTTGGGGACCAGGCTGGCCGCTATGGTGGAGCCAATAGAAAAGAACACGCCATGAGCCAGGCCGGTCAGAATACGGGCCACGATCAGGGATTCATAACCCGGTGCTTGCCAGGCCACCAGATTGCCGATGGTGAACAGGGCCATCAAACCCAGCATCAAGGCTTTGCGGGGGACTTTGCCGGTCAGGGCGGTCAGGACGGGGGCACCTACGGCAACGCCCAGGGCGTACAAGCTGACCAGCAGCCCGGCAGAGGGCAGGTCCACAGCCAAGTCTGCGGCGATGGTGGGTAAAAGACCAACGATAACGAACTCTGTCGTTCCGATGGCAAAGGCACTGATGGTCAGCGCCAGTAGAGCTATAGGCATGATGGCATCCTTGCGTGGAGCATTGCAGAAGATGCCATTGTGTTCTTGATGATTTAGTCTAAAAAGTCCATGTTGGTCGAAATACATTTGATTTAAAGTCAACAATGAAAACAACTCTGGATGAAATGCAGGCATTTATAGCCGTGGTGGATGCCGGTGCCATCTCGCGGGCGGCCGAGCATCTGGGGCTGACGGTGTCGGCGGTCAGCCGCACATTGAACAGGCTGGAGGAGAAGCTCAACACCACCTTGCTACGGCGTACCACACGGCGCTTGGAACTGACGGAGGAAGGGGCGGCTTTTCTGGAGCGAGCCCGATCCATTGTGGCCCATGTGGAGGAGGCGGAGGAGGATTTGGCCATACGCCGGCAGCAGCCAGTAGGGCGCTTGCGGGTAGATGCTGCCTCGCCTTTTATTCTGCATTGCGTGGTGCCGATTGTGCGCGGCTATAAGGAGCGTTATCCGCAGGTCAGCCTGGAGCTGACCAGTAATGAAGGATGGATTGATCTGCTGGAGCATCGCACGGATGTGGCTATTCGGATTGGTCGGCTCAAGGACTCTACCTTGCATGCGCGACCTATTGGCAACACGCGTCTACGCGTGATGGCTTCACCTGCTTATCTGGAAAAGCACGGTCATCCTCGTGACGTGGCCGACCTGGATAATCATGTTTTGCTGGGCTTTACCCAGCCGCTATCCCTGAATGAATGGCCCTTGCCTGCGCAGGACGGGATGCCGGTGCATATCAAGCCAAGTATTGCCGCTTCCAGTGGGGAAACCTTGCGGCAATTGGCGCTGGATGGCGTGGGGATTGTGTCGTTGTCGGACTTCATGACGCACCGGGATCGCGAGGCAGGACGTTTGGTGCAGTTGTTCCCGAAACGCACGCTGGAGATGTGTCAGCCTATCAATGCGGTGTACTACCGCAATACGGCTTTATCGGCGCGGATTTCCACGTTTGTAAGCTATTTGAGTGAGTGCTGGGAGGCAGGGCTGGGTGGAACGAAATAGCGCGTGATGAGGACGGTTCTGACGCTCTACATCACAGTATTCATATGTTGCGAGGCTAAGGAGCCTGTAGCTTGTCTATCGGGCGGTAAGCAGACAACTAATCAGCAGTAAAAACAGGTGGTGCAGATGACGTGTGCCGGATGTTGATCAAGGGGGGGAACAGGCAGCAATGAATAATTCGAACGAACCTGTGCAGACACAGACACCCACATCAGTACCGGCAGAAGTGCAGAGGCAGGCGTCGGATAGGCCAGGCAGCCCGCTGGAGGTCTTCTGGGCCTTTCTGAAACTCGGGCTGACTTCGTTTGGCGGCCCGATCGCGCACCTGGGTTATTTCCGTACCGAGTTCGTAGAGCGCCGTCGCTGGCTGGATGATCGCAGCTACTCCGATCTGCTTGCCCTGTGTCAGTTCTTGCCGGGTCCGGCCAGCAGCCAGGTCGGGATGGCGCTGGGGCTGGGGCGTGCTGGGTGGATGGGTTTGCTGGCAGCCTGGACGGGTTTCACCTTGCCATCGGCCATTGCATTGATTTTGTTTGCCTTGGGATTGGCGGGACAGCAGGGGATTGCAGAGTCAGCGTGGGTACATGGGCTCAAGGTTGTGGCGGTAGCAATTGTGGCCCAGGCGGTGTTGGGAATGGCTCGATCCTTATGCCCTGATCGATCTCGTGCTGCATTGGCGATGGTGGCTGCTTTGTTAAGTCTGGCCTTGCCCTCGGCCTTTGGGCAGGTTCTGGCCATTGCGGTGACAGGTTTGATCGCATGGTGGAAATTGGACTTTGCTCAAGCAGGAGTGGCTCAGGCTCATTCGTATCCGGTGTCTCGCAGGCTAGGGATGGCTGCCCTGCTGGCTTTTGTCGGGCTCTTGCTTGTTTTGCCCGTGTGGGCTGCGGCAACAGGCTCATCGATTGTTCAGTTACTGGAGGGGGTGTACCGATCCGGGGCACTGGTCTTTGGAGGGGGGCATGTTGTGTTGCCGCTCTTGCAGGCCTCTGTCGTACCGACAGGAATGGTCAGCAATGCGGACTTGATGGTGGGTTATGGAGCAGCGCAAGCAGTGCCGGGCCCACTGTTTACCTTCGCGGCTTATATCGGGGCGATGGCTCAATGGCCTTTGCAAGGCTGGCTGGGCGGCTTGGCTCTGCTGGCGCTTATTTTTATCCCAGCGTTCTTGATTCTGATTGGCGTCTTGCCTTTCTGGGAAGGGCTGCGACATCGGGCTGGCGTGCGCACGGCGATGGCAGGGATTAATGCAGGGGTGGTCGGTATCCTGGTGGCCGCGCTGTATGACCCGGTATGGACCAGTGCCATTCATGACAAGGCGGATTTTGGCTTGGCCTTGCTCTTGTTTGGCTTGTTGACGGTGGGGCGTGTACCACCGGCGTTGGTTGTGCTTTTGGCGGGGCTGGGCGCCTTTCTAATGTCGATTATTTAAGTGTTTTGCTTGCCGTGCGTGATTGCCTGGCTCCAATTTTTCGGTCCGGGATGTGTGGGGGCTGATTCAAGAGGAAGCAGGTAGCTGTTTGGTGTTTTTCAAGGTGTGCGCGGGGCGCTGGCGCCTTGGGAACGCCATATGCTGGGTATCAGTTGCTTGTCGCAGTTGCGGCAAGGCAAACCGACAGGAGAATGTCATGGATACCAATAAATCACGCGCGGACAAACACTTGATGGACTGGCTTCGAGACGCGCATGCAATGGAAGAACAGGCTGAGACGATGCTCAACAGTATGCTCTCGCGGGTGGAGAACTACCCGGAGTTGCATCAGCGTATTCAGCAACATATCAAGGAAACTCAGACACAGCAGGGGCTGGTGCGCGAATGTATAGAGCGGCGCGGTGGGGATACGTCCTTGCTCAAAGACCTGGGCGGGAAAGTTATGGCAGTGTTTCAGGGCTTTTCCGGGATCTTTGCCTCTGATGAGGTGGTGAAAGGCACGATGTTCAGCTTTGCCTTCGAAAACCTGGAAATTGCGGCTTACAGCCAGCTCAAGGAGGCCGCTGATTTTGTGGGCGATACGGAGACGGCGATGGTGTGCCATCAAATCCTGGAGCAAGAGCGTGCGATGGCTCGTTGGCTGGAAGAGCACTCACCGGAGTTGATACGGATTTTTCTGGCTCGTGCCAATGAAGGTCACAGTCAGGCCAAGCCTTAGTCCCAGCCTGTTCATGGCCTCGCCCGACAGGCTAGTAGCTTGGAGGCGAGCACCAAGGCCGCCAGGCACGCTGTTTGCTGGAGCCTGTCTGTGAAACCTGATCTTTGGAGAGTCCGCATGAGTCCCACACGCAAAGGCAACACCGAAGGCTCGAATCAAGCCAAAGCACCGGAGCCCAGCAGCGAATCCCAAGTGGATATTGCCGGGCGGGTGCAGGAAGACCTGAAAGAAGTAAATGAACGCGGCAAAGACAAGGAGCGAAGGTGGCCGGTAGACCATAAAGCCACGCAGTTTGATGGTTCTCCGAATCCGGAACCCGATAAGAGTCCGTATTTGTTCAAGCCACATGACGATACGCCCGCCATCTTGCCCAAGCGCCGCGGTCCGAAGAACCCGGACTAGGAAGGGGGCAAGCGCTTGATGCTACACGCTTGCCCTTTCTGCTCTTGGGCTTACCACTGCCCGAAAAATACCCCTGCTTTTTTATACGCATTGGTACCGCGCTCTACTTCTTCGTCCGTCACGGTCGTTCGGCGTTTCAGGCTTGTGAACCACTGCAGCAAGCGCTCCCGACATTCAACCCGTACGTCTTCGTGGTCTGGAGATTGGCCCAGGTCGTTGAACTGCTCAGGATCGGCATGCAGGTCATAGAGCTGCTCAGGCTCGTCCAGCCAATACACATAGCGCCAGCGGTCACTGCGCAGGGACCAGGCTCTGGCATTGGATGGTGATTTATCGCGTTTCACGCGGGCCAGGCGATAGCTGTAATCCAGTTCGGAAAACACGCAGTCGCGCCAAGGTGGCTGGGTGCCATGTAGCAGGGGCAGCAAGTCTCGTCCCTCAAGGCGGTGGGAAGCCAGCGGCAGGCCCAGCCACGAGAGCATGGTGGGTAGCACATCCACGGCTTCGACCATTCTGTCATCGACTGTTCCCCGCGTAGCATTCGCCTCCGGTGACGGGTCGTAGACGATGAAAGGTACACGCTGCACAGTGTCGTAGAACAGCTCTTTCTCGCCCAGCCAATGATCGCCCAGGAAATCCCCATGGTCGGCCGTGAAGATGATCAGGGTGTTGTCCATCAGGCCATTGCGGGACATGAAGTCGAACAAGCGGCCCAGGTGGTCGTCCAATTGGGTAATAAGGCCCTGGTAGGCGGGTCTGACCGTGTTGATGCAGGTTTCGCTGGCGAAACTGACGCATTCCTCTTGCTGGCGGTAGGCCTCTACGACCGGATGCGCATTGCTTAATTCGGCCTCGTTGCGCACTACGGGCAGGCATTGCTCGGCGCTGTACATATCGTGGTAGGGCGCAGGAGCGATATAGGGCCAGTGTGGTTTGACGTAGCTCAGGTGCAGCACCCAAGGTTCATCCCCCATGCGCTCCATGAAGGACAGGGCCTGGTCCGTCATATAGGCCGTTTCCGAGTGCTTTTCCTCTACCAGGGACGGGTAGCAAGCATTGCGCATGTGCCAGCCACTGACTGGCTGCCCATCGGGCCCGTGCGCAGAGATGACAAAGTCTGTCCATGGGTCGTCGGATTCATAACCATGACGTCGCAGGTAAGCCGGGTAGCCGCTTTCTTCTCCCGGTTCGTGGTGGCCGTCGTAACGGTCTATCTCTTCAAACCCCCCTGTTTTAAGCAGGCGGGCCAGTTCGCTGCCACCATCCAGAGCCAGTCGTTCCAGCCCCTTGTGGTCGACCATGATGTGGGTCTTGCCCGCCAACACCAGTTTATGCCCACCGGCGCGCAAGTATTCGCCCATGGTGACTTCGCCTACCGACAAGGGCACGCGGTTCCAGGTGGCTCCGTGCGTCGACGGGTAGCGACCCGTGTAGTAGCTCATGCGGGATGGGCCGCAGACGCCGGAATTGACGAAAGCGCTATCAAAGCGCACCCCCTTGGCGGCCAAAGCATCCAGATGGGGGGTACGAATATGAGGGTGGCCGTAGCAGGCCAAGTGATCGGCCCGCAGCTGATCGGCCATGATGAACAGGACGTTCTTGCGTTGTGTCATGTTGTCTGTGTTGCTGGTTTATTGCGTGACTTTGAAGCCGGAGGCTTGAATGACCGGAGCCCATTGCTGGCGGAATTGTTCAATGCGGACGCGGGTTTCTTCTGCATCGGTAGATACGGGAATCAATTCATTTTTCAGCAGTGTTTCTTGCAGGGCCGGGTCGCTGGTGACTTCTTTAATGGCCGTGCCCAGGAAGGCGACTTTATCGGCTGGCATGGAGGCCGGGGCAAAGAAGGCGTTCCAGCCTGAGGCTTCCAGGTCCACACCGGACTGTTTCAAGGTAGGTACATCTGGCAGGGTGGTCTCTCGTTCGCTGCCCGAGGTGGCCAGAATGCGGATGCGCTTGCCCTGGTGCTGAGACGTCAGTACATCCAGCGTATCGATAGCCAAGGGCAGTACGCCGCCGATCAAGTCTGTAATGACTGGGGCCGAACCGCGATAGCCGATGATCTCGCCCTTGGAGCCAATTTGCTGAGATAGCATCAGGCCGAAAAAGTGCGGCAGGCTGCCGGTGGCCGGGACGCCAATATTGAAGGCACCGGGATGCTCTTTGGCCCAGGCAATCAGTTGGTCCATGGTTTGAATGTCGCTGTCTGCCGACACCGCTACCCCAAAACCGTATTCAGTCACCATGGAAACGGCCTGGAAGTCGGTGTCGGGTTTGTAGGGGATGTCATTGAAAACCAGGGGGGCGACGACCATGACGGCGGGGTTGGCCAGGATCAGCACATTTTTGTCTGCCGCCGTACTTTTGACATACTGGGCGGCAATTCGGCCCCCGGCGCCGGTCTTGTTCTCGACCACAATGGGAATACCCAGTTTTTTGTGCAGACCGTCCGACACAATGCGTGCGGCCCGGTCAGACGCGCCTCCGGGCGCATAGGGCACAACGACAGTCAGGGTTTCAACGGGGCTTGCTGCGTGGGATAAACCAGTGAACAGCAGTCCTGACAGCAGACAGCTTGTTACCGTGGCGCGAAGGCGGTTCAGGGCCATGATTTGTCTCCTTTTTTTTGATTTCCATCAGTTTTTACCGCAGCTTACCAAGGGGGCTGATAGTTGTTCTAATCAAGTATCTTCAAGGTTAAAGGTCATCCCATGGTCAGCTCCCCCAAGCCTTCCCCTGCCTTGGCAAGCACTGCAGGCAGTGCGGCGCCCCTTACGCTGCCGGCCATGATGATGTTCCAGCTGTATCGAGCCTGGTCTGCCAGTAATCCGATTTTTATTCGCTTGTGCGAGGGGCGTTTCAATATCACTCGCCGTGAATGGCGCATTCTGGCAATTGCCAACATGCATCCTGCTTTGACAGGCACGGCTTTGGCCGAGGCGGCAGCATTGGATACCGCTCGTTGCTCACGAGCGGTCAGTACTTTGTGCGAGAAAGGTTTGCTAAAGCGGACGCGCGATACCAAAGACTCGCGCATTGTGCATGTCTCGGTGACGGAGTTGGGAGTGCAGCGTTATGAGGAGGTCATGCCGGTTGTTGCCTCCTTGAACGAGGAGATCTTTCAGGATTTGAGTGCAGCAGAAATATCGGCCCTGAGCAGCATGCTGGATCGGGTTACTAGCCGGGCGGCATTGATGCTGGAAAGTAACGTCGTGCAGGAGCGGGCCCGTCGGAATCGTTAAGATCAACCGTGCTGCCCTGGCACTGCTAGAGCAGTGTCAGGGCCAGAGCGGGAGGTCCATCCATGCACGCCATGCACATGCTGTCCTGCCTCGGGCACAAAAGCGAGGTTCAAGTGTTGTGATCCGCCGAGTTTGTGTACTCCTTCCACCCACCCCCCAAAGCCTTGTACAGGTCAATCAGATTGCTCAGTCGTGCCAGGCGCGTTCTGATCAGTGTTTGCTGGCTGCTGTACAGGCTGCGATGTGCATCCAGAACGCTCAAGTAGTCGTCCATACCTTCCTGAAAGCGTTGCTCGGCCAGGGTTTGAGCCTCAAGGCTGGCCGTGACCGCCAGCTTCTCGGATTGGATCTGCTGGTCCAGCAGGCTTTTGCTTGCCAGCCCGTCCGCAACTTCCCGGAAAGCGACCTGAATGGTTTTTTCATACTGGGCGATTTCTATCCGTTTGCGCACATGGGCGACATCCAGATTTGCCAGCAGGGCACCGCCCTTGAAAATGGGCAGATTAATGCTGGGAAAAAAGCTCCAGGCCCGTGTACCCGAGTCGAACAGACCTTCCAGTGAAGCGCTGGCGGTTCCGATGGACCCAGTCAGGCTGATGGTAGGAAGAAAAGCAGCTCGTGCTGCGCCAATATGGGCGTTTGCGCCTCGAAGGGTTTGCTCGGCAGCCCGAATGTCGGGTCGGCGTACCAGCAGGTCGGAGGGCAGGCCGCCAGGTAGATCCGCCACAAGGATCTGATCGGGCAGCGTAACCGCCTCATCCAGCTGTCTGGATAGATCGGCACTGAGTGCTTGTCCCAACAGCAGGACCAGAGCGTTGCGATTCAGGGCTGCCTGGCGGCTATAGGCGGCATAGCTGGATTCTGCCTGTCGCAGAGCGACTTCCGCGCGGCGCAGGTCCAGTTGGGTGGCATGGCCCAGTTCCTTTAACTGGCGACTTAATTCGTAGGAGCGCTGTTGCGTTGCCAGCGTGTCGCTGCTCAGACGTAGTAGCTCCTGGTCGGCCCGCAGCGTCAGATAGGTATTGGCCAGCTCGGCGATCAGGCTGGTTTGGGCCGCTACGCGAGTTTCATCCAGGGCCAGATAGTTGGTCAGTGCCTGTTCGTTCAGACTGCGGATGCGGCCCCATAGATCCAGCTCCCAGGCTGTGCTGACACCGCCCACCTCGTAGCGACGATTAAGCTGGCTGGTGCCAGTTGGATTTAGGTCGGCGGGAAGGCGCTCGGAGGCACCGCTGGCGGCCGCCCCCAGCTCTGGTAGCAGTTTGGCGCGCTGAATGCGATACAGCGCCTGTGCCGCTTCGACATTTAAGGCTGCTGTACGAAAGTCGCGGTTGTTTGCCAGTGAAATTTCTATCAGTTGCTGTAGTAGCGGGTCGCGGAAGAAGTCGCGCCAGCCTATTTCTGCAGCGATGACTGCAGCAGAGCTAGCCTCTTCCGTAGTAAGGGGGGAAGCGGGATACGTAGCGTCGATAGGGGCGGCCGGCCGCTCGTACTTGGGGGCCAGCGTACAGCCTGTCAGTATCAATGCCAGGGCAAGGGGGCTGAGGCGTCGAACGCGGGGCAGGTAGGGGAAAATCATGTTCATGCTTGTCCTTGGCTTCATGCGTGTTGCTGGTCGTTGCGGTCAGGGGCCCGGCGCTGTTGGCGGCGCAGTGCCAGTTTGCGCACCAGCACGTAGAACACAGGGGTCAGTAGCAGGCCGAACAGGGTGACGCCCAACATGCCGGCGAACACGGCCACCCCCATGGCGTGGCGCATTTCTGCACCTGCTCCACTGGCCAGCATCAGGGGAACCACGCCAGCGATAAAGGCCAGAGAGGTCATCAAGATGGGGCGCAGCCGTAGCCGGGCGGCCTCCAGGACGGCCGTCAATGGGTCAGCTCCCGCCTCTTCCTGCGTGCGGGCAAACTCCACAATCAGAATGGCGTTTTTGGCGGCCAGCCCGACCAGTACTACAAAACCAATCTGCGTGAAGATGTTGTTGTCGCCACCGGATAGCCAGACACCGCCTATGGCCGAGAGTAGGGCCATGGGGGCGATCAGCAAGACGGCAAAGGGCAGGGACCAGCTGTTGTATTGGGCGGCCAGAATCAGGAAGGCCAGCAGGACGGCCAGAGGGAAGATGTACAGGGCAGAGTTGCCGGCCTGCTTTTCCTGATAGACCAGGTCTGTCCATTCGTAGACCATGCCTTCGGGCAAGGTTTCCCTAAGGATTTTTTCGATCGCGTCTGTGGCCTGCCCGGATGAGTAGCCAGGGGCAGGGCCGCCACTGATGTCGGCGGAGGGAAAGCCGTTGTAGCGGATCACCCGGTCGGGGCCGGAGCCTTCGGTCAGGGTGACAAAGGCGTTCAAGGGAATCATGTCGCCTTTATTACTGCGTACTTTCAGCAGACCAATGTCCTGAGCCTGGGCGCGAAATGGCGCGTCAGCCTGTGCCATGACGCGGTAAGTGCGCCCGAAGCGGTTGAAGTCGTTGACATACAGCGATCCCAGGTTGATCTGCAAGGTCTCGAATACGTCTGTCATGGAGACGCCCAGGGTCTTGGCTTTGACCCGGTCAATCTCCACATCCACTTGGGGCGCATTCGTTTGGAAACTGGCCAGCATATTGGCCAGCTCCGGGGCCTGCATGGCTTTGGCCATGATTTGCCCTTGTGCTTGCACCAGAGCTTCGAAGCCCAAACCATCTCTGTCTTCAATTTGCAGTTTGAAGCCACCCATGGCGCCTAAGCCTGGGACAGGTGGCGGTGGGAAAATCCCCAAAAATCCGTCAGGGATCTGGCTGAACTTGCCCATCAGCTTGCCGGCGATGGCGTTGGCAGAAAGCGAGGGGTCCTGACGCTCGTCAAAAGGCTTGAGCATGGCAAACATCAGAGCGGAATTGGGAACATTGACCGGCCCGTTGACGGACAGGCCTGGAAACGCGACCACACTTTCCACGCCCGGCTCGGCCAGGGCAATATTCGACATCTGCTTGACCACCGCTTCGGTGCGGTCCAGCGAGGCTCCGCTAGGAAGCTGCGCGATGCCCACCAGAAAGTACTTGTCCTGAGCGGGCACAAAGCCGTTGGGTACTTGGTGAAAACCCAACCAGGTCAGACCCACAAAGCCGGCATACAACATCAGAACAATCGCACTGCCACGGACTGCACGGTGCACTGTCCCTACGTAAGAGCTGGCAGCGCGGTCAAAGAAACGGTTAAAGAGGCGGAAGAATCCGCCAAACAGGGTATCGATCAGCCGTGTCAGCCAGTCTGGACGTGTCTTGCTGTGATGAGGTTTGAGCAGGATGGCGGCCAGCGCGGGCGACAGGGTCAAGGAGTTGATGGCCGACAAAATGGTGGAAATCACGATCGTCAGGGCGAACTGTCGATAAAACTCGCCTTGCAGTCCGGATAGAAACGCGGAGGGGATAAAGACCGCTGCCAAAACGGATGTGATGGCAATAATCGGGCCGGTTACTTCATCCATGGCTTTGAAGGCCGCTTGCTTGGGCGACTCGCCCAGCGCCATGTGCCGTTCCACGTTCTCTACCACCACAATGGCATCGTCAACCACGATGCCGATGGACAAGACCAGCCCGAACAGCGAGAGCGTGTTCAGGGAGAAACCAAATATATGCATCAAGGCGAAGGTGCCCACCAGGGACACTGGCACGGCGACCAGTGGGATGATGGAAGCACGCCAGGTTTGCAGAAACAGGACAACCACAATCACCACCAGCAAGACAGCTTCCAGCAAGGTGATGGCTACGGATTGCAAGGAGGCCCGAACGAAGACTGTCGGGTCATAGGCGATGCGGTATTCAATGTCTTGCGGAAAACCGCCTTGCAGTTCCTGCATCTTGGCGCGTACCGCATTGGAGACATCAATGGCATTGGCACCTGGGCTTTGAATAATTTGCAGGGCAGGGGCGGATTCGCCATTAAGCAAACTGCGCAGTGTGTAGCCATCGGCCCCCAAAGAGACTCGGGCTACATCGCGCAGACGGGTCACTTGTCCGTCCTCGCCCGTCTTGACCACAATCTCACCAAACTGTTCTTCCGTGGACAGACGCCCCAGGGTATTGACGGTGACTTGAAAGGCCGAGTCCGTATTGGGCTGTTGCCCCACAGAACCGGCAGCGACCTGCACGTTCTGTTCGCGCAAGGCCGCCACGATGTCGCTGGCTGTCAGCCCACGTGTTGCCACGCTGGACGGGTCCAGCCAGATGCGCATGGAGTATTCACCAGCCCCCCAAACCAGTACATCCCCCACCCCAGGAAGGCGGGCCAGTTCGTCTCGTACCTGCCGGATGGCAAAGTTGGACAGATACAGCGAGTCGTAGCGTTTCTCCGGGGAGACCAGATGGACCACCATCAGCACATCTGGCGAGGTTTTCTGGGTGACAACGCCGATGCGTTGAACCTCCTCGGGCAGACGAGGCAGGGCGCGAGAAACCCGGTTCTGCACCTGGATCTGGGCCATGTCGGCATCCGTTCCCTGCTTGAAGGCGATGGTCAGGACCATCTGGCCGTCGGTCGCCATTTGGGAGTTCATGTACAGCATGTTCTCCACGCCATTGATAGCTTGTTCCAGCGGCGCGGCCACCGTGTCGGCAATGACCTCGGGATTGGCACCTGGATACTTGGCTGTTACCTGCACGGTAGGGGGCGTGACTGCCGGATATTCGCTTAGTGGCAGTTGCCAGAAGGCCATGGCACCGGCGATCAGCATCAGCAAGGACAGCACGATGGCAAAGATGGGCCGGCCGATGAAAAAGTGAGGGAACTTCATGGCTGGGCCTCCGCGGGGTGGACCGCAGCGCTTGCTGTTTCACTGCTCGCCTGCATGGGAACGAGGCGGGCAGTGATGCTCATGCCGGGGCGTACCAAGCCTTTGATAATGACTTTTTCACCGGCTTGCAGACCGCTTTTAATGACACGTAAACCATCGACCATCGGTCCAGGTTCGACCACGCGGTATTGGGCTTGATTGTTCGGGTCTACAACCAGTACATATCTTTTCCCTTGATCAGTGCCCAGAGCTTGATCGTCAATCAAAATAGCGGTTTGTTCTGCCCCTGTAGCCAGTCTGACGCGCGCAAACAGGCCGGGGGCCAGCATGCCGTCGGGATTGGGAATGACTGCGCGCGCCCGTACGGTCCCGGTGCTGCGATCAATCTGGTTTCCCACAAAGTCCAGTGTCCCCTGATACGGAAAGCCCTGATCTGTTGCCAGTCCAACGGAAACGGGTAGCCCGGAGGTGTTGTCATCCTTTTCGGGGCGGGTCTGGCGGATGGCTTTCAGGTAGGTGGCTTCGTCTATGTCGAAGTACGCATACAAAGGGTCTGTGGAGACGATGGTGGTCAACAGGCTGGCCTGGTCAGTGGCGCCGCCATTGACCAGATTGCCTGCCGTGACCAGGACCCGGTCTACCCGACCCGAGATGGGCGAGCGGATATGGGTGTAGGACAGGTCCAGCTGCGCGGCGGCGACCGCTGCTTTGGCAACCTGGACCTGGGCTTGCTGGGCGTTGCGTATGGCCAGTGCATCATCGTATTGCTTGCGGGAAACGGCGCCGGTCTCGACCAGTTTCTGTACCCGGTTCAGATCGTCTTGCGCTTGTTTGGCCAGGACCTCGGACTGACGTAATTGCGCTGTGGCTGTATCCAGAGCTACTTGAAAGGGGCGCGGGTCTATATGAAATAAAGCCTCCCCTTTACGTACCAGACTGCCTTCCGGGACGCTGACCGCTTCGACCGCTCCGCTTACGCGCGAACGTAGTTCTACCGATTGAGGGGCGGCAAGAAATCCGGTGAAATCCGTAGAGGGAAGAATGCTGCGCTCCAGAACTTGAGCAACAGGCACGCTGGGGCCTGCGGGCGCACTGGTGGCTTCTGGTGGCGGTTCTGCTGCCTTGTCTTTATGATCGGAACCATCGCGGGCAGCGTAGGCGGTTCCGATGGCGGCGATGGCGCTTGCCGCTAAAGCAAATTTGAATGTTCGACGCATGGCTGTATCCCTTTCCTGCAGCAGGGCTTCGGCCCTTCCGAAGCGTCTGTGCAAAGTTGTTAGCCAAGGCTAGGCATTACAACGATTGGAAGGTCAAGGTTTGTCTGCACACCTTGTTGAAGGTGTTGACTCTCCAATCGTTGGAAGCTTTAGCTTGTTCACAAGGCATTGAGAAATAAGCCTTTTGTGTCGTTAAACAGCAACTTTGTGTGGAGTCGCCATGTCAAATACAAGAATGAGACAGCCAGATCCCTATTGGTCAACAAGAACCGGGCGGGAACTGAGAGTAATGCGTGGCCCGTGGGGCTATACGTGAAGGGGGCAGCAATGAGCAGCAAAACAATTCTTATCCGTCAGACCGGTCAGCAGATCGCCGCTCAGGAGGGGCAAAACATTTTGCAGGCTGCCTTGCAAAGCGGCCTGGCCTATCCGCATGGCTGTCGTCTGGGACGTTGTGGGGGCTGTAAAACCCGGCTGGTTGATGGGCAAATTGACCGGCTGGAGCACTCCCGCTTTGCCCTGACCGAGGAGCAGCAAGCCCGCGGTCTGATTCTGGCCTGCAGGGCGATCCCCTTAAGTGATGTGACCGTAGACTGGATTGGCACGGATGATGTGCGGGGGCTGGCACCCTCGCGTAGCGTGACCGGTACGGTGTCCGAGTTGCGAGAACTGACGCACGATGTGCGCCTTGTGCGTATCCGTCTGGATGAGCCTGAGCCTCTGATGTTTTTTGCCGGTCAGTACGCGGATATCAAATTCGGACAGGCGCCCGTGCGCAGTTACTCCATGGCCAACCGCCCTGGTGCACCCGAGCTGGAGTTTCACATACGTCGTGTTCCCCGTGGGGTGACGTCTTCGTATGTGCACACCGTGCTTCAGCCGGGCGAGAAGCTCAGCCTGGACGTGCCTCGCGGCTCCTCCTATCTGCGCGAGGGGCATGGCGGCCCTATCTTGTGCATTGCGGGAGGCACGGGCCTGGCCCCTATCAAATCGATTGTTGAAACGGCGTTGGCCTGTGGCATGAATCAGCCCATTCATGTGTATTTTGGAGCGCGCGAACTGCGGGATTTATATGCTATTGATGACTTCCGGGCGCTGGAGCGCCAATACCCCAATCTGGCTTTTACTCCTGTCATCTCCGGGATACCGGCCACTCACTATCGCCGGGGGCTTGTCACCGATATCGTTGGCCACGATCAGCCTGATTTAAGCGGTTGGAAGGTTTATGTGGCGGGCTCGCCATCCATGGTGGATGCCACGATGGGCATGGTGCTCAAGCGCGGTTTGAAAGTGCAGGATTTGCATGTGGATGTATTTTTTACGCCATAGCGTTCTGGAGCCGGAGGCTTGGGCCACGCGGGCGCTTGACCTTCCTACCGTGGGAATCTTCACACTGTGTGTTGTCAGTGCTGGCAACACAGGCCTGGGCAGGCAGAAAAGACTGATGGGGCTTTGGACAAGGCCTGCCACCTTTTGCCATCACTGACACCCGACTTTCGAGTCCTTTCATTGAGCAAGGGGAGCAAGATGAATATTGGTGAAGCCTCCAAGGTATCCAAAGTGTCGGCCAAAATGATTCGTTATTACGAGCAGATTGGCCTTATCCCGGAAACCGAGCGCACTGCTGCGGGTTACCGGACGTATAGCCGAAAAGATGTGGAGCGCTTGCGCTTTATAAGACGTGCTCGCGATCTGGGATTTTCCATGGTAGCCATTGGTGATTTGTTGAGCCTGTGGCACGACCCGTCGCGTCAGAGTGCAGATGTAAAGCGGGTCGCGCAACAGCATCTGACTGAGCTGAGCAGCCGCATTAAAAACATGCAGGACATGGCCTTGGCGCTGGAAGCATCCATTGGTTGTTGTCCGGGTGATGAACAGCCTGACTGCTCGATTTTAAGTACGCTGGCGCAGGCAGAGGATCGTGATCCACAGCCCGATTTGCGAGCTGCTACGGTCTTGCGCCGTCCTGTTCGCCGAGGCATTCAGAGCGATGTACGCCTATAATCGGGCGCGTTCACTCAGGGGGCAAGTTTCATGCGGGACTTGGCCAGGCGAGTTCCCTGGTTGAGCGTTGAGGCGGATTCAATCCTCTACAAACCCGAAATACATCACCTTGATTACCATGCCCTCTTTACCTCCAGGCTTGACGCTGCGCCCTTTGAAAGAAACCGAACTGAATCTGTTGTGGTCTATAGACCGTAGTGAACGGATTGACGGTTTGTACGAGCTGCGCGATGGCGTCTTGCACAAGCAAGCGGCTGATATTGATTTGCGGGGTTGGCCGGAAGGTGACCCGGAGAAATATCACCCGGAACATGAGGACGCTTTTCATCGAGGCTCCTGGTTCATGGGCGTATTCAAGGGTGATAGCCTGCTGGCCGCCGTCGGCCTGGACAGCCTGCCCTTGGGACCACAGGGGGAGTGGCGTCAGTTGTTCTTTCTGCATGTCAGCCAGTCCTTGCGCGGTCAGGGGATGGGCGTATGGCTGCTGGATCAGGCCAAGAAGCAGGCTGTTAAGTGGGGCGCGAAGGCGGTCTATGCCTCGGCCACGCCTTCGGTGAATACGGTGGATTTTTATATGGCTCACGGCTTTGAAATCGCGCCAGAGCCAGACCCGCGTTTATTTGAGCTGGACCCGGAAGATATTCACCTGTTGTGCTTCGTGGCTTAAGAAATTGCTCAGTTGTACGCCAGTTAGCTGACTGGTGAGTCGACCGCTGGTGAGCTCACCTGAAAATACCGATGGCAGCATCTGCTTGTCATCAAACAAGGGCTTTGTCACACCACTCAGCTGCAACAAGGCCCTGTCATCAAATTCAGCTCTTCAGCTTAGAAATCCATCGTTGCTGACAACATGAAAGTCCGTGGTGCGCCCACACCCAGGCTGGTGAAGTGCGGCTTGGCCCAGTAAGCCTTGTTCGCTACGTTATTCACCGTCGCCCGCAAGGTCAGCGGACGGCCGGAGATCTTGGTGCGATAGCGTGCGCCCAGATCAAACACGGTGTGGCCTGGGATGGACAGGGAGTTGTCCGCGCTCAGGTATTGCTTGGATGAGGTGGTGGCGTTGGCCATCACGGTCAGACCTTGCAAGTTGGGTACATCCCATTCCACGCCCAGCTTGGCTTGCCACTTGGGCAGGCCCGTGGCCTGGCGGCCCTCTTCAGCCGGGTTGGCGGCTTTGGTGATTTCCGGATCGGAGTAAGCCACGCCACCCATCAAGCGAACACCTTCCATGGGGGAGCCGAAAAAGCCCCATTCAATGCCCCGGTTGCGTTGCTCGCCACCAAAGGAGAACACGTTGGTAAATGGGTCGGTATAGCTGCTGGGGCGCTTGATTTCGTACAGGGCCAGGGTATGGGCAAAGTCACCCAGATCCAGCTTCAGGCCCACTTCCTTCTGCTTGGTTTTGAAGGGGGCAAAAACCTGACCTGCATTGGCGGCGGTGTTGGGAGCAATCGCGCCTTGGGACAAGCCTTCGATGTAGTTGGCGTAGACCGAGACTTGATCAGTGGCTTTCACCAGGAAAGCGACGGCGGGAGTGGTTGCGCTTTCCTTGTAGCGCTCGCCTGTACGCTGGCCGGTGGTGCCATTAAAGCTCTCGTTGATCACTTGCTGACGGCGTGCGCCCAGTGTCACTTGTACGCGGTCCTCGGCAAAGGACAGGGTGTCAGCAAAACCGATGCTCTTCAAGCGAGTTTTAGTGGTGCTGATCAGCGGAATATTGTTCGGCAAGGAAGGCTCTGGACCCCAGACGGGATCGTAGATATTGGTTTCCCATGCGGTGGGCAGCAAGTTGCGAAAGCCGCTCAGGTCGTAGTCTTCGTTGTACTGCGTGGCGTTGATCGCGAATTGATGGCTGACCGGGCCGGTTTGCAGCTTACCCATCAGACCCACTTCAGCGGTTTTGCGCCGCATCTCGTCGGCCACGCCGCTGAAGTTGATCCTGAAGTCGCCTGCGTTATTGATTACCTGACCAGCGCCCATATTGGATCTGAATTTGGTACGGCTGATACCGGCGGCAGCGTACGCGGTGAATTGATCGTTCAGATCGAACTCGCCACGGATCATGGCGCCTTTATCGGTGGTGTCATAAAAAGCCCAAGGCGGGTTCCACGACACATCGGGTTTGGGTGGTTTGGGCAGTTCTACGCCGGGATTCAAGGTCAGGCCGCGTGTCAGGCCGTAGGCGCGGTCTTTGCTGTGAAACAGGTCGGCAGACAAGCGGACACGCTCACCGCGCCAGTCCAGGCCCAAAGAGGTCTGGGTAATTTTCTTGTCCTGGTCTTTGACGGCAATTTCACCATCGCGGTAGGCCGTGTTCAGGCGTACGCCGAACTGTTTGTTCTCGCCAAAGCGACGGCCCAGATCCACGTGGCCACCAAAGTGCGAGTCGGACATATAGCTGCCTGTGACGCGAAACAGGGGATCGTCGCCGGCGCGTTTGGTGACCAGGTTGACGGCGCCGCCTGCAGAGCCTTTGGGCGGCATGCCGTTGAGCAGGGCAGAGGGGCCTTTCAGGACCTCGACGCGCTCGTAGGCTTCGGGCGAGTTGCGGTAGTAGCCGCCCATCCCAGCCAGACCGTTGACGGTGACATCACCCACATCGGAGCGGAAGCCGCGGATGGAGTAGCTTTCGTTGCTCTCGCCTGCGATGCCGCTCATGAACACGCTGGGGTCGGTTTTGGCGATCACTTCGCTGATGTCACGCGCCTGTTGATCGGCTATGTATTGCTCGGTATAGCTGATGGTGTTGAAGGGCGTTTCCATGAAGTCTTTGGTGCCCAGCAAGCCGACACGTCCGCCGGTGGCGACTTGTCCGCCTGCATAGCTTTCTACAGTCTTGTCACGCTGACCTTTGACGGTAACGGATGGCAGGGTGACGACTTCATCAGCCTGGGCAGCCGTACTGTTTTGTGCCCGCGCAGGCGAGGCCATCAAGGCCAGCGCGCTGGCTCCCAAACCCAGTATTAATGCCATTTGCACGGCGCTGAACGTGCGGTCCAGGGCAAAGCCGGAGCGGCTGGAACTGCCGATTTTACGTATCGAGGGCGCAAACGTCCCATTGTGGCGTGGTGTGTACATGCCAGTTTCCTTTATGTAGCGGGGTGTGTTTCTTTGCTTTGATTAAGGCAAATAGAAATTGGATTGAGTCGCGTTACTGTCTATTTGCCCGTGTAAATACCGTTAGATCATGGTTGTTGGTAGGCTTTGATCACGTCATCAATAATCAATTTCAGCGAGGTGACACTGGCGGCAGTTACGTACCAAGCTTCGGCATTGGCAAATACCACACGGCCGTTTTGCCAGGCTTTGGTTTCACGCAGCAGCGGGTTGCTCAGGCTGTCGGCGTTCAGGGCAGGGCGACGTTCCATTACGGCGGTACGGTCGATGATGTAAATGATGTCCGGATTGGCTTGCTGGATGAACTCGCTGGAAACAGGCTGTCCGTGCAGGCCGGTTTCTACCGTCGGGCTGGCAGGCTGTACGCCCAGCGCATTGAATACAAAACCGTAGCGGGACTGCACCCCGAAGGAGCTGAACGAGCCGTTGTTATGCAGAACAATCAGGGCTTTTTCAGGACGATCCTGGGTGATTTCTTTGGCCTGGGCGACTTTGGCATCCAGCTCGGCCACTTTTTGTTGGGCCAACTCTTCTTTCTTGAAAATCGAGCCCAGAGTCAGCAGGTGATTCTTGATGACTTCAATGTGGTTGACCTGACTATCGCGGTAATCCACGTCAAAGTGAATGGTGGGGGCGATCTGGCTCAGTTCCTTGTAGTGATTGGCTTGCAAGGAGGTGATCAGAATCAGGTCCGGTTTGGCGGCGTACACCTGTTCCACATTGGGTTGCACAATTGCGCCGGTGTCCTGGATTTCAGGGGCATTTTTATACTTGTGCAGGAATGCCGGGATGAAGTCTTTGGGCATGCCCACCACCGGGACACCCAAGGCATCCAGAAAATCCACTTCGTTCATGTCCAGCGCCACGACGCGTTGTGGCAGTTTTTCGATGCGTGTCGAGCCCAGCTTGTGTTCGACCACAATCGGTTCATAGCGGGCACTGGCCTGCGGGCTGACGGCGGCTTGCGGTGCCGGGGTTTCCGTCGCTGCCTGGGTCTTTTTCTCGCAGCCTTGCAAGGCAAAGCTGGCGGCCACAAACAGGGCTATCAGCCCGTATCTGTGTTTGGCGATCATGCTGGTTCTCCTGATGGGGTGAAGTAATTGCACAGGCGGCCACGCTCGCTGTGCGTAATCTCGAAATCCAGGCCATAAAGTTCGGTCAGCCGTGCTTGCGTGATGACCTCTGACACCGGTCCTGCGCAGTACAGCGCACCGTTTTTCATGGCCACAATGTGATCGGAATAGTTGGCGGCAAAGTTGATGTCATGCACCACCAGAATCACGGTACGGCCGTACTCGTCACAGAGCCGACGCAAGGCGCCCATGATCTGAACAGCGTGCTTGATGTCCAGATTGTTCAGCGGCTCATCCAGCAGCAAATAATCGGTTTGCTGCGCAATGGTCATGGCCAGAAAAGCCATCTGTCGCTGACCGCCGCTCAACTCGTCCAGATAGGACTGGCGCAAGGGTTCCAGCGATAGAAACTGAATAGCGTCGGAGATGGCTTGTTGATCTTCATCCGTCAGCACGCCGCGGCTATAGGGGAAGCGGCCAAAGGCGACCAGTTCTTCCACGGTCAGGCGCAAATTGAAATCAGGAGATTGGCGCAAGGTGGCTACCCGGCGCGCATAGTCGGCAATACGTATATCCGCAATGTTGCGGCCGTCCAGCTGGATCTGGCCTTCGTCGGTCTCCAGCAAGCGGGCGATACTCATCAGCAAGGTGGTTTTACCGGCACCATTGGGGCCGATCAGGGAGCTGAGCTGTCCGGCAGGAAACTGTGTGCTGACTTTGGAAAGCACGGTCTTGTTCTTGTAGTGTTTGGAGAGCTGATTGATCGTAATCATGCAGTGCCTCGGGTACGAACCATCAGTCCCAGAAAGTACGCGCCACACACCAGGTTGACGAGTATCCCGACGGTCGTGCGGTAATTGAAAACATGTTCCACTGCTATCTGCGCCAGCAAAAACATGACGATGGCGATGGCGCAGCCTAGCGGCAGCGTGATTCGGTGTCGGAAGCTGCGGGCCAGCGCATAGCTGGTGTTGGCTACGAAAATCCCCATGAAGGCAGTGGGCCCGAGCAGGCTGGTGGAAATAGCCACCAGGGCAGCAATCAGTGCCAGCTGGATGCGCACGGTACGGCGATAGTCGACACCTAAAGAAATGGCTTGCTCGCGGCCTAAAGACAGCACGTCCAGCGTGGGCAAGCTGCGCAGGCTGCCCAGGCAAATGCCCCCCACCAGAAGGGCGGAAACCAGCAGTTGCAAAGGCTCGGCCCGGTTAAAGGACGCTTGGCTAAAACCCAGCAAAATGGAGAACTCGCCGGGGCTGATCTTTAGCTGCACAAACTGGGTGAAGGTGCTGATGATCATGGTCAGTACCAGCCCCATCAGCAGCAGGAAATACACATTGTTCTTGCCCTGGCGAAACAGCCAGTGATGGATTGCCAGCGAGTAGGCCAGCATCAGCACAATGGACAGCACTACATTGCCATTGGCGCCCAGCATCACCAGACTTTGTGTGCCCAGCAGCAAAATCAGCAGGGACTGGAACAGCAGGTAAACCGCTTCGTATCCCATGATGGCGGGTGTCAGAATCCGGTTGCCGGTTATGGTCTGGAAAATAATCGAGGACCAGGCAATGCAGATGCCGCCAATCACCATAGCCGCCAAACGGTTCAGGCGTTTGGGGATGATGTAGTCGAAGTCCAGGCCGGAGCGATAGAACACAAAGCTCAATGCCAGCACCAGCAATAGTATCCAGACCAGATGTTGCCGTTTCATCGGTTCCTCCAGAAGATCAGGAACAGAAACAGCAGGCCACCCACGCCACCGGCGGTCAGGCCGATGGGTACTTCAAACGGGTAGATAATGAGGCGGCTCAGAATGTCGCAAGCCAGCAGCAGGCAAGCACCACCCAGCGCCACAATGGGCAAGGTACGGCCCAGGTTGTCGCCATAGCGCAGCGCCACCAGATTGGGGATGACCAGGCCGATAAAGGGAATGGCCCCTACGGTAATAACAGTGGCCGAGACGGTAACCGCGACCAGTATCAAACCCAGGGCCACGGTGGCAGAATAGTTCAGGCCCAGGCTGGTGGCCATGCCTTCGCCCATGCCCAGCACTGTGAAGCGATGCGCATACAGATAGGTGAGCAACACAATGGGCAGGATCAAATAAATGATTTCGTAGTTGCCCTGCACGATCTTGGAAAAGTCGCCCAGCATCCAGCCCTGCATGCTTTGCAAAATCTGGTGCTGGTAGGCATAGAACTCGGCAATGGCGCTAAGCACACCGCCATACATCAAGCCAATCACCGGTACCAGCACGGTGTTCTTGAAGCGGATGCGGCGTACCACAGCGATGAAGATCAGGCTGGAGGCAAAGCAGAACAAGAGGGCAAACAGCAGCTTGCCCAATGTGCCGCTGGTGGGGGCCAGAGTCAGGGCGATCAGAATGCCCAGCTTGGCGGCATCCAGCCCGCCCGAGGTGGCCGGTTCCACAAACTTATTGCGCACAATGTGCTGCAAGATCACCCCGCAGACAGACAGGCCTATGCCACTCAAGACCAGCGCCGCCAGACGGGGCAGGCGGCTGGCGCTCAGTGTCAGCCAGGCATCGCCTGAAAAACTCCATAATTGTGCCCAACTGATTTGCCTCGCACCTATCAGCAAAGACAGGCTGCACAAGATCAGAAACACCAGCACAAAAGATCTAGCTCGCATCACACACCGTTATTCTGGGCTGCGGTGGCAATACGCCATCCTTTGGCGGCATGACGCTGGTTCAGGAAGTGGGCATAAAGGCCTTGGGTTTCGCGCAGTTGGGCCGGCGGGCCTTGCTCGATAATCTGGCCGTTTTCCAGCACCACGATTTGATCGGCCATGGCTACCGTAGAGAGTTGGTGAGCAATCACGATCAGGGTACGCTTGCCACGCAGACGGGCCAAAGCCTGGGCAATGGCCGCCTGGTTTTCGGCATCCAGTGCGGCGGTGGCTTCGTCCACCAGCAAAATGGGGGCGTTCTTGATCAGAGCGCGCGCAATGGCGATGCGTTGACGCTCGCCCCCGGACAGGCGGGCCCCGCCTTCGCCCACCGTTGTGTTCAGACCTTCTGGCAAGCGCGCGATGATTTCGCTGACACCGGCTTGTTCTACCGCTTCCATCAGTTCGGACTCGGTTGCATCCGGTTTTCCCAGGCGTATGTTCTCGGCAATGCTGCCTGCGAACAGATAGTCGTCCTGGAAAATCTGGCTGATTTGCGTGGCCAGTACGGGGCTGCCGATCTGGCGCACATCCACGCCTCCAATGGAGACACTGCCCTGGCTGACATCAAAGAAGCGGGCAATCAGACGAGCCAGTGTGGTTTTGCCCGAGCCGGATTCCCCGATCAAGGCCACCATGCTGCCAGGTGCAATGTTCAGGCTGACGCCATTCAGTACATCGGGCTTGTCGGCGGCATAGCGGAAATGCACATTGTTCAGGACAATCGAGCCGTCGCTTGGAGTTTGGGGCGAAGCGGGTTCGGGCAGGGGCTGAACGGCAAACAGTTCTTGAATCGCATCAAGTTGGCCGCGTGCACCGCGCAGCACTTCACCGTAGCTGGCCACTTCCAGCAAGGAGTCGATATAGCGTGCGCTCAGCAGCAAGGACACGATGACGGCGATGACTTCTGCACTGCTCAGGCCCAGACCCGTATGGCTGTTTAGCCAAAGCGTGGCGGCAATCAGCAAGGCCGCAAAGGCTGCTTGTACGGCCCAGGCATTGAGTACCGCCGAGGCCGTGGATTGCCAGATCAGTTTCTTGCCCGCCTGGTGTTGGCGTTCAATCGCTTCTTCCAGCAGACGGGTGCCACCGCCTTCGCCATTGAAGGCACGCAGCACGGATTGGGCTTGGGCAAACTCCACCACACGCTGGCTGGCATGGGCGAAATGAGCCTGGAAGGCATCATCAGCCTTGCGTCCCAAATGGGCAGTCAGTGCCAGAACACCCGCCAGCAAAGGCAACGCGATTAGGGCAATCAAACCCAGCGGCCAATGCAGAATGAACAGCGCCACGACCAGCACAAGCGGCGTCACAACTCCGGCGATCAGCGGGGTGAAGACGTGTGCAGGTAATTGGGCCACCGACATCATGCCTTGAGTGACGATGTGCCCCAGCCGTGCGGTGTTTTGAGCGGAGAACCAGCCTACGGGCAGTTGGGCGATATGTTCGCCCAGACGATGCCGGCCACCTTGCAGGATGGCGGCCCCAACATTTACACCCGCTTGCTCCACATGGCGGCGCCAAGCCCAGCAGACAGCCACGCCAAGCAGCAGGACCAGCAACCAGCCGCCTGCTTGTTTGGGTTCGCCATTGAGCAGATGAGTGAAAACGGGGACCAAGGTAGTCATGGTCAGGCCGCACAGCAGGCCGTATAAGACAGCCATCCAGCCATAGCGGCGGAAAATGGGGGCATCCGTACCCAGCAACTGAATCAGGGTCTTTAGCATGATGTGTCCTTGGAACGGTTGTCGTAGCCACCCAGGGTCCAGAGTCGTGCGTAACGGCCTTGTTCAGCCAGCAGGCTGGTGTGATTGCCTTGCTCCACAATCGCGCCGTCTTCCAGCACCAGAATGCGATCCGCGTGCATGATGGTGTCCAGGCGGTGAGCAATGACCAGCAAGGTGCGACCTTGGGCAAAGCGTGACAGAGCATCTTGAATAGCCACTTCATTGCTGGCATCGGCAGCGGCGGTGGCTTCGTCCAGCACCAGAATGGGTGGGTCCAGCAGGACAGCGCGCGCAATGCTGACGCGCTGACGCTCGCCGCCCGAGAGTTGGGCGTCTTCACCCACGACAGAGTCGTAGCCACGAGGCAGGGTCAAGATACGGTCGTGAATATTGGCGGCGCGGGCGGCGTCTTCAATCTCTTGCTGACTGGCCGAGGGGCGGCCCAGCGCAATGTTCTCGCGCACGCTGGCATTGATCAGGCGCACCTCTTGCAGCACAAAGCCAATGCGGCGGTAAAGTTCGGTGGATTCGATTTGGCGCAGATTGGCATCGCCCAGGGTGATGCGGCCTTCGCTGGGGTCAAAAAAGCGCAGCAGCAGGCGGGCGATGGTGGATTTTCCAGAACCGGAAGAGCCCACAATCGCGGTGACTGTGCCCGGTTCCAGGGTGAAGCTGATATTGCTGAGTGCCTGATGGCCTTCGCCGTAGGCATAGCTGACGTTTTCGACTCGCACTTCGTGATTTGCCGGGACTTGTTGCTGATCAGTGCTCAGCGGTTCCAGTACGGGTGTTTTCATCAAGGCTTGTACGCGCTGTGCCGCACCCGTTGCGCCACCCAGATCGTGCAGCAGGGTATGCAACAAGAGCAGGGGGGCGCAAATGCCAGGAGCCACCAGGGCGAAGGGCAGAATGTCTACCGGGGCAATCCAGTTCAAATAGCTGAAGAGGGCACCGAAGATCAGCACGACACCTAGAACCGTGACCGGAGCGATCATGGCATGGGCGTGAGCCATGCGGGCCACCAAAGGGCGGGCAAAGTTCAGAAAGGCGTCGGCAAAGCCATCCACGGCCTTGCTATAGCCGCCATGTGCCTGCCCATTGGAACCAAAGGCCTTGACCACGGGAATGCCGCTGACAAATTCCACAGTGGCACTGTTCAAGCGACCCAGTTTTTCGACAAAGCCCTGCATGTTCGCGCTGCTGGCTTTCATGGCGTGGCGCAGGAACAGAAAAAAACCGGGGAAGGGCAGCAAAGCCACGATGGCCATACGCCAGTCCATGACGAACAGGTACAGCACCGAGATCGCAATAGCACCGACGGCGCGGCCGACCGAGGTGTAAAAGTGTGCGGTCAGGCTGTGCAGGGTGGCGATGTCATCCTGCATGGCTTGTTTCACTTCGCCTGAAGCCTGGCCGGTAAACCAGCCTAGGGGCACCTTGGCTAACCTCTGGGCGGCACTCAGACGCAGACCGCGTGTCAGCTGATTGTCGGCCAGGTGGGCCAGCAGCTCGCCTGCCGAGATCAGGGCCAGGCCTGCAAACATGCTGATGATGCTCAATAGCACCGTCCAGCCTATATCGCCTTGCAGCTCGCCAGACAGGGTATTGCCCAAAGTCAGCTTGGCGATGTGGGCGATTCCGGCCAAAGGCACCAGGGTCAGCATTGAACCCAAGGCCGCCAGAACGGCGGCAACAATCAGACGTGAGCGTATAGAGCTGAGGATCTGGCTGATGGGGCCAGGCTCTTTACGCACGTCCGTAGCAGTTTCACGAGTGGTCATGAGCGGTGGTATGTATCTAAAAAGCCGGAGAATTCGGCTCTTCAATATAAGGTATTGAGAATCATTATCGATAATGTAATCTAAATTTTGAATTAGTGGAACCTATTAAACTAAATAGGAAAGGCGGCAGAATATTTTTGTGTTCTGTTTGTCACAATGCACAAAAAAACAGGCCCACCAAGTCGAGCTTGGGGGCCTGCTGGTTTGCATGAAGGACGGTTTATTGAAGGGGCGGACTGCGCTGCAAGCAAGGGAATGGCTTGCAACCCGTGAGTGCCTTCAAGAAAAGGGGGGGCTAGTCGTGTTTGCCGCCGCAGCACACACTCCACCATTTGCGGCGCGAGGTGTGGCCGATGCCAGGGTTGAAGGTGTTGGTCGGGTCCAGCTCGCGGTAGAAGCCGGCCAGGGCAGGTTTGGCGATATAGAGGTGGCCAACATTATGCTCGGCCGGGTATTCGGCACGGCGTTCATCCAGCAACTTCCACATGCGGTGTTCCATATCCAGAGGAACCACGCCTTTTTTGACGATGTAGTCCTGGTGGAATACGTGGCACAGGAAGTGGCCGTAATAGAGCTTGTGGACGATGTCTTTTTCCATATCGTCCGGCAGTTGCTCCACCCATTCCTTGTCATTACGGCGCAAGGCAATGTCCAGCGCCACAATATCTTCCACGCTGTCGGGGTGCGCCTCGCGGTAGCGGATGGCAGCACCGGCAATGGCAAAACGGTGCAGAAAGGCTTTGCGACCTTCTTCGGCATCGCACTCGAAATAGGCACCTTGCTGGCTGCCTTCAAATTGCTGGCTCAGAAATTCGCGCGTGGCCTGCGCGGTGTCGTTGGAGACGCGCAGCAACAGGTGATGCTCGAAACGGTCGCGCCATTCACGCATACGCGGCGGCAGGTGGCTGGGCAGGCGGTTCATGATGGCCTGGATTACGCGATCAGTGACGCCGCGCCAGCCAAAGCGCTCAAAAAAGCCATCCACACGGCTTTTCATGGCAAAGGCGGATGGCACTTTGGCGGTACCAAAACGGTCGATCAGCAAGAAGGTGTCTTTGCCGTATTGCTCGCCAATATCGTAGGCGGTGCGATGGATGTACTCGCCCGCAATGGGCAGGCGGGGCAGTTCTGTCAGCAGGTGACGGCGCACGGCCGTGAGCTCGTTCGGGTCATTGGTGCCGATGTAGAAAACAGTACTGGCTTCTTTGGGAAAGGTATCCAGACGCACGGCAAAAATGCACAGCTTGCCGGCCGAGCCGGAGGCTTCATACAGGCGCGAAGGGTCGGCATTGAAACGAGCCGGGGTCTGGGCATCCACATCGCGCACATCGTCGGCGTAGCGTGGGTCGCTGGCCTTGCGTTCCGGGTCGTTGATGATATCCGCAACACTGTATTTGCCTTGCTCCAGGCGGCTCAGAATTTCTTCCGGGGTATCTCCCAGATTGATGCCCAGGTGATTGACCAGTTGCAGGGTGCCATCGTCCAGCACTTGCGCGTACAGCGTCAATTCCGTGTAGGCCGGGCCGCGTCGTACCAGCGCACCGCCTGAGTTGTTGCAGACCCCGCCCAGCACAGAGGCGCCGATACACGAGGAGCCAATCACCGAGTGGGGTTCACGCTCCAGCGGGGCCAGGGTCTGTTCCAGACGGTCCAGCGTGGCACCGGGCAGGCAGACAACTTGCTGGCCATCGTTGATGACTTGTATGCCTTGCAGACGCATGGTGTTCATCAGCACGATGTCACGGTCGTAGTCGTCTCCGTCGGGGGTGGAGCCGCCTGTCAGGCCGGTGTTGGCCGCCTGCATGATCACGATGCAATCCGCAGCGACAGCGGCTTGCAGGCTGCGCCATTGTTCCAGCAGCGTTCCGGGCCGCACAACGGCCAATACCTTGCCTTCACCCGTGCGATGGCCCTTGCGGTAACGACGCGTACTGCGGTCGTCCGTCAGGACGTGAGGGTTGCCGACAATAGAGCGCAGTTGCTGCAACAAATCCGCAGCGCTGGTGGAAACTGACATGGTCAAGACTCCTGTACAAGCAGGTCAGAGGTGATCTGGGAAATGCTGCTGACACTGGTCAGTGTCATGGCGACCCGAATTTCTTTTTCAATCAGGCTCAGCAGGTGGTCCACGCCGGATTGCCCGGCGGCGGCCAAGGCATAGATGTAGGCGCGGCCCAGCATGGCAGCGTCGGCTCCCAGGGCAATCATGCGCACTACGTCCAGGCCACTGCGGATACCCGAATCTGCCAGAATCTTGATCTGGCCTTTGACTGCATCGGCAATGGCAGGCAGCGCGCGTGCCGAGGACAAGACGCCGTCAAGCTGACGGCCGCCGTGATTCGAGACGATGATGCCATCGGCACCAAAGCGCACGGCATCGCGGGCGTCATCGGGGTCCAGAATGCCTTTGATCAGCATGGGGCCTTTCCAGAAATCGCGTATCCACTCCAGATCTTTCCAGGAAATCGAGGGGTCAAAGTTCGCGCCCAGATAACCCATATAGTCTTCCAGACCCGTAGGCTTGCCCAGGTAGCGCGAGATATTGCCCAGATCGTGCGGGCGACCTAGCAGACCGACATCCCAGGCCCAGCGCGGGTGCATGACAGCCTGTGCATAGCGACGCAGAGCGGCATTCGGGCCGCTCATGCCCGAATGCGCATCGCGGTAACGAGCGCCGGGTACGGGCATGTCTACGGTAAAGACCAAGGTGCTGCAGCCTGCAGCTTGCGCGCGTTCCAGTGCATTGCGCATGAAGCCGCGGTCCTTCAGCACATACAGCTGAAACCACATGGGCCGCTTCAGGCGCGGGGCAACTTCCTCGATCGGGCAGACTGACACGCTGGACATGGTGAAAGGAATGCCATGTGCATCGGCTGCCTGGGCAGCCTGGACTTCACCTCGACGCGCGTACATGCCTGTCAGACCTACCGGGGACAAGGCCACCGGAATGGACAGTTTTTCACCAAACAGCTCAATGCTGGTATCGAGCTGGCTCATGTCCTTCAGGACACGCTGGCGCAGGGCGACATTGGCCAGATCGTCCACATTGCGGCGCAGCGTGTGCTCGGCGTAAGCACCGCCGTCAATGTAGTGGAACAGGAAAGGAGGCAGTCGTTTTTGGGCGGCACGCCGGTAGTCGGTCGAGGAGGAAATAATCATGGCAGAGTCGGGTCGGATAAGACGGAAGGAGGGGTTTGCAGGCGCGCGGCACGTTCGCGGCGTGCAAGGTCTTCGTCAGCCTGAAGAAGGGTGTTGCGTACGTAGCCCAGGTGTTCGTTCACAACGTGGCGTGCTTGAGCGGGATCGCCATCGACAATGGCTTTGACCAGGGCTTCGTGTTGCGCCGTCAGATTGACAATGGTCTCGGGTGAGTCATGCACGAACATGATGATGTCCCGGTTTTGCGTCACGCTGCTGAGCACCAGATCAAACAGGCCCCGCATGACCTGAACCAGCACCAGATTGTGCGAGGCTTCGGCCACGGCCAGGTGAAACTGGGCATCAGCGCGGGCGGACTGCACGGTATCGCCGCTTTGCTGGTAGCGAATCATTTGCTCGAAGCATTGCAGGATCTTGTCCTTGTCTTCGGGCGAGGCACGCAGGGCGGCGTGCCAGGTGGTACTGCTCTCCAGAGCAATGCGCGCTTCCAGCACGTCGTAACGGTACTGGGGATCGGACAGCATCAGGGCGGCCAGCGGGTCTACCGAGCGCTGGGTCCATTGGGGCGTTTGGGAGGCCAGGTAAGTGCCTGAACCTACCTGACTGCGCAAAATGCCCTGGCTGTTCAGTTGCTGAATAGCCTCGCGCAGCGATGCACGCGACACATTCAATTGAGCTGCCAACGTACGCTCGGCAGGCAGTCTTTGCCCGGCCTTGAAATCGCTGGATTGAATCAGCGCCAGCAATTGTTGGGCAACGTGATCAGAGAGGCGCATAGTTCTTGAGATACCGGAAAAATAAATCTGCAAGGCACGCGTATACGCGCCTTGCAGATGAAGGATGAGGGCGGGCCCTTAGGGAATCATCCAAGGTAACACATAGGCTTGCAGGGTAGTCAGCAGGCCAATCAGAACCGCAAAGATCAAGCTGTGTTTCACGGTAAAGCGGAACAGATCGGATTCTTTGCCGGCCAGACCCACTGCCGCGCAGGCAATGGCGATCGACTGGGGTGAGATCATCTTGCCGGTCACGCCACCTGTGGTGTTGGCGGCCACCATCAGCACTTCAGGCAGACCCAGCTGCTGTGCCGTGGTTGCCTGCAAGGCACCAAACAAGGCGTTGGCAGAGGTGTCGGAACCAGTCAGGAACACACCGATCCAGCCCAGGAAGGGCGAGAAGAAGGTGAAGGCTTTGCCGGTGTGAGCCAGGGCCAGCGCCAAAGTTGCGGACAGGCCGGAGTAGTTGGCGATAAAGGCAAAGGCCAGCACCATGCCAATCGAGTAGATCGGTACAGCCAGTTCCTTGAAGGTTTCGCCCAAGGTTTCCACCGCTTTTGCCGGTTTCATGCGCAAAAAGAGGATAGTCAGCAAGGCGGCAATCAGAATGGCGGTGCCGGTGGCAGAGAGCCAGTTAAAGGAGTAGACCGCGCCATACGGAGTGGCCGAGGCCACGACGGGTGGGGCCTTGTCGACCAGATTGTGCAGGAAGGGCACAGGAATATTCACGATGGTCGACGCCAGCGGGCCATTGGCAGCAAACAAGGCTTTGAAGGGCTGCACACTCCAGATCGTGACCATGGCAGTCAGGATGATGAAGGGCGACCAGGCTTTGATGATGCGGCCAGTGCTCAGCACGGTAGGGGCCTGATCGGCCAGATTGTCCTGAGCAGGCGAGCCTTCTTGTGTTTCAAAACGGAAGATGCGCTTGGGTTGCCACACTTTCAGGAACAGGGTCAGCACAACCAGGGAAACCAGAGCCGAGGTAATGTCCGGCAGCTCGGGGCCAATGTAGTTGGCGGTCAGGAACTGCACCAGCGCGAAGGAGCCGCCACCGACCAGTACGGCAGGCCAGGTTTCCTTGATACCGCGCCAGCCGTCCATGATGGCCATCAGCCAGAACAGCACGATCACCGTCATGAAAGGCAGTTGGCGACCAGCCATCTGGCCGATTTCAAAGGGATCAATACCCGATACCTGACCGGCCACGATGATAGGAATACCCATGGCACCGAACGCCACCGGGGCGGTATTGGCAATCAGGCACAGACCGGCCGCGTACAAGGGGCGGAAACCCAGGCCAGCCAGCAAGGCGGCAGTAATGGCAACGGGCGCACCAAAACCGGCTGCCCCTTCCAGGAAGGCGCCAAAGCAAAAGCCCACCAGAATCAGCTGCAGGCGCTGGTCAGGCGTGACGGACAGGATGGAGGCGCGAATGATGTCGAACTGACCGGTCTTGACCGAAATCTTGTACAGAAAAACGGCGGCCACAATGATCCAGGCGATCGGCCACAGCCCATAGAAAAAGCCATACACCACCGAGGCCAGCGCAGTGGAAACCGGCATGCGATAGAAAAACAGGGCAACGCCCAGGGCCAGCAAGACGGTAATCGTCCCTGCCAGATACCCCTTCATGCGCAACTTGGTCAGGGCCAGGAAAAAAAAGATGATCGGAATAAGGGCGATCAGTGCCGACAGCCAGATATTGCCGGTGGGATCGTATTGCTGCAGCCACGCTTGTTGCATGTTGTTCTATCTCCGCAGGAGCAAATGGGAGGCGCTTGTATCGCAAGCGAGCCTGAAGGTCGTTAAATTGGTCTGACCATTTCTTGAGATCGTCAAGAACAGAGCGCATTGTATAGAAAGGATTATTTTATTGAATCTAAGTGTTTACCCTAACAATTCAAGAATAAACAATTTTTTATTCAATTAATTGGTCTGACCAATTTAGGTGAAAAACCAGAAATGAGAGGTGGAACGGGCAGGGGCTGTCACACGGTTTTCAGGCGTGAAAAGTCTTTGTGCCTGACTATTTTTGCCAGGATAGGGCGGGAGGAATCGGGTTACGCTGTTGCTCGTTCAGGTCGATGTCTTGCGACTTCATCAGCAGGAACACTCGCTTTGCAAAAAATGATATTGAGAATCATTATCGTGGATGTAAACTAGGCTTCTAATTAGTAGAGTTTCATAAATTAAATAAGAGGCAGTGGCAGGTACTACCGCGCTGCTGTCATCAAAAGGGTCAACATAGATATGCCAACCCCTCAGGCGCCCGCGCCACGCGGACGTCCTCCCACCATCACCCGAGCACGGATTGCCGACGCTGGCATTCAGATTGGCCTGCCCAACATCACCTTTGTGGGGGTAGCGGCCGCTTTGGGTGTCAGCCAGATGGCGCTGTACAAGCATGTGGGTAATCTGGAAGGGCTTAAACAACTGGTGGCCGAAGAAATTTTCAGCCGCTGGCAAGTACCTCGGGCCACGATTCCGGTTCAAGGCAGCCTGGAAGACTATCTGCAGCTGTTCAGTGCGGCGACACAGGCTTTTGTGAAAGCCAATCCGGGCATCACGCCCTATGTGATACGCAGGCTGGTGGCGACTCCTTCCATGCTGGACAAGATCCGGGAGCATCAAGAGCACATTGCTCAGGCTTATGGCGTGTCCTTTGAGCGCTCGCGTTACTTGATGGGAACGGTGGCCTTTCATTGCCTGGCGGTTGCCGATACGGTCTATGCCGTGGCTGGCCGGGAGCCACGTGCAGCCGTGGAACGGGTCGTGGAGGAGGTCGAGATGGAGGGCATATTGCAATTGGGCATGACAGCCCTGATTCAAGGAGCTTTAGCAATGAGTGAGCAAGACATTTCTCCTGACTTTTCCACCCAGTTTCTGGATACATCCGCTTTGCCGATAGCAAGGGTGCGCGAGTTTCCCTTGACCCTGGAGCTGGCCACGCAATGGCTGGACGATATGGAAACCCTGATCAAGGCCGAAAAAGAGTTCGTTCTGGTCTACGAAAGCCTGCCCGATCCTTCCACTCCCGGCGACCCGGAAGGGCGCAAGAAAGCGGTGTTGTGGTTAAAGGCACATCGTGAAGGCTTCGGTCGTTATTGCCGCGGGATTGTGATGATGTGCGATGACCCTGCTAATCTGCCTGCCCTGCAGGAGATGGTGGGGCCTTTGGAAAAGGTCTATCGCGTACCCGGGGGTGTGGCCTCCAGCCCCGACGAGCTGCGCGCTTTCATCCAGCAGTGGGTGACAGCAAGTTAGGACATAACAGACAGTAGTCCATCGCCTGATAGCGCTTTGCTTCAGGTTTCAAAGCCGCTGCGTCTCCGGGTTGAGAGGCAGCGGCTTTGTTATGGACAATCTTTCGCTGAACTGTACGTGTTTTCCCGTCTAGTCTCGGTTTTCCTTTGGCATGACAATAAAAACATTGTCATAACAATAAGCATTCGTCACAGGAGCAAGTACGTGAAAGATCCACATTGTCATTCCAGTAGCATCCTGGTGGAGCGCCCGGCTAAGGTCGCTTTTGAAATCATGTCCGATGGCATCTTGCAAGGTCAGTGGGCCTGGGGCAGTGCGAATCGCAGCGAAGTGGAACCGGGCCTGTTCAAGGGGACCTCGGTCTTTAGCGGCCAGGAAACCTATGTGCGCCTGAATGTGGATGCAGACCGCTTTCAGGTGGATTACGAGGTGGGCGCCAGCAAGGAGGCGATGCAGTTTCGTAATATGTCGCGTGTTATCCCAGGCGAGGTGCTCAAGCTGGGCGCAGACAAATGTGTAGTGAGCTTGCTGACCTGGCGTTTGGCTACACAAAGCGATGCGGCATGGGAGCAGATTTCCTGTGTCCATGAGGCCGAGATGTTTCTGATCAAAGGCCTGCTGGAACGCGAATAAGAAGATGGCTTACTGGCAGGGGAACCAACGATTTTCTGTTGATACCGCAGGTGGAACACAGCACGTAGGGAGAGCCAGCAGCAGAGTGTCATCAACAGGGATGAGATAAAAAAGTGAGTACAAAACCACTGTATGAGCAGCTTGCCGACAAGCTGACCCGCTATATCCAGGACGGTCGCTTGAAGCCCGGCGACCGCTTGCCTACGGAGGCCGAGCTAGGGGGGATGTTCGGCGTCAGCCGCATCACCGTGCGCCAGGGCCTGGCGATCTTGACGCGCAATGGCTTGATCGAGCGTTTTCCCAGCCGAGGCTCCTTTGTGCTGGAACGCAAGAACACCGGCTCCTGGGAGCTGAGCTCCATCAATGATCTGGTGCAGTTGGGCAAAGACACCACCACCCAGATTGCCAGCTGGGGGCTGGTCGCCCCGCCAGCAGACATTGCTGAGTTTTTCGCTTCCGATGAGCCGGTTTATAAGCTGCAAGCGGTGCGCTACAGGTCAGCGGTGCCCCTTTATTTTGCTGAGAACTACTTGCTACGCTCGATAGGAGAACGTATCGAGCAACAGGCTCTGGAAACACACACCATGGTAGAGATGCTGACTGGCGTGCTGAACGTGCCCATCAAGCATGCGCAAGAAGAGATCAGCATGGCCAACGCGTCGGCAGACATGGCCAAGCAGCTCTGGATCAAGGAGAACCAGGCCGTGATTGTGCAGCGTATTGATCTGTTCAATACCGATAACAAACCGGTGCAAAGCGGCAAGGGCTGGTGGCGCAGCGAGCATTTCAAGCGACGCTTCAAACTGAACTACGACTAAGCCCGCGGCCTGGCACCTGGCCAGACCTTGCCGGTATGCCGGTTTACACAGGCAAGCGTTGCCCCTTGGCCTTGATGCAAGACAGCACGATCTGCGAATGGATCTTGGTGACGCCGCGCAGCGTGTTGAGCTTGTGAATGACAAAATTGGAAAAAGTCTCGAAGTTGCGCGTGCGTATGTGCAGCATGTAGTTCGCCTGCCCGGTCACGATGTAGGCATGGAGCACTTCATCCATGGTAGCCAGTGCTTTGCTCAGGTACTGATGCTCGCTCTCGTTGAGCTGCCCGATATTCACTTCCACAAAGGCTTCAATGGCAAAGCCCAGTTTGCCTGCGCTCAAGTTGGCGCTGTAGTTTTCGATGAAGCCTTCCTGCTCCAGAATCTTTACGCGCCGGTGGCAGGAGGAGGGCGAAAGGGCTACCAGGTCAGCTAGTTCCTGGTTGCTGAGCCTGCCGTTGTCCTGTAAAAGACGCAGGATTTTCAGGTCTGTCTCATCTAGTCTCATATTTTAGAATTTTCTATGAAAAAGGTTTTTAAAAACCGAATTTTCTTCCAGTATTAATCATAATCTTCATCGCTTTGGAATAATTTACCAGAGGCTCGGTGCTAGACTAAATAGCTTAAAAAGCAGAATCGAGGAGCATGAATATGATTACCTTGCAGCAATGCGAGCAGTGGGATCAGGCCGATGAACTGGCTGCCTTCAAAGCCAAGTTCGACCTGCCACCCAACACGATTTATCTGGACGGGAATTCGCTGGGCGCCATGCCCCGACACGCCATGGAGCGCGCCCAGGAAGTTATTGCTCAGGAATGGCGTACCGACCTGATCAATAGCTGGAACAAGGCAGGCTGGTGGACCTTGCCCGTGCGTCTGGGCGACCAGATGTCGCCCCTGATCGGTGCCGGTCAAGGTGAAACCATCGTCAGCGACAGCACCTCGGTCAATCTGTTCAAGGTGCTGGCTGCCGCCGTCAATTTGCAAAAAGAGCGCCATCCGGAAAAGAAAGTGATCCTGGCCGAGCGTGATTCCTTCCCTACGGATCTTTACATCATTGAAGGGTTTAACGCCTTCTTTGGCAAAGACTATAGGCTTGAATTGATTGATGACCCGGCAGACCTGCAAACAGCCGTCAATGATGAAACCGCTGTGGTGGTGCTGTCCCATGTGAATTACCGCACGGGTTACTTGCACGATATGCAGGCGACCAACCGCCTGGTGCATGAACACAATGGCCTGTTGATCTGGGATTTGTGCCACTCCGTGGGTGCCTTGCCTATCGAGCTGAAAGACAGCGAGTCCGACTTTGCCATTGGCTGCACCTACAAGTACCTGAACGCCGGTCCGGGTGCTCCGGCCCTGCTGTGGGTGAACCCCAAGCTGATGGGCCAGATCAGCCAGCCCTTGTCCGGCTGGTGGGGCCACAAGCACCCCTTTGCCATGAGCCCGTCATATGAAGCCGCCAACGGTATCGAGCGTTTCTTGTGCGGTACTCAGCCCATTGTTTCCTTGAGCCTGGTGGCTTGCGGTGTGGACGTGTTCCTGCAAACCGACCTGCAGGCGGTGCGCCGTAAATCCCTGGCGCTGACGGACTTGTTCATCGCGTTGGTGGAACAGGAATGTGCGGAATTTGGCCTGCGTCTGGTGACTCCACGCGATCACCACTACCGTGGCAGCCATGTAAGTTTTGCCCATGAGCAAGGCTATGCCGTGGTGCAGGCCCTGATCGCCCGTGGTGTGATTGGGGACTACCGCGAGCCTGAAGTGATGCGCTTTGGTGTTACGCCCTTGTATCTGTCTTTTGTGGATATTTGGCAGGCTGTGCAGCATATCAAGGCGGTACTGACCGATAAGGAATGGGACAAGCCCGCCTATAAAACACGCTCCAAGGTGACCTGATCAGGCTGATATAAAAAATAAGCATAAAGGAGGAGACATGAGCCGATTTGAGCAAATTCAATCGCGCGAAGCCGGGCTGCATAAAAAACTGAGCGCCCGCCAAATGAGCATGATTGCGATCGGGGGCGCCATCGGTACCGGCTTGTTCCTGGGCAGCAAATTTGCCATTGGCTTTGCGGGTCCCGGCGTTGTACTGAGTTATGTGATTGGCGGCTTCATTGCTCTGGTCCTGATGGGCTGCCTGGCCGAGATGACGGTGGAACACCCCACATCGGGCTCTTTTGGAGCCTATGCGGAGTTCTATATTCATCCGCTGGCCGGGTTCCTGGTGCGCTACAGCTATTGGGCCTGCATTGTTCTGGCCGTGGGCACCGAGGTGACGGCGGTGGCGGACTATATGAAGTTCTGGTTCCCGGACGTCTCACCCTGGATCTGGATCGCCTTTTTCTCGGCCGTGCTGATTGCCGTCAATGCCTACAGCGTCAAGGCTTTTGGTTCGGTGGAGTATTGGTTTGCCCTGATCAAGGTGTTTGCCATTATTGCGTTCATCGTGCTGGCCATTGGCATGTTGACGGGCTATTACAAGCCCGCACAGGTACAGGAAAACCTGTTTGGCCAGGGTGGCTTCATGCCCAATGGCTGGTATGGGGTGTGGGTAGGGGTGATCATTTCCATCTTCAGCTATCTGAGTATCGAGATGATTGCCGTGGCGGCGGGCGAGGCAGAAAACCCCGAGCAAGCCGTGCGCCAGGCCTTCAAGGCCACCATCTGGCGCTTGATCATTTTCTACCTGCTGTCCTTGTCGCTTATCGTGATGCTGGTGCCTTGGCAGGTGCTGGTAGCGGAAGGCACAACCAGTCCTTTCATTACGGTGATGCAGTCCGTCGGCATTCCCTATGCAGACAGCATCCTGAACTTCATTGTGATTATTGCGGCCTTGTCGGCCATGAACAGCATGCTCTATATCTCGACCCGCATGATGTTCAGCCTGTCGCGTGCCGGTGATGCGCCCGCTGCGCTGGGCAAGGTGGCGCGCAATGGTGTGCCCTTGAATGCCCTGGCTTTATCGGCCAGCGGTGTGGCCGTGGCCGCAGTGGTGTATGCCAACAATCCGGAAACCGCCTTTCCGGTGATGATCGCCCTGTCCATGTTTGGCGCCTTGTTCACATGGGGCATGATCTTCCTGACTCATTTGTTCTTCCGCCGCCGCGTGGCACAGGACGGTGTGCAGCTACGTTTCCGTATGCCGGCCTATCCCATCGGCACCTTGCTGGGCTTGATTGGCATTGTGGCGATTTTGGTGACTACCTGGTTCATCAATATCTTTCACTACACCTTGCTGTTTGGTGTGCCGTTCCTGCTTGCCTTGGTCGTGATTTACTTTGTACGAGGCGCTCGTAAGGCTGCCTGAGTGATCTGACTTTCTGGCTCTGTTTGAACAAGCCCCTGCCTTGGCAGGGGCTTTTTTTTGCAGCGTGCGTTTCAAGAAGCTCGTCCCGTCGGATAACAGCGGGAGCGTACTGATGTTGAGGCGTGTGTGTCTGAACAGGTAAGGATGTGGTGTGGGGCCGGTTTGATCTTTGTCAGCCTTGCGGATTGCGGAGAATCGATTCAATGAAAATGTGTATTATTTGAGACTATTATGTATCATTTGGTATTGTGATTGCTCAAGAAGGCCGCTGTCAGTCGTTCTGGGCCCTGGCGCGGATGCTGCTTTTAGCAGCTTGGCGGCGCCCGAGATTCGGCAGCGCGTGCTGCTGGCCCATTGGGTGGCCCATAGCCGGGACAAGACCCAGCAGTACTTGGGTTTCCCCTTGGGCCGCATCATGCTGCAGCGCTGGATGCACAGCAAAGCTGGCAGCCGTCGGATCGAGGCGTTTGGCCTGCCGCGTCATATCGTCCATGAAACCTTGGGGGAGCAGGCTTTAACCTTGCATGTGAACCCGCGTGAGCTGATCCGCATGGCCATTCAGGCGCCTCGCAAAGAGGAAAAACGGCCGTCCTCCCTGGCCTTTATCTGGGAGGGAAGCTGGGACCAGCGGCGTGAGGATTTGCGCGTCGGAACGCGTTACTCCCTGATCAGCGATCTGGATGAAAACCGGCATCAGCTGGAACAAACGGCGCGTTTCAAAAAGCTGATGAAGCGTATTGAACAAGGCAATCCTTGGGAGTCGTATCAGCAAGGTGTATTTCTGGATACGCCGGAAAAGATTATTGAGTACCTGCGCATTTACCTGGGTTTTCTGGACGATATGGCTCGTGATGGCTTTGATCCCAGGCGCGGCAAAGATGCCTTGGGTGTGGTGATCTCTCGTGATGGCCGTATTCTGAAAATTAATCGTGGTCTGCACCGATTGGCCATGGCCCAGAGGCTGGGCCTGCCTAGCGTACCCGTGCAGGTACGCCATGTGCATCGCTTCTGGTGGGATCGGGTCACTGCCGGGGCCACGGGCGAGCTGGCCTTGCACCGGATGCAGCAAGCCTTGCGCCGCTGCGTGCCGGAAACCCGGCCCGGCCCTTTGGATCTGGATCCGGATACCTTGCTGACAGATGCTTTCTGGCCGGCTCCGCGTGCCGGTCTGAGCGTTTAAAAAATCACCCGCATAGTCATTATTCCATGGGTGAAATACGGTTTCTCAATGAATGACGTTACACTAGCGCACGCTCCACCCAGGTAGCGTGCCTGTTCGTTTTCCTGATCTCCAGTGGTGCCAAACAAGAAGACCGATTCGCAGCGATCTGGCAATAGCCCGTGCCCGATCCAGTCCTGTATTACCTAGGGGAAGAATTATGACTGCAGCAAAGCCTCGGCCTCGCGAGGAATTGCTATTGCGCCTTGTAAGCGCTTTGGCTGACCAGCCGCGGGCGTCCATGGGGCAATTGGCCGGTCTGGTGGGCTTGAGTCGCGCAACCCTGTGCCGCTACTTCCCGTCTCGCGAAGCCATGATGATGGAGATCTTCCAGGAAGGGGTAAATAGTGCGGAGCAGGCTATTGAACGCGCCCGTCTGTGCGACGGGAGGGCACAAGAAGCCATTCAACGACTAATCCAGGAACTGCTGCCTATTGTGGATCTGTACATGTACGTTGAGCTGCAGTTGCAGGTAGAGGAGTATTCCACGGCCCGCAGTGAAGCGGTACGAGAGGCGTTGATTGAGCAGTTTCAACAGTGGCAGGAAAGCGGGGACTTGCGGCGCGATCTGGCGGCCAGTTGGTTATGCGAGTCCTTGTTTGCCTTGCTGGGCAAGGCTGCCAGGCTGATTCGAGCTGGCCGTCTGGCCCGCCATGATGCACCCCATAATGTGTTTGTCCTGCTGTGGAGCGGCATCGTTCATCCCTGATCGGGACCGGAAAACCAGGCCTTGTGCTTTCATGTCTGTGCGGATTACGCTGCTTGCTGGTGCAGCGCACACATACGGAGGCAATGGCATGAAACAGGCAATAGCAGCTTTCTCTTTGGGTTTGTCCCTGCTGGCGGGGGCAGGTGGCGCACAGGCCGCTTTGGACGTCGGCACCCCCGCGCCGGACTTTACCGTGCAGGCCGCTCTGGCCGGTAAAACCTTTGATTTCTCCCTGAAAGAAGCCCTGAAAAATGGGCCGGTGGTGCTGTACTTTTATCCCGCTGCGTTCACCAAAGGTTGCACCATTGAAGCGCATACTTTCGCCGAGGCGATTGATGAGTACGCTTATTTTGGCGCCACGGTTATCGGGCTGTCCTCGGACAATATCGATACCCTGAAAGATTTCTCCACGGGGCCTTGCGGTAGCAAGTTCGCGGTGGGGGCGGACACCACAGGCCAGGTTATCAAGGCTTATGACGCAGGACTGGGAACGCATACCGAACGGGCTGCCCGCATGTCTTATGTGATCTCGCCCGAAGGCAAGATTGTGTACGAATACACGGCTATGGATCCCGATGAGCATGTCAGCAAAACCTTGCAGGCCGTGCGCGATCTGGCGGCGCAACAAGGGGCGAAGTAAAGCTGTAGCCTGATTTGGCTTTACGTCGCAGAGCTTCGTTTCGTTCCCCTGTGGCGACCGGCCACACCGCTTCTGGCCGCGAAACGAACGCCTTTTTCCAGTCTGAAATGTTCATATGAACATTTATGCGTCATAAAACTTTCATCTGAGCGTCACCGACTCGTAACTTCGCGTTCCTACACTGCCGGGTATTCAAACGAAACCCATACGCCGTGTTATGAACCTATCTGTCAGGCAAAGCATTATTGTGGATCTGCTGGCCGCCCAAGGGGCGGTGTCAGTGGATGGCTTGGCCGCGCATTTCGGGGTGACGCCGCAGACTATCCGGCGCGACCTGAACCACTTGTATGAAGCCGATCTGGTACGCCGCCGCCATGGTGGTGCCGAGTTGAACGTGGTCGAGCGTAATGTGCCTTTCCAAACGCGCCGCATTACCCATTTGCAAGCCAAGGCCCGTATCGGGCGAGCCGTTGCCACATTGATTCCTCCCGGTGCCAGCCTGCTGCTGGGTTTTGGCACCACCCCCGAGCAAGTGGCCCTGGCGCTGGCCGACCATCGCGATCTGACCGTGGTCACCAACAACATCAGTGCCGCTCTGGCCCTGTCCCACAATTTGAGCCACCGCGTGGTACTGACGGGTGGCGAACTGCGTCAACCCAACCCCGAAATTCTGGGCCCCGGCGCCGAACGCCTGTTCAACAGCTTCAAGGCGGACTTTGGCGTGTCCGGGGTAGGGGGCTTTGACTCGGACGGTGCTTTGCTGGACTTTGATATGGCCGAGTCCGATTGCCACAAAGCCCTGCGCGGCAATTGTCGTGTGCGGATTCTGGTGCTGGATCACACCAAGTTTGGCCGTCGTGCTCCTGTGCGCAGTGGCTCTTTAGATGATGTGGATATTCTGGTCAGTGACCAGCCTATTCCCGAGCCTTACCGCGAGCAAATTCCTGCGCGTGTTCAGATCGTGATTGCTGACGAGGTGCAGGCATGAATCGCGCCGCTATCGAGTTGCAAGGCATAGGCAAAGCCTGGGGCGAACAGGCCGTGCTCAAGCAAATGGACCTGTCCATTCAGGAAGGTAAATTTACGGCCTTGCTGGGGCCTTCGGGCTGCGGTAAGTCCACCTTGCTGCGCATTATTGCCGGGCTGGAAACCCCCGATCAGGGTCGTCTTTTTATTAATGGGCAGGACGCCACCTATCTGGAGCCCGCCAAGCGTGGCTTGAGCATGGTGTTCCAATCCTACGCCCTGTTCCCGCATCTGAATGTGGCTGACAACATCTTGTTCGGCCTGCAAGTACGCCGTGCCGATCGTCAGCAGCAAAAAGAGCGTTTGCGTGAAGCCTTGGCGCTGACCAATCTGGAAGGTCTGGAAGAGCGCAAGCCCGGCCAGCTGTCGGGCGGGCAGCGGCAGCGTGTAGCCCTGGCGCGCAGCATTGTGTCGGGTCATCGCATCTGCCTGATGGACGAACCGCTCTCGAACCTGGATGCCAAGCTGCGCCACACCGTGCGCCATGAAATCCGTGCTCTACAGCAACGCTTGGGTTTGACCGTGGTGTACGTCACCCACGATCAGACCGAAGCCATGGGCATGGCCGATCACGTGGTGCTGCTTAACGCTGGACATATTGAGCAGCAGGGCAGTGCCCAGGACCTGTACGGGCAGCCCAATAGCGTCTTTACCGCCGGCTTTATCGGCAGCCCACCCATGATGATGATTCACAGTGACCACGTGCCCTTGGAGTTGTGGCCCTCGCGCCGTCAGTACGACCAGCCGCATCGTGTGCTGGTGGGCGTGCGCCCGGAGAACCTGAACTTGCACGAAGCGGGCGAGCAGTATGTGGCTGCTACCGTGGTGCACCAGGAGTTTCAAGGGGCCGATGCCTATGTGTATGTGCAGCTTGATGATGGCCACACCCTGATCGTGCGCGCGCCGCACAGCCGCAGCGTCGAGGCGGGTGCTCGCTGTGGCTTGAGCTGGGACCCTGTTCACGCTTTTTACTTTAACCAGGACAGCGGGGCTCGCCTGCCGTCTGCGGATGCTCTGACTGCTGCTCCTTTCGCTGTTCCTCCTGCTGTTCTTCCCTAAACGTACTGCGAGTCTACCCATGTTGAAGAATTGTCTGCTTGCCACCTCCAGCGCCCTGTTGATGGGCCTGGGCGCCAATGCCCATAGCGCGGTGGAATTGACCATGTACTACCCCATTGCCGTAGGCGGCCCGCTGACCGATGTGGTCGATGGAATGATCAAGGACTATCAGGCCCAAAACCCGGAAGTCACCGTTAAAGCCGTCTACTCCGGTAACTACGATGAAACCCGTGTACGTGCCTTGTCGGCCCTGCGTGCGGGCGAGCCGGTGCAGCTTTCTGTGCTGGGCGCACTGGATACGCATGATCTGGTGGAACAAGGCCTGGTTGAAGCCTTTAGCGATGTCGCCCAGGACGCCACCAGCCAGGATTGGCTGAAAAGCTTTTATCCTGCCTTGATGGCTAACGGCACCTTGGAAGGCAAGGTCTGGGGCATTCCGTTCCAGCGCTCCACCATCGTCATGTTCTACAACAAGGACATGTTCCGTGAAGCAGGCTTGAATCCGGATCAAGCTCCCAAGACCTGGGACGAGTTGGTGCAAACCGCCCAGAAACTGACTAATGACCAGCATCACGGCTTGATGATTCCGTCGACGGGCTACCCCTACTGGATGTTCCAGGCCATGGCCTTGCAAAATGGCCGTCAGCTGATGAATGAAGAAGGCACGCAGGTTTACTTCAATGACCCCAAGTCGGTGGAAGCGCTGCAGTTCTTCCATGACCTGGCCTACAAGCACAAAGTCAGCCCCACTGGCACCATTGAATGGGGCACGCTGCGTCAGGCTTTTGTCCAAGGCAAGACGGCCATGATGTGGCACACCACGGGCAACCTGACGGCCGTCAAGAATGAAGCCAAGTTCGACTTTGGTGTTGCCATGCTGCCCGCCAAGGAAAAAGCGGCTTCGCCTACCGGCGGTGGCAACTTCTACCTGTTCAAGGGCGCGAACGAGGAACAGAAGAAAGCGGCTCTGGATTTTGTGCGCTGGATGACGGCCCCTGAGCGTGCCGCCAAGTGGTCCATGGCTACGGGCTATGTCGGTGTCAGCCCTGCCGCCTACGAAACGCCTGCTCTGGTCGAGTACGCCAAAACGTTCCCGCAGGCTGTGGTCGCCCGCGATCAGTTGGCCGTAGCTTCGCCCGAGTTTGCCACTTACGAGACAGCACGTGTACGCGAGCTGCTGTCCAACGCCGTGCAAGCCGTGCTGACCAATGCCAAGACGCCCAAGGCCGCTTTGGATGAAGCCCAGGCTGCTGCAGAACGTCTGCTGCGTCCTTTCAACTAAGCAGGTGCAGGAATGGCTGAACCATTGCGTGTGCTGCGTAAAGAGTGGGTATTTGCGTACCTCTTGTTGACGCCGCTGTTTGTGCTGCTAAGCGTGTTTGCCTTTATCCCGGCGCTGCACACGTTCTGGTCCAGCCTGTTGAGTAAAGGCACGGCGCGTCGTCCGGCCCAGTTTGTGGGCATGGACAACTACGATGCCATGCTGGCTGACCCGACGTTCTGGCTGGTTCTGAAGAACAATCTTTGGTATGCCGCCATTGTGATTCCGGTGTCCATGGCCCTGGCTTTATTGATGGCTTTGTGGGCTAACCGGGCCATGAGCATGCGGGCCTGGGTGCGTTGTGCTTACTTCACGCCCACCATGCTGCCCATGATTGCCGCCGCCAATCTATGGCTGTTTTTCTACACACCGGATCTGGGTTTACTGGATCAGATTGCCAAGCTGTTTGGCGCCGGGGCCACCAACTGGCTGGGCCAGCCGCAAACCGCCTTGGGCGCGGTCATCGTGGTGACGATCTGGAAAGAAGCCGGTTTTTTCATGATCTTTTATCTGGCTGCCTTGCAAACCATCCCGCCCGAGCTGCGCGATGCCGCTCGTCTGGAAGGCGCGACCCGTTGGCAGTATGGCCGCCGTGTGCTCTTGCCCTTGCTGGCACCTACCACCTTGTTCATCTTGATCAATGCGTTGATCAACTCGGCCAAGCTGGTTGATCACCTGTTTATCTTGACCAAGGGCGGCCCCAATAATGCCTCCAAGCTGATGCTGTACTGGATCTGGGAAACCGCCTTTGCCTATATGGATACGCCTAGTGCCGCCGTGCTGACGGTTGTGCTCCTGTTGGGGCTGGGTGCTGTCGCCATCTTTCAATTTCGCTACGCTGAACGACGCGTGCACTACCAGTGATGAACATGGACACTGTTTTGACTGCTCCGGGCCGCAGCTTGCGTTTGCCATCCCTGGATACGGTGGGGGCACATGCGTTGGCCCTGCTGTGGATTGCCCCTTTGCTATACGCCTGCTGGGCTGCATTTCGCGACCCGTCCGCCGCCTTGAGTTTTGACTGGAGCGCAGGCTGGACCGTTAGCAATTTTGCAGCCGCCTGGGACCGTGCGCCCTGGTTGCGCTACATCTTCAACACCACCGTGCTGGTGCTGACCATTCTGCTCGGACAGTTTGTGCTGTGCACCCTGGCCGCTTATGCCTTTGCCCGCTTTCGTTTCTTTGGCAGTCAGTTTTTGTTCATGCTGTTGCTTTTGCAGTTGTTCATCCTGCCTGAAGTGCTGATTGTGGAGAACTACCGCATGGTGGCCTTGCTGGGCTGGACGGACACGGTCTGGGGCATGGGTGTGCCCTATATGGCCAGTGCCTTTGGCGTGTTCTTGTTGCGCCAGGCTTTCAAGCAAGTGCCGCGTGAACTGGAGGATGCGGCGCGACTGGAAGGATGCAGCCGCCTGGGTGTGCTCTGGCGAGTGTACGTGCCGTTGGTCAAGCCTGTGTACCTGGCTTATGCCCTGGTGTCGGTGTCGACGCACTGGAACAATTTTCTATGGCCCTTGGTGATCAGCAGCTCTGACCATACCCGTCCTTTGACCGTAGGTTTATCCCTGTTTGGCGCACCGGAAAGCGGGGTCAGTATCTCCCTGATCAGTGCCGCCACATTAATGACTATCTTGCCGCTTTTGTTGGGCTTTTTGCTGTTTCAAAAGCAGTTCATGCAGGCCTTTTTACGCGCCGGCATTCGTTAAGGAATTCTGATGAAGATCATCCAGTTTTCGGACCTGCACATTACCCCGCCCGATGGCCTGTTGTTTGGCTCGGACCCTCTGGATCGCTTGCGTAGCTGTGTACAGCACGTCAATCGTCATCATGCCGATGCAGACTTGTGCGTGCTGACGGGCGACCTGACCCACGCCGGTCATCCACGCGCATACGAGCGCCTGCGTGAAGGCTTGCAGGATTTGATTCCGCCTGTACGTTTGATGATGGGCAACCACGACAGCCGCAGCGCTTTTTACAGTGTATTTCCGCAGATCTCGACCGATTTACCCGGCTTTGTACAGCATGCCGAGACCCTGGGCGATTGGCGCCTGATCTATCTGGATACCTTGGAGGACGGCTACACCAACGGCTATTTGTGCACGCGGCGTCTGCAATGGTTGCAGCAGGAGCTGGCCGCGCATAGTGGCCCGGTCATGCTGTTTTCGCACCATCCTTTACCTGCCTTGCAGTATCCGTCCATGGATTGGCTGCGTATGAGTAATGCGTCGGATTTATTGCCTTTGCTCAAGGCTCATCCCGCGCCCGTGCATTTGTTCTCCGGCCACGTGCATCGCTGCGCCAGTGGCGTGTGGAACGGCCTGCATTTTGTGACGGTCAATGGCACCAACCATCAGCACGAACTGGATCTGGAGCGCGAGGGGGCCGCAACATCGACTTTCGAGCCTGCCAGTTACGCGCTTATCTTGCCCAACGCAGATGGTTTGACGGTGCATTTTCAGCCCTTTGGCTACGAGGAATTGCGCTTTCCGTATACGGGGGACTTGAGTGCCCTGAAGTGCGTGTAAGCCTTCCGGGTTCAGCAACGCTGGCACAAGGCGGTCGCGATCAGCAAACCCGCAGTGGCCCCCGCGGCCTGGATTATTTTCCAGGTTACGGGGGCTGTTTGCCTGCTAGCCGCTTTCACGTGATTAGAAGGAATAACGCAGGTTCAGCATGGCATTACGCGGTGCGCCGTAATAGCCGGTGTAGAAGGTCTGATCCAGCGCGCTCAGGTACTTGCGGTTAAATAGATTGTTGACGTTCAAGGTGGCCGTCAATTGCTTGCTGAAGTCGTAGCGGCCCATCAGGTTGACGACGGCGTAGCTGCTTTGTTCTCCGGTGACAGTCTTGCCCAAATCCCACGGTGTGGCGGTGAAATGGATCTGGCTTTGCCAGTTCACACCACCCCCAATCGTCAGGCGATTCCAGCTGCCGGGCAGGCGATACGTGGTCCACAGCTTGGCCATATGGCGTGGCACCAGGGTTTTGATGCGCTCGCCCTGGGCGTCTTTGGTCTGGCTGTAGGTGTAGCTAAAGGCCATGTTCCAGCCATCGAGCAGCTCGCCCGTCACTTCCATATCCAGGCCCTGGGTCTTGGCGCCTTTGACCGCCGTGTAGGCCGCTTCGCGCTCGGTACCCGGCACGATAAAGCCACTGTCGGCCACGGCCAGATTGTCCTGGCGGATTTCGTACAGCGCAATGCTGCTGTTCACGCGGCCGTCCAGCATTTCGCTTTTCAGACCGATCTCATAGTTATTACCTTTGCGCGGGTCCAGAAAGTTGCCGCTACGGTCGCGATAGCTTTGTGGCTTGAAGATGCTGGTGTAGCTGGCGTAGATCGAATGCTCTTCATTCAGGTCGTACACAATGCCGGCATAGGGAGTGAAGACATTGTCTTCGTGCATGGTTTTCAGGCTGTTAAAGCGCTGCATACCAGGGTCAGGATAGCTTTGGGAAAGACTGTAGCGGTAGTTGCTAAGGCGACCACCCAAAATGACAGCCAGCTTGTCGCTGGGTTTCAGGCGTAGCGCCGAATACCCACCGTACTGTTTGACGGTCAGATCATAGTCAAACAGCTTTTCTCCAGTCGTATTGGGTAGGGCCGGGTTGTTGTTCCAGTTGTGGAGATTGATGGAGGCGCCTTCGATATCGTCGTCCATGGTGTCATGGCGATTCTTGTAGCGCGACGAATTAAAGCCGACGATCAGTTCGTGGTCCTGTCCAAATAGTTGAAAAGGGCCTTTTGCGTGAATATCAAAACTGGTTTGATACTGTGTGGCATCTGAAACACCTCCGTAAAGCTGCACGCCGTCGCCCGTTTCACGGTTGGGATAGCCCCAGGAAGCATCCGCGCTTTTCCCGCTTCGGCGGGCCTTCAGGTAATTCAGGGACATGGCCAGTGACCAGTCTGCCCCCAGTTGCTGGTCCAGTTTCACAAAGGTGTTGTGAGACTCCAGTGTATTGGTGTTCCAACGAGCCCCTGCATTGGTGGAAATATCAAAATCGGTCTGTTCGCCGGTGTCGTAGAACAAAGGAAAGCCGGAGCCAGAGGAGCCGCGCGGATCATTTTTTTGATAATCCATCCCCAAGGTGACAAGCGTGGTGTCCGTAATGTCGGCCTCAAGTATGCCGTAGACCACATCTTTTTTTGTTGTGAAGTAGTCCATATAGCTGTTGCCTTCCTGATGGGCTCCAACCAGACGGCCGCGCAGGCTGCCGTTCTCGTTAATCGGGCCGCCCAGGTCTACTTGAGCGCGCATCTGATCCCATGACCCGTAGCTCACTTCAGCATGGCCCTGAAAATCGGCTGTCGGACGTTTACGGACCATATTGACGACGCCAGATGGGTCGCCTGCACCAGCCAGCAAACCAGAGGCACCACGCAGCACTTCCACGCGGTCATAAATCGCCATATCCGCCAGCCCCTGTGGGATGTTCTGGCTGACGATATCGGACAGCGTGGACAGGCCGTCCAGCTGATAGTTGTCGATAGCATAGCCACGCGAGTAGATGGTGTAGCGGTCGCTGCCTATGTGCTGGATGGAAATACCGGGCGCTTGTTGCAGCACGCTGCCGATATTGTCCAGTGACTGGTCCTCAATACGCTGGCGCGTCATGACACTGACAGTTTGTGGTGTTTCGCGTAGCGTCATGTTCAGCCTGGTGGCCGTGGTGGTCGCGCCGTGGCTGGCATAGGTCTGGCTGCCTTCCGTCACGGGCAGGCGACGGCCCACGACGCGCACCGGGTCCAGCATCGTGGCGTCCGTATTGGGGCGTGAGAGAGTAATGGTGTTGTTCTCGCGCCGGTATTCCAGGCCAGAGCCTTGCAGCAGGCTGCGTAGCGCGTCTTCCGGGCGCATGCGGCCCTGAATCGGTGTCGTACTCAGACCTTGCACTAGCGAGGGAGAGAAAAACACCTGCAGCTGGGTCTGTTCGGCCAGTTTCAGCAGCGCTTCAGACAAGGGCTGGGCCGGAATGTGAATAGGGACAGGATTGTCTTGGGCCAGGGCAGGGGTGCTGGCACTGGCCAGCATCAAAGCGAGCAGGACGGGGCGCAGGCGGGGTAGGAAAGCGGTTCGGTTCACGGAGCAGATTCAGGGTAGGGGCGGGCAGGGCGACGCCCGGATTCAGAGATGTTCGTCAAACGCGATGTTGAGGAACGCTGAATCTAAATACGAGTCAGTCTTACTAAACCCCTCAGCTTGAATCGATTTATTTGAAACTAATTGTAATTACGAGACGCTGCTCAGCAAGACACTGCCATCGTCTTGTGTCTTGGCCTGCAGTGGCAGGATCTGTTGCAGGGCTTGAAGCACCGCACTTTGTTCGTCCAGCAGGAAGGACGCGGTGACACGCTGCTGGCCGATTCTGGTGTCAGCGATGCGGATGGGATGCTCGCGATAGCGGTTGATTTCAGCAACGACTTCGGACAAGGACAGGTCCCGCACAATCAGGCGTCCTTGCCGCCAGGCGGTGGCAGCGGCCACATCAACCTCGGGCTGAATACTGAGCCCATCCTGAACGGAAACGGTGGCGCCAGAGCCAGCGGCCAGATACCGGGTCTGGCGGTTCCACCAGCTACCGCTGGACACTTCCACACTACCGCTTTCGACCAGCACTTTGACTTGCTCGGCATCGCGGCGAACCGTAAAGCTGGTGCCGGTAACGCGCACCACCGTATTGCCTGCTTTGACGATAAAAGGGCGCTGCGGGCTGGATGCTACCGCGCACATCACTTCGCCCTGAATCAGGTCCAGATGACGGCTGTCTTCATAAAACCGCAGCTCGGCTTGGGTGGCGGTATTCAGCTCCAGGCTGGAGCCGTCCGGCAGAGGAACCCAGCGGCGCTCGCCCACACGTGTTTGCAGGCTAGCAGCGTAAACAGCCTGGGGGCTGAGTAGTAGGCCTGCCAAACCGGCAGAGCCTGCGACAGCGACCAGGGCGCCGGTATTACGGATCAGTTTGCGGCGGCGCAGATCGGGCCGCTGGGGCACTTTGCCGCCATACAGCAGCTTGACCAAATCCTTGTCCAGCGTGCTGGCCAGGGAGCTTAACTGCTCCACCGCCATAAATTCGCGCTCATTTTCCGGGTCAGCCTGCAACCACTCCTCCAGCGCTTGCTCGTCAGCCGGGCTGAAGCGGCCCGAATGCAGGCGGGCCGACCATTGGGCGGCGGCTTCGGCGGGGGAGGTGGCATCACTGGGGTAGAAAGGGGATTCAGAACTCATCGCGCAGGCGCTCGCGGATAAACTGGCTGGCCAGCGCAATATAACGCTCCACGCTGGCAATGGACAGTTTCAGATGACGGGCAATTTCAGGTTGGGTCCAGCCTTCGATGCGATTCAAGACAAAAGCCCGTCGGTGATTCAAAGGCAAGGCTTCCAGGGCCGCAACCAGGGCGTGGCGCACTTGCTCCGCACTGGCATGGGCATCGGCACCATCGGTGATGGGGTGAGCGTCTTCATGCAGCTCGTCCCAGGCAAGGTGCTGGAAGCGGCTGTTGCGACGCCACAGATCAATGGCCCGATGGCGCGCGGACTTGTACAGAAAGTTGCGTGCATGGACCGCTGTCAGTGTTTTCTGATCTTTTCGAAGCAGGGCCTCTACCGCATCATGGGCGACGTCTTCCGCGTCCGCGGCGCCGCCAAAGCGGCGCAGGCAGGACTGCATGAACTCGCCATAATAGGCCAGCCAGCTTTTGCGGGAGAGGTCCGAATTGGACATGGGGGCAGGGAGCTTGAATGACAAAAAGCAAATTATTGCAAATAGTTCTCATTAACTCAATGGCGCTTTATTCAGGCCCTATCGGGGCGTGAGGCCAGCTTGCAACGTCGATCCGGAACTTGCATCGAAAAATCGTCATGTCCGGCGAAAAGCTTTGTTGTTTCATACAAGATCGTTATACTTGCGAACTATCAGGGGGAGTAGCTTACTTTCCGGCGCATCGTCATCACGGCAATCTGTGTTTTTTGCACATGTTCCCGGTGCCCGGGCAACCTTAGGGTTGCAAGCAAGACCTTGCCATTAAAGGGCAAGGTGTATCCTCTAGAAACGATATGGCCTGCGTCCTTAATGGATCAGGCCATTTTTGTTTTGTACACGAGTCGTCATTTTCTCGTTGTACAGTCATGCAAGATGGTCGTCAGCTTTCAATCAAACAATATGAAAAGGCGGTCTTACACATGATGGAGTTTTTGCAAACAATGAGTTGGGCGGCAGTATTTCAGATCATCCTGATCGATATATTGCTGGGGGGCGATAACGCCGTGGTTATCGCATTGGCTTGCCGTAACTTGCCTGCCAAACAACGTGTCAAAGGTATTTTGTGGGGTACGGCCGGTGCCATTGGCCTGCGCGTCGTCCTGATTGCCTTTGCCCTGACCTTGCTGGCCGTGCCTTACCTGAAAGTGGTCGGTGCCCTGTTGCTGGTCTGGATTGGTGTGAAACTGCTGATCCCTGAAGATGAAGGCCACGGTAATGTGGAAGGCAGTGCCACCCTGTGGAAAGCTGTTAAAACCATCATCATTGCCGACTTTGTGATGAGCTTGGACAACGTGATCGCCATTGCCGGTGCGGCGCAAACCGCCGATCCGGATCATCAGATCGGTCTGGTTGTCTTTGGTCTGGTCGTAAGTGTGCCTATCATTATCTGGGGCAGCACCCTGGTTCTGAAGCTGATCGATCGCTTCCCTATCGTGGTGACCTTAGGCGCCGCGCTGCTGGGCTGGATTGCCGGTGGCATGATCGTGACCGACGTGAAGTTCATCGAGTTCTTTGGTGAAGCCTCCACCAGCACCAAGCTGATTGCTGAAGTGGTGGGTGCCTTGCTGATCGTTGCCCTGGGTCATGGCATTGCCGCGGCCAAGCGCAAGAAAGCTGCCCAGGCCTGAAATTGAAACAGCAGGTGTAGAACCGGTGCCGGGGGCTTCGCTTCCGGCATGGTTCTGGGTTAAGCTCAAACGATTTTCTAAAAAAAGGAGTACACCATGGCACAAGCCTCCGCACGCCACATTCTGGTCAGCACCGAAGAGAAAGCGAACGAACTGAAAGCCGCTATCGAAGGTGGTTCTGACTTTGCTCAGGTGGCCAAGGAAAATTCCAGCTGCCCATCGGCCCGCATGGGCGGTGAGCTGGGAACATTTGGCCGTGGCCAAATGGTGCCCGAGTTCGATCAGGTTGTGTTCAGCGCCCCCGTTGGCGTTGTGCAAGGCCCCGTCAAGACTCAGTTCGGCTACCACCTGGTAGAAGTGACTGCACGTCAGGACTGATACGATCAGGCCAATAAAAAACCCGCTACGGCGGGTTTTTTTGCGCATGCTGATCTGGTGACTGGTGACTGGTGACTGGTGACTGGTGACTGGTGACTGGTGACTGGTGACTGGTGACTGGTGACTGGTGACTGGTGGTTAGGTGTGGGGCCGGGCGGTGGCTGCTTACAGAAACTAAAGCTTTGATTATCAGGGCTTATACATAAAAAGCCTGGACATTTTCCTGCAAGCTGCGCAGTATGCCAGCCATACCGGCTAACGGCCTTGTCGCCGTATTGTTTGCTTACCGTGAGCGAACCAGCCCATTCTTATAAAGAAATCCGATGAAACGCACCGATATGGAAAAACTCAGCGCCGTCAAACTGCTGAGCAATGTAAAAAAAGCGGGTACGCCACAACGCTTTGCAGGTGACTCCGCCGTGGCCGATCGGCGCGAACAACGTCGTCTGGATCAGGCTGCTGGCCTGGTGTCCTTCCCCGTCAAGCTGACCCAGCCAGTTATTGATGCCGTGCGCGCTCGTGCTACCGAGCAAGGCGTCTCGACCAATGAGGTCATTGATCGGCTGCTGGCTCAAACTCTGGGCCTGTAACCCATGCAGATTTGGGTCGATGCGGACGCTTGTCCCGTAGTCATCAAAGAGATTCTGTACCGCGCCGGGCAGCGCTGGAGTCGCCATGTGATCCTGGTGGCGAATCAGATGCTGCGCACCCCGCCATCGCCCTGGTTGAGGGCGGTGCAGGTGGCACGGGGCTTTGACGTGGCGGACGACTACATCGTCCAGCACGCCAGCGTGGGAGATCTGGTGATTACTGCCGATATCCCTCTGGCTGCCCAGGTGCTGGAGCGTAAAGCTCTGGTCCTGACACCCAGGGGCGAACGCCTGGACGCCAACAGCATAGGCGAGCGCCTGGCCATGCGCGACATGATGGAAGAGCTGCGTAGCACTGGAGTGGATATCGGAGGCCCGGCCCCCTTTAGCCAGGCCGACCGGCGTGAGTTTGCCAACGCATTGGACCGCCTGATGATGAGCCTGCAAACGGCTGCGAGATCGTAAACAGACTTGCCATCCCCCCGGCCCTTGTGTGAGTCTGTCGCTGGATTGAAATTTTTAGAGTGAAGTACGTAATGACAGACTCAAAACGCCCCTTGATGAATTTGACTGGCCTGAACGAGGCCGTCGCCCAGTTTGCCCGCGAGCGTGAGTGGGACCAGTTCCATAGCCCCAAAAATCTGGCCATGGCCCTGACCAACGAAGTGGGCGAGCTGATCGAAATCTTCCAATGGCTGACAGAAGACCAGTCCCGCGAAGCAGGCAAAGACCCGAAAACTGCTGAAGCCGTGCGCGATGAACTGGCTGACGTGCAAATCTACCTGAGCCGTCTGGCTTTCGTTCTGGGTGTGGATATGAATGAGGCTGTTACCAACAAGCTGGTAAAAAACGCCCGGAAATACCCCGCTGACAAAGTGCGGGGGACGAACAAGAAATATACGGAGTTGTAAAAGGGGCTAGGGATTACAGCTCCCCCAGCATTTCCTCTATAAACCGTTCCATCCGCGCGTGTCGCTCACGCGCGATTGCTTGCCCCCGTTCAGTCTGAAAACCCTCGGCCAATTTGAATAATTTGGCCGGGAAGTGATCCAGCGCGTAGCGCTTGTCATCCAGAGGACGACTCTCTGCTTTTGGGTCTTCCGGCTCATACAAGCTGGAGCCCATTCGCCCCGCTGTATAGAAGCAGCGAGCTATCCCTAAAGCGCCAATGGCATCCAGGCGGTCTGCATCCTGCAAGATGCGGGCCTCCAGACTGACGGGCGGGATGTTTGCTGAAAAGCTGTGGCTTTGAATTGCTTGGCCCACGGCTTCACAGTCCTGCTCGGACCAGCCCATAGTGGTCAGAATGTGTTGCGCTTGCTCTGCTGACAGGGTGGAAGCCCGAGAGCGCAATGGCGAATTCTTTTCTACTGCCACGCAGTCGTGCAGCACCGTTGCTGCCAGCAAAATCCGCAGATTCCCACCTTCTTTTTCCTGAATCGCACAGACGTTCTTCCAGACGCGCTGCAAGTGCGATTGGTCGTGGGAGCCGTCGTTGTGACTGGTGCTGCTATGGGGCAGGAGTTGGGCGGCAAGCTTTTCAAAGGGGTGGAACAGGCTGGACATGGCTATGGTTTGCTGTAACGGGTGCCACAGCATAACGCGAAGCAGCAGGGGCAGGACAGGCTCAAGAAAAAGGGCTGCCAGTGGCAGCCCTGAAGGTGAGTTGCAGTTTTTAGAGTTAGAAGTTGCTCAGCCCCAGATCACTGACCGAGTCGGCCCAATAGTTCAACTGCTGATCCACATAGACCGTGAACTCGGCTGGGCTGTTGGTGACCAGGGTCGCGCCGTTCCCTTCCCAGATTTCCTTGATCTTGTCGGTATTCAAGGCACGGTGAATGCTGTCCGCCACGCTTTGCACGGTGGCATCCGGTACATCGCCTTGCATGAAAATCCCGTACCAAGTCTGGGCACTGATCTCATCCATGCCCAGTTCTTTCAGCGTGGGAACATCCGGCAAGGCAGGAGCGCGTTCCGGGCTGGATACGGCCAGGGCGCGCAGGCGACCATTGCGTATCTGCGCCACGGCCGACGGCATGGTCTCGAACATGAAGTCCACTTGATCGCCACTGATCAGCGCCATCACAGCCGGGCCGCTGCCTTTGTAGTGCACGGCGGTCATGGTGGTGCCGGATTTCTTTTCCAGCTTGCCGGCCATCAGATGCAGCATGGTAGCGACGCCACTGGTGCCATAGTTCACACCAGCCCCTTGCTTGGCGGCGGCCAGCAGGTCCTCCACGCTGTGATAGGGCGAATTGGCGTTCACCACCAGCACATTGGGCATGGCGGCAATCAGGGTGACGGCTTTCAGGTCCTTGCGTGTGTCGTAGGGGAAGTTCTTCAACACGGCAGGCGCAATCATGTGGTGCACGGCACCAAACAAGAGCTGATTGTCGGCGGGGCTGGAGTTGGCCACCATGCTGGCACCCAGCACGCCGCCTACACCTCCTTTATTTTCTACAACAACGGTTTGACCTATTTCATTGCCCAGAGCTTCGGCCAGAGGACGAGCCAGGGTGTCGCCCGAACCACCCGCGGCAGAAGGGACGATCAGCCGCATCGGGCGTTCGGCCCAGGCGGGGGGAGCTGCCCAGCTTTGGGGCGCGGCAGCAAAGATAAAACTGAGGGCAAGTACAACACGGGACCAGGGTTTCATGTTTTTTTACCTCCTCGGTAGTCGTCGGTTTCAGCCTTTGCCGGAGCCCAGGCTGCCGGGGTTGCTGCGCAGCTTGTCGATTTGATCTTGTCGTGGTGTCAGCCCCAGGCCGGGGGCGTCGGGCATGCGCAGCCAGCCTTGTTCGGGCTGAGGCAGGCCGGTGTAGATCTCGGCCATCATGGCGCTGGCGGCCAGGTGCCATTCCACATCGCCTCCATTGAGCAATCCGCAGTGCAGGTGACCGTTGTGGGAGGGGAACGCCCCGCCATTGGCGACGGACGCGTTAAAGCTTTCCGCCAGAGCGAAGATCTTGCGGGACTGGGTGAAACCTCCAGAAATCAGCACGTTGGGCTGCAGAATGTCGACAGCCTGCTGCATCAACAGATCCCGAAAGCGGTAGGACTGGCCTTCGTTTTGACCAGCGGCAATGGTGATCCCAGTGCTTTGACGCAATTCGCGCAAGCGGCCCGTGTCGTTCTGGGTAATGGGTTCTTCAAAAAAGCCGACGTCCAGATCACGGGCGTGGCGGGCGATGGCTTTGGCGTGCACATAGTCCAGGCTGCAATTGCCGTCGATGTACAGCGGAATGTCGGCGGGGATGGCCTCGCGTACCAGGCTCATGCGGCGCATGTCCTGGCGGATCAGTTCGGACAGGGGGCGCGGTTCGTCGCGACGTTGCAAGCCATGATGGCCTACCACCATCTTCAGGCCCTTGAAGCCTTGATCCACGCAGTCGCGCGCGACTTTAACCAACTCTTCTTCGCCCAGGAAAGCAAAGCCGAAGGTCGCGTAGGCCGGTACTTTTTCACGGGCACCACCCAGCAGTTTCCATACGGGCAGACCCAGGGCTTTACCCTTGATGTCCCACAAGGCAATGTCCAACGCAGAGATAGCGTGCATGGCATAGCCCGTCTGGCCACGAGGGCACACGTTCCAGTACATGCGATCCCACAGGCGCTCGGTGTTCAGGGGGGCTTGCCCGATCAGGTCGCTGGCCAGAATATCGTTGATCGTGCTGGCAACAGGGTGCTCTTCGGTAATGGCGCTAAGTCCATAGCCGGTGATGCCTTCATCGGTCTCGATTTCCACATGGCAGATGGCCAGGTTGGTGGGTTTCTGGATGCCCGCGCTATCGAACTTGAAAGGCACGTTCAAGGGAATGGCGCGTACTGCCGTGATTTTCATTTTCCTGTCTCCTCACGCTTTTTGAATGCGTTTGCATGTAATTGTTTTAGGTTTATAGCGTTTTGTTGCAAGCACAATCAATGGTGTAAACCCTTGATTTAATTGATATATAAAAGCGCAATCTGATATATCAAAAAGGGTTTGCAGCGTTGTTTTTAAGGTTTTTAGTTGAAGGTTTTCTGCATCGGCAGATGCTTTAGCGGACGGGGGTGCAGACGTTTTGTGGGGTGCTCAAAAGCAGTGCAGGCGCTTGCGGCATAAGCAGGTAGACCGGCGGGGAAGAGGCAAGCAGGAGCGGGTTGTTAGTCCCTGTGCAGATCGCCGTGAAACGCTGGCGATAGACTCATCGAAAGAACGAATCATAAAAAAAGCCCTGCCAGGCAGGGCAGCTTGGCAGGGCTTTTTCTATGTCGCGAAGTACGAGCAGGGAGCGGTCTATTTCCCCCGCAGCAACTGCATCTGACGACGATCTTTTTTGGTCGGACGTCCAGCATCAAAGTCCAGTGCAGGTTCAGGTGCCAGACGGCGTTGTTCGGCGGCTTGCGCGCGTCGTGTGCTGCTTTCTTCCGTCTCTTGATACAGCTGGCGAGCAACCGGCGCGGGGCCACGTACACTGCTTAAGGCGGTGACGTGAACCTCCATGGCAGGAGTCTCCTTGCGCAAGGTAATCACATCACCGATTGAGACTTCGCGGGCAGGCTTGGTGCTTTGCTGATTCAGCAAAACCCGCCCTTTGGTGATCTCCTCGGAAGCCAGGCTGCGCGTCTTGTAAAAGCGCGCTGCCCAGAGCCATTTATCCAGTCGTAATTTGTCCATGCGCTATTGTAAATCCAGTCTGCAAAAGCTGGGCTTAATGCAGTTCCACCGCAGCGGCAGGAGCAGCCTGTACACGAGGCAAACGCAGACGCAGCAGCAGAACCAGACTGAAGACGGCCAGCAATCCGGCCCAGAACATGACGCGGTGAAAGCCGTCTGCCCAGGCGTGCTGGATGGCTTGCATCCAGAACAAGGAATCTGCTGAGGCAGGCAGAGTCACCTGACCGGAGCTGATAATTTGTTGTGCCTGTTCCAGCATGGGATTGACCGGATCAAGACGACTGGACAGGGAGCTGACTGCTCCTTGGCTCATCAAGGAAGCCAGCAGGGCAACGCCCAGGGTCATGCCGGTTTGGCGGATGGCATTGGTGGTGGCTGATGCCATGCCGGAACGCTCACGCGGCACCAGATTCATGACCAAGGTACTGCACGCCGGCACCGACAAACCCATGCCAATGCCTAGTACGGCCAAGGCGAAACCAGCCATCCAGTAGGAAGCGCCGGGTTGCAGCAACATCATCAACCAGGAACCGGCTGCCATCAGGCCAAAGCCCACAGTCAGGATCAGCTTCAATCCAAAGCGCTGGCTCAAGGCACCGAAACGGGAGGCCAGCACAGCCATGCCAATGAACTGGGGAGCCAGCCCCCAGCCGGTTTGGGTGGCACTCCAGCCCAGGGCGTTCTGGAAGAACAGGGACAGGAAAAACACATTGCTATAGGCGGCAAAGCCCAGCACAAAGGAGGCGATATTGGCAGTGCTGAAGCGGTAGTCCCGAAACAGACTCAGAGGCAGCAAGGGGCGGGCGACACGGGTTTGGGCATAGATAAACGCCACGAAGGTGAGCGCGGCCACGCCCAGGGAACGAATCGTCTCGGTGGCGTGCCAGCCTTGCTCACCCGCGCAGATCAGGCCATAGGTCAGGGAGCCAAGCCAGATAACGCTAAGCAACTGGCCGACAGGGTCGAAAGCTGCGTGTTCGGGATTGGCCGACTCCTGAATACCCCACATGCCCAAGCCCAGGGTCAGCAGGCCCAGTGGCAGATTCAGGCTGAAGATCGAAGGCCAGTCGGCTACATCGACCAGCACACCGCCCAGAATCGGGCCCAGTACTAAAGCCAGGGCGCTGAAGGAAGACCAGCCGCCAATGACGCGGGCACGCTGGGCCGGGTCTGGAAAGGCGTGGGTCAGGATCGACAGGGCTCCAGGAATAAGTAAAGCCCCGGCCATGCCTTGCACGACACGACCCCAGAGCAGGGCGCTTAGTGAACCGGCCAAGGCGCACATCATGGAGCCGACGGTGAAGGCCAGCACGCCCAGCAACCAGCTCTTCTTGCGTCCGTAGCGATCCCCCAGTAGCCCGGCAGACAACATGAAGGCGGATAGGCACAGCGCATAGGAATCCACGATCCATTGCAGCCCGGCCATATCGGTTTGCAAGGCTTGTTGCATGCGTGGCAAGGCAAGATTCACGATGCTGATGTCCAGGGTGACCATAAAAGTCCCCAGGTAAATGGCGATGGTTAGAGCAAGTCGGCGAGTCATGATATTTGATAAATGAGAATTATTATCGACGACTATAAAATATTGACTGACTGTCAGTCAATGAAAAATAAACAGGCTGGCTAAAATAGCGCCGTGACACCCGACGAGGCACTTTGTCGGGGTTTTTCTGATACTTTGACATCCATGACCGCTGCCAAAACACCTCGTACCCAACCCTCTGAAGTTCGTCGCCGAGACTTATTGGAGGCGGCTGCCACCTTGTTTTTGCAACAAGGGTTTGATGCCACGCCGGTGGATGAAATTGTGTCGCGGGCGGGCATGTCCAAGGGCTTGTTCTATCACTACTTCAGCTCCAAGCAAGAGATTCTGGCTGCCCTGCGAGAGCAGTTCATCCAGCAGTTTCATGACCGGGTGCAGGGGGCGCTGGAGCAGGCGCCGGCAGAGGATTGGGTGCAGCGTCTGGCTTGCTGGATTCGCGCTTCGGTTCAGGCCTATAGGGACACGCTGGAGATGCATGATCTGGTGTTTTCAGACCATATGCGCAGCAATTACCAGGGCGAACGCAACACGGTAACCGAGCCCTTGCACAGGATCCTGAACGAAGGGCAGCAAGCGGGGGCCTGGTCTGTGGCCGACGTGGATTTGACCGCCTGGGTGATCTACCAGGGCATGCATGGCGCGGTCGACAATATGGGGTTGGAAACTGCAGAGCAGTGGGCCGTCATGGAGAACAATCTGGTGACTCTTTTTGTGTCTATGCTCGGGGCGACGCCGCCTCACCAAAATATGTAGGCTGTTCTAGCCGCACTGGATTGCTGCACTCAGCATACGCAGAACTGGCCTTGTTCTGATTTCTAAACAAGGCCAGTTGCTGGATGAGCAAAGGCTTAGCGGAACTGGAAGTGTTCCTTGTGCAAGGTCCAGGATTTTGCAGGCAGTGTTTGCTTGAGCTCACGTCGCAACTGTCGGCCCATTGCAGCCGGTCCACAGAACCAGATATGCAGAGGTTTGTCGGCATGGTAATGCTGCAGCACCTCTTTGGGCGTCCAGCGACGGCCATCGGCATAAATTTCCAGATTCACGTCCGGGTGCTCTTTGGCAGCCTTGCTCAAGGCCTGAGCCAATGGGTCAGTACCATGCTGACAGGCATATTGCAGATAGGCGTAGGGAGCGTGACCGTCCTGATGTTCCTGGCTTAACCAGGATAGAAATGGCGTGGCCCCGACACCCGCACCCACCCAGATATAAATGCCCTTGTCATCGCGGTCCGGCTGAGTGAAGCGTCCATAAGGGCCGTCCAGCTCAATGTTCTGGCCAACATGCAAACGCTCGGGCAGGCTGCGGGTCCAGTCGCCCAACTGCTTGATATGAAAGCGCACAATCTGGTTGTCCTGATCCGCATCGGACAAGGTAAAGGGGTGGGACTCGGATTCACCCTTCAAACGCAAAAAGGCAAACTGCCCAGCCTGGTGACCTGGCCAGGATTGGTCCATGCGGCATTGCACTTCCAGCACATCACCTTGTGACGTACAGGAGATCACGGTGCCCGTATGCGGGTAGGCCGAACTCAAATTGCGTAGCAGCTGGATGCCGGCTGCTGCTGTCCCGATCACCATGGTGATGGCCAGTGCCCAGCCGCCTATACCGCTCCAGTAAGCAGGGGGCGTCAGTACCACGCCATGAAAGATCAGGATCAAATAGGCCACTGGCATCAGGCGATGCAGGCTGTACCACTTTTTATAGGAAATCGTGCGGTGCGCCAGGGTGATGATCAGCATCAGAATCAGCGCGTAAAACGTCCATTCACCCAGTGATTTTGCATAGGGCTTGAACAGGCTGACCCATTCAGGAACCGGGGTTTTGGCCAGACGGCCGCCCGTGCCGATCGCTGCCGAGATCAGACCTTTGGATTCCTTGCTGAGCCAATGGGCCAGACTGAGCAAAATGGCGATGATACCCAGCCATTTATGCAGCCTGTAGGCTTTGTCCATGCCGCCTAACCAGGGTTCCAGACGGCGGGGACGCAGGGCCAGAATCATGATGGCCGTCATGGTGCCCAGTGCCAGAATCCCGGTTAACAGCATGCCTTCTTGTCGGACCACCCACAGCATATCGCCCGGTGGCGAGGGGGCCAGCCACAGGGCTTCAACAGCCCAGATCAGAAAGAAAGTGGAGAGCAGCAGTAAGAGAGGGCGACGCATGGTCTTTTCCGGATTGTTTGAAAGAGCCGGGTGCTGCGTAGTCGCGATGTGATGAACGTACCGACGCAGCGCACCGGGAACACCTTATTGATGTTAGTACGCTGCCAAGCCGTTTGCGGAGCCAATATTCAAGAGTGTTTTGAGAAAACTCAAAGCACTCCTAAATATTTGTTATTTAAAGCATTTGTTAATGATTCTGGTTGCTGTTTACTCTATTTCAGCTTGTTGCAGAGTAGTTCTTTTGATTGCTTTTCAGGCCCATCAAGCCGGGCAGATAAGCGATGCCAGATCCAGCAAAGCCGCGTCCTGGTGAGGCTGTCCGATCAGTTGCAAACCCAAGGGCAGTGGGTTGTTTTGACCGGGCGCGGGCAGGCTCAAGGTAGGCCAGCCCAACAAGGACCAAGGACGATTCAGTATCGAAGAGCCCGTGCTATCCAGTCCATAGGGAGCCGGGCCGGGAGCCGCTGGAGTTAGCAATGCGTCGAAATGACCATAACGATCCTGCCATTCTGTTTGCAATTGGCGACGGCGCGCCTGCCAGGCGTGGTAATCCGCTGCAGGCAATTCCAGGCCTTGTTTGATGGCTTGCACGGTAATGGGGCGCAAGGCATCCGGGCTGGCTTGCCAGACGGGTAGCAGGCTGCGGGCCATTTCATAAGCCATGATCTGGCCTTGCAGGATCAGCAGCTCTTTCAGTTGTGGGTCCGCAGGCAGACGCTCCAGGTGGGCGCCTTGTTGCTCCAGATGCTCACAGCCTTGTTCCAACGCGGCCAGTGCTGCGGGTGTGATCGGGCCCAGATCTTTGCCATCCAGCACGCCAATTCGCGGCGCGGTGGGGACTCGACTATCAGGTAAGCCTTGCAGGACAGTGGCCACGCGGCGCAGCACGGACAAGTCCCGGCTGAAGTAGCCGATCGTGTCCAGGCTGTCGCACAACAAGAAAAGACCGCTGCGATGCACCGCTCCAAAGCTGGGTTTGAAACCCAGAATGCCGGTGAACGCAGCGGGGCGCATCATGGAGCCTCCCGTTTGGGTGCCCAATGCAAAGTCAACCATGCCAGCTGCTACGGCCGCAGCCGAACCACTGGAAGAGCCGCCGGGCGTGTGCTCCAGGTTCAGTGGATTACGGGTGGGGCCGGGGGCTGCGTAGGCAAATTCGGCGGTGACGGTTTTGCCCAGGGCAATGGCACCAGCCTGACGCAGCAGGGCGACACAGGCGGCGTCCCGCTCGGCGGGTAGCGCATTGGGGAAATGCGCGCCGTAGCACGTGGGCATGCCTTGAACATCCAGCACATCTTTCACACCAAAGCTCAAACCCGCCAAGGGGCCAGTGGGATTGGTGCTGATACAGGTGGCGGGATCAGCCAGCCAGGACCAGGCCTGGATAGCCTGGTCCTGCGTAGCGAGAGGGGAAGGGTTTGCAGTCATAAGCGAGAACTGGAACTACTGAATCGAGATGTTCTGTGCCTTGATCAGCGCGGTCCAGCGTTTGGTTTCTTCTTTCACAAAAGCGGTAAATTCTTCAGGTGTGCCACCTACAACTTCCGCGCCTTGGGATTCCACAATCTGACGGTAGTCGGGGTCTTTCAGGGCGTCGTTGACAGCCTTGTTCAGTTTTTCCAGTACATCAGCAGGCAAGCCGGCGGGGGCAATCACGCCAAACCAGTTCGAGGCCACCAGATCCACGCCTTGTTCTTTGAAGGTGGGGGTGTCAGGCATGGCTTTCAGACGCTCTTCCGAGGTCACACCCAGTACGCGCAGGCGTGGGTTGTCGATTTGCATGTGGGGCAGGAACAGACTGGCCAATTCCAGATAAAAGGAGATATTGCCGGCCAGCAAGTCGTTCGATGCAGGAGCGCCACCACGGTAAGGCACGTGTACGGCGTCAAAGCCGGAGGTGGCCTTGAACTGTTCAGTCAGCAAGTGCGAGGCACCACCAGCGCCAGTCGAGGCGTAGTCGAGTTTTTCGGGGTTCTTCTTACCGTCGGCGACCAGATCAGCCAGAGACTGGTAGGGCGAGTTGCTGTTTACACCCAGTGCCATGGCACCGCGTTCGATCAGGGCGATGGGCTGCAAATCCTGTTCAGGATCAAACGGCAGGTTGCTGCCGTACAGCGCCTTGTTCACCGACATGGGGCCAAAGTTGCCCAGGCCGATGGTGTAGCCGTTGGGCTTGGCGCGCGCAATCATGCTGGTGCCGATATTGCCGCTGGCACCGGGCTTGTTTTCCACCACGATTGTCACGCCCAGGCTGTCGCTCATTTTTTGAGCCAGCATGCGCGAGCGGGTATCCGAGCTGCCACCTGCAGCGTAGGGCACCACAAACGTAATGGGCTGCGAAGGGTAAGCCGCGTCGGCCATGGCCGAACCGGAACCCAACAAAGTCAGTGTGAGCAGGCCACTCAGTAAAGGGGCGCGATGCTTGAATACCGTCATGTCTATCTCCTGCGTTGGGCCAATATTCGCAGTGACGTGCAGTATGGCCCTGTTTTTGATAAGTGTCAGGACGGATGGTAGTAAGAGCTAATTATGTTGTCTAATATTAAAAATAATCGTTATTGATCTTTTTCCTAACCTAATTGGCGGGCATATGCTGGACTCCAAATTAAGCGAGATGTTCTTGGTGGTGGCGGAAGAGCTGCATTTTGGTCGAGCCGCCCAGCGTTTGTTCATGACCCAGCCGCCCTTGAGTCAGGCCATACGCAGGCTGGAAGAGCAGGTAGGGGCGACCTTGTTTATCCGCACCACACGCACGGTGCAATTGACGGCGGCGGGAGCGGAGTTGCAGCGCCGCCTGCGCTTGATCGGCAACGAACTGGAGCAGACCTTGCAAGCGGTACAGCAAGTGCATAGAGGCGAGACTGGCATGTTGCGCATAGCCCTGACCCCCAGCAGCGCCTATGCGGGGGTATCCAAGCATTTGTATCGCTTTCGACAGGACTTCCCGCAGGTGGATATACAGATCTACGAGATGAACTCCAGCGATATGCCTGCGGCTCTTTACGAGCGCCGGGTGGATGTGGCCTTGATTCGGCCTTCCTTTGCCGTGCCCGATTTGAACCCGCAGCTGGTGGAGTCCGAACCCATGATGTTTGTCGTCAGGCGGGATGATCCACGTGCTCAGGAGCATAGTCAGGGGCTGACCTTGCACCAGGCTTTCTCTTACGAAATGGTGGCGTATTCGCGGCAACAGTCGCGTTACTTTCATCTCTTGCAGCAGCGCATGTTGCAGCGCTCAGGCTGTCTGCCGCGCTTTGCACAGGAAAGCATGGTGCCCACGGTGCTGGTCATGGTTGAAGCGGGCATTGCTCCAGCTATTGTTCCCGCTTCCCTGGCGCGCTTGCGCACCGATACCTTGGAGTATCTGCCTCTGCTGGATGCAGACGATATTGCGGCAGAGCTGATGAGTGCTTATGTCTCGGACAATACCAACCCGGCCTTGGTGAATTTTCTGGCGGTGCTGGAACAGAATCGCTCAAGCTGATTGACGGGCGGCCAACCATTCCCGCATGGATTGACCCGTGCGCTGCCGAAACAGGCGGGACAGGGCAGAGGGGTTGGCGTAGCCCAGATCCAGAGCAATACGTTTGGCAGACTGGCCTTGTGCCAGCCGCTGGCAGGCCAGCGACAGGCGCCATTGGGCCAGATAGTCTGCCGGTGTGTCGCCCACCCAGCGCTTGAATTGCACGGCAAAGGCGCTGCGCGACATCTTGGCTTCCTGTGCCAGTGTTTGCACGGTCCAGTCCCGACCGGGATCGGCCTGAATAGCCAGCAGTGCGCGCGCGATGGGTGGGTGTGACAAACCTCGGAACAGGCCTACGGGAATCTCGCAACGATCAGGATGGTCAAACAGCCAGCGTAGCAATTGCAGCAACACGATCTCGAACAGACGGTCTGCTAGTAGGCGATGGCCGCAGCGCACGGACTCCGTTTCTGCAAAGAGCAGGCCCAGTGCCTGTTCAAGGCCGGCCGCTTCTTCCAGCGGCACAATAATCAGATCGGGCAGGGAGCGGGCCAAGGGATGATGCTCACCCCCATCAAAATCCAGGGTGGCACAGGTGAAATCCGAGCCTTCATTGGGCAGATCGTAAAAAGCGTGCTCCAGCGGACGGGGGTAGAACAGCAGGCTGGGGCGGTCAATGGTCAGGACTTCCGGCACGGGATCGCGCGGATCGTGGCGCACGCTTAACTGGCCGCGTCGCAGAATGTGCAAGAAGGCCCGTCCGGGTTGGGCCGCAAAGCGGGTTACGCCACACAAAGAGCCGTTGTAGAACAAATGAGCCCGAACACGGAATTGTTCCAGCAGAAGGGAGAGGCGATCCAGGTTCATGAAAACATCCTCATCTGGATGAAAAGGTAAGTTGTCGGGACTAATCTTATCCAATGATCTTGATCTTGGCGAGACACTATCCCTGCAAGCTTTTTCCGGCCACCCCGGCCTACTTCACCAGGAGATCATCATGTCCCGTCTTACATTGCCTGACGTTGCTCAAGCTCCCGCCGCCAGCCAGCCTGCTTTGCAGGAAATTCAAAAAGCCTTTGGTGGCAGCGTGCCTGCCATGTTCCGTATGGTGTCCAATTCGCCCGCCGCCTTGCGCAGCATGTGGGGCTCTTTCGGCGCCTTTGCCGGTGGCAAGCTGGGTGCGAAATTGGGCGAGCAATTGGCGGTTGCCATTGCCGACCGTAATCGTTGCGAATACTGCTTGGCTGCCCATAATGTGCTGGGTGCCAATGCTGGCCTAAGTCCGGAGACACTGGCCCAGGCTCAGCGTGGTCAGTCGGATGACCCGCGTACCGCCGCCGCTTTGAAATTTGTGCTCAAGCTGGTGGATCAGCGTGGGCAAGTTTCAGCTGCCGATGTGCAAGCCGTGCGCGATGCCGGCTTTTCCGAAGGTGAGGTGGTGGAACTGGTCGGTGTGACTGCCTTGAACCTGTTCACCAACTACATCAACAATGCGCTGGAGGTTCCGGTGGATTTCAAGGCCGTTGAGCTGACTGCCTAAGCATCGATATGGAAGCCCGCTTGCTGATATGCAGGCGGGTTTTCTTGCGTCTGTTGTCTGTGTTTTATTTGGCTGACAAGGGACCGGAATTGATAGCTGTCAGCGGCTGGTTCACATCAAAAAAGCGCGCATCAATGCCGGTGATGCCAAAGCTGTTGAGCCGTTTGCTGTGCATCTCCAGATACGCCAGCGCGCTGGCTTGATCGCTGAATAGATACACGCCACCTGCTTTGGACTGTTCTTTATTCTCGGTCCAGATTTTCCAGATCAAGCCAGGTTCCAGGCAGATGGATTGCGCCAGTTCTTGCATGGCTTCGCTCATCTCTGAACCCCAAGGGCCGGGGTAAGGAAAATCAACATACAGCAGGGTGCTCATGATCGGCTCCATATCAAAATACGTGTCGAACATCATACCTTGATGTTTGAATTGTCCAGTACTGTCTCTTATTTGTCATGGGACGTTGAAAGGCCCGTGATTGGCTGGCCTCCCCCTTGAAGGGGGCGTATAGTTTTTCTTTTGCTATTTGCTGGTGGAAGCCCTCATGTCCTGGACCGCTTTGTTGTTGGTGGTGTGTGCTGCGTTCATTCATGCGGGTTGGAACTTGCTCTCTAAACGGGCGGCGATGGCAGGGGCGCATTTTGTATTTGCGTACTCTTTTTTTGCCATTCTGTTTTATTTCCCCATCACGCTGTGGGTGGTCTTTACGCAAGGCAATATGCCCTGGACCAGCGAGACCATTACCTGTTTGGTGCTTAGTGCCTTGCTGCACATGTGCTATAGCCTGAGTTTGCAAAAAGGCTATCAGGTTGCAGACCTGTCCGTGGTGTATCCCATTGCCCGTGGTACGGGCCCCATGCTCTCTTCCATTGGTGCTTTTATCCTGCTGGGCGAGCCTGTGCGTCCTTTGGGAGTGCTCGGCATCTTGCTGGTCGTGATGGGGATTTTGCTGATCGCCACGCAAGGTCGATTGCGCCGTTTTTTCAGCCCTGCAGCGCTGACGGGTGTGCGTTGGGGCATGCAGACCGGGATTCTGATTGCGGCCTATACCGTGGTCGATGCCTATGGCGTCAAGGTGCTGCTGATCTCGCCATTCCTGCTGGACTGGTTCAGCAATGTGTTGCGCCTGGGGATGCTGGCCCCTTTTATCGCCAAGCGGGGGCGGGCAGGCTTCGTCAAGTTCAAACCTTATTGGAAACTGGCGGCTGCAGTGGGTTTGTTATCGCCCATGTCCTACATCCTGGTCTTGCAGGCATTAAGCATGGGCGCACCCTTGTCCATGGTGGCGCCCGCCCGTGAAATGTCCATGATGGCCGGCACCATATTGGGTATGGTCGTCCTGCGCGAAAAGGCCAATGTCTGGAGTTTGCTCGGTTGCGCCATCATGATCAGCGGAGTCATTGCCCTGACATCCGGGCCGGCGGCCTGATCCGTCTCTTGAAATATGGTGGGTCGTCCCTATCTGTCTGCAATAGGGCGCGCTTTGGCGTGCGGCAATCAACCCATTTTTTTGCTTTTTCACCATGAGCCAGACTGACACTGCGAATACGTCCGAAACCTTGGGTTTTCAGGCTGAAGTCAAACAATTACTGCATTTGATGATTCACTCCTTGTACAGCAACAAGGAGATTTTCCTGCGTGAGCTGGTATCCAATGCGTCGGATGCCTGTGACAAACTGCGCTTTGAGGCTATCGACAATCCAGCTTTGCTGGAAGGCGACCCAGAGATGCGTATCCGCGTGGAGTTCGACAAGGACCAGCGCACGATCACCATTTCCGACAACGGCATTGGCATGTCCCGTGATGAAGCCATTGCCAACCTGGGCACCATCGCGCGCTCGGGCACCAAAGAGTTCTTCTCCCAACTGACGGGCGACAAGCAAAAAGACACCCAACTGATTGGTCAGTTTGGCGTGGGCTTTTACTCCTCCTTTATCGTGGCCAATAAAGTGTCCGTGCTGACACGTCGTGCCGGTGGCGATCAGGAAGCCGTGCTGTGGGAGTCCGCCGGTGAAGGCGAGTTCACCATTGCCGCCGCTGAAAAAGCCGAGCGCGGAACCACCATCACCTTGCACCTGCGTGAAGGCGAGGACGATTTCCTGGACGGCTGGCGACTGCGCAACGTGCTGCGTCGCTACTCCGATCACATCTCCTTGCCCGTGCAAATGCGCAAGGAAGAGTGGGACGAAGAAAAGCAGCAACAAGTAAAGCAGGACGAGTGGGAAAGCGTGAACCAGGCCAGCGCCTTGTGGACACGCTCCAAGTCGGAAATCACCGACGAGCAGTACCAGGAGTTCTACAAGCACATCGCTCACGATTACGAGAATCCTCTGGCCTGGACACATAACCGTGTTGAAGGCCGTAGTGAATACACCCAGCTCTTGTTTGTCCCCAAGCAGGCTCCGTTTGACTTGTGGGACCGCGATGCTCGCCGTGGCGTGAAGCTGTACGTGAAACGCGTATTCATCATGGACGACGCCGAGCAGCTGCTGCCTGCTTACCTGCGCTTTGTGCGCGGTGTGATCGATTCGGCCGACCTGCCGTTGAACGTCTCGCGTGAAATCCTGCAAGAAAGCCGTGATGTCCGCGCTATCCGCGAAGGTAGTGCCAAGCGCATCCTGTCCTTGCTGGAAGATCTGGCCGAGAACCAGCCCGAGCAATATGCCGAGTTCTGGAACCAGTTCGGCCAGGTCCTGAAAGAAGGCACTGGCGAAGACATGGGCAATCAGGCCCGTATCGCTGCCTTGCTGCGCTTTGCGTCCACGAATCAGGAAGGTTCGGCGCAGGTCGTTTCCTTGAACGACTACATCGGTCGCATGAAAGAAGGTCAGGACAAGATTTACTACGTCACGGCTGACACTTTTGCCGCTGCATCTAACAGCCCGCATCTGGAAGTATTCCGCAAGAAAGGCATCGAAGTGCTGTTGATGTCCGACCGTGTGGACGAGTGGATGTTGTCTTACTTGCGCGAATTTGAAGGCAAGCAACTGGTATCCGTGGCCAAGGGTGGCCTGGACCTGGATTCGCTGGCGGACGAGGAAGAAAAGAAACATCAGGCAGAAGTGGCTGAAACCTTCAAACCTCTGGTCGAGCGCCTGCAAACCACACTGGGCGAGAAGGTCAAGGAAGTGCGCATTACTGCCCGTCTGGTCGATTCCCCTGCTTGCGTGGTGGTCGATGCTAACGAACTGAGCCCGCACCTGCTGCGTATGCTGCAAGCCGCTGGCCAGGAAGCTCCCGAGGTCAAGCCGATTCTGGAAATCAACCCGGAGCACGCCTTGATCGCCAAAGTCCAGGCCGCTGACGACGAGGCTTTTGGTGAGTGGGCACAGTTGCTGCTGGAACAAGCCATGCTGGCCGAAGGTGCCGCATTGCAAGATCCCGCCAGTTTTGTGAAGCGTGTGAACCGCTTGCTGTTGAATCTGTAAACCTGAATCTTGCTGGCTCTGCGTCAAGCAGGGCTAGATACTAATCAGGTAAAGCCCTGATCGTCTTACGATGATTGGGGCTTTTTGCATCTGTATCTATGAGTGGGCTTTAGGGCGGATCACGATAGTGAATGCTGTAGCATTTTTCTTGTTATTGGCCCTGAACTACTTTATCGGTCTTGATCTGGCTCTGGTCTTTGCTTTGGTCCCAACTCTTGTTCCGGCAAGGTTTCTTTGGGCCAGCCATGTTCCCGCTTCACCCGTTCCCAATCAAAGAAAGGGCCCGGATCTGTCTTGCGCCCCGGAGCGATGTGCTCATGGCCACGTACGGCGCGCAAATTATGGCGCATACGTAAAGCGCGGCTCAGGCGGGACAGCTCCCGGTACTGCGCTTCTGTAAATGGCTCGAAATCGCTGCCTTCCAGTTCAATGCCAATAGAGAAATCATTGCAGCGCTCGCGGTCTTCAAAGCGCGACACACCCGCATGCCAGGCGCGGCGGGTAGTGGGAACAAACTGGATGATGTGGCCAGTGCGCTGGATCAGAAAGTGAGCCGAAACTTTCAGGTCCCGGATGTTCTCGAACCAGGGGTGGGCGCTGATATCCAGCTTGTTCTGAAAAAAATCCCGAATGTAGGGCCCGCCGAACTCTTGCGGTGGCAGGCTGATATTGTGCAGCACCAGCAAAGTCGGAGTGTCGCCCTCGGGGCGGTCATCCTGATTGGGTGACAGGGCGCGCAAGACATTGGCATGAGGTTTCAGCCAGCCCTGTCGGTCCAGGTCGTAGGCGTGGTGCATGCGAGCCATGGCGTTAGCTGCGTGGGCCGCGCTTGGCGTGTTCCAGGCTGCACCAGGTGTGATGATTGCTCATCAAGGCTTCGGAGCGTGGCAGATAAATCCCACAGTGTGCGCAACGGACCATTTCTTCAGCAGCACCTTGCTTGCGCGGGGGACGCATGGTGGGGTTGGGTGGATTGCGCTTGCGGGCCTTGTTTTGCGACACGATGCGGGCAATGATCATGGCCGCCAGGATGGCGACAACCCAAAATAAGACTTTACCCAATTTTCCCTCGTTGCAAGATGACGTCTAGTACAAAGTGGCTGCCTGTATAGGCCAGCAGCAGGAAGGCAAAACCGGCCAAGGTCCAGCGCAAGGCAACGCGACCACGCCATCCATACTGTTTCCGACCCCATAATAAGCCACCAAATGTAACCCAGGATAGCAAGGTAAAGACAGTTTTGTGGTCGGCGGGCAAAAATTTACCGTCTATCGCCATGGAGACGGCGGCACCGCTCAGAATCGTGAAGGTCAGAATCACGAAAGAGACACGGATCAGGCGAAACAGCAGCTCCTCTTGCACCAGCAGGGGCGGCATGGTGTCCAGAACCCGGCTGAACAAACCACGTTGCTCCTGATGAAGAATAGGGCGGTGCAACTGACGGTCCAGAGCCGTCATCAAGACGGCGTGCAAAGCCGCCACGGTGCTAAGCCCATAGGCGACCAGCGCAATCATCAAGTGAATCCGTAGCCATTCATTGCCGACATGGTTGACGATATGGCCTTCGGGAAAGGCCATGGCCAGCAGGCTGACGATTGTGGCTGCAGGCAGTAGAATGAGCAACAGGCTGTCCAGACGCAGATACAGGCTTTGGAACCAGAACACCACCATGCCCAGCCATATTGCCGCTGACAGGGCCAGTGCCCAGCTCAGATGCAGCCCCTGGGGCAGCACAATAGTCAGCAGCAGGCCCGCTCCGTGCACAATGATGGCGCAGAGCAAGGCCACCCGGCTGGGGGCATTCAGTACGGTTCGGGTGCTGCCGCGAGTCAACGGACGCCAGAGCGAGATCGACAGCACGATGTACGCCAGTGCGGCGAGCAAGTGAAATACAATACTTGCAGACATAAGTCCCGGATTTCCTGAAAAACGGTACGGGGCGTACCTCAAGTGGCCATTTTATTCTTATTCGTAGACCACACGATAACCTAGTTTAAGCGAACCCAGTCCTATGTTTGAAAATCTGACCCAGCGTATGTCGCGTGTGGTGAAAACCATGCGCGGACAGGCTCGTCTGACCGAATCCAATACTCAGGATATGTTGAGGGAAGTGCGTCTGGCTTTGCTGGAAGCGGACGTGGCCTTGCCCGTCGTGCGCGAGTTTGTCGCACGGGTCAAAGAAAAGGCGCTTGGTGTTGAAGTTGCCGACAGCTTGAATCCTGGCCAGGCACTGGTGGGTGTTGTTCACCAGGAGCTGACCAATCTGATGGGCGCAGACCTGGGTGACAACGCCAGCGAGCTGTCCCTGGCGGCTCAGCCACCCGCGATTATTCTGATGGCCGGTCTGCAAGGTGCGGGTAAAACCACCACCACCGGTAAGCTCGCCAAATGGCTGAGCGAAGGCGGCCACGTTCAGCATGGCCGCAAGACAGGCAAGAAGAAAGTTCTGGTGGTCAGTGCCGACGTGTATCGTCCAGCCGCTATCGAGCAGCTGAAAACCGTTGCCGCCCAGGTGGGCGTCGAGTTCCTGCCCTCCGATCCCAGCCAGAAACCGGCCGACATTGCTCGTAATGCCCTGGATCACGCCAAGCGTCATCACTTTGATGTGCTGATTGTCGACACGGCCGGTCGCCTGGGTATTGACGAAGAAATGATGCGCGAAATTCGCGCTCTGTACGATCTGCTAAACCCGATTGAAACCTTGTTCGTGGTCGATGCCATGCAGGGGCAGGACGCGGTCAACGTGGCCAAGGCCTTTGCTGATGCCTTGCCGCTGACGGGTGTGGTGCTGACCAAGCTGGATGGTGATGCACGTGGTGGTGCGGCCTTGTCCGTACGTCATGTCACCGGCAAGCCGCTGAAGTTTGTGGGTGTTTCCGAAAAGCTGGATGGTCTGGAGCCATTCCACCCCGAGCGTATGGCTCAGCGCGTGCTGGGCATGGGCGATATTGTTTCGCTGGTCGAACAGGCCCAGCGCAATATCGACATCGCCGAAGCGCAGAAGATTACCGACAAGATCAAATCGGGCGACAAGTTCGACCTGAATGACTTCCGTGACCAGCTGCAGCAAGTCAAGAAGCTGGGTGATATGGGCTCCTTACTGGAAAAACTGCCTGCCCAGTTCTCGCAAGCCGCGTCCCAGTTGCAAGGTGGTCAGGCTGAACAGCAGTTGCGTCGTACGGAAGGGATCTTGAACTCCATGACCCCGGCCGAGCGTGCCAAGCCCGAACTGCTCAAAGCCTCGCGCAAGCGTCGTATCGCTGCCGGTTCTGGCGTGCCAGTGCAAGAGGTCAACCGCTTGCTCAATCAGTTCGAGCAAATGCAAGGCATGATGAAGCAGATGAAAAAAGGCGGCATGGCCAAGATGATGCGCGGCCTGGGCGGTATGGGTGCCTTGAAAGGTCTGGCTGGCAAGGGCTTCAAGGGCTTTCGCTAAGAAGCGCTTGGAGCTTGCCGCAAAGGCGTGAATCGCTCTGGCAGGACCACCAACAAAAAAAGCCCGCATACGCGGGCTTTTTTTCGTCCTGAGCTGTTGTTGTTACAGCGCAGGAATACGCAGTACCTGACCGGGATAGATCTTGTCAGGATGGCTGAGCATAGGCTTGTTGGCTTCAAAAATAACCGTGTATTTTGCGCCGTTTGCCTTGCCGTAGTTGGTTTCAGCAATTTTCCACAGGGTGTCGCCTTTCTGTACGGTATACATGGTGGCTTCTGCGGAAGGCTGAGCAACGCTGAGCTGGTTGTCGACTTGAGAGACACCCAGGGTGTTACCCAGAGCCAGCACAATTTTTTCGGCTTGTTCGGTGGAGGCGGCTTGGCCGCTAACCGTGACTTTGTCGCCATCAACCGTCAGATTCAGACCGTCGGCGGAAAGTTGGTGTTTGGCCAGTTCTTTCTGGAGTTCGTCAGCTGTTGCTGCTTTGGCTTCGTTGGCACCAAAGAGTTTTTCGCCGACATCTTTAAGAAAACTGAATACGCCCATCGCTTTGCTCCTGAAGTTAGGGTTCTACGGCTGCCTGCTTGATGGCAGGCGAGACGGCCCATTATGACCTCATTTTTATCCCCGAAGCCGTAGCTGAATGTCAGCAATTGTGCATTTTAAAGGGCGAGTATCAGCCGCCACCGACGGCAACCACGATTTCAATGGTGTCGCCTTCTTTGATCGGGGTGCTGGCGTGCTGGCTTTTGGGCACGATATCGCCGTTCAGTTCCACGGCAATACGCTTGTTCTCGTAGCCCAGCTCGATAATCAGCGTGCCAACCGTGTCGGAGTTTGCCAGAGTCTTGCTCTGGCCGTTCAGGGTAATGTTCATTCTTGTCTCTGGATATGGTCCGGCCAGGGCCGGACGAGTGATTCAGATGGCAAATTTCTGGGTGGCGGCCAGCAGCCGGGCCAAAATGCCGGGTTCGTCGTAGGCGTGGCCTGCGTCCGCAACCATATGAAATTCTGCTTGGGGCCAGGCGCGATGCAGTTGCCAGGCTGTATGCGCCGGAGTGCACACATCATAGCGTCCCTGCACGATGACACCGGGAATGCCATGCAAGCGGTGGGCGTTTTTCAGCAACTGATCCGGCTCCAGAAAACCCCGGTTCATGAAATAGTGGTTTTCAATACGCGCAAAGGCCAAAGCGGCTTTATCACTGGACTTGGCATCCAGGTGATTCTGGCTAGGCAAGAGCGTGATGGTATTGCTTTCCCATTGCGACCAGGCGTGTGCGGCCCGTAACTGCACAGCGGGGTCATCGCCTGTCAGACGCTTGTGATAGGCGGTAATCAGGTCCCCGTGCTCTTCCTTGGGAATGGGGGCCAGATACTGTTCCCAGATATCGGGAAACAGGCGCGAGGCACCTTCCTGATAAAACCAATGCAGCTCTTCAGGACGGGCCATGAAGATACCGCGCACAATCAGTTCGCTGACGTGCTCGGGGTGAGTCTGGGCGTAGGCCAGCGCCAGAGTCGAGCCCCAGGAGCCGCCAAACACCAGCATCTTGTCGGCCTTGAGCTTTTCCTTGCGCAGCCGCTCCATGTCCTGAACCAGATGCCAAGTGGTGTTGTTCTCCAGACTGGCATGAGGGTAGGAACGCCCGCAACCGCGCTGATCAAACAGCAGCACATTATATTTTTGCGGGTCGAACAGGCGACGGTGATCGGTAGAACATCCTGATCCCGGCCCACCGTGCAAGAAAATGGCCGGTTTACCTGCCGGGTTGCCGCAGCATTCCCAGTAGATATGGTGCCCATCATCGGTGTGCAACGTGCCTTGGGCGTAAGGCTCTATAGGCGGGAACAGGGTAGCGCTCATTGTTCTTTCTTGGGCCAGTTCAGTTCAGGGGTAGGGGTGTCATTGCGGGTGAAGATCAGATCCCACACGCCATGACCCAGACGCAGCCCACGGTTCTCGAACTTGGTCAGTGGACGGAAGTCGGGGCGGGGTGCGTAGCCTTCGTGCGTGTTGCTGAGCATGGGCTCGGCGGACAGCACTTCCAGCATTTGTTCGGCGTAGTTTTCCCAGTCGGTGGCGCAATGGATGTAGCCACCGGGTTTCAGACGGCTGGTCAGCAACTGAATAAAGGGCGATTGCACCAGACGACGCTTGTGATGGCGCTTCTTGGGCCAGGGGTCGGGGAAGTAGATATGAATACCGGCCAGCGAGCCGGGAGCGATCATGTCGCGCACCACTTCCACCGCGTCATGCTGGATGATGCGGATATTGCTGATCTGGTTGTCATCAATGCGCTTGAGCAAGGCACCGACACCGGCATTAAAGACTTCCACGCCCAGGAAATTGTCGTCGGGACGAGCCTGGGCAATTTTCTGGGTGGTTTCACCCATGCCAAACCCGATTTCCAGAATCAGGGGATTGTCATTGCCAAACACCGTTTCCGGTTTCAGGATGTTGTCGCGGTAGCTGATCGACCACAGGGGCAAGAGGCGCGCCAGGGCTTGCTCCTGGCTGGGCGTAATGTGCGCGCGCCGATGAACAAAGCTACGGATATGGGTCTCGCCGGAATTGCTGTTCGCGACATTGGGCGACAGCAGGGATTGTTTTTCGTTGCTGGAGGTCATGGTTGTGGCGCGGGCATCAGGAATGGCTCGCGTATCAGCTAAAAGCGGGAAAACTCTATTGTAGTGAGTCTTGCCGCCGAATTCATGTGGTGGCGCGCGAAAAAGATAGGGCCGGGGCGACGCATGAAGAAAAGATCGCGCTATAATTTTCGCTTCCCCATTCGCGGGATCGTCTGCTTTTGAGGCAGACCTCTCCATCAGGGCGGGTGTAGTTTAATGGTAAAACTGATGCTTCCCAAGCATCCGTCGTGGGTTCGATTCCCATCACCCGCTCCAGTTCTGATATCTCCCCCAATACTTTTATCGGCTGTTCACCGCACTGTCGCGTGATGAGCATATTGGCCATTTGCTTGTACAGGTGTCTTGTAGCGCTGTGCCGCTTCTTGGCGTGTGATCAAGCACCTGTACCCACTTGGGTATGGAGAGTTTCACTGAAAGCATATACTGCGTCCTTATTGTTCATATTTGAGTTCTTATGATTTATATTTGTTCATATATGAATGGATAAAAATATGACTGATTCAGAGAATAAAAATGCTCCTCGTAGTGTCATCTCCCGTCCTGTAGACCGTGCCTTGCTGCGGCTGGGGCGGGATATCTCTGCGGCTCGCCGTGCGCGACGATTAAGCCAAGAGGATTTGGCCCAGCGTATTGGTACGTCGTTGAGCACAGTCCGGCGCATGGAGGATGGTAATGCCGGTACTGCCTTGCATACCTTTTTAAGCGCTTTGCATGTGTTGGGACGCCTGAATGATGTGACTAAAGTAATGACCATGGAAAATGATGCCTTGGGGATGGACTTGCTGCGTGAGCAGTTGCCCCAGCGCGTCAGGCGGCCACGACGTATCAAAGCGGATCAAACCTCGGGGGCCAAGTCGCAAGATGATTCGGCCTCTGTGAATCCTGACAAGTTGGAAGGTTTCTGATGACGACACGATCTGCCAAGCGCTCAGACCTGGAGGTGCACCTGGGTTCCAGGTTCCAGTGCGCATGTTGTGGGGCACCATACTTCAGGTTAACGGTGAAGGAAGCAGAAGCAATCTGGGCGGAGATTGTTCAGGCTGTTAGTCGTTGGCGTAGCGTCGCCAAAGGGCTAGGCATGCAAAGTACGGATCTGGTGGATTTTGAGCCGGCATTTGCTTAACTTCATTCCCATGGCACTATACCCAGCATGCAAGAAGATCTTTTCGGCGATGCCATTCCCCAGCCACCCGCCTCAAAGCCCGCTGCTCCTTCCCGACGCAAAATCACCAAAGTCAGCCTTGCTGCTTCCGCGCTGGAGCTAAGCGATCTGGCCGCTCAGCTTCCTGAAACCTTGCGTTTCGGTGTCTCCACCTGGTCCTACCCCGGTTGGGAAGGCTTGATCTGGGATGGCGAGTACGAGTCGAGCATCTTGTCCAAACACGGCCTGGAGGCCTATCACCAGCATCCCTTGATGCGCACCGTCTGTGTGGATCGCACCTTCTGGCGTCCTTTGACGGTCACGCAGTATTCCGCCTATGCCGCTCAGGTTGATGAAGATTTCCGCTTCGTTGTGAAATGTCCTTCCATGATTACGGACGCTCAAGTTCGTGATGAGCAGGGCAAGGTACGCAAATCTAATCCGGACTTTTTGGATATTCGTCTGGCTGTAGAGCAGTTCGTGCAGCCTGCAGTCGAGGGCTTGCGTGCCAAGTTGGGCGTCTTGGTCTTCCAGTTAAGCCCTCTGTCCTGGGGCTGGTTGAGTCGTCCGGCAGAGTTGTTCGACAAGTTGGGGCTGATGCTGGCAGCGGCGCGTGAGGCTTTGCCGCAAGGCTCACAGGTGGTGCTTGCGGTAGAGGTAAGAGATCCAGAGCTGTTGACTCAACATCTTGTCGATACACTCAAGGCCAATGGCGCGACATTTTGTCTGGGGCTGCATGGCAAGATGCCGCCGATTGAAGAGCAACTGCCCGTCTTGCGCGCCTTGTGGCCGGGACCCTTGGTGTGTCGCTGGAACTTGAACCGGGAGTTTGGTGCTTACGGCTATGCCGATGCTCAAAAAAAGCATACCCCATTCGATGCCATTGTCAGCGAGGACGTGCATACTCGCACGGTGCTGGCCCGCACGATTCGCGGGATCACGGGGGCGGGGCAGGCGGCATATGTGACGATCAGCAATGATGCGGAAGGCTGTGCGCCGCTCTCCATACAGCGGCTGGCGCAACTTGTTGTGGCACAAGAAAAATAACCTCAGGTCTTGGGAAGCGATCCTCAAAAGTGGGGCGGTTCACAAGACCTGTGGTGCTGCCTGATGAGCTGGAGGCTCAATGCATGCAGGTTCTGGTCCGGTTCGTGATTATTGTCTGGATTTGTGAATAAGCTCATCCGTCGTCATGACATGCGCGGTGGATACCGCCAGCACCCCCAAGGTGACGCGGTGTACTTCTTCAGCCGGAATCGCCCCAAAGCCCATATCCGGGTAGTTGTAGGTGCCTGTGGCATCAGAGATAAAGGCCACTTTGTAGCCATGGAACATGGCATCGCGAGCCGTAGCGTGGCAGCAGTTTTCGGTGGTCACGCCGGTGATGACAACGGTGTCGATCTTGCGAGTACGCAAGATGATGTCCAGGTCGGTGCCAAAGAACGCGCTGTAACGGTGCTTCTTGATGACGACTTCATCCCCCTGTGGGGCTACTTCGGGGTAGATATCAACGCCCGCTGTCTCATCTACCAGCCCCACCTGGTTCTGAATTGGAGGGTAAATCTCTCCGAACAGGCCCATATCGCAGCCGTTGCGGCGGTGGGCGTGGGCGGTGAAGATCACTTCCATGCCAGTTTGGCGAGCGTGGCCCAGCAGTTTTTGCAGGCGGGGCATCAACTCCATGCCCATGGGTGTTTCCAGTGGGGCGCCGGGTGCGATGAAGTCGTTCTGCATGTCGATCACAATGACCGCCGTGCTGCTGGGGTTGATTTGATCAATCTGAATAGCCATTTCATTCTCCTTTGGTTTGTTCACGGCCGGGCGACTGTGTATTTGGTATTGCCGCTGCCGGTGTCATAGACGCTTGTAGAGTAGGAGGGTGGCGCAGTTCTGGCTTGGCTGCCACTGCCAGTTTTACGTTTTTTTTGACTGTGCCTGCCATCCTGGACAGTACACGGGCAGGGAGCTGAGGCTTGGTATTTTCAGGGCTTGTCTGTCTTTGGGTAATGGACGTAATCTTGTTGAAAAACGATTAATCCATCGGTGCAGATAGCCCCGATTATGGAGACTGAACCTATGACAGCGATCATAGCGGTCAAGCCCGGAGACAGCTTTGAGCACTGGCACGAGGTCACTTGCAGGCAGTTTTCACAGACCGAGTGCAGCCAGATTGCCCGGCCCCAGTTTCAGGCGCGGGTCACCCTCACTAGTTTTGGTGGTTTGGGCCTGAGCAGCATCTGGTCTGTCACCCCTCAGGGGGAGGCGATACGGGTGAGCAGACGGCAGGCCGATATCCGTAAAGATCAGCGCGACTGTTTCATGCTGTGGCTCATGCTGGATGGTCATATTCAACTGAGCCAGGACGGACGCTACGTCAGCCTGGGAGCAGGGGATCTGGTACTTCAGGATCAATCTCGGCCTTTTGATCTGGAGCTGGGCTCTTTGGCTAACGCGGCCATGGTCATGATTCCCCGCCCCTTATTGGCATCGCGCTTGCCCTCGGTGGGCAATCTGGCAGCGCGTCGTATTGCAGCCAACTCGCGTCTGGGGCCGATGGCTGGTGCCTTGGTCAAGCAACTGCTTAGCTTGGGGGAGGCGGCAGCGGACGGTATGGATCGGCGTGTGACGGCTTCTGTGCTGGATATCTTCTCCGCGGTATTCGAGTCTGACGCTCCTGCGCTTTCTCGGGGCACTCATCAGGAGCGGCGGCTGGAGCAGGTTCAGGCTTATATGCGTGCACATTTGCATGAGGATAGGCTGGATGTGGACCAGATTGCCCGTGCTTCGTCCATGGCGACTCGCACTCTGTATCGGCTCTTTGCGCTTGAAGCGACCACACCCATGCAATGGCTGTGGGAGCAGCGTTTGATCCAGAGCTATCGTTTGTTGGAGGGCGGGAAACCTAAACGGGTGACCGAAGTGGCCATGGCCTGTGGCTTCAAGGACCTCTCTCATTTCAGCCGTCTATTTCAGGCGCGGTTTGGGCAATCTCCCTCGACGCTAGGCTACACGGGCAGGTCTTGAACTTTGCCTGTTCAAGTGGCTTTATATCCAGGCTGCGTGTTGGGGGGTAGCAACGCGCGCAGGTGCCAGCTGCAAATCTCGTTTTTATGGGCAGAACGTGTAGGCCCAAATAGACCAGCCAGCCAATCGGAATGCTTGCTGGTTGACTGGCTCTATATTCAAAAATGTAAAGTAAACATTACTTATTGACAAGTAGTTTTGACTTCTATAAAGTCAGGTTTACTTTACATTCAGGTGCTTAACCATGCTTGCCAACCGGAACTCTTCCTCTGCGCCGTCACCAGGTCGCAGCTATCTGATTCGCACTTTGCTCTTTATGGGCGTGTATATCCTGGTCAATGCCTTGACCATTCTGGGCCTGTTTGACAGCCTGCTCGGTCGGCCTGTTGGTTGGCTGATTGCCATAGCCGTCGCCTTGCCTGTGGCCGGACAAGTCTGGGCCACCTTGCGCTTGATGGCGCAAAGCGATGAGTTCGTGCGGGTGATCGTGGCCAAGTGTTTTGTGCTGGCCTCAGGCGCAACCTTGACCTTGTGGACAGCCTGGGGCTTTGGGGAAACCTACGCCGCTGCGCCCCATATTCCTGCCTGGCTGATTTACCCCTTCTTTTGGGCGGTGTTCGCTCTGGTTTCACCCTTTGTCCGGACTAGCGATTAAATGAAAAATCGATTGCGTGTATTGCGGGCCGAGGCGAACTGGACGCAGGCAGATTTGGCGGAGCGCTTGGGGGTGTCCCGGCAGGCGGTCAATGCGCTGGAAACGGGCAAACATGCACCGTCCCTGGATTTGGCATTCAAGATTAGTGCCTTGTTCGAGCAGACCGTAGAAGATATTTTCGAGAACCCGTATCAGGAATCTCGGGCTTGAACACGGTTACGTTCTGGCTGGCATTCCCACTTGTGGATGCCTTTTGGACATCCATGCGCAGGTATTGGGAAAAGCCAGTGCTCAAGCCCGAAGCAGTGATCTTGCAGGCTCAGACACTGGCTTGCCTTCTTACTTGGTGGTGTAACCACCGTTGATCAGAATGGTCTGGCCGGTAATCCACCAGCCGTCACTGACCAGATGACGGATAAAGGGCACGACATCTTCAATGTCCGTCAGCCCGGTCTTGGAGTAGGGGGACAGGGCGGCCGCGGTCCTGTGATAGGCCACGGCATCCTCCCCCTCGGCTGGATAGAAGAAGGGCGTATCCATAGGACCAGGGCCCACCGCCGTGACGGAAATACCGCGTGCGCCATATTCTTTGGCGGCGGCGCGGGTGTAGTGTTCTACCGGCGCTTTGGTGCCGGCATACGCGGCGTAAAAGGGGGTGAAGGCACCCAGCAGGGATGTGACCAGGGTGCAGACTTTACCATTGTCCTGTACGTGTTTGCCGGCTTCTTTCAGGAAGAAAAAAGCAGTTTTAGAGTTGATGTCGCTCATCTCCTCGTACTCGGCTTCGCTCACTTCGGTCAGTGGCTTTTTCAGTACTTTGCCCACCGTGTTGATGGCGATATCAGGGCGGCCAATTGCGGCGACGGTATCGCTAAACAGTTTTTCCATGGCACTAGCCGAACGCAAGTCGGCCTGGAAGGCGACGGCTTGGGCACCAGTTGCCTGGATGGCTTTGACGGTGGCTTCGGCATCCGCTTGGGAGCTGTCGCTGTTGTAGTGAATGGCAATGGCGCGCGCTCCTTGCTCTGCCAGGTCGCGGGCGATCAGGCCGCCCAGATTCTTTGCCCCGCCTGCAATCAGAACGGTTTTACCTTTGATGCTGTGCTTTGCCATGATGACTCCTTGCTAGTGTGGGCTGCGGGCTGCAAGCCTTTTCGTTTTTTCATGATATAAGTCGCTGAAATTGTTTAAATCATCTAGTTCTGACATCATTTGTCTGAAAAAACGAACAATACGCACCGCTGCTTGAATCACCGGCTCTAGCCATTCTGCCTGTGTTTTGCCGCTGCTTATCTGGAGAAAGTTATAGACCGCATTGACCTGTTTCGCATCTTTACGCGGGTCGTGGAGTGTGCCAATTTCACCCGCGCGGCGGATACCTTGGGTATGCCGCGCTCTTCGGTGTCGGCCGCCATTCAGGAGCTGGAAGGGCGAGTGGGCGCTCGCCTGTTGAATCGCACCACGCGCAAAGTCACAGTCACGCAAGATGGTGCGGCGTTTTACGAGCGCTGTCTGCGCGTGATTGCTGATGTGCAGGAAACCGAAAACCTGTTTCGCCAGGCCAGTGTGGGGCCTAGTGGCACGATCAAGGTGGATGTGCCGGGGCGGGTAGGCCGCCTGATTGTGGCACCTGCGCTGCCGGAGTTTCTGGAGCGCTATCCGCATGTCCATGTGCATCTGGGCGTGACGGACCGCGAGGTGAATCTGATCGAGGAGCAGGTGGATTGTGTGCTGCGAGTGGGACCCCTAAGTGATTCGGGCCTGATCGCCAGAAAAATGGGCAGCTTGCCCTTGATCAATGTAGCCAGCCCCGCTTATCTTGCCCGTTATGGCATGCCCCAGACGCCAACGGATCTGGAAAACCATCAAGTGGTGCGTTATGCCTCGCCCACCAGCGAGCGTGTGGCTCCTTGGGAGTGGATGGAGCAGGACAAGCGTCAGGTGCTGGATCTGCCAGGTCGTGTGACGGTGAATAATGCCGAGGCCTATATCGCCTGCTGTCTGTCCGGCTTGGGGCTAATTCAGATCCCTGCTTACGATGTGCAGGCGCATTTGCAATCAGGTGAATTGGTGGAGGTGCTACCGGATCACCGTGCCGCTCCCATGCCCATGTCCTTGCTGTATTTGCATCGCCAACACTTGTCGCGTCGTTTTCAGGTGTTTGCGGATTGGCTGGAAAATTTGTTGCGTCATTCCGCCTTGGAATGAGGCTGGTCTCGAACGTTTTTGTCTGGGGCTGCTCCAAGCTGCAGCGGACAACTCAAAACGGGGTAGCGATGGAAATCAGAAGAATTCGTGCGACGGACTGGGACTGGATACAGCAATGGTTCCAGGACGAGGACTTGAACCGCGAGTTGGGGCCACTGGATCAGGAGTGGCTGGAGCACGTGTTGAACCAAAGCGATGGCGCCCAGCTGGTTGCCGAGCAGAACGGTCAGCCCATTGGTTTGATTGGGTGTGCCTGGGGAGATGGGCGAAATCTGCCACATGCAATTACCGATATTGCCGTTGCGCCGCCATTACGCGGCAATGGTCAGGCCGGAGCCATGCTGGAAGCGGTATTGGCTTGGCCAGGCCATCCCCCATGTCGTAAATGGGTGGCTTTTGTGTTCCCGGAAAACCAGCGTGCCTGCCGCTTTTTTACGCGCTTGGGGTGGGAGCACGTGGACTTTGCCGATGGTATGAACGAGTTCGAGTACAAGTGTGTTCGTTCGGAACCGGATCGATCCTGAGCAGCTCGGTTTCTGTCAGTAAATCATAGACCTTGAGTGACAGGCGCTTGGGCCACGAAGGCCCGCTATGCTTGTCTGTCCCGTTGGATAGGTGCAAACAAAGCCGGTTTGGCTCTGTTTGCCTTGTTCTTCTCAGGGATAAAACAGCAGCAGCCCGAACACGGCGAAAACCATCAGGTGCATATAGCCTTGAATGGGCGAGGTTCGCTTGCCGCTAAAGCTCAAGATACTGAGCAGTGCCGTGATCAGAAACAACACGATTTCCATATTGCTGATGCCCATGATCACTTGCTTGCCGGTGATCAGACCAATCATCAGCACTACCGGCACAGTCAGCCCCACGGTAGAGACGAAGGCACCCAGACACAGATTGATGGCGCGCTGCATTTCATTATTCATGGCCGCCTTGATCGCAGTGATGGACTCCGGGGTGAATACGATAATTGCGATCAGTACACCGCCGACGGCAACGGGGGCGCCCGAGGCGGCGATACCGTAGTCCGTCACAATGGCCAGATCGTGTGCCAACAGGACGATAGGCAGGATCAGGGCGATCAGCACCAGACTGCGTATCAGCATCGCGCGAGTCGCCTGGGGATCACGCGGTGTGGGTGTCGTATCGTCAGTGCTTTGTATCGCCTGATCAGGCTGCACATAGTCATGGCGGTGACTGCCCATTTGCAGATATAGAAAGGTGGCATAGACCAGGCCCGTCAGAACCGAAATGCCAATGGCCTGGGTGGTGCCGAATTCGCCCGCATTGCTGGTGTAGTTGGGCAGAATCAGGCCCACACTGGTCAGCAAGACGATCATGGACAAGTAGGTATTGGTGCCTTGGCGATTGAACTCCTGATCGCCATTGCGCGCTGCGCCGGCAATCAGACACAGGCCGGTGATCAGGTTAAGGATGATCATCATCACGGCGTAGATCGAGTCCCGACCTATGGTGGGAAAGTCGCCCGGCCCCAGCAGTACCGAGGCAATCAGGATAACTTCGATCAGCACAATGGACAGGGTCAGGATCAGGGTGCCGTAGGGCTCGCCCAGTTGGTGGGCCAGGTGGTCGGCTTCACGGACCACACCAAACGAGGCCGCCAGGATGGTCACGAACAGCACCAGAAAGACGATGGCCGCCGTGGTGCCGTTCAGGGAGTCTCCCAGCCATTGCCCGCCGAAAATCATGAACAGGACAACAATGGACCAGGAACCGAGCAGACGCAGCCAGGTGATGGGAGTAATGAGTTGAGTTGAGGGTGATGCAGGGTGGGCCATCGTGGATGCTCCGCCAAAGAGGTAGGGCCGTCCCTGTACTGAAAAGGCAGATCCAGGTCGTCCCGGATCTGTTTTGAATTGAACTATTCAAGTAGCCACGATTTTATCACCTTGCCCCTTGGCGGCAAGTGCGGACCCTCTGAAACCGGATTTGTGTGGCGTGCAGCCATCTTTTTCTGTATCTGGCCACGGTGGAGGCGTGAAGGGCGGGTTCCTTTATCACCTTCCTGACATTGTTTCGTTCGGCTGTTTTATTTTTGTGTGAGTCTGGCGCGAGTCTCCTGTGGACCTTGTTCTTTTCCTGTTGCTATTTACGGCGGACACCATCCAGATGAGAAAACAGGTGGGCCCATGGAGCGAATACATGGTGTGTTTTCTGTATAGGGTTTGTTCTTCTCCATAGCCTGGCGGAATTTTCCGGGAGACACTCCCGCATACGTTTTGAATGCGGTAGAGAAATTGGCCGGGCTGGAAAATCCTAAATCGGTTGCAATCACATCAATTTTCAAGGCCGTAGTCTTCAGCAAATACTCGGCCCGATACATACGCTGCAATCGGATATAACTGCTCACACTTAGGCCAAAATTACGCTGAAATATATTCATGATTTTTCGACGTGAAATCTTGAACATATCGCACAGTTCTTTTTGACTGGGCGGTGCACCCAGATTGGCATCAATGGTTTTCTGAATGGCATGGATCAGCATGCTGGTTTCGGCTGTCGTGCTGGGCCGCTGGCTTGGCATCTTGCCCGGTACAAGTGCAGGTGCCATCTGCTTGGGGCAGCGCAAGGGCACGTTGATACGTTCTTTGACTTCATCGACCGCATACGGATTGCCAATGTAATCAACCGCACCAGCCTTTAGAAAAGTGACGCATTCATCGCTGCTGCCATCCATGCGTGAATCCAGAATGATGATGGGGATTTGAGCCGTGGCTTTTAATCCTTGCAACATATGGGTCAAGGACAAAGCGTCTATCCCCGTCAATTGCTTATCCATCAGGATAAGCTCGGGTAGCGTTAATTGGGCCTTGGTATATCCTTGCACTCCGTCAGCAGCAACAGAAACCCGAAAAGCACCAGCCAGCAGGGCTTGAAGAAGTTGTTCGTGCTGTCGAGTGTTATTGGAGATCAGCAGAATCCTGATTTTTTGATCTGGCTGATACTTTATAGTGGCGTATTTGTTCAATATAAAGCCCCGCGCCCTTCTTCTGACGAAGACGGCTACCTTTACTGGCATTGCTCAAGTAGCCAATTTCCTCAGAATACAGACTCAATGAATAGATAAAATCTATCGATATGATTCGTACGGCAGACATAACATTCTGTATCAATGGAAAAAGTAAATTTTCAAAATTGCTCATTGCATTTCATTTTTGGCAGGCGGCATGCCGAAAGCCCGAAACTCGGGCCTTAAGGCGGACCCAAAAGTCCAATTTCAGGAATGCTACGCTGGCGTATCGGTGAATTTTCCTGGCAGGAAAAGGCGTGATTCTACGGCTTTTACCTCTGAATAAAGGACTATGTCCAGGCAGGCCAGCCGCGGTTTTGCCCGCACTAGTGTGCATCTGGATGAGGCCGTCCGGGGAAGATTGTGAGGCTCTTTGGATGACGATTTGTTCAAGCAGCAAGTGCAGCCCGTAGCGAGGCGTTTATTTGCCGCTTTTTTGTTGGATTTTGACCAAGCACGGATGCTCGCCGTTGATGACTGTTATGGCTATTAGAGCGATTTCGGGATAGACCGTTTGAATCATTTTGATGGCTTGGGGGCAGGGCTTGAGCCTGCGAACCAAGCTGTAAACAAGTAGAGCGGGGCAAGGTGGATAAACCTTGCCCCGCCCTTGTTTTAAAAACAGTCAGGCTTGGTGTCGGGGTTGTGCTTCAAGCTGGCGCAGGATGCAGGGCGATGGCTTCGTCCAGCATGTCCAGCCTGTCCTGACCCCAGAACAGTTCGCCCTGATACACATAGGAGGGCGAACCGAAGACACCGGCTTTAATGGCCTCTTCGGTGTGGGCTTGATACTGCGCCTGCATCAGCGGTGCCTGTTTCAGCCAGTAGTCTGCATCCAGCTGCTGTGCTTGCAGGATTCGAGCCAGTTGCGTGGGGTCAGCAATGTTCTGCTCCTCGCACCATTGTGCCCGCAAAATGGCTTTGTACAGATCCAGCACCGGCAGACCAGCCTGATTGATAGCAATCACCAGGGTGGAAGCCAGCGTGGCGTCTGGGCACATGAAGCGCGGTGTGGGATTGACATGTATGCCCAATTTGCGACACCAGCGTTTAAGCTCTGCAATGCGATAAGCCTGACGTTCTGGTGAGCGCTGTCCCAGCAGGACACCGCCTGTACGTGCATAGACTTGCGGCAAGTCCACGGGTTTGTAGTGGATAGGGATGCCATGCTTGCGAGCAATCGCTTCCAGTCTGTCGGCTCCCAGGTAGGCCCAGTCCGAATTCATCCAGAAGTAGTAGTGAATACCGGCTGCGTTCATGTGCGTACCTTTCGGCTGGATAGGGCGGGAAGGGAGAAGTGCGTCGGTCCATGCATGAACCAGGTACTGGCAAAAGCAATCAGACCCAGCGCGCTCAGGTACCAGACGATGTAGTCGGGTTGACCGTCGCCATAGGCCAGCAGGGACGTCGCCACCAAGGGAGCCAGACCGCCACCGATGGCACCGGATACCTGCACGGCAATGGAGATGCCGCTGTACCGCACTTCAGGTGGAAATTGCGTGGAAAACAGGCCACCTTGCGGGCCATACAGCGCGGCATACACCAGCCCAATCGCAATCACCAAAGCCAGGGTGATGGTCCTGGAATCCAGGCTGCCCAGCATGGAAAAGAAGGTGGAGGAGAATGCCAGCATGCAGATCGTGCCTGCCATAAAGACCCATTTGAAGCCGATTCGGTCGCCCAATACGCCAAACAGGGGCATGGTGAACAAGGCCGCAAAGGCACCCCAGACGGTGGCATCCAGCATGACGCTGCGCTCTACTCCCAAGGTGGTGGTGGCGTAAGCCAGGGCAAAGGTCACCACGGTGTAGAACCAGGTCACTTCTGCCAGACGGCCTCCCACGACCAGCAGGACTTCGCGTGGGTAATGACGCAGAACTTCCAGAGCAGGAATTGGAACCTGTTTGCCCTTTTTGCTCATTTGCTCGAAGTCGGGGGATTCGGCCACTTTGGCGCGTATCCACCAACCCACCAGCAGCAGGGCGACGCTGGCTAGAAAGGGCAGGCGCCAACCCCAGGACAGCATGTCTTCCTCAGGCAAGCTGGCGACGGCTCCCATAGCCAGGGAAGACAGGATCAGGCCGGGGGCTACCCCTGTTTGCGGCAAGCTGCCAAAAAACCCCTTTTTGCCTTCCGGGGCATGTTCAACCGCCATCAACACGGCTCCGCCCCATTCTCCGCCTACTGCGATACCTTGCAGAAAGCGCATCAGCACCAGCAGCACAGCGGCCCAGTAGCCAATGCTTTCATAAGAGGGAATCAGGCCGATCAGGATGGTGGGGATTCCCATTAGAAAGAGCGTGATCAGTAGCATGGATTTTCGGCCCAGCTTGTCGCCAAAATGGCCGAAAACAAATCCTCCTAAAGGACGGGCGAAAAAGCCCACAGAGTAGGTGGCAAAGGCCGCCAGCGTGCCCGTAATCGGGTCGAAGGCGGGGAAAAAGATCTTGTTGAAAATCAGTGCGGCAGCGGTGCCGTACAGGAAAAAGTCATACCACTCTATGGTGGTTCCCATCATGCTGGCCAAGCCAGCGGTAACGTACTGGCGCGACGAACGCGCCTGTCCATTGTTAGGCATCGTCATGGCGACCTCCTGGTGGAAGCGGGGTATTGGTTGCGGGCGTCAGCGAGTTTTAGTTAAGGGCGCAATGCCTTGGGTCTGACGGGACCAGTAGTCAAAGGTAGCGTTAACAATGGAGGGCTTGAGCAGATAGTCGTGCGCTTCGGCCGCCAAGGTATCGTCCACAGGGGTAAGTGGGCCAAAGGCCGCTTGTGCACGCACTTGCAGACGTGCGGCGCGTTCCAGATACACCGACAGGTAAGTGGCTTCCTGGCAGCTTTTACCTGCGGTCAGATAACCGTGGTGGGCCAGAATAATGGCACGCTTGTCACCCAGGGCTTTGGAGATGATGACGCCTTCCTGATCGGCAATGGGCACGCCAGGCCATTCGCCCAAAAATGCACAGTCATTGTGCAGAGGCGTCATGTCCATTTGCGAAATCACCAAGGGCTGGCGGGCGGTGGCCAATACCGTGGCCCAGGGCGAGTGTGTATGGATGATGGAATTGACGTCGGGGCGAGCTTCGTAGACCCACAGGTGAAAGCGGGTGGCCGGGTTGGCCATGCCTTCGCCGCTAAGGGTATTCAAGTCGCGGTCAACTTCAATGAAGTCTTCGGGCGTGGCTTCGTCAAAACCCAGACCAAAGCGCAAGGTCCAATACGCACCGGGGCGCTCGGAACGGACGCTGATCTGGCCGGCCAAACCAGCTTCCTGCTCGGTCATGGCCAGGATGCGGCAGGCAAATGCCATGGTTTCGCGGGTGTCGCGTTGCACTTGCTGCAGATGAGTGGCCATCTCTTTGGTGGCGCGTTCGTCAAAATAGGATTTGTCTCTGAGTGGGGTATCCATGTGCTTGTCTCCTTTGGTAGGCCTCGTCGATCCTTGTGCCGACGATGGGATTCATTGTCTTGATTTACATCAAGAGGAGCTATGCGCGCTGGCTCATAGCTCCTATTCCATTTGCTTGGGGCCTTATCAAGGGGACGAGCCCGGCAGTGGGGCCGGGCCGGGAGACAAGCGCTAGGGCATTAGCCCTGGCGCCAGCGGGAGCGCTCGCGGCGTCGCGAGCGGGACCAAGGATGCTGCACCTTATGCGGCTGTGGCCGGGGGTCGGGTGGATGTCGCGTGTCATTGCTTTCCACGGGATTGGAGTCCGGTTTAGGCGAGTCCAGAAAGACATTGATGGAACAATCGCAATCGAGGTACATGGACAGTCCTTTGTCAACGTGAAGAAAGGGGAGGCGGTACGCAGGCTCCGTTCCGGACCTGAGTGTCTCCCGAAAAAAACGTGTCGTAGCTGTCTTGCAGGGCATGCAGGATCATTTCGGGGTAATTGTCATGCTCGGTGGGCAGACGCAATTGCAGCTGTGCCAGATGCTCGTTGTCCTGCTGCCCGCCCCACTGCTTGTGATAGTGGCCGTGCTGATAGCCGCGCAGTTGGCGCAAGCGGTTCAGGGCATTCTTGCCCGCGTAGGAGTGGTAGAGCGTGTCCAGTGTCAGACCACAAAGAGCAGCCAGTTGGGCAAAGCCGCTGAAATCGAACTGGCGTGTCTCCAGAACGCGCAAGGTAAAGCGTTCCAGAGCCGTCATGATGGTCGTAGAGTCGCTGGCGGTGGCTGAAGCGTGCTGGAGCTGATCCAGTGCGGTGGCGGCTTCTTGCTCGCGCAGCGCATCGTTGGCACGCAGTACATCGCACAGACCAAAATGCAGGATGTCGATCAGCTCCAGTTGGAGTTGCGGCAGATTGCGCTCGTTATGCTGCCACCACTTCCAGTCCAGGTAATTCGCCAGCTCCGCACATTCCACCCAGATCGCCCGGTAGTAGTCCTGCTTGGCCACTCGCCAGTTCGGATCAATCAGCTGATTCAGCTCGGTTTGCAGGGCCAGCATTTGCTTTAAGCGGCGGGCCCCGGGACCGGCTGGAGCGACAGTTGTTTGCTGTCCCAAACGATGTTTCTGACGACCTTGATCGTCAAAGTTTTCAGGTGCCAGCCAGGCCTGGAAATTCGCTTTCAGGGCTGGCCAGTCCTGGTCGGTAATGGAGAACCAGGCTGTATCGCGCGAGCGGCCCTTGTACACAATCGCCTGACGGAAGATACCTTCATAACGAAAGCCCAATCGTCGTGCAGCGGCTTGGGAGGGGGCATTGTGTGTGTCGCACTTCCATTCGTAGCGACGGTAGCCCAGTCCATCAATTGCATAAGCCATCAACAGGTAGTGGGCTTCGGTGGCCATACGGGTTTGTTTCAGAGCGGGCGACCAAGCTACAAAGCCCACTTCAATGCAGCCATTTTGTGGGTCGATTCGCATCAGGGACAAGGTGCCCAATGCGCGACCCGTGGTTTGTTCGACGACGGCGTAATGCACGGCATTGCTGGCCTGGCTGATGGTTTGCAGGTGCTGGTCGAACTGTGCGCGGTTGTTAAAGGGGCCTACAGACAAATAGGTCCAGTCGCGGCCATCGCTGGCGTTGCTGTAGGCCTCGTACAGGCTGTCGCCATGTTGTTCCGGGTTCACGGCTTCCAGACGGCAGTATTTGCCGTGCAGAACGCAGCGTGCTGGCTGCGGGCGGGCCTGCCAATGAGGGAGCGAGGGGCCAATAGGCTGGTGATACGCGTTCAGCTGAACCATGACTTGTCTTCAATAGAAAACGCTCCAGAAATGCCAATCTGTGGCACAGCTGGAGGCGGGAAAGGGAGTGTGGGGCCGGGAGACAAGAGGCGTCTTGCTAGGCCACTAATTGATTCTATTGAGCAAGTGGCCGGTTGCAGCAATCCGCTTTGCTGCTTGTTTCCAGACCGCATTGCTAAAACAGCGTTGAAACGCCCAAGAGCCAGTGATGGCGGGCCTTGGCTTAGAGCTTGAACAGCGGACAAAACTATCCTGCGGCCAAGGCACAGATGAGGGGCAGGCCGCCTGGCAGACCAAAGTGGCAGGTACAAAAAAAGCCGAGCTGCCTTGTGGGCAGTCTCGGCTTGGGACCAGGCTTTAAGCCAGGGGCTTAGAGCTGATTCAGGTTCAGACGCAGAACGCTGTCCTTGGCACCTTTCAGGTAGTGCGGGCTCTTGTCGCCATGAGGGATTTTGATAGTGACAAAAGCGGTCTGGCCGTCAGCGCTCAGCGTGACGCTGTTGGGGTGCACAGGGGCGCTGATACGGTGTTTAACAGCCAAGGTGTTGGCATCCAGAATGGTGACCGAACCTGTACCGGCTGGTGTTTCACGATCCACGCCACGGTTGGTAGCGATCAGCTCTTTGCGAGCGTCGTTGTACACGATATCCAGCAGCCCCAGACCCACTTCAGCCGTGTTTTCCACTTTGCCGGAGCTGGTGTCGAATTGGTAGATCTTGCCGGTATTGGCGTCAGCGCCAAATAGTTTCTTGCCATCCGCGCTCAGGGCGATGTTCACGAAGAAGTGGCGGGAATCTTCACGTTTATCGCTTTTTGCATCGCCAGTGGTGAAGCGCTGTTCGATAGCGCCGGTGGCCGGGTTGATGACGGCAATTTCATCCTTGCCGCCGTGGCCCACGAACAGACGCTTGGTGTTGGCATCGTAGGCAGCGCCAGCAGGCCACAAGCCCACGTTATCGATATTGTGCAGGATACGACCGTCGGCGCCATCCACAATCCATACGCGGCCTCCTTCGGAGGGATTGGTCACGAAGATGCGGTTGTCTTGCTCGTCAATAACGACTTTACGGGTGTGTTCCCAGCCGCCCTTGTCTTCTTTTTGACCCAGTTGGATCAGTTGCTTGACGGTGCCATTCAGGCTGTTGATTGCCAGCAGCGAGCCGTCCAGGGTGTTGCCCACGTACAGAGTGTGAGTTTTCTGGTTCAGGCCCAGTGCAAAGGCACGGCGCGGCAATTGGATCAGCTGCGATTCACGCAGCGTGTCCTGGTCCAGAACGTGCAGGAAGCCAGCAGCACGGTCTTCAAACAAAGGAGTAGCAGCAACAAACAACTGCTTGCTGTCCTTGGCGGCCAGAATTTCGTAGGCACCATCAATGGTGTCCTGACGGAAAGTGACCTGTGCCTGAGGCGCAGTCGCATTAAAGGACGATGTTTGGCCCGCTTGTTGCGATTGCGGTGCAGTCTGGCATGCACTGAGCAGCAAAGCGCCCATTACGGAGGCAACAATCATTTTTAAAGAGGCTGGGCGGGACGCAATCATGTATTTCCTTTGGGATTCAATAAATGAGAATCGTTACTATAACTGCTCTGTTTTATAAACTTTTCTGACTTGTCTGTCTATGTAAATACGCAAAACCCTGCTTGATGGCAGGGTTTTGAATGGCCTTTGTTTTAGTCCTGCTTGGAGCCGTTTCCAAATCGGGCTTGCCAGGCTTCATACACTTTGCGTTTTTCCGGCAAGGGCAGGTGCTCCATTTTCACGCCCTGCTTGCCAAAGTCCTGCTGCATTTTTTTGTAGAAGGATTCGGTAGACCAGCCAAAGGGCTCGCCTTCCTCATCGTCGGCGCAATACACCACGCGCTCCACGCCCGAGGCGATCATGGCGGCCATGCACATGGGGCAGGGGATGCCACTGGCATACATGGTGCTGCCTGCATGGCTGCTGCTTTTCACGTTCTGGCTGGCAGTACGCAGCGCCTGGATCTCAGCGTGCGCGGTGGGGTCATGGGCAATGTAGGTCTCATTAACCCCTTCGGCCAGAACTTGACCATCGCGCACCAGCACTGCGCCAAAGGGCTGGCCGCCGCGGGCGACATTCTCTTCGGCGATCTGGATGGAGCGCAGCAGATAGTGTTTATCGTTCATGTTTTTCTCCTGTAGAGAAGCAAGGTTGGAATGAGCCTTGAAACCAGAGTCTCTATTTGTGCCGTGTGGGAACCCTGCGGGCACAGGCGGCATCAGGGGGACGTGGCGTGTTTGTAATGCAAAACAGCCGCTGACGGGCAGCGGCTGTTCTGTTTCAGACCATATTAGCGAGTGCCGCCAAGTGTCAGATTGGCATGACGGTTTACGTCTTTGTACAGCAAGTAGCGGAAACGGCCTGGTCCGCCTGCGTAGCAAGCTTGCGGGCAGAAAGCGCGCAGCCACATGAAGTCACCGGCTTCCACTTCAACCCAGTCCTGATTCAGACGGTACACCGCCTTACCTTCCAGAACGTACAGACCGTGTTCCATCACGTGCGTTTCAGCGAAGGGGATCACGCCACCGGGTTCAAAGTTCACGATGTTCACGTGCATGTCGTGACGCAGGTCGGACATGTCGGTGAAACGGGTGGTGCTCCAACGGCCTTCGGTGTCGGGCATGACGCCAGGTTTCACGTCTTTTTCGTTGGTCACAAAGGCTTCAGGGGCATCCAGGCCTTCCACACGCTGGTAGCGCTTGCGAATCCAGTGGAAGTTGGCCAGCTCGCCCGTGCGGTTGTGCAAGGTCCAGTTGGTGGAAGGAGGAATAAAGGCATAGCCGCCTTCTTCCATGATGTGCTTGGTGCCTTCCAGAACCAGTTCCAGCTGGCCCTTGACGACAAAAATCACGCCTTCGGCTTCGGGGTCGGACTCAGGATTGTTGCTGCCACCCTGTGGGCCTACTTCCATGATGTATTGGGAGAAGGTCTCGGCAAAGCCGGACAGAGGACGTGCCAATACCCACAGACGGGTATTTTCCCAACCGGGCAGGTAGCTGGTCACGATGTCTTGCAGTACGCCTTTGGGCAGCACGGCATAGGCCTCGGTGAACATGGCGCGGTCCGTCAGCAACTGAGTCTGAGGAGGATGGCCACCTGGAGGGGCGTAGTAATTGACTTTGGACATGTTGATTCCCATTGAAATTCAGTAAGGAAAAATCTGTCGAACGGCACGGCGCAATCCCGGCGGCTGGCAAAAGGCACAGGCGGGATGTCGTTGTAATGCGCGGGACCAATACACCTTAACGACTGCTGGTGATATTTACAAATTAAATGTATAAATCTCTAGTATTTGTTTTTTGAATAAAAGGGCGGTGGGGTGGATTGCCCTGGCGGATTTCAGAAAGGGTTTGAGCATATGGATCATCAACTATCAAGCAGTCCCAGCCTGAATCGGCCTTTGTATGATCTGGACCTGCTGCTGGCCTTGTTGACGGTAGTCGATTGCGGCAGCTTCACGGCGGCCGCAACGCGTTTGCATTCCACGCAGTCCACGATCAGCCAGAAAGTGCGGCGCCTGGAGGAACTGGCCGGGCTGCGTCTGCTGGACCGGGCCAGCCGGGGTGTCAGCACGACTGAAGCGGGGCAGACCCTGTTGGGTTACGCCCGCCAGATGCTGGCTTTGAATCATCAGCTGTCTGAAGCCCTGTCCGGTTCTCTGGTGACTATTTCCGTGCGTCTTGGCGTGCCTGAGGACTTTACCAATGGACAGACCATGCGGGCCTTGGCGGGCTTCAACCGTCGCTTCCCGCAGGTGCGTCTGGAAGTCAGTAGCGGCTTGAGCAGCGACCTGCTGGCCGCGTACGATCAGGGTGAGCTGGATCTGGTGCTGGTCAAGCAGCGTCACAATGCCCGTGAAGCGGTGGCTTGTCTACCCGAGCAGACAGCCTGGGTGGATAGCGCGACTGATCCGGTCTTTCATCTGGACCCCATCCCCTTGGTGACCTTCCCGCGTCGGGGTGTGTATCGAGAGGAAATCATCAGTGCTGTCGAGTCCTTGGGACGTCGTTGGCGTATCAGCTTTACCAGTTCCAGCTTGAGCGGTATTCAAGGGGCGGTGGCAGACGGGATGGGGATCAGCTTGCTGCCGCGGCGTGCGGTGCGCGATGACCATATTGAATTGGGCCAAGCACAAGGTCTGCCCCGTATCGATGCTTTTGAACTGGCGATTTTGCATCGACCCCATGCCAATGAGATGGTGACGGCCTTGTCCCGTGTGCTGGTGGAGATGCTGGCGCCCGAGAGCGCCCGCCGTCCTGGATAGCCTGCTGTTGGGCTGGCGAGGCTCGTAGAGCTTAGACAGGGTTTAGCGCTTGGGTGTGACCGGATCAAAGTGTGTCATGACATCCAGCACGGGCTCTTCGGCCATTACACGGTCCCGTGCGGCCACGGCAATGGCATGACCTTGTGCGATAGTCAGGGTGCTGTCCATTTCCAGATCCACTTCTACCCAGATCATGTCCCCCAGTTTGCGGGTTCGTAGCTGGTGTATGCCTTCCACACCCGGGGTCTCGCGCAAGAGCTTGGCAATGCGCTCTTCCGTTTCCTGATCGACCGCTTTATCGGTCAGGTCGTGAAATGCGCCAATAGAAAACTTCCAGCCCATGCGCAGAATCATCAAACCCACAATACTGGCGGCCAAGGGGTCGCCCAAAGGCAGACCTGCCAGGTTGGCCATCACCCCGACGCTAACGACCAGCGAGGAGGCTGCGTCGGAGCGCGCGTGCCAAGCATTGGCAACCAGCATGGTCGAGCGCAAGCGCTTCGCGACACGTAACATGTAGCGAAACAGGAGTTCTTTACTACAGAGCGCGATGAAGGCAATGGCCAGGGCAATCGGGTGTACTGCTTCGATGCTGCTGGGGTCGCGCAAGGAAGACACAGCATTCCATAACATGCCCAGTCCTACGGCCAGCAAGAGGCCGCCAATGGCCAGGGTGGCCGCCGTTTCGTAGCGCAAATGTCCGTAAGGGTGATCTGCGTCCGGACCTCGACGGCTATGGCGGTTGGCGATCAGCACTACAAAGTCCGACAGCAGGTCGGACAGGGAGTGGATGGCGTCAGCAATCAGGGCCTGCGAATGAGCAAACAGACCCACCACAATTTGCAGCACGCTCAAACTGATATTGACGATGACACTGACCCAGGTGGAGCGCTGTGCACCAAGGTGCCGATCCAGTTCAGAAGGGGGGATGTTTTCCATGCCAAGAGGTCCTTGCATTCAAAGCAGCAGACTGTGCATCAATACAGCAGTTTCAAGATAAAGAGTGTATCGGCTTTCCTGGGTTACGGGTCGCTGAAAGGGGCTTGACAGGCTGTTTTGAGCCTGTTCTTTGGTATATGTAGACAAAAAAGCCTCGCTTTTTCGGCGAGGCTCTTTTGCGTATCAGGAATGCGTCTTAATTGATGCGCATACCGGGCTGGGCACCGGGGAATGGTTCCAGAATATAGATACCTTGATCCACGGCATCATCCGCATGGCTGGCCGCCAGAACCATGCCCTCGGATACGCCGAAACGCATCTTGCGAGGAGCCAGGTTAGCGACCAGTACCGTCAGCTTGCCGATCAGATCTTCGGGCTGGTAAGCCGACTTGATGCCGGAGAACACTTGGCGCAAGCGGCCTTCGCCAGCGTCCAGGCTCAGACGCAGCAGCTTGTCCGAGCCTTCCACGGCTTCGCAACTCACAATCTTGGCAATGCGCAGGTCCACCTTGATGAAGTCCTTGATGTCGATGGTGTCGGCAATGGCTTCACCACCGGGCAGCACGACGGGAGCGGGTGGCGGAGCCAGCAGCTCGTCCACCATGGCGCTGTCTACACGCTGCATCAGATGCTTGAAGGGAGCGATGTGATCAGGCAAGGCAGCCACGTCGTCCCAGACAAAGTCGCGGTCCAGACCAAACAGTTCGTGGGCCACGCGATGGGTCAGGGTGGGCAAGATGGCGGTCAGCATGACGGACAAGCCCTTGAAGCCAGCCAGGGTGCGCGAGCAAATATCTTGCAGCGCATCTTTCTGAGCTTGCTCGGCGGTCGCAATGCCTTTGGCCATGACCCAGGGCTGGGCGGTATCAAAAGCCTGGTTGATGATGTCGGCCTGAGCCATGATCTGGCGCACGGCACGACCATACTCGCGGCTTTCCAAGTCGGCGCGGACTTTCTCGGCGACTTCCTTGAGCTGGTTTTGCAGTTCGGAGGTGTCGCCTTGGTAAGCCAGCTTGCCATCAAAATGCTTGCTGATGAAGTTGGCGGCACGGCTGGCGATGTTCACGTACTTGCCAATCAGGTCGCTGTTGACGCGGGCAATGAAGTCGTCAGGATTGAAATCCATGTCTTCGACGTGCGAGTTCAGCTTGGCGGCCATGTAATAGCGCATCCACTCTGCATCCATGCCCAGCTCCAGGTAGCGCAGGGGCGAAATGCCGGTGCCGCGACTCTTGGACATTTTCTCGCCGCTAACTGTGATGAAACCGTGCACGTTCAAGGCGTCAGGCACTTTACGGCCGGAGAACTTCAGCATGGCAGGCCAGAACAGGGCGTGGAAGTACACGATGTCCTTGCCGATGAAGTGGACCTGCTCGGTGCTGCCTTCCGGATCCAGCAAGGCATCAAAGTCCAGACCGGCCTTGGCGCAGTAGGCTTTCAAGGAGGCCAGATAGCCAACAGGCGCATCCAGCCAGACGTAGAAATATTTGCCGGGAGCGTCCGGAATCGGGATGCCGTAGTAGGGCTCGTCGCGGGAAATGTCCCAGTCGTTCAGAGAGGCCTCTGCGCCTTCGCCTGTACCCAGCCATTCGCGGGTCTTGCCCAGCACTTCCGATTGCAGACGCGGCTTGCCCTGGGCGTTCTTGCCCGTGGTCCACTCTTGCAGGAAGGCTACGCAGCGCGGGTCGGACAAGCGGAAGAAAAAGTGTTCCGAGGTCTTTAACACCGGACGCGCATTGGTCAGGGTGGAGTAGGGTTCGATCAGTTCGGTAGGAGCGTAAACCGCGCTACAGACTTCGCAGCTGTCGCCGTACTGGTCCTTGGCGTGACACTTGGGGCACTCGCCCTTGATGTAACGATCGGGCAGGAACATGCCTTTGACCGGATCGTAGAACTGTTCGATGGTGCGGGTGTCAATAAAGCCGGCGCTTTTCAGCGTGCGGTAGATATCCTGGGCCAGTTCGACGTTGTCTGGCGAGTCCGTACGGTGCCAGTGGTCGAATTTGACGTTAAAGCCGTTCAGGTAGGTGGGGCGCTCGGCCGCGATCTTGTCTACCAACTGAGCGGGGGTAATGCCAGCGCTTTCTGCTTTGAGCATGATGGGCGCGCCATGGGCGTCGTCCGCACACACAAAATGCACAGTATGTCCCGACATTCGCATGGACCGAACCCAGATGTCGGCCTGGATATATTCCATGATGTGGCCGATGTGAAACGAGCCGTTGGCATACGGCAGGGCGGTCGTAACAAATATCGTTCGTGACATGACTTAACAAAATAAAAGAGAAAGGGAACAAGGATTCTACGGTCTATTGCACACTTGTGCTGCGCCAGACCGAGGAATGTCCACGGGCAAAGTGCTGATCGGCAATTGCGAATGATACAAATGCACACACCCTGAGCCTTTGACGACTCAGGGTGTTCGGGGGCAGTGCCTAATCAGCGTTGCTGCTCGTCAAAGGCTTGGCGAACAGTCAAGAACTGTTAAGGAATCTCGCGCATCTCGATGTCGGTGACATCACGCGAACGTGGTGTGGTCGACTGTTTGCTGGCAGCGGCAGGGCGGCGGCGCTGGTCCCAGTAGGCTTTAACGCCGAAAGGACGGCCACTAATACGCGCCACAATGTATAAAATGCCGATCGCAATAGCGGTAGAAACCATGAAGATAAACGCCATGATTGCACCGAAAATTGTCAGCAAGACAAAGAGGGCTGTGCGGATAATCTGGTTAAATGTGTTCATAGGGTTAGTATGACATCATAAGTGTAAAAAAATTCCTCTTGAACCGCTAATTTTCTGGTTTAAAGGTATGGTGATGTTTCTTTATATCAAGGTTTTGGATAAATGACAGTGAGTTCCGAGCGCGTGTTGCAAGCCCTGGCGAGTGTGACCGATCCCAACACGTTAAAGAAGTTATCGGTCGATGCGGGTCGATGCGAGCTGAGCATTGACCAGAACCAGGTTGAGCTGACTTTGCACCTGCCCTATACGGCTTATGACATTCAGGGACAGCTGCGCGAACGTATCGAGCAAGCCTTGGCAGGCGTGGGTGCCACCCTGTCCAAGCTGCATTTGAATCCCCGCATTGGCGTGCATGCTGTGCAGGAAGGGTTGCGACCCATGCCCAATATCCGCAACATTATCGCGGTGTCCTCGGGCAAGGGCGGTGTGGGTAAAAGTACAACGTCGGTGAACCTGGCTTTGGCCTTGCATATGCAAGGTGCGCGTGTTGGTTTGCTGGATGCGGATATTTATGGCCCTAGCGTGCCCACCATGCTGGGCCTGCACGAGCGCCCGCGCAGTGCAGACGGCAAGATGATGGAGCCGCTGATCGGTCACGGTCTGCAAGCCAACTCGATTGGTTTCCTGCTGGACGAAGACGCTCCCGCAATCTGGCGCGGCCCGATGGCAACCCAGGCGCTGACACAGCTGCTTACACAAACGCGTTGGGATGATCTGGACTACCTGATTATCGATATGCCTCCCGGCACTGGCGATATCGCCTTGACCTTGTCGCAAAAAGTGCCTTTGACGGGTGCAGTGATTGTGACCACCCCTCAGGATCTGGCGCTGATCGACGCCAAGCGTGGCTTGAACATGTTCCAGAAGGTGAATGTGCCTGTTCTGGGTATTGTGGAAAACATGTCGGTCCATATCTGCTCGAACTGTGGTCATGCTGACCCGGTCTTCGGTCAGCATGGTGGTCGCGATATGGCCAGCCAGTTCAACGTGCCTTGGCTGGGTGCCTTGCCGTTGGCAATGAGCATTCGGGCTCAGACCGACTCCGGTACCCCGACGGTGATTGCCAGCGCAGACAGTCCCGAGGCCCGCCTGTATCACGAGATTGCCAATCGCGTTTCGGCTAACTTGTCGCAACTTCCTCCAGACACGTCGGGGCAGCGCCCCAAGGTTGTTCCTCGTCCTCTTTGAGTACGTATGCGCAAATCCGGCTTTTGCCTGTTGTTTTCGATAGTCCTGAGCCCTGCAGTATGGGCTCAGTCTTCCGTTCCCGATGTCATTATTGATCCGGGGGGCGTGCCCCCCCAGGCGCTGAAAGAAATTCAGCGCGCGGTCAGTGCCATTACACGTTTGGCGGAAGACCAGGACTTGGGAGAGGTCTCGCGTCTGCGGCGCCGGGCTCACGATGCGACCGTCTCCGCCTTGCAGACTCAGGGTTATTTTGATTCTGTAGTCACGCTGGAGGTGGGCGAGGATTCCAGCGGTGAGTATTGGGACATCATTATTCAGCCGGGCGAAATCACGCGTGTACGAGACATTGCCCTGGACTTCAAAGGCAAGATTCAGGAGCCGGAATATCAGGTGCGTCTGGAAGGGATCAAAGCCAGCTTTCCTTTGAAAGTGGACGATCCCTTTTTGAATTCGGTCTGGTCCTCCGCCAAATCGGATCTACTGGAAAGCGTACAGCGCCAGGACTTTTACTACGCTCGTTACATAGACACGCGGGCGACCGTATTGGCCGATGAAGGCGTGGCCGACCTTTCCCTGAAAGTGGATAGCGGGCCGAGGGTTCGCATGGGGCCGCTGGAAACCACTGGCCTGAAGCGAGTTCCCCAGTCTCTGGTAGACCGCTATGTGCGCTATACCCCCGGTGATCCTTACGATCAGGACAAGCTGGACGAGTGGCAGCAATCTTTGGCTGCCACCACTTTTTTCCGGGGTGCCTTTGTCACCCTGGATGAAGAAGCCGGCAAAAAGAAAGAGCTTCCAGATGGTGATGTAGAACTGCCTGTACGTGTACGGGTTACAGAAGCGCCATCCAGGCAGTTCACCGGTTCTTTGGGTTTTGACAGCGACCACGGTGCGCGTGTTGAGGCCTTGTATCGAAAGAATATTGTGTTTGGCCTGCCGATCTGGACCGAGGCCGGTATTGGCGTGGATAAAAAACGTCAGCGGGCCTTTTATGACATTCACTTGCCGCCCACCATTAGCGGCTACAAGAACAGTTTTGGTGTCTTGTACGATCGTTCCGACATTGAAGGTTTGGACACGGAGCGGGCGGCCCTGGGCTGGAAGCTGCGCCAGGAACGACAGGCAGCGGGCAATAGCCGCGTGGAATATGAAACCGAATGGGGCTTACTGGGCGCCTGGGACAAGACCAAGATTTCCGGTCTGCCCACCCGTGAAACACCTTCTGCCATTGCAACCTGGCAATGGCTGCGTCGAGACGTAGACAAGAAGTACGATCCGCGCGAAGGCAATCTGATTGATTTCGGCGTAGGTGCCGGTGTCACGCTGGACAAGGGCGAGACCTTTTACCGCAGTAATTTGCGATTGCAGCAGTGGTGGCCAGTTGGGGAGCGGGATATTTTGTCCCTGCGGGGTGAAATCGGTAAGGTTTGGCGCATGACGGACCGCACACCGCCTGACTTCGGTTATCGCACCGGGGGCGCTCGCAGTGTCCGTGGTTACAAATATCAAAGCATTGGCCTTCGACAAGGCGATGCCGTGGTGGGTGCGCCAGCCATGGCCGTAGCCAGTGTGGAATACACGCACTTTTTCACCAGCATGTATGGCATGCGCGCTTTTGTTGACGTGGGTGATGCTGCGCCCAGCTTTGGTGATATGGATTTAGCCTGGGGCTACGGTTTGGGTGCGGTGGTGCGCACCCCTGCTGGCCCTTTCAATCTTGATCTGGCCTATGGTCAGCGAGACAAACGCGTACGTTTGAGCTTTTCTTTGGGAATCGCATTTTAATGGCTTGGGTTCGGCGCTGGTTCCGATATTTCGCTTTGTGGGGCATTCCCTTTGTGGTGATTGCCCTGCTGCTTGTTTGCGGCTTTGTGTATTGGGTGCTGGCCAGTCAGGCCGGTACAAGCTGGGCCTTGCGCACTGCTTTGCCCTATGCGCAGGGCAGCGCCCAAGGCGTGCGCGGAACCATTTGGGATGGCTTGAGTATCGACCACCTGGTGCTGGGCTTGCCGGACACCCATGTGGATATCGAGCGTTTGCGCTTGCAGGCCAACTGGAAAGAACTGTGGGAACGCCGCCTGCACGTGGTAGAGCTTAGTGCTCAGAAAGTGGATGTGGCCTTGACCTCCTCGGACGAGCCCAAGTCCGAGGAGCTCTTCACAATGCCCGAGCTGCCTATCAGTATTGCCGTGGACAAGCTGGCTTTGGGGCAGTTCTTGTTAACGCAGGATGGCACGCCCTTGCCGGTCGCGATTGCGGATTTGTCTTCGGCACTGGCGTTGGATTCCGACAGCGCGCAGCTTCGACTGTACGATTTGATGGTGGCTAATGAGTCCATCCGCGCCGGCTTTCAGGGTGAGGTGGAACTGGCGGGACTGCAAGCGCCTTACCCGGCACGAGCCGATATTCAAATCATTGCTCGCGGTTTGACGGCCGATTCGCCTATTTGTGCGAAACAGTATTTGCCTGCTTATGCAGAGCCGTCGAAATCCGGCAAACCTGCCGAGAAGGCAGTAGTCGATCGGTCCAAAAAAACAGCCACGGTTGAAACGGCCAAGACCAGTGCCAAGGCTGCAATAACACAGCAAGGTCAAGCTGAGGCCAGCGCCCCGAGTCATGCAACTCCTGCCAGCCCGCCAGTCGATCAGCCCGTAGACGCCCATGGTGTCGCCGGAGTCATCAGCTCCGAGCCCGAGGGTAGTACGGGTCTTGTCGATGAAGAACGTATCCAGGAACCAGTTGCTGTTCCTGAGCCCGAGCCTTTGCCCGATTGTGTGGTCAACGCTCAAATCACCTTGAATGGCTCTCTGGAACAAGCCACCTTGCTGCTTAACGGTCAGGGCCAGAGCTATAGCCTGGACGCCAGCGCAGAATTGAGCCCGCTGGATTCCGTGCCAGTGCGTCAGGCCAAGGTGGCGGTGAAACTGCCGGACGAGTCCTCGCTGGATGCAGACTTCGCCTGGGATGCCACGCAGGAAGGTGTGCACGTTCAGGATCATTTCAAAGGTCAGTTCCGCAGCGACAAGCTGGATCTGCATGCCTTGTTGGGCGATGTGCTGCCCGACGCTCTGATCAATACCCAAGGCCAGTTCGATGTGGTCTTGGCGGATAAAGAACAATTGCTCTCCGCGGATGTGGATGTGCAGCTTTTGCAGGGCAGTCGCTGGAACAAGCAGGCCGCTATCGGGCAGATCAAGGCAAAAGCGTCGGCTCCGGCTCAGCCGGGCCAAGCGGATTGGTGGCGTTTGCTGTCGGTTTCGGATGTGCTCACCGATATGAAGATCGGGGATAACCAGGTTCAGCTGAAAGGTGGTTTTGGCATGTCCGGCAAGGCCGAGCTGGATTTGCTGGCGAAGATTCCTCGTGCCGAACAATTGTGGCCTGGCCTGGAGTTGGGCAAGGCGTCGGCAGAAGGGCAGTTGCGTGGCGATATCGCTCATCACACCCTGCAGTTGAAGGGCCAGTACGACTTGGGCGGCAAGGCCAAGGGGCAGTTGGGCCAAGGCATGGCCGAGGCCGATCTGGCACTGGAAGGTGGCTGGCATTTTGCCGATCAGGGCAAGGCCGCGTATTGGGATGGCAAGGTAAACCGTTTGGTGGCCGACCATGCCGGTTTGATCGTGCGTTTGCAGTCGGCACTGCCTGTGCGTTTTACCGATGCTCTGCGGGCGCCGGAGCCTCCTGTTCAAGTTGCCACAGCAGAGGCCAAGGACCAATCCAAGGTTGAAGGTGATGTAGCAGGCCAGGTGGCCGCCAAGGAAGAAGGAGCGGCTCAGGCCGGTATAAATCCGGAAACGAAGGACAACCCTGATACTAAGTCTGCTGCTCCGTCTGCTTCAGCGGCAGCAGAGCAAGCGAAGGCACAGGCTGGCGTTCCCGAAAACGCAGCCGATAAAACAGCAAACGCTCCCAAGGCACCCGAGCCATTGGCTCCCTGGTCAGTGCGAGTTGGTGCCGGTACGTTGAGCACCACAGTTGATGGCGAACCCTGGATCAATCTGCGTCATCAGGAATCCACTTACCAGCCTGGACAATGGGCCAGCCGTGGTGAGTTGTTGGATCTGGTGCTGTCCGAGCCTCGCATCGCGCGCTTGCTGCGTAAAGTCGGCGTAGAAGAAAACGCTGACAAGGCCAAGGGTGGCGTCAAGATTGCCAAGAACAAGAAAACCCAGCCGCCCGAAATTGATATCAAAGCGCGCTGGGACCTGAAATTTAATGGCGCCTTGTCCGGCCAGGTGCGCGTCGACCGCGTGGCGGGGGATGTACAGGTTTTTGCTGAGCCGCCCATGTCCCTGGGGCTGGAAGATCTGAGTATCGTCATCAATGCGAAACCTACCTCGGCCACGACCAGCCGTCTGGATGCTCAGATGGATGTGCGTACCAAGGAAATGGGTTACGTCACAGCCAAGGCCCAGACTCCCCTTCACGGGCTGGCCTTGAATGAGAACGATCGCAAAACGGTCAGCATACAAGCCAATATTGATGACTTGAGCTGGACGCGCCTGTTCCTGGGCGATGCCATGGAGCTGGGCGGTCGCTTGAATGCAGACGTGAATATTGATGTGGGTGCGAAATGGGCCTGGACCAGTCGTGGCACGGTAAGGGGCCGCGAGTTGCGTTTCACACGTCTGGATGACGGCATCCGTCTAATTGACGGTCAGTTGGATGCCCGTTTCGATGGTGACATTTTCCGCCTGGAGTCCTTGACGTTCCCGGCTCGCCCACGAGTAGAGCCGCAGGAATGGCGTACCGCAACCTGGCTGAAAGAGAGCCCGGACGCCAAGGATGGCAAGCTGACTGTGTCGGGGCAGTGGAACCTGAGCACTCAGCAAGGGGCCTTTGACGTGGATATTTTCCGCTTCCCGATTCTGCAGCGCTCCGATCGTTACGCCATGATGTCCGGCAATATCAATCTGGACATGGAACTGCCGCGTATTGCCATTACCGGCAAGGTTGTTGCTGATGCGGGTTGGTTCAACCTGGACATGTTGGGTGGTATTCCCACTGTTGATAGCGATGTGGTGATTGTGCGGGCAGGCGACGAACCGGCTTCCGAGCCTTCCCAGGCTGCAACCGACATGAGCATGGAAATTGATGTGGATCTGGGGCCGCGTTTTTACCTGACGGGTTACGGCGTGAACTCCGGTCTGGTTGGCAGCCTGAGGGTCACCATGATCGGCGGCAAGTTGACCGGCATGGGTGCCTTGCGCACTCGTGGTGGGCGAATTGAGCTCTATGGTCAGAAGTTGCTGCTCAAGCGCGGAACCGTGACCTTCCAGGGTGACATTACCTCGCCTATTCTGGACATCGAAGCCTTGCGTACCGGTCAGGCAGTAGAAGCAGGTGTTAAGGTAGCCGGTACGGCTCGCAAGCCCAGAATTGATTTGGTGTCCTACCCGGAAGTCAGCGAAGTTGAAAAACTGTCCTGGCTCCTGCTGGGCCACGGGCCGGATGATTCTGGTGGTGACATGGCCTTGCTGCTCAGTGTCGGAACGTCCTTCCTGGGCGATGGCGAGCCCTTCTACCGCAAGTTCGGGATTGATGAAGTGGCCATGCGCTCGGGCGACCTGGGCAGTGCCGGTAGCATTTTGCCGGTGGAAAGTGTGGTCAAATCCCTGAACAGCGGCACCAGCAACGAAGAGCGCAAGTTTATTGCGATCACCAAGGCACTGACGGCGGATATTTCCGTTAGCCTGGAGCAGGCCATGGCCGATACCGGAACGGTGGGTCGAGCCAGCTACCGCCTGGCACGAGGCCTGACGGCTGAGGTCAGCACCGGTACGGTAAACGGTCTGGCCCTGATTTACCGCTGGTTCTCGAAGGATTGATGCGGGCTTGCCCGGCGCAAAGCGGGCAGAGAATTGTGGCGCAAATGACATATTTGCGCCGCAATTGGCTTGTGTGTGTATCTAAACGATAAAATAACCGGTTACTGATTTAAGGCGGCTAATTTCTTATGAGTATCAAAAGCGACCGTTGGATTCGGCGGGCTGCTGCCCAGGGCATGATCGAGCCTTTCGAACCAGGCCAAGTGCGCAATGTAGACGGACAACGTATCGTCAGCTACGGCACCAGCAGCTATGGCTACGATGTGCGTTGTGCCAACGAATTCAAAATTTTCACCAACATCAACTCGACCATCGTGGACCCCAAGGCTTTCGATGAGAAATCCTTTGTGGATTTTGTCGGTGATGTGTGCATTATTCCGCCCAATTCTTTCGCGCTGGCCCGCACGGTTGAGTACTTCCGTATTCCTCGCAGTGTGTTGACCATGTGTCTGGGCAAGAGCACCTATGCCCGTTGCGGCATCATCGTGAACGTGACTCCGCTGGAACCCGAGTGGGAAGGCCACGTCACCCTGGAGTTTTCCAACACCACCCCGCTGCCAGCCAAGATTTACGCCGGTGAAGGGTGTGCACAGATGTTGTTCTTTGAAAGCGATGAAGTGTGCGAAGTGTCGTACCGCGACCGCGGCGGCAAATATCAAGGTCAGCTAGGCGTTACCCTGCCTCGTACCTAGGAGTTCTGGATGAAGTTTCGTTTTCCCATCGTCATCATCGACGAAGACTACCGTTCCGAAAATACGTCGGGCCTGGGCATTCGAGCCCTGGCCTCGGCGATAGAGGCCGAAGGCGTAGAGGTTCTCGGGGTCACCAGCTATGGTGACCTTAGTTCTTTTGCGCAACAGCAAAGCCGCGCGAGCGCCTTCATTTTGTCGATTGATGATGAGGAATTCGATGTGGATTCCCCGGAGGATGTCGCCAATGCGATCAAGAACCTGCGCTCCTTTATTGGCGAGCTGCGGTTCCGCAACGAGGACATCCCCATCTATCTGTACGGCGAGACACGCACCTCGCAGCATATCCCCAACGATATTTTGCGCGAGCTGCACGGCTTCATTCACATGTTTGAGGACACGCCCGAGTTCGTGGCGCGTCACATCATCCGCGAAGCCCGCTCCTACCTGGAAAGCCTGGCGCCGCCGTTTTTCCGCGAGCTGGTCAAGTACGCTTCTGACGGCTCCTATTCATGGCACTGCCCAGGGCACTCGGGAGGCGTAGCCTTTCTGAAAAGCCCGGTTGGCCAGATGTTTCACCAGTTTTTTGGTGAAAACATGCTGCGTGCCGACGTCTGTAATGCGGTCGATGAATTGGGCCAGCTGCTGGACCACACCGGCCCGGTGGCCGAGGCCGAGCGCAATGCTGCCCGCATCTTCCATGCCGACCACTGCTTTTTCGTGACGAACGGAACGTCCACGTCCAACAAGATCGTCTGGCACGCCAATGTGGCCAATAACGACGTGGTGGTAGTGGACCGTAACTGCCACAAGTCGATCCTGCATGCCATTACCATGACGGGCGCTATCCCAGTGTTCCTGCGCCCCACGCGCAACCACCTGGGCATTATTGGTCCCATTCCACAAGACGAATTCCTGCCGGAAAACATTGCGCGCAAGATCGAGGCCAATCCCTTTGCCAGCAAGGCCAAGAACAAGAAGCCTCGTATTCTGACGCTGACGCAAAGTACTTACGATGGCGTGATCTACAACGTGGAAATGATCAAGGAGACTCTGGATTCCAAGATCCCCACGCTGCATTTTGATGAGGCCTGGTTGCCGCATGCGGCGTTCCACGATTTCTATCACGACATGCACGCCATTGGTGCGGACCGTCCGCGCACCAAAGACACCATGATCTACGCCACGCACTCCACGCATAAAATGCTGGCTGGCCTGTCGCAGGCGTCCCAGATTACGGTGCAGGATGCGGAGAACCGCCCCTTGGACCGCAACGTGTTCAATGAAGCCTACCTGATGCACACCAGCACCAGCCCGCAGTACGCGATTATTGCGTCCTGTGATGTGGCGGCGGCCATGATGGAGCCGCCCGGCGGCACCGCCCTGGTCGAGGAAAGCATTTGCGAGGCCATGGACTTTCGTCGCGCCATGCGCAAGGTGTCCAAGGAATACGGCGAGAACGACTGGTGGTTCAAGGTTTGGGGACCGGACAATCTGCCCGAAGAAGGCATAGGCGAGCGCGACGACTGGATTCTGCGCTCCGATGCGGAGTGGCACGGCTTTGGCAAGTTGTCGACCAACTTCAACATGCTGGACCCGGTCAAAGCCACGGTAGTGACTCCTGGCCTGGATATTTCCGGCACCTTTGCTGAACAGGGTATTCCTGCCGCTCTGGTCTCCAAGTATCTGGCTGAGCACGGCGTGGTAGTCGAGAAAACCGGCCTGTACTCCTTCTTTATTCTGTTCACCATTGGCATCACCAAGGGCCGCTGGAATACCTTGTTGACCGCCTTGCAGCAGTTCAAGGACGATTACGACCGCAATCAGCCCATGTGGCGCATTTTGCCGGACTTCTGCAAGACTCAGCCTACCTACGAGCGCATGGGCTTGCGTGACCTGTGTCAGCAGATTCACCAGGCTTACCGCAAGTACGATCTGGCTCGCCTGACGACCGAGGTTTACCTGAGCGACATGATTCCCGCTCTGAAACCTTCGGACGCCTATGCCAAGATGGCGCACGGCGATATCGAGCGCGTTGGCATTGACGAACTGGAAGGCCGTGTGACGGGTGTCTTGCTAACGCCTTACCCCCCAGGCATTCCTTTGCTGATTCCTGGCGAACGCTTTAACTCGCGCATTGTGGAGTACCTGCAATTTGCGCGCGAGTTCAATGCCCGCTTCCCTGGCTTTGAGACCTATGTGCATGGACTGGCGCAGGATATCGGCCCTGATGGACTGCCACGCTACTACGTAGATTGTGTGCTTGAGTCTGAAACCAACGAGTAAATCCGCGTGATCCCTTTTTTTGATGTTGCCGTCATCGGCGCAGGTGCGGCCGGTATGATGGCTGCCAGTATCGCAGGCCAGCGTGGCTTGCGAGTGGTACTGATTGATCACGCTGAAAAGCTGGCCGAGAAAATCCGTATTTCCGGTGGAGGGCGCTGCAACTTCACGAATACGGGCACCTCACCCGAGAATTTTCTGTCCAAGAACCCGCATTTTTGCCGTTCGGCCTTGGCGGGCTATACCCCTCAGGATTTTCTGGAGCTGGTGCGGGAGTACCGCATCGGCTTTCATGAAAAGCACAAAGGCCAGTTGTTCTGTGATGACTCCAGCGAGTCCATCATCCAGATGCTGCGTCAGGAGTGTTTGAAAGGGCAGGTGTCCTGGCGCATGCCCTGTTCGGTGCAGTCCATTGGCCGTACCGAGGAAGGCTTTGTGCTGCGCACCGGTCAGGGGGATTTGAATGCCTTGCAAGTGGTGATTGCCACGGGCGGCATGGCGATTCCGCAGCTGGGTTCCACGGACTATGCCTTGCGCGTGGCGCGTCACTTTGGGCTGAAAGTGATTGAGCCACACCCCGCTCTAGTCCCTTTGACCTTTGACGGTCGGGATTGGAAGCCATTTTCTGCCTTGAGCGGCATGGCTTTGGAGGTGGAGGTCAGCACAGGGCAGGGCAAGCAACGTCAGGCCTTTTTGGAAGATCTGCTGTTTACGCACCGTGGCTTGTCCGGGCCGGGTATCTTGCAGATCTCCAGCTACTGGCAGTCGGGCGAGAGCATTAGTGTGGACCTGGCTCCCGGTCAGGACATCGCGCAACAATTATTGGATCTGAAAGCGGGTAACCGTCAGCAATTGGTCACGGTCTTGTCGACCTTGTGGCCGCGCCGTCTGGTCGAGCAGTGGCTGGATACCTCGGACTTGTTGCCCAAAGGCGTGGGACAGCAACGTCTAGCTGATCTGCCGGATCGCGTGTTGCGCACGGTGGGACAGGTGATTAATGGCTGGGAGTTGAAACCTAGTGGCACCGCAGGCTATAAAAAGGCGGAAGTGATGAGCGGTGGCGTGGATACACGCGAGCTCAATCAGAAGAGCATGGAAGCGCGTAAAGTACCTGGTCTGTACTTCATCGGTGAAGCGGTCGATGTCACCGGCTGGCTGGGCGGGTATAACTTCCAATGGGCCTGGGCGTCGGCAGCAGCGTGTGCACGTGCTTTGAAGGCACAGGCAGAGCAGGGGTTAAGTATGCGAGCAGGAAGGGCAGTGGGCATGGTCTGCTGCCGTTTCTGAAATCATCGGAATTGTTGGCTGGTCAGTCAGGGAGGCGATATGCAGCTGCCAGGAGATAGAAAGTACGTGGTAAGCCACGAGTGGGCCAAAGATGAAGACGGTGTTGTGCTGGTTGGCATTACCGACTTTGCTCAAGATCAGTTGGGCGACCTGGTGTTTGTGGGTGACTTCACCCCAGGGACGCGTCTGGCTGCGGGTGCTACAGCGGGTGTGGTGGAGTCGGTGAAGGCCGCCTCCGACATTTACGCGCCTGTAGCGGGCGAGCTGGTGGAGTTCAACCAGGCCTTGTCCGATGCACCGCATCTGATCAATGAAGCTCCATTTGATACCTGGATTTTCAAGCTCAAGGCTGACAATCCGGCTGATCTGCAAGGTTTGCTGGATGGCCCTGCTTATGCAGCGGTGGCTGAGTAAGTTCAGATATTGAGTTAGCAGGAATACGCCTTGGTCTTGCCTGATTTCGGCGGACTGATCGCAAAAAAGGCCTGAATCCGTGTCATCGGATTCAGGCCTTTTATTTGGTTTCGAGCCTACGCGGTTAAGCGTGCAGTGAGACGGATAGCTTGGGCCAAGTAGCCGGTTTTCTTAACTACGGCGACGGTAGGTCACGTAGTCGTAAGTGAAACCGTTTTCCTCAGGCTGAGGCAGGCGCTCCACTTCTTGCCACTCTCCGGCGGGCAGTTCGGGAAAGAAAGTATCCCCGTCCACATCAGCCTTGATCTCGGTTGCGATCAGTTCCTGCGCCACAGGCAGGGCCAGACGGAAAAGCTGTTCGCCACCAATCACACAAGCCGTCTCAAAGCCAGGGCAAGCGGCCAGGGCGTCGTCCAGATTGCTGAACACCTGTGCACCCTCTGCCTGGTAATCCGCATTGCGGCTGATAACCAGATTTGGACGGCCAGGCAAAGGACGGCCCAGCGACTCCCAGGTCTTGCGGCCCATGATGATGGGCAAACCCATGGTTACGCGTTTGAAGTGCTGCAAATCGGAAGGCAGGCGCCAGGGCAGGTCATTGTCCTTGCCAATGCAGCGATTGGCCGCATAGGCAACGACCAGGCGAATGAAAGGAGTGGAACTCATACGGCAACCGGCGCCTTGATGTGGGGATGAGGATCGTAGTCGGTGATTTCGAAGTCTTCGTACTCGTAATCAAACAGACTGGCAGGTTTGCGCTTGATCGTCAGCTTGGGGTAGGGGCGAGGCTCGCGCGAGAGCTGTAGCTCTGCTTGCTCGAAGTGGTTGGAGTACAGGTGGCAGTCGCCGCCGGTCCAGATGAAATCGCCCACTTCCAGATCACATTGCTGCGCCATCATGTGAGTCAGCAAGGCGTAGCTGGCGATATTGAAGGGCACGCCCAGGAAAATATCGGCACTGCGCTGGTAGAGCTGGCAAGACAGCTTGCCGTCTGCCACATAAAACTGGAACAGGGCGTGGCATGGGGGCAGGGCCATCTGGCCCACATCCGCTACGTTCCAGGCCGAAACAATCAGGCGGCGTGAGTCGGGGTTTTTGCGGATCTGTTCCACCAACTGACTGATCTGGTCGATATGACGGCCATCGGGAGTGGGCCAGGAACGCCATTGCACACCATAGACCGGGCCCAGATTGCCGTCCTTATCGGCCCATTCGTCCCAGATGGATACGCCGCGCTCTTGCAGCCAGCGCACATTGGACTCACCACGCAAAAACCACAGCAACTCAATAAAGATGCTGCGGGTATGCAGTTTCTTGGTGGTGATCAGCGGGAAACCCTGCGACAGATCGAAGCGCATTTGGTGACCAAATACCGAGTTCGTGCCGGTGCCGGTGCGGTCCCCTTTGGGAGTGCCTTGGGTGTAGACCAGGCGCAGCAGGTCTTCGTAGGGATACAGGGACATGGTGGCCTCAGGCTTGCTGAATGTCGACGGAATAGGTGATCTCGGCTGTTTTGCCCAGCATGGCCGAAGCGGAGCAGTACTTGTCGTGCGACAGTTGTACGGCACGCTCAACCGCGGCCTGGGGCAGATCCTTGCCAGTGACCACAAAAGTGAAGTGAATCTTGGTAAAGACTTTGGGGTCGGTGTCGGCGCGTTCGGCGGTCAGCTTGACCTGGCAGCCGGTAATGGCGTGCCGACCACGCTTGAGGATCAGCACCACGTCGTAGGCTGCGCAGCCACCGGCGCCGGTCAGCAGCATTTCCATGGGGCGTGGAGCCAGGTTATTGCCGCCACCTTCGGGTGCACCGTCCATGGCCGTCACATGACCACTGCCTGTACGGGCAACGAACAACATTCCGTCTTTGCCGCCCCAGTCGATTGTGCATTCCATATGAATTCCTTTGTTTGCAGTGCGAGCCAAGACTCGTCAGTAGATTGATAGCGGTGATTGTACTTTTTGATGAGGGCTGTGTCGCGCCTGGATGGAAACCAGGTTTAGCGTGATTTGACGCGGATTTTTGCAGCTTTATTGCTAATTGAAATGTGAAGCCCGGATGTGAGCCTTGTTACTTCTCAGGGCATCTGATGGTGGCGGATGTGGCACCCGTATAAGAAATTCCATATGGACAAATCAGAGCAGAACCATGCTCTTTGTAAGATTTAGACTGGTTTTGTTATTTGTCCTAGGATAAAATGCTGTGCGGTACACGGCATTTTGAAACAGATATGTCACAGGGGTTTACCCTCGCCTATAATGGCTGTCGCCCGTATACCAAAAAATGTCGTGCTCGTATTTGTTCTGTCTCAATAAACCTTGCTTTCAATGGGGGCTTTATTCGGACGTCACAAGCGGGTGTTTTAACATGACGGCTCTCGCGACCTAGGCAGTCGCAGATTTTTTGCGTCCATGCTCTTTTGATCTGCGACGCGTCAAGGTGCCGCCGAGCTGCTTGGCAGCTTCACATTAACCAGGCCTGGATCATTGTGAATACCGTTTCAATACTGCTACTAGCTTTCATATTGTCCGTTACAGGACTCTTTGTTTTCATCTGGTCGTTACGCCGTAACTTCTTTGACCACAGTCCCGCTGCTTCGCGAGAGATCTTCTCCAAAGGCGAAATCGGGCAGGTAGATGACCCCTCCGCCACCCCTGAACAACGTCAGGCACTTCAAGAAGAAATGGGCCGCAAGGCAATTTCGGCTGAAGATCGTCAGGCGCTGAGCCTTGAATTGGCAGAACGCGTGGAAGCCGACCGCTCCTCCGCCAAGGTCACTTTCATTTTGCTGGCCTGTTCGGTCTTCTGGCTGATCTTTGCCTCGACGGCAGGCTTGATCAGCTCGATCAAGCTGCACGATCCCGAATTTCTGACGCAACACGCCTGGATGACCTTTGGTCGCATGCGTACGCTGCACCTGAACGGTGTGGCTTACGGCTGGGCTCCAATGGCCGCGTTCGGCGTTGCCATGTGGATGCTGCCTCGTTTGCTCAAGACTCCCCTGATCGGTGCGCGTTATGCCATCACGGGCGGGATCTTGTGGAACATTGGCCTGGCTATCGGCCTGACATGTATCGCGATGGGTATCACCGACGGTATGGAATGGCTGGAAATGCCTTGGCAGGTTGATATCCTGATGGTTATCGGTGGTGCTCTGGCTGCCTTGCCTTTGGTCTTCACCTTGCAAAACCGTCGTGCTCACCACCTGTATGTGTCGGTGTGGTACATGGGCGCAGCCCTGTTCTGGTTCCCTATCCTGTTCCTGGTCGGTAACCTGCCTGCCGTGCACGTGGGTGTTGAACAAGCAACCATGAACTGGTGGTTTGGCCACAACGTGCTGGGTCTGTTCTACACCCCGATGGCTCTGGCTTCGGTGTATTACTTCCTGCCCAAGATCATCGGTCAGCCTATCAGCTCCTACAACCTGTCTCTGGTGGGTTTCTGGGGTCTGGCATTTTTCTACGGTCAGGTTGGTGGTCACCACCTGGTTGGCGGTCCTGTGCCCCAGTGGATGGTTACCCTGTCCATCGTGCAAAGCATGATGATGATCATCCCTGTGCTGGCTTTCTCGATCAACCAGCACTACACCATGAAGGGTCACTTCCGTACCCTGATTCACTCGCCCACCCTGCGCTTTATCGTGCTGGGCGGCATGATGTACACCGTCAGCTCCATTCAAGGTTCTTTTGAAGCGCTGCGCAGCATCAACACGATTACCCACTTCACGCACTTCACGGTTGCCCACGCCCACATCGGCTTGTACGGCTTCTTTACCATCGTGATGTTCGGTGCCATCTACTACGTGATGCCGCGCGTGCTGTCCTGGGAGTGGCCTTACCCCAAACTGATCTCCCTGCACTTCTGGCTGGTTGTGATTGGTTTCTCCATCTACGCTATTGGTCTGAGCATTGGCGGTTGGCTGCAAGGTCTGGCCATGCTTGATCCTGCCAAAGCCTTCATGGAATCGGTGTTTGTCACGATGCCTTACCTGAAGTCGCGCTCGATTGGTGGTGGTTTGATGACTCTGGGTCACCTTGTGTTTGCCTTCCACTTTGTGGCAATGGCTTTGCGCTATGGCAGCCGTCGTATTGGTCCAGCCCTGTTTCACCAGCGCTCGGCAACTCGCAATGTAGTGGAGGCATGATTTAGTCATGGAAAGCGAATACAAACTATTGGGCGGCGCCATGGTGACGCTCGCCCTGGCCACATCGGCTCTGGTCGTTGTCCCTTACCTGCAAGTTAAAAAGGTGGAGCCTTCTCCAGGCCTGAAGCCTTACACGGAAGTGCAACTGCGCGGCCGTCAGCAATACATTGATATGGGCTGTGTCTACTGTCACTCGCAGCAGCCACGCAGCCAGAACCAGGCTCCTGACTTCCAGCGTGGCTGGGGTCGTGCCTCGGTAGCAGGCGACTACTTCTACGACACACCTCACCTGCTCGGCACCATGCGTACTGGTCCAGACTTGCTCAATATTGGTGCTCGTCAGCCTAGCGTGGACTGGCACCTGGGTCACTTGTATCAGCCTCGTGCTTATACTCCTGGCAGCAATATGCCTTCTTACCCCTTCATGTTCGAGCTCAAGGACAAGGCAGAGGAAGGCGACAAGGTTGTCAACTTGCCAGGTGATTTCGCACCAGAAGGCAAGGTGGTTGTGGCCAAGCAAGAGGCCCTGGACCTGGTTGAATACCTGTTGGCGCTGGATCGTACGTATCCCGTAGCGCCAGCCAGCGTTATCAAATAAACAGGCATTGCTGAGCTAGCGCGCCCCGCAAGGCGGGGCGCCTCGGAGAATTAGAATGAGCGACAATCGTAAATATGAAGCACAGCTGCGTGAGCATTCCGATCCGGAAGAAAACGCAGCACCGATCCCTTGGGTGGTTCTGCTGATCATTGCAGGTCTGTTCCTGTGGGGCATCTACTATATTTTCAGCAGTGACCTGAGCCATGACGCAACCGTGGGCGACAACCGTATCGTTGCCGACTTCGAATTGCCAGAAGGCGCGGTAGATGGTCAGCAGCTGTTCGTAGCCCAATGTGCCGCCTGTCACCAGGCAACGGGCGCCGGTGTTCCAGGCGTGTTCCCTCCGCTGGTGGGTTCCGAATGGGTACTGCGCAAGCCTGAAGTTTTGGTCCAGATCATGCTGCACGGTATTACGGGTGAGATCACGGTCAAGGGGAATAAGTACAATGGTGCGATGCCCGAGTTCCGCGAGAAGTTCAATGACGAGGAAATGACGGCCGTTGTTAATTACCTGCGTACAGAATTGGGTGGCAATAGCGCCGATCCTGTGGACGTGGCCTTTGTCAAAGCCGAACGTGAAAAAACAGCTGATAAAACCGATCATTGGAATGGGGACGCTGATCTGGCTCCCATGGAAGAGTAAGACTGAAATGATGGGCCAGCGATGAGACTATTTATAAGTATTCTCCTGGTCTTCGCCCTGGGTATTGGGGCACTGGCCCATTTGACGCAAGGGTTCTCCGCCCTGACAGCCGAGACGGCCCGTCGCAATGATGTTGCCGCTTCGCCGCGTCTGATCTCCGATGTCGAAGTACTGCTCCCTGCCGGGGGCAGTACCCAGCTAAGCTCTCTGCTGCAAAACGATGGCCGTATCACCATCGTCAATTTCATCTATACCCGCTGTGTCACGCTATGTCTGGCGATGGGCTCGGAGTATCAGCAACTGCAAAAAGCGATTGTGGACGAAGGCTTGCAGGACCGTATCCGCCTGCTGAGCATCAGTTTTGATCCCACCGATTCGCCTGATCACCTGCGCCGCTATAGCAAAACCATGAAGGCCAACCCGGATGTCTGGCAATTTGTCACCATGATGCCCGGCGAACAGCGTCAACGTGTGCTGGATGATTTTGGTATCGTCGTTATTCCCGCCCCTTTTGATGAGTACGAGCACAACGCGGCCTATCACGTTGTCAGTGCCGAACCGCGCCTGGGTCGTATCGTGGATTACGGTGAACCTATGTTGGCCCTGGCGTATGCCAAGCGTGCCCTCGAGGATCTGGATAAGAAGGGAGCGATGTAATGTCTTTAAAACGTGTCGTCGAATCCCCTAAAGTACGTCCTTATTTTGGTAGTGCCCTGGCATTGGTGGCAGCTTTGCTGTTTGCTGCCGCAGCCTTCTGGGATCGCCCGCTGACCGCCTCCATGAGTCTGCACATGCTGGTGCATATTCCCTTGTTGGTCCTGTCGGGCATTACCTTGCAACTGGCCTTGCGCTACCAGGGAGTTGGACGTTCGGCTGCCATGCAGTCTTTACTACGCCCGTATTACGCCTTGAATGAATATGGTTTGCCTGGCCTGATCATGGTCAGCTTTGCGGCGGCTTACTGGATGGTTCCCAAAGCACTGGACGATGTGCTGGTATCGCCTCCCATGGCCACTGCCAAATATATCGGTCTGGTCTTGATGGGCATGTTGTTCATGGAGTCCTGGCGCCGCGCCCATCTGGTGTTTCGTCTGTTCTTCTTTGGTAACTTCAGTTGGATGATGGCCATTGTTGGTCTGCTGTATTACGACAATCCGGTTCGGCTCTGTAATTTCTATCTGCAGTCTGACCAAGAGATTGCCGGCATAGGCCTGGTTATCATGGCTTGTGTGCTGCCATTGCTTTGGCTCTTGTCTGAGAGCAAGGCAGTGATCGCCTTTTTGCGGCAATAATACCCATCCATTTTGTTTTGCAGGTGTCCTCATGAGCCATACCGTTTCCAACAGCGATACCCGTCTGTACCGACGCAACAGCTTTTTTGACCAGATTCTGAGCGAGACGAATCGGGCCCTGGAAGTATTGGGACGTTCGGCACGCGCGTCGCGCCCGAATCCCGCTGGCAAGGAAGTGTCCGAGATTACGGCTGACGAAGCCCGCCATGCTGCCGGCTTGATGCGTGTGAACCATGTAGGCGAGATTTGCGCCCAAGCCTTGTACCGTAGCCAGGCCATGTTGTGCAAAGATCCCCAGGCAACCGAAGTGCTGCTGCAAGCTGCGCAGGAAGAGGTGGATCACCTGTCCTGGTGCGATGACCGTTTGCGCGAGCTCGATAGCCGCCCCAGCGTGTTCAACCCCTTGTGGTATGCCGGTTCTTTCGCGTTAGGCTTGCTCGCCAGCCGGGCAGGGGTGCCTTATAACCTGGGCTTTATGGCCGAGACCGAGCGCCAGGTTGAAGAGCATCTGGAAAGCCATCTGGAGTCCTTGCCTGCTACAGACAATCGCTCGCGCCGGATCGTAGAAAAAATGCGCGATGACGAGATTGAGCATCGTCGTACCGCCGAGAATCACGGGGCTGTGGGTTTGCCTCCACCCGTTAAAACCTTGATGCGCATGATGTCCAAAGTCATGACGACGACGGCTTATCGCCTGTAAAACGGGGTTCTGGGCCAAATCACTTATTGATGAGTGCCGAGCCTTCATGGATGCAAGTAGCAAAACGGGTCAGTAATTGACCCGTTTTGCTTTGTAGGTTTGGAGCTTGTTTGGCGGCTTAGGGTTAACGACTAGATACCTGGAATGAGATTTGCGCTAGGGAATTGATGCATTAAAGCGACAAGATGGGCATCTAAGGGTTTTCCACAGCATTTATCTTGCATTGCACCATTTTTGTGGGTAGACTTTAGTTATTGGATGTTGAAAAGAAAGCGGGAAAAAAGCACAAGCGTAATAACCCTTAGCTTTCTGGCTCGATACTTTATCTGGTAGCCCAACTTGCCACGATTGTCTCCTCCACCCTCCTCCTTTGGTGGATTTGCCCGAGATCTCTAGATCTCGGGTTTTTTTTTGCCCGTATCCTTTGTTTGTGAGTGTCCTGTCTTGAAGGGCCAGCATTCACGGGGCTTCTGGCCTTGTTGATGCCCGTGCGGCTCGCCGTCGCTGTTTTGGCTTCACGTGAAAAAAATACTGCACAGTCTGAATAGGAAAAGCCTTGCCCATCATGTAGATGGACAAGGCTTTTTTTTATCGCCAAGGTCGAGCGACCTTACTTCTGTGGAACTGTGGCCACATGCAGCAGGTTGGTGCGACCGCTGGTGCCAAAAGGAACACCGGCAATCATCACGATGGTGTCGCCCGCCTGGGCGAACTCATGTTGCGCTGCCATATCGGTAGCGTGGTCGATCATCTCGCCCAGATCGCTGACGTCCTCGCAAGGCACGGCATGGACGCCCCAGGCCAAGGCCAGACGGCGTGCGGTTTCCACACGGGGTGTCAGTGCCAGGATAGGGGCGATGGGCCGTTCACGGCTGGCACGCAAGGCGCTAAAGCCAGTCGTGGTGTAGGCCACGTTCGTTGCCGGTTCCAGAATGCTGGCCACGCGACGCAGGGCGCAGCAGATCGCGTCTGCGGTGCTGGCTTCAGCGGTGCTGTGGTTGGCTTCCAGAATGGTGCGCCAGCTAGGATCGTTTTCGATCTCCTTGATGATGCTGTCCATGATGGACACCGCTTCCAGTGGAAACTGGCCGGAGGCCGATTCGGCGGACAGCATGACGGCATCGGCACCCGAATAGATGGCGGTAGCCACGTCGGAAGCTTCAGCACGTGTAGGCACCGGCGAGGTAATCATGGATTCCAGCATCTGTGTAGCGACGACCACCGGACGGCCTGCCGCACGGGCAGTACGCACGATTTGACGCTGCAACACAGGCACGCGCTGGGGTGGGACTTCCACGCCCAGGTCGCCACGTGCCACCATCACGCCATCACACAGCTGGACAATTTCTTCCAGGTGTTCCAGCGCTTGCGGTTTTTCCAGCTTGGCCATGATCCAGGCCTTGTCGCCGATCAGCTCGCGGGCTTCACGGATGTCGCCAGGACGTTGCACAAAGGACAGCGCAACCCAATCCACGCCCAATTCCAGTCCAAACTTCAGATCGATCAGGTCTTTTTCGGTCAAGGGCGAGATAGGCAGTACCACGCCGGGTACGTTCACGCCCTTGCGGTCGGACAGCGGGCCGCCGACCATGACCGTGGTTTCTGCAAAATCCGGACCAAAGCTGTCCACACGCAGACGCAGCTTGCCGTCATCGAGCAGCAGGTCTGTCCCATCTTCCAGTGCAGCGAAGATTTCGGGGTGAGGCAGGTAGGCACGCTGGCTGGTCCCTTCGGCGGGGTCCAGGTCCAGGCGGAATTTCTGGCCGGTTTCCAATGTCACGCGGCCATCTTGCATTTTGCCAACGCGCAGCTTGGGCCCTTGCAGGTCCATCAGAATACCGATACTGCGACCGGTTTCCTTTTCAATCTGACGAATGGTGTGATAGCGCGCGGCATGGTCTTCATGTGTGCCGTGGCTGAAGTTCAGGCGGAACACATCAGCGCCGGCCTCGAACAGTTCACGAATGCGTTCTGGCGTAGAACTGGCAGGACCCAGGGTAGCCAGAATGCGGGAATGACGTTGACGTTTCATGGGTTGTTGTCCTTAGGGGGATCGATAGCTCAAAGAGCAGCGATACCGGCGCGGGCGATCTGAGCGTCTTCAGGTGCCTTTACGCCGGACACGCCGACTGCACCAATGACTTGACCGTCCACCACAATCGGCTCGCCGCCTTCCAGTGGCGTGATGGGCATGGACAGAGCGGCAAAGCGACCATTGTTGACCATGTCTTCAAAAACCTTGCTGGGCTTGCCACCGCCCAGCACGCATGTGTGTGCCTTGGCGGGAGCAACCTGCGCGCTCATCAAGGGAGCGCCGTCCATACGTTGCATCCAGAGCGCGTGACCGCCTGCATCGCAAATGGCGATGCTGACAGCCCAGTTGTTCTTCAGCGCTTCTTGCTCGGCAGCAGCAGCAATTTTTTTAACATCGGCCAGGGTCAGTACTTTCGTGTCTCTCATGTCCAGTCCTTTAAGAAAAGCGTTAATCGCTAGGGGGTAAAACCAGAATTGCACGGAAATCGTTGACGTTGGTCAGGGTAGGGCCCGTAACCAATGCGTCATCCAAGGCTTCAAAGAAGCCATGACCATCATTATTGTCCAGACTGGCCCTTGGGCGTATACCTTGTTGCCAAGCACGCTCCAAAGTGTCCGGACCGCAGAAGGCTCCGGCAATTTCTTCCTGGCCATCCACACCGTCGGTATCGCCTGCCAAACCGTAGATACCGGGTGCCCCGTTCAAGGCAATGGCGGTGGACAACAGAAACTCCACATTGCGACCGCCACGGCCCTGGCCGCGCAAGGTCACGGTGGTTTCTCCGCCCGAGAGCAGCACGCAGGGGGCCTGGGCAGGCTGGCCATGCTGGGAAACGCTCAGGGCAATACCAGCCATGACTTTGCCTACATCGCGCGCTTCGCCTTCAATGCTGTCGCCCAGCAAGACGGGACGCACGCCACGGGCTTCAGCGACACGAGCTGCAGCCAGCAGGGCCAATTGGGGTGTAGCAACCAGATGGGTGGTGACATGAGCCAGGCGTGGATCGTCGGGTTTGATGGTTTCGCCATCGCCGCTCTCCAGCAGGGCACGGGCTGCGGCTGGAATCTCGATGCCGTAGCGGGTAATGATTTCCAGCGCTTGCTCGCACGTGGTGGGATCTGCCACCGTGGGGCCAGAAGCGATGTCCATGGGCTTGTCGCCGGGAACATCGGAAATCAGCAGGTTCAGGACGCGGGCGGGGGCGCAAGCCGCTGCCAGACGGCCACCTTTGATGGCAGATAAGTGGCGGCGTACCGTGTTCATCTCACCAATTGAAGCGCCCGATTTGAGCAGCGCTTTGTTGATGGCTTGCTTGTCCGCCAGCGTGATGCCTTCTCCGGCCAAGGGCAGCAGAGACGAGCCGCCACCGGAAATCAGGCAAATAACCAGATCGTCTTCGTTCAGATCGCTGACCGTGCGCAAAATTTCGCGGGCCGCGTCTTCACCGGCTTGATCGGGGACCGGGTGAGAGGCCTCCAGAATCTTGATGTGATCACAAGGCACGCCGTAGCCATAGCGGGTGACGACAACACCGCTGATGGGGCCTTTGTCCCAGTGACGCTCCAGTGCCTGGGCCATCGCCGCCGATGCTTTGCCAGCACCGATCACAATGGTGCGGCCTTTGGGCGCATCGGGCAGATAAGGCGGGATGCAATGTTCAGGCTGAGCCGCGTTGACGGCAGCTTGAAACATTTTGCTGAGTAAGTCTTGTGGCTCGATCTTCATGGGTCAATCCTAATGCAGAGCGACGGCAACAAACCATCTTACTGCGCTACAACACGCCTTCACATCCCCGCTTTGACTTGCAGCCTTCTAGAAAGGGTGTGCTGTCTGGGGGGGGCTTGGCGGTAAAAAAAAGCGGGCCGCAGCCCGCTTGCTGGATGTCCCGGTCGTACTGGCTTGATATCTGGAAAAAACCAGTCCGGACGGGAGCATCCTTGAACCGATCTTATTGACCAATCTCGTAGTTGGCCATGATTTCCAGAGCGCGGACCATGGCGGAGTGGTCTTGTGCGGCGCCACCGTGGGCGGCGCAGGTATTGAACAGCTCCTGGGCCGTTGCGGTGTTGGGCAGTGCTACACCCAGCTGGCGCGCCGTGGTCAGGGCCAGGTTCAAGTCTTTCTGGTGCAGTTCGATGCGGAAGCCTGGATCAAACGTGCGCTTGACCATGCGCTCACCGTGAACTTCCAGAATACGGGAGTTGGCGAAACCGCCCATCAGCGCTTCACGAACCTTGCCCGCATCGGCACCGGCCTTGGAGGCCAGCAACAGGGCTTCGCCCACGGCTTCAATGGTCAAGGCCACGATGATCTGGTTGGCCACTTTGGTGATCTGGCCGTCGCCGTAGCTGCCGACCAGGGTGATGTTCTTGCCCATCAGTTCAAACAGGGGCTTGACCTTGTCGAAGGCTTCCTGCTTGCCGCCGACCATGATGGTCAGCGAGCCAGCCTTGGCACCGACTTCGCCACCGGACACAGGAGCGTCCAGGTATTCGCAGCCCAGCTTGACGATGCGCTCGGCAAAGTCTTTCGTGGCCACGGGGGAGATGGAGCTCATGTCCACCACGATCTTGCCAGCGCTCAGACCGGCGGCAATGCCGTCTTCGCCAAACAGCGCATCTTCCACGTGCGGGGTGTCGGGCACCATCGTGATGATGATGTCAGCCTGACGGGTTACTTCGGTGCCGTTGGCGCAAACGGTGGCGCCGGCTTCTTTCACGCTTTTGGGGAAGTCGCCACGGGTGTAGGCAAACAGCTCATGACCACCTTTGATCAGGTTGACGGCCATGGGTGCGCCCATGATGCCCAAACCAATAAAACCGATTTTAGCCATTGTGTAATCTCCTAATAATTATCTGCAGGTATTCGACGATCAGGCAGTGACTTCAGTCAGTTCAGTCATCCAGCCCAGGCCATCCTTGGTCACGCCGGCGGGCTTGTACTCGCCGCCGATCCAGCCCTGGTAGCCAATGCTGTCGATGTACTTGAACAGCCAGGCGTAGTTGATCTCGCCTGTGCCCGGTTCGTTGCGGCCTGGGTTATCCGCGATCTGGATGTGTGCAATCTTGTCCAGGTGCTTTTTCATGGTGGCGGCCAGCTCGCCTTCCATGCGCTGGGCGTGGTAGACGTCGTACTGGATGAACAGATTGTCCGAACCCACGTCCTGCAACAGCGCCGCGGCCTGTTCGGTACGGTTCAGGTAGAAACCTGGAATGTCGAAGGTATTGATGGGTTCAACCAGCAGGCGCAGGCCGGCGTCTTTCAACTTGGCGGCAGCAAACTGCAGATTGCTGACCAAGGTCTTGTGAGCCAGTTCGCGGTCTGCACCTTCGGCCAGCTTGCCAGCCAGGCAGTTGACTTGTTTGCAGCCCAGCGCGGTGGCGTATTCAATGGCACGGCCTACGCCGTCCTGGAATTCACCCACGCGCTCGGGCAGGATTGCAATGCCGCGCTCGCCGCCGTCCCAGTCGCCCGCAGGCAGGTTGTGCAACACTTGGGTCAAACCGTGTTGTTGCAGTTTGTCAGCCAGCTGCTGTTTGTCGTAGGCGTAGGGGAACAGGTACTCCACTCCCTTGAAACCAGCTTCGGCCGCTGCCTGGAAGCGATCCAGGAAGTCGTGCTCGTTAAACAGCATGGTCAGGTTGGCGGCAAATTTTGGCATAGTGCTACTCCGTTTTTTAAATCAGCAATCAGTCCATCAGCGAGATGGCGGTGGGGGCGTCAATACCCGCTTCGGCCAGGGACTCGAATTCCGTCACATTGTGCAGCTCGGTACCCATGGCAATGTTGGTGACGCGCTCCAGGATCAGTTCGATCACAACCGGCACGCTGAACTCTTTCATCCATGCGCGAGCCTGTTCAATGGCGGGCTGGATGTCTTCGGGTTTGTGTACGCGGATGGCCTTGCAACCCAGGCCTTCCACCACGGTGATGTGATCCACACCATAACCTTCGGTTTCAGGGGCGTTGATGTTGTCAAAGGCCAGTTGTACACAATAGTCCATCTCAAAGCCGCGCTGTGCCTGACGGATCAGACCCAGGTAGGCGTTGTTGACCAGAATGTGCAGGTAAGGCAGCTTGAATTGTGCGCCTACGGCCAGCTCTTCAATCATGAACTGGAAGTCGTAGTCGCCCGAAATGGCTACCACTTCGCGACCGGGGTCAGCCGCAACCACACCCAGTGCAGCAGGAATCGTCCAGCCCAATGGGCCTGCCTGACCGCAGTTGATCCAGTGACGTGGTTTGTACACGTGCAGGAACTGGGCGGCAGCAATCTGCGACAGACCAATGGTGCTGACGTAGGTGGTCGAAGGGCCAAAGGCGCGGTTCATTTCTTCGTAAACGCGCTGAGGCTTCAGGGGCACGTTGTCGAAATTGGTCTTGCGCTGCAAGGTGGCCTTGCGTTTCTGGCAGTCGGCTACCCAGGCGGCGCGGTCGCGCAGCTTGCCGGCAGCCTTGTACTCCTTGGCCACTTCAATGAACAGCTTCAGTGCAGCGCCAGCGTCCGAGGCAATACCCAGATCAGGGCCAAATACACGGCCGATCTGTGTAGGCTCAATGTCCACGTGCACGAACTTGCGGCCTTCGGTGTAGACGTCTACGGAACCGGTGTGGCGGTTGGCCCAGCGGTTACCGATACCGAATACAAAGTCCGATGCCAGCAAGGTCTGGTTGCCGTAGCGGTGCGAGGTTTGCAGGCCAACCATGCCAGCCATCAATGGGTGATCGTCGGCCACAGTACCCCAGCCCATCAGGGTCGGGATAACGGGTACGTTGACCAGCTCGGCAAATTCCTGCAGCAGCTCGGATGCGTTGGCGTTGATGACGCCGCCACCGGATACGATCAGCGGACGCTCGGAAGCGTTCAGCAGTTCGATGGCTTTTTCAGCCTGGGCACGGGTGGCAGCAGGCTTGTAGGCTTCCAGCGGGGAGTAGGTATCCAGATCAAATTCGATCTCGGTCATTTGCACGTCGATAGGCATATCGATCAGCACAGGACCAGGACGGCCAGAGCGCATGATGTGGAAAGCCTGCTGGAACACGCGCGGGATCAGATCGGGTTCGCGCACGGTGACGGCCCACTTGGTCACGGGCTTGGCAATGGATTCAATGTCCACGGCCTGGAAGTCTTCCTTGTACAGGCGGGCACGAGGGGCCTGGCCGGTAATGCACAGAATTGGGATCGAGTCAGCCGATGCGGAGTACAGGCCGGTGATCATGTCTGTGCCAGCGGGGCCGGAAGTACCGATACATACGCCGATATTGCCGGGATTGGCACGGGTAAAACCTTCGGCCATGTGGGAAGCGCCTTCCACGTGGCGGGCGAGAATGTGATCAAAGCCACCTTCCTTGCGCAGTGCGGAGTAGAAGGGGTTGATTGCGGCGCCAGGCACGCCAAATACGGTGCTCACGCCTTCTTTACGTAAAATCGCGGCGGCGGCGTCCACTGCTCTCATTCGAGCCATTGATATCTCCTAGATCATCGTTTGACGAAATTCACAACTCGATAATAAGGAGTGATAGCCCTGCCTAGAAATGGTGGTACGATTGTTTCTATCGATACTTGGAGTATTGAATGAGCCGTTATACCGAAATTCGAAGTTTTGCGCTGGTCGCTGAAAAAGGCAGTTTTGCGGCTGCGTCCGTGATCGAAGGCGTTACCCCGGTGGTGATGGGTAGGCGCCTGGATGCCTTGGAGCAGAGACTGGGAGTGCGTTTGATGCACCGGTCCACGCGCGGGCTGACGTTGACTGATCTTGGCGAGCAGTTTCTGGAGCAGTGCAAACAAATTCTGAAGGACTTTGAAGAGGCCGAAGCCAGCATCAGCGCCCAGCGTAAAGTGGTGCGCGGGCACCTGGTGGTATCGGCTCCGGCTGCCTTTGGGCGTCGTCATGTGGCACCGCATGCCTTGTCCTTCAAGAAGCGTTACCCCGAGCTGAAGCTGTCTTTCAACTTCACCGACAGCGTGGTAGATCTGGTGCGCGAAGGTTATGACATGGCCTTGCGTATTGGCGAGGTCACCGACCCCAACTATGTGGCGGTACGTCTGTATCCGAACCGGCGTGTGGTGTGTGGTACGCCCGAGTATTTCGAGCGTCACGGGGTGCCGCGCGTACCGGAAGATCTGGCTCGTCATAACTGCCTGGCGTTCAACTTGCAGGGTGGGCAGCAACGCGGCTGGACCTTCTTGCGGGATGGTCGTCCTTTGGCGGTACGGGTTGATGGTGATCTGGACTGCAATGATGGTGAATTGCTCTTTAATTGGGTCAAGCAAGGTTGGGGGATTGGCTGGCGCTCCACCTGGGAAATTCAGCCAGAACTCAAGCGGGGCGAGCTGGTGACGGTGCTGAATGAGTTCGAGATTCCCAGCTACGACATCCAGGCGGTGTATCAGCAGCAGCGTTATCTGCCAGCCAAAGTGCGACGTTTTATCGACTATTTGCGAGCCATCTACAACACCCCGGGTTATTGGGACGGCGAGGTGCAGTTCTAACTGCTTTGGTCTTCTGAATAAAAAAAACCGCTTCGAAAAGCGGTTTTTTTATGCTGCATGGCGCTTAGAAGTGCCATTCCACTTGTACGGTGGGGGCGCTGGTTTTGATGCCAGGCTTCAGGTTGCCGTTCGCCATATAGCGATTACCGAACTTGTTGTACCAGTACTCGTAGCCAATACCCACCCACAGGGTGTTCTTCTTGTCGAAGGCCACTTTACCCACGTCAGCCATCAGGGAGGTACGGACCAGCACTTCAGACTTGGTGCTGATGCCTGCGTAGTCGTCACCCTTGGGGCCGGCGTAGTTGGCAAAGCCCTGGAACTTCAGCGGGACCGAACCCACATCGAAGGGCAGGTTCCAGTTCAGGCTGGCCAGAAACTGGGTGTGGAAGGAGCTGCGACTGTCCGGGCAGGCGGGAGCACCCAGACCGCAGTGGTTCCATTCTTTACCTACCATCAGGCTCAGGTCCACAAAACCTCGGGGGACATCGAATTTGAAGGTCGGGCCTAGTACCAGCAGGCGTTTGCGCGGTGCAAAGGCAGTGTTCTTGGTGTTCAGGTCAAAGCCTGCAGTAATGGCCACATCTTTCACGGGACCGAAGCTCAGATCCTTGTCGAATACCTTGCCCATGGAGAGCTGGTGACGGTAGGTGGCGTAGAACTCGGTGGCGCCATTGCTGCCATTGCCGCTGGACGGGTCGTAGCGATCCGACTGCAGAATATCCAGGTTAAAGAAGTTCTGGCCCAGGCTGTAGCCGTTAACGTGTGTCAGGCTCAGGATGTGCTTCTGGATAGTCCGATCGTTCATCGGCTCGGTGTATTGCGTGCTGAAGCGGTAGCCTAAAAAGGTGTCGCTCCAGTCGGCTGCCAAGGCGGGGCTGGACAGCAGTGGGGCGGCCAGCAGGGCGCATGCCCAGCGAGCAGGATGTAGCTTTTTCATGGTGTCTCCTCTTTGTTTGAGCGCAAGCAGGTCCTTGGGATCTGATGTCCCTTACGGCCTGCGGCCTTAGTTTTCTTTGAGTGGGTGTTACTGACCTTGCTTAGATTAATTATGGACAGTCGATACTTTTATGAAGGTACTGCGGAAATTTGAACAGCCGCCCATTTCAGGCAGGGCGGCTGATCAAAAAGGGGCTTAGCCGTTTTGCGAGGCCAGGTGATTGCCGCTGTCTTCAGTCGCGTTTTGAGCGGCGGCCTGTTTGCGGGCCTGGGTAGCAGCGGTGGATTCAACGGTGTGACCTTGGTCGGCGTATTTTTCCATGCCGTTGAAAAACAGGTTCAACAAGATGGCAGATACGGCAGCCAGCAAGATTCCGCTATGCAGCAAGGGAGCCAGAGCAGGGGGCATCTTGTCCAGCAGGTGCTCGGCAACCAGGGGAATCATGCCAAAGCCCAGGCTGATGGCCACGATATAGGGGTTGTAAGGGTTACGGTTCAGGTTGGCCGACATCAGGATCTTGATGCCGGTAGCGGCCACCATGCCGAACATCACAATGCCAGCACCGCCCAGAACGTAGTTGGGGATGGAGGCCACAATGAAAGCCATTTTGGGGAACAGGCCCAGCATGATCAGGAAGGCACCGCCCATGACACATACCCAGCGGCTGCGCACGCCTGTCACGCTGACCAGGCCCACGTTTTGCGAGAACGAGCTATGCGGGAAGGTGTTCATGATGCCGCCCACCAGGGTACCCAGACCGTCGGTACGCAGACCGCGCACCAGCGCTTCTCGGTCGGTAGGACGGCCGCAGATGGAACCCAATGCCAGGAACATACCCAGAGACTCAACCATGATCACCACCATGATCAGGGACAGGACTGCCGCTGCGCCGAGCAGGGCCCAGCTGAAAGTAGGCACGCCAAAGTGGAATGGAGTCACCACCGCAAACCAGCTGGTCTGATCCAGACCTTCAAAGGTGATGCGACCCATGGCCAAAGAGACAAAGAAACCGACCAGCAGGCCAATCAGCACTGCCACGTTTGCCAGGAAACCGCGTGCAAACTTGGTGATCAGCAGGATCACAGTCAGCACCATCAGGGCAATGCCCAGGTTTTCCAGCGAGCCGTATTCTGGGTTGGGGATGGACAGGCCGGTGGCGGCGTCAGTAATAGTAGGGGAGCCGCCGCCGATCCAGTTCAGACCCACGCGCATCAGCGTCACGCCAATCACGGTAATGATGATGCCGGTCACGACCGGGGGGAACAGGCCCATCAGACGGCTAAATACCGGAGCAATCAGAATACTGAAGATACCGGCCAGAATGGTGGCGCCGAAAATACCGGGCAGGCCCAGTTGCGGATCCAGGCCAATGGCGATCATGGGGCTGACCGCTGCAAAGGACACGCCCATCATGACGGGCAGTTTGATACCGAACATACCCAGGCCACGAGCCTGGATGATGGTGATCAGGCCACAGCACAGCAGGTCGGCATTAATCAGGAATGCGATCTGTTCCTTGGACAGGCCCAAGGCCGCACCAATGATCAGGGGGACAGCAACTGCGCCCGCGTACATCACCATGACGTGTTGCAAACCAAGGGTTGCCAGGCGCCCCGTTGGTAGGCGTTCGTCTACACCGTCACAAGCAGCAGGTGTGGACACTTCTGGGTTGGCGGACATCCGGGTCTCCTTATTAATACGTTATGCGCAGCCGATGCCTGGGCCGCGTAAGCATAAAGTTATCGGATGGGCCGTATCACTGGAAGGCAGTACGGCTTGATAAGTAGAATACGTAAAAGCGTATGGCAGGCTGATGCTGACAGGGGGGAAAGGATATAAGCCCTGTAGATGGGGCCTGTGTTCAGGCCACGCCCTAGCAGATTCCTGCTTTTTTCATGCATTTTTCAGTGCTAGGGGTATTGCCCACCTAGTCCGTCCTGGAAATCTATGTTAGCAGCCTCCAAACTACCGTTTGATTTATGTTTGAAGAGCCGTTAAGGTACTGAAAGATATAAAAAAAGCGGCCCTGTGGCCGCTTTTTCATGGGTCTGAGTTATTTGTCCGACCACAGGACGCCGGCCGTGGCCCAGTCCTCGCGTTTGACGTCGGTAAAGACCACATCGACGGCCTCCGGGGTACAGCCAAGCACGCGACAGGCTTCTTTAGTCAGGGCCTGGGCGAGCTCACGCTTGATTTCCACGGGACGGCCGTCGAATAGTTGTACGTTAATAGAAGGCATAAAAGCTCCGTAGGGGTGGAAAGGGTCTTAGCGGCAAAAATCCGGCTCGCTCTGATAGAGCTTGCGCAGCAAGGCTGGCCATTCTAACAAGCCCTCTGGCTCATCCCCGGGTAAAAGCTGGCGATGTGTCAAATCCAGCACATCCGTTGGGGGCAGGTGCAGTTGCGGGCTGGCAGCCATGGCCGAGAGCTGAATGCGACAGGCGCGCTCCAAGGCATCCATCAGGACATAAGCCTCGGCAACAGTACGGCCACAGGTCAGGGCGCCGTGATTGCGCAAGAGCAGAGCGGGATAGGAGCCTAATTGCTGGAGCAGGGCCTCTTGCTCCTGGGGCGGGAAGGCCAGACCGGCATAGTCGTGATAGCCAATATCCTGCCAGAACCGCATGGCGTGTTGCGATAGAGGCAGCAATCCACAGGACAGAGCCGAGACGGCAATCGAGGCATCTGTATGTAAGTGGATGACACAGTGTGCATCCGCTCGGGCGCGGTGAACGGCGCCGTGAATGGCAAAACCGCTGGGGTTGGCACGACGGCCTGTGCCGTCCACAACCTGGCCCTGGGTATCAATCAAGAGCAGATTGGAAGCGCAGATTTCATCAAAGCGCAAACCGAAGGGATTGATCAGGAAAGTGTCGTCGTGGCCGGGCAGGCGCAGGGAAATATGGGTGTAGATGATATCGTCCCAGCCCTGGCGGGCCGCCAGCCGGTAGGCGGCGGCCAGATTGACACGGGCGCGCCAGTGCTCGGGATCAATATCGGCCGGACGATGGGCGTAAATGGCCGCTATGTCCGGCGTGATGGGGCAGGACTGGCTCACGCTGCTGTGGTTTCCAGTTCAGCAATGATGGCTTTTTCTTCCAGCTGAATCACATCGCAGTTGTCGCCGGGACCTTTGCGATCAATCACGATGAAGTCGGCCACTTGATTCAGTGCCATCAAGGGGTGGTGCCAAACGCCAGTTGCGTAGTTCACGCCCTGGTCGCCACGGGCCAGGAACAGGCGTAGATCGCTTGCCTTGGGAGTCGGGCCAGCAGGGGCCACAATCACCAGATACGGTTGGCCGGACTGCGGAATGAAGGCCTGGCTACCTTTGGGGTGGCGTTCCATCATTTCCACGGTAAAGGGCAGGGTGCGTGGCTGACCACGGAAAATGGACACAATCGCGTGGCCGTCTGCACCCGGCTCGATCTTGGCCAGGTCGTGGTAGCGCTCGGTATTGCCTTCATTGATGGTGAAGTGCTGAACCGTGTCGGAGGCCTCGATGACATCACCAAAGGGGGCGAAGGCTTCGGCTGTCAGGGTTTCCAACTTCAATGTGATTGTCATGGCAGAGGTCCTTGGTAGGGCAGACCCGCGTGGGGCTGAAAGCAGCCGCGCCACGAAGGGTCAGAGGAAACAAAGGGCAGCGTGCCCGCAGGCTGGCGCTACCCCGTGAACTGGATGGGTCAACAAGACCCGGCAGGCAGCAAAATCAGCCCAGCAGCGCATCCAGACGGAAACGGGCAATCTTGCCGATTTCAGTCAGACAAGCTTGAAACTCGGTTTCAGCACTGTTGTTCAGACGAGCTTCTACTGTATCCATGATTTGGTAACGGCTCAAACCCTTGACGGCAATCACGAAGGGAAAACCGAAGCGCTCACGGTATTGGGCGTTCAGGCCACGCAGACGGGCCAGCTCTTCGGCCGAGCACTGATCCAGGCCGGCGCCACGTTGTTCGCCTGTCGATGCGGTGGTCAGTGTCCCTTGCTCGGCTTCTTTACCAGCCAGCTCGGGGTGAGCACAGATCAGGTTCTTCTGTTCTTCGTGCGATGCTTCCTGGACCACTTGCACCATGCAGGCGTGCAACTGATCCACGCTTTCAAAGGGACGCTGGTTCCAGCTACGCTCAGGGACCCAGGGGGAATGTTCAAAAATACCTTCGAGCTTGTCCACAAATTGGCTCTGATCCAGGCTGGAGAGTTCGGTGAGCGCCTGTGTGGTGGTAAGGGTTTGAGTAGTCATGTGTCAGTCCGATTATCTAAGCGTAAATAGTGCGAGCCGAGGCGGCTCCAGGACCAGGCCTGGAGGCCGTTTTATCAAGGGTAGTGGGTGGGCGTTTACACGGTATGTTTGATTTATTCAAACCCTTATAAACCACCGCCTGTGGGCTATGATTTTCTTATATGGGACCAGTTTAAGTTTTCTGTTTATAAATAAAATAGAATTAGGCGTATAAATGATATATGCCATCTCGTATTGTGCATGTATGTCATTATCATGCTGGAAAAAAGCGTAAGAAGGAGAGAATAAGATGGCCGCCCGACGTGGGGATAACCCGCTTGATACCTATCTCTTGAGGGTATTTTGCTTACTCGTTACCGAGCGCAGCGTCTCGCGTACCGCGTTCAAAATGAACCAGTCGCAGCCTGCTATCAGTGCGGCCTTACGACGCTTGCGTGACATTATTGGCGATCCTTTGCTGGTGCGCGAAAAAGGGGGCATGGTGCCTACTGAGCGCGCCATTGGCCTGCTGGCCCACGCTAAAGGAGCTCTGGCCGAGATCGACTGTATGGTTAATGCACCCGACAGTTTCGACCCTCAGGTAAGTCGCAGTGAGTTTCATATCGGAGCGCCAGATTATCTGGCGCCTGTCTTTATTGGCGGAGTGGTCGAGCGCATGCGTCGCGAGGCACCGGGGGCGCGTTTGAATCTGCATTCTCTGGATGCCAGCTTTGATTTTGAGCGTTCTTTGGCGGAAGGCGACCTGGATATGGTTATTGGGAACTGGCCCGAACCGCCCGATCGCATGCACCTGTCCGTGCTGCTGGAAGATCAGATTGTCTGCCTGGTAGCGGCAACGCACCCCTTGGCTCGCAAGGGGTTGACCATGGATGATTACGTGCGGGCGCGCCATGTGGTGCCCATGCCGTATTCCATCAACCAGCGCGGTGTCATCGATACGACCTTGGCGACCCTGCGTATTCAGCGTGATGAAAGCGTGGCGGTGCAGTCCTTTTCGGCAGCACCGTATTTGCTACAGAATACAGACCTGATTTTTACGACTTCGCGTCATTTCGCCGAGTTTTATTGTCGACTATTGCCCCTGGCGATTCTGGAGGCCCCGCTGGAGTTTCCGCCCATGCGCTTTTATCAGCTCTGGCATGAACGTAACCGGCATTCGCCCAGCCATCGCTGGTTACGGCGACTCCTGACCGAGTGCGGTAATCAGCTGGCCTCGACAGAACCGTTGCCGCAACCCGATTCCTGAGCCCCAATCCCGCAAAATACTTGCTTTCGGGCTCGCGCTCGGGCAAATTAGCGAGCTACTCCTGCCTACACGAAAGTGATACGGGACTTGACGGAAATTGTTGCATTTAATGCGACTGGTCACGGACACAAGCCGGAAGGCAGGTTGATAATGTGTAGTTCCTAACCTAGCAGGTGTTTTGCGGTGTCTTTACCTCAGATGGGGGAGTCTCTTACCTGGTTGTATATCTGTGTCGTGGCTTTTATGGTCGGCGGGCTGATCGTGGCCTCCGAACGTTGGCATGGCCGTCTGACCGGGGACAGCGACCTTAGTAAACCCCAAGCGTCCCATTCTCGTCCTACCCCGCGTGTGGGTGGTCTGGCCGTGGTGGCAGGCAGTTTGGCTGGCTTGCTGGTCCTTGGGCCCAGCAATATGACACTGACCTGGCTGTGGCCGGTCTTGTTTCTGGCTGCCATGCCGGTATTTGTGGCGGGCCTGGTCGAGGACATCACCAAGGACGTAGGTTCCCTGAAACGCTTGCTGGCCGCTTTCCTGTCGGCCGCGATTGCCTGGTGGTTGCTGGGCGGTGTGTCGCGTGTTGGGGTGAGCTGGGCTGATTGGGTTCTGGGTTTCTGGCCCATTTCGCTGCTCTTTACCATGATTGCGGTAGGCGGCTGTACCCATGCCCTGAATATTATTGACGGTATGAATGGCCTGGCCGGCATGATCGCCACCTTGATGGCGCTGTCCCTGGCTCTGGTGGCCTTGCAGGTGCAGGACATTCCGATTTTCCTGATTGCCGCCTCGCTGGCGTCGGCCACCCTGGGCTTTCTGGTATGGAACTTTCCTTTTGGACGGGTCTTTCTGGGGGATGGCGGCGCGTATTTCCTGGGCTTCATGCTGGCTGAACTGGCTGTGCAACTGGTGGTGCGCAACCCCAGTGTGTCGCCGTTTTACGCCTTGGCCGTGCTGTTTTACCCTGTTTTTGAAACCATGTTTTCGATCTGGCGTCGCCGTTTCAAACGCGGTGTGCCTGTGGATCAGCCGGACGCGCTGCACCTGCATCAACTGGTGTTCCGTCGTCTGGTGCGTTCCACGTTCAGTCGTGACAGTGGCGGAGCCTTGCCCGCGTTTTGTAATGCCATGACCTCGCCGTACCTGTGGGTACTGGCCCTGATCGGTTTGGTGCCGGCCACGATCTGGTGGGACAATACCTGGGCTTTGTGTGCCAGCATGCTGGCCTTCTCACTGGTTTATATCTGGCTCTATTCCCGTCTGGTTTCGTGGCGTCGCCCTTCCTGGCTGCTGCTACCCTCGGTACGGCGGCGGATAGATCGGGACTGATACTGTCAGGCGTTCAAGATTATTCCTTGCGCATAGCGCTAACTGGAGAATGAAGTTGCAACTTGAGAATGTGAAACTGGCCGTCATCGGCTTGGGATATGTCGGTTTGCCTTTGGCTGTAGAGTTTGGCAAAAAGCGTTCCGTTATTGGTTTTGACATTAACGCGCGTCGTGTCGCCGAACTCAAGGAAGGGGTAGACCGCACGTTGGAGGTCGAGAGCGAAGAACTGGCCCAGGCCAGTGGCTTGAGCTACTCCTGCGAGGCCGATGAACTGGCCCAGGCCAATGTGTTCATTGTGACTGTGCCCACGCCTATCGATGAATTCAAACAGCCTGATCTGACTCCCCTGGTCCGCGCTTCCGAGACCATCGGTAAAGTGCTCAAGCGTGGTGACATCGTGGTTTATGAATCCACGGTTTACCCCGGCGCGACCGAAGAAGTGTGTGTGCCTGTGCTGGAGCAAGTGTCGGGCCTGCGCTTTAACGAAGATTTCTACGCGGGGTACAGTCCGGAGCGTATCAATCCAGGCGACAAGGAACACCGCGTCTCCACCATCAAGAAAGTCACTTCCGGCTCGACCCCTGAAGTCGCTGAATTGGTCGACGCCTTGTACCGCGAGATCATTGTGGTGGGTACCTTCAAGGCTAGCTCCATTCGTGTGGCAGAAGCGGCCAAGGTGATCGAGAACACCCAGCGCGACGTGAACATCGCCCTGATCAACGAATTGGCTCTGATCTTCAACCGCCTGGGCATTGACACCCTGGACGTGCTGGAAGCGGCGGGTACCAAGTGGAACTTCCTGCCTTTCCGTCCCGGTCTGGTAGGCGGCCACTGCATTGGCGTGGACCCCTATTACCTGACCCACAAGGCGCAAGCCATTGGCTACCACCCCGAGATCATTCTGGCTGGCCGCCGTCTGAACGACTCCATGGGCGGCTATGTGGCCTCCCAACTGGTTAAAGCCATGACCAAGCGCCGCATTCAGGTGCAAGGTTCGCGCGTCTTGTTGCTGGGTCTGGCCTTTAAAGAAAACTGCCCGGACCTGCGTAACACCCGTATTGTCGATATCGTGCATGAACTCAAGCAATACGATGTTCACGTAGATGTATACGATCCATGGGTTGACCCTAAAGAAGCGCAACATGAATACGGTATTACTCCGGTTGAAACTCCTAAAGCGGGTGAGTACGACGGGGTGATCGTGGCTGTAGCCCACAAGCAGTTCAAGGAACTGGGTGTGGAGGGTGTGCGCCAATGGGGTAAGCCCGAGCATGTGCTCTACGACTTGAAGTATGTGTTTGATCGCGAACAATCCGATCTGCGTCTTTAATTTTGGAAAGCATTATGAGCGCTGCATTTGAACAGGCGAGCCAGCAACTGCGTAATCAGCCTAAAACCTGGCTGGTTACGGGTTGTGCCGGCTTTATCGGTTCCAACCTGCTGGAAGCTCTGCTGAAAATGGATCAGCAGGTGGTAGGTCTGGATAACTTTGCAACCGGCCATCAATACAATCTGGACGAAGTGCGCGATCAGGTTGGTGCCGAGCGCTGGGCCCGTTTTCGCTTTATTGAAGGCGATATCCGCAATCTGGATACCTGTCGCGAAGCTGTTAAAGGCGTGGACTATGTGCTGCACCAGGCCGCTTTGGGGTCGGTGCCTCGTTCCTTGAACGATCCGCTGACTTCCAATGAGGTCAACGTGAACGGTGCCCTGAACATGATGGTGGCTGCGCGTGACGAACAGGTTAAAGCCTTTGTTTATGCGGCTTCCAGTTCCACCTATGGCGACCATCCCGGTTTGCCCAAGGTGGAGGATACGATTGGTCGTCCACTGTCCCCCTACGCCGTCACCAAGTTCGTGAACGAGCTGTATGCGGACGTGTTTGCCCGTGCCTATGGCTTTTCCAGCGTGGGCCTGCGTTACTTCAATGTATTTGGCAAACGTCAGGACCCTAACGGTGCTTACGCTGCGGTGATCCCGAAATGGGTATCGGCCATGATCCAGAACCAGGATGTGCAAATCAATGGGGATGGCCAAACCAGCCGCGATTTCTGCTTTATCGACAACGTTATTCAGATGAATATCCTGGCCGCCGTGCAGCAAAAACCTGCTGTGGCCGAAGTCTATAACGTGGCCGTCAATGCTCGCACCAGTTTGAACGAGCTGTTCGAGCACTTGAAGCAGACCTTGAGTGCAAATGGTGTGAACTACACCAAACAGCCCATCTATGCGGACTTCCGCGCGGGCGATGTGCTGCACTCTCAAGCCGATATCACTAAGGCTCGCACCCAATTGGGTTACGAGCCGACTCACACGATTTTGCAGGGCCTGAACACAGCCATGCCCTGGTACGTGGCGTTTCTGAGTTGATTTGGGCCAGCCTGAAAGCACGTCTGTCTAGTTTGCATGACGACCACCGTCGCATCGCCCTGGGGGCGATGCGGGTGGCGTTTTTTCTGTTGCTGGGCAAGGCAGCGGGCGCTTTCAAAGAAATGGCGGTGGCTTATCGCTACGGTGTGAGCGATGTAGTCGATGCCTATCAGTTCACGATGGTCATGGCCAATTGGCTGCCAGTGACAATCGTTGGCTCCATGTCCGTTGTGCTGATTCCCGTTCTGGTGCGCTTGCATCGTCTGGAACCGGCTGCGCGCAGCCGTTTTCTGGGTGAACTCAAGGCCTGGTGCATTGTGCTGGGCTGCGTGCTGGGTGCATTGATCTGGATTAGCTGGCCCTGGGTGCTGCAATGGACGGGACAGGGTTTAAGTCCTGCAGTCCATGAAATGAGCCAGGAACTGCTGTTTGCCTTTGCGCCAGCGGCGGTTCTGACCCTGATGATTGGCCTGAGTGCCGCCCGTTTGCGGGCGCATGAGCGTCACATCAACACCTTGCTGGAAAGTGTTCCTGCCTTTGTCATCCTGATCTGGGTGCTGGCCGCAGGCGCCAATGCCGGCATTGGCCCCTTGTTGTGGGGCACCTTGCTGGGTATGACGATCCAGGCCGTGTGGCTGATGATTCTGGCTTCTCGGGCTGATCAGATCTGGGCTCGTCCCACGATCAGCTTGCGTGCCGAACAGTGGCCGGATTTGCTCAAGGCCGCCACGATCATGCTAGTGGGGCAGGTTGCCATGAGCTTTGTCGGCCCTATCGACCAATATACGGCGGCCAATCTGGGCGCGAATGCCAACGCGACCTTGGGTTATGCCACGCGCTTGCTGGCCTTGGTTCTAGGTGTGGGTGCGGCCTCTGTAGGTCGTGCTGCCTTGCCTGTGCTGGCTGATATTCAAAGTCGGGGCGATAACGCCCGTGCTCGTTCCATGGCCTTGAAATGGTCGGTCATGATGTTGGCGGCTGGTGGAGTAGCGGCGTCCATCGGCGTCCTGCTGGCTCCTTGGGGCGTGGCACTGCTGTTTGAGCGTGGCGCGTTTACCGCGCAGGATACGGCCACCGTCGCCCAGGTTTTTAGCTGGGGACTGGTGCAACTGCCTTTTTATTTTGGGGTGCTGATTCTGGTGCAGCTATTGGCCAGTCAGAACCGTTATAAATCCATGGCAATTATTGCCGTGATCAATTTTTTGGTGAAAGCGGCCCTGAACCCGATTCTGGCGGCGCGCATGGGTCCGTCGGGCATCATGCTGGCGACCAGCCTGATGTATGCGGCTTCTTTCACTTGTTATTTCATCTTGGCTTTGAAGCCAGCCAGTGCCTTTGCGCCTGGTTCGCAGGAATAGGAAAACGTGCACAGTCATTCGGGAGTTCGCCCTCATATCATGCTGCTTATCCACTCTTTGGGTGGGGGCGGGGCAGAACGTGTCGCCGTCGATTTAAGCGCAGCCTGGGTGGCGCGCGGCTATCGAGTGTCTCTGGTGACGCAGGCCGGCCGTGACAAAGACGCGTATACCGTAGCAGAGGGCGTAGAGCGCCACGTGCTGGGAACGGCAGGCAGCAGTCGTGGCCGCCTGGATGCCTTGTGGAAGAACTGGCGGCGCGTGAGCCGGGTGCGATCCCTGATACGCAAGACCAAACCCGATGTGGTTCTGGGCATGATGACCACTTCCTCGGTACTGGCCATTTCTGCCGCCAAAGGCTTGCCCTGCATGGTGATTGCTACCGAGCATACGCATCCGCCCTCCCAATCCTTGTCCTCTTTCTGGCAAAAAGCCCGTTTGCGTACCTATCCGCAAGCTCATGCCGTGATCGCGCTGACTGCTGGTACTGCAGACTGGTTGCGCGAGCATGTGCCCGGCAGCCAGGTTCAGGTAATTCCTAATGCCGTACGCTGGCCTATGGATAGTGCCGAGCCTGTCGTGCCGGTGCCCGAACTGCCAGAAGGCCGCAAACGTTTGCTGGCTGTGGGGCGACTGCACCCGGTTAAAGGGTTTGACACCCTGATCGAATCCTTTGCCATGTTGTCCAACTATTTCCCGGACTGGGACTTGGTGATTCTGGGCGAAGGCGAGCAGCGTGCTCCTCTGGAAGCACGAATTGAAGAGTTGGAGCTGCAAGAGCGGATTCAGCTTCCCGGCCGCGTCGGCAATATGGCGGACTGGTACGAGCAGTCAGATCTGTATGTACTCAGCTCCCGCATGGAAGGCTTGTCCAACAGCCTGCTGGAAGCCATGGCCAGCGGTTTGACCGCGGTTGCCTTTGATTGCGATACCGGCCCGCGCGAGATTATCCGTGCCAATATTGACGGCGTCTTGGTACGCCCGATTGAAGACGTGGAAGCCCTGGCAGCCCATTTATCCGACCTGATGTCCAACGACGACAAGCGTCAGCGATTGGCGCGCCGCGCCACGGATGTGCGCGATCGTTTTTCCTCGGCCCGAGTTCTGGCGCTATGGCAGCAAGTGTTGGAACAGTGCTTGCGTCGGCCTTAAAATGGCGCTTTGCCTAGTGCCAGCAGGCCCAAGCTACCCGGTCGATGAGCCCACGGAGGCCCAGTGAATATTCTGTTTTTCGTCAGCTCCCTGAACGCAGGCGGCGCCGAGCGCGTCGCTTCCACCCTGGCCAATGCCTGGGGTTTGCGGGGCGATCAGGTCACCCTGGTGCCTACTTATAGTGGAGGAGGCAGCGCCTTTTACCCTATTGACTCCAAGGTGGAACTGGTGTGGCTGGCCCATCGCATGCGCGGTAGCTGGTTGCCCAAACCCTTGGCCAAGCTGCGCGCCATGCGCAAGCTGGTGCATGAAAAACAGCCTGATGTCATCGTGTCTTTTCTGACCAATGTGAATATCAATGTGTTGCTGGGGCTGGGCGGCATGGGCGTCCCTATTGTGGTGGGTGAACGCACCAACCCGGCCTTTAGCAGCAGCGCAGGCAAGCTGCTGCAAAGCCTGCGCCGCCGTCTGTACCCCAAGGCGCAGGTAGTGACTGTGCAAACCCGAGCCAGTGTGGCGGCGTTCCAGGCCATGGTGCCGGGCATGAAGCAGGTCATGGTGGTTCCCAACCCCTTGCCGCAGGCCTTGAATGCCGTGCAGCGCGAGGTGCGGGTGGAGGAGAACCGTCACTGCACCTTGATGGCCATGGGGCGTCTGGTGCCCTCCAAACGTTTTGATGTCTTGATCCGCGTATTTGCAGGCCTGGCCGCCGAGCATCCGGAATGGAAATTGAAAATCTGGGGCGATGGCCCGCAGCGAGCCCAATTGGTGCAGCAGATTGCCATGTCCGGCGCGGGCGATCGTATCGAACTGGCCGGCAAGACCGCTGAGCCCTGGCAGGAAATGGCGCGCTCCCATGCCTTTGTCATGACTTCGGAAGTAGAGGGTTTTCCGAACGTGTTGCTGGAAGCCATGGCCATGGGCCTGCCCGCCGTGACGGTTGATTGCCCCAGCGGCCCGCGCGAAATCAGTTCCGATGGCAAGGATGCCCTGCTGGTGCCGGTAGGGGATGAAGGTGCCTTGACTGCCGCCCTGGCCGAGCTGATGGGGGATGGCGTCTTTCGGGGCGTCTTGGGCCGTCGTGCCGCTGCAGCGGTGCGTCAGCGTTATGAACTAGAGCAGGTTTTGCTTAACTGGGACCAGGTCTTTCAGGCCGCCCGTGGCGGTATCGAAGAGGGAGCCAAAGCATGAGTGCAATGCAGCCAAGGTCGTTCAATCAGGACACAGACGCCGTGGATGACAAGCTGGAGAAAGTAACGCCGCCCTTGCGAGTCGTGCATATTATTGCGGGACTGGGGCAGGGTGGGGCAGAAACCGTCTTGTTCCGCTTGGTGACAGCACCCGGTCAAGATACCGAACATATTGTGATTTCTCTGGGCGAGGAAGATGTTTTCGGGCCGCAACTACGGGCTGCAGACATTCCTTTGTACTGCCTGCACATGCACTCGCCGCTGGGCTTTTTGAAAGGTCTGCGATCGCTGACGCGCTTGCTGCGCGATTTGCAGCCCGATGTGGTGCAGACCTGGATGTATCACTCCGATCTGATCGGTGGTGCCGCAGCGCGACTGGTCGGCATTCCGGCTGTGTCCTGGGGTATTCGTAATTCCGGCGCGAATCTGTATCAAGGCAGCCCGAAAGCTCGTATGGTGGCCTGGCTGTGCGCCCGCCTGTCACGCTTTATTCCCAATTTGATTGTGTCCTGCGCAGAAAATGCCGCCCGACGTCACAAGCAGTGGGGCTATCGCGCCGACATCATGAAAGTGATTCCCAATGGCTACGATCTAAGCCGTTGGCATCCTGACCCGCAGGCACGTGAAGAAGTGCGCGAAGAATTGGGCCTGTCACTGGATACGCCTGTCATTGGCAGTGTGGCCCGCTGGAATCCGCTTAAAGATCATCCCAATCTGCTGGCCGCCTTAGCTCGCAGCCTGCACCGTCATCCGGGCTTGCGTTGCCTTTTGATTGGCGATGGCATGGACAGCAATAACGAAACCTTGATGCGCTTGCTGGATCAGCATCAGTTGCGCGAGAGCGTCATCCTGATGGGACGACGCAGCGATGTCCCTCGCCTGATGAATGCGCTGGACGTGCATGTCTTGTCCAGCTCGGCAGAAGGTTTTCCCAACGTGGTCTGCGAAGCAATGGCTGCGGGGGTGTCCAATGTGGTCACCGATGTGGGTGATGCTGCCTTGATCGTTGGTAATGAGGGCTGGATTGTTCCCCCCAGCAATGCTGAAGCTTTGGCAGGCGCGATCAATAGCGCGGTGGATGAACTGGGTGCGCCTTCCTGGCAGGCTCGTCATGAGCATGCGCGTGAACGGGTTGCCCGCCTGTTCTCCCTGGAAGGCATGGTCAAGAATTACACGCAGGCCTGGAAGACCTTGACGGCGCAGTATCCCCCCAAGCGCAAGCGCAGCCGTCAGGCCTTGAGTGCCTTGACGGACGATACCAGCAAGAAAACGCGCATGCTGATGTTCGTGGTCAATAACCCCGCTTTTTTCCTGTCGCATCGTTTGCCTTTGGCGCAAGCCGCTCAACGTGAGGGTTATGACGTGCATGTCGCCACCATGGACGGCCCGGCGGTTGCCGAGATCGAGCGTCACGGCCTGCATCACCATGCTTTGCCCATGACACGCAGCGGGACCAACCCCTTGCAAGAGCTGCAAACTATTTGGGCCCTGTGGCGTTTGTTTCGCCGTGAGCGTCCGGAGCTGGTGCATGCGGTCACCATCAAGCCGGTTCTGTATGGAGGGATTGCAGCGCGACTGGCCGGCGTGCCTGGTTTTCTGGCCGCTGTATCCGGGCTGGGCTATGTATTTACCAAGCGCGACAAGTCCTTTGATCCGGTGCGCTGGATTGCCCTGCAGCTTTACCGCATTGCCTTGGGACATCCGAATAGCCGCGTGATTTTCCAGAACAGCAATGACCGTGATGTCTTGCTGGAAGACCGTGTTGTCAAACGCGATCAGTGCGTCCTGATTCGTGGCTCAGGCGTGGACTTGAATCAGTTTCAGGCTTTGCCAGAGCCCGAAGGCCCGCCCGTTGCCCTGATGGTATCGCGCCTGCTGGTAGATAAAGGTGTGCGTGAGTTTGTTGAAGCTGCACGCATCAGCGCTGCTCAAGGTAGCCCGGTTAAATGGGTACTGGCTGGCAGTCCCGACCCCGGTAATCCGGCCAGTATCAGCGATCAGGAGTGGCAGAGCTGGCAAAAGCAGGGCGTGGTGGAGTGTCTGGGCGAACGTAGCGATATTGCGCAGCTTTACGCTCAATCACACATTGCCGTGCTGCCGTCCTACCGTGAGGGCCTGCCTAAGTCCTTGGTAGAAGCCGCAGCCTGCGGGCGCGCGGTGGTTACAACGGATGTACCCGGTTGCCGTGATGCCATCGAACCTGGCGTGACCGGTGTACTGGTGCCAGTGCGTAATGCGCAGGCATTGGCGGCGGCTGTGATGGACTTGGGTGAAGATACGGCCAAGCGGCAAGCCATGGGGGCGGAAAGCCGCCGTCTGGCTGAAGAGGCTTTTGATATAGGCCGTATCAGCGAGGCTCATCTGGATCTGTATCAGTATTTGAGCCGTTAAGGCTTTGGCTGCCTGGGGCTTGGGCCAAGGCATAAAAAACGGGCTGAACTGCTTGCTGTGACTTGGGGTTGAATCCAAGGTTTCAGAGGCAGTGCAGCTCTTTTTTTATCGCTGTGCTGCCCCAGGGCTAGTCGTCCCGGTAAAAAGTGCCCCCTTTGGGGACAGCAAGCCAAAGTTGCCGCGTGGAGGCATTTTTATACTGCGCTGGAGACTAGAGACTAGAGACTAGAGACTAGAGACTAGAGACCAGCGAGCAGGGATCTGGGTATGAGTGAACTTCCACGGCCTTAGAAAGGCAATGCTGCATCCGGCTTCAAAGCCAGCAGTGCCGCCCGGAATTCTCCCTGGATCCGATCCAGCGCCTCTTGGGACTGGGCCTCAAAACGCAGCACAATCACTGGAGTGGTATTGGAGGCGCGAGCCAGACCGAAGCCGTCCGGGTACTCGGCACGTACACCATCAATCGTGTTGAGCTGATTGGAACTGGGGAAACGGCCTTCTTTTTGCAGGCGGGCAATCAAGGCATGAGGCTCGCCTTCGGCCAGCGGCAGTTTCAGTTCCGGTGTGGACAGGTCTTGCGGCAAGGCTTCCAACTCTGCCGTCGGGTTGTCACCGCGCGAGAGAATCGCCAGCAGACGTGCGCCTGTGTACAAGCCATCATCAAAGCCGTACCAGCCTTCCTTGAAGAACACGTGGCCGCTCATTTCGCCCGCTAAAGGGGCACCCGTTTCGGCCAGTTTGGCCTTGATCAGCGAATGGCCGGTTTGCCACATCAAGGGCTCACCCCCGGCCTTGGCAATTTCCAGAGCGACGTGGCGGCTGCATTTCACGTCAAAAATAATCGTGGAGCCAGGTTCGCGCTGCAAAATATCGCGCGCGTACAGAATCAACTGACGATCAGGCCAGATGATCTGACCCGTTCGAGTCACCACACCCAGGCGGTCGGCATCGCCGTCAAAGGCCAGACCCACTTCGCAGTCCGTGTTTTGAACATGGGAGATCAGGTCTTGCAGGTTGTGCGGCTCGGCCGGGTCCGGGTGGTGATTGGGGAAGCTGCCGTCTACATCCTCAAACAGCATGTCCACTTCGCAACCCAGGGCCTTGAACAGGCGGGCAGCCACGACGCCACCCACGCCGTTGCCGCAGTCCAGGGCAATTTTCATGGGACGGGCCAGTTTGACACGTTCGGCGATGGTGCTGACGTACTGGTCCAGCAAGTCCTTTTTCTCGCCGGTGCCTGCTTGAGCCGCAGGCTCAATACCGGCTTGCATGCGTTTCATCAGACCCTGGATATCCTGGCCGTGCAAGGTCTTGCCGGCCATCATCATCTTGAAGCCGTTGTAGTTGGACGGATTATGGCTACCTGTGATGGCTACGCCCGAGCCGGTTTCCAGTACATTGGCCGCAAAATAGACGACGGGAGTAGGAACCATACCCAGATCGACTGTGTTGATTCCGCCTGCCTGGATCCCTTGTTGCAGGGCACGAGACAGCGCAGGGCTGCTGTGGCGGCCGTCGTAACCCACTACCAGGGTTTGCACGCTTTGTTCACGGGCCAGGGCCGCCAGGGCCAGACCTAATTGGTAGGCGAAGTCGGGATTCAGTTGCTCGGGAACGGTGCCCCGAATATCGTAGGCTTTGAATACAGCGGTCGGTAGAGCGGGAATGTGGGTCACTGTCGCGTCCTGAACGAATACACAAAGAAAGAAGTTTAGCGCGAATGCCACCGGCTTTCGTGAGTTACCATTAAGAGCTGTAGCGCGACAGCAAGAGCGCCTGATTGTTTTTCTTGAGTGGCTTGGGTCATGACTTTTCTGAACGAACTTGAACAGCGTATTGGTCAGCAACATGTGCTGACAGGACAATCCATGCAGCAGTACCTGGAGGATTGGCGTGGACGCTATACCGGTACTGCCTTGGCGGTGGCCCGGCCTGCAACGACAGAAGAAGTGGCCCAGGTCGTGCGTCTATGCGCGCAGCACCGCGTGCCCATCGTCCCTCAAGGCGGCAATACCGGTTTGTGCGGGGGCGCAACGCCGGACAACAGCGCCACTGCGCTGGTGCTGTCTTTGGAGCGCCTGAACAAGATTCGCAGCGTGGATACCGACAACGACACCATGGTGGTGGAAGCAGGCTGCATTTTGCAAAATGTGCAGCAGGCCGCCCGTGATCATCAGCGTCTGTTCCCCTTGAGTCTGGCCGCAGAAGGCAGCTGCACGATTGGCGGCAATCTGGCCACCAATGCAGGCGGTACACAGGTTTTGCGTTACGGCAATGCTCGTGACCTGACCCTGGGGCTGGAAGTGGTGACTGCCCAAGGTGAAATTCTGCATGGGCTGCTTGGGCTGCGCAAAGACAATACCGGTTACGACCTGCGCAACTTGTTTATTGGTAGCGAAGGCACCCTGGGTATCATCACCGCCGCGACCATCAAGCTCTATCCCCAGCCTGTAGCAGCGTGCACCGCCTTGCTGGCATTGAATACGATTGAAGATGCCGTTCAGGTGCTTGCATTGGCGCGCCAGGGGCTGGCGGCGTCCTTGACCGGCTTTGAGCTGATTGCAGGCAATTGTCTGCAAGCCGTGCTGCATTGCTATCCCGATCAACGTATGCCTTTCCAGGGCCCGGCTGAAAAAGCAGCCTGGTATGCCTTGCTGGAGCTGTCTGATAGCGAAAGCCTGGAGCATGCCCGCGAGCGTTTTGAAAGCGTGATCGGCCAGGCTCTGGAGCAAGATCTGGTGCAAGACGCCGTTATCGCCGAGACCATCGCACAAAGCAAGGCGCTCTGGCATTTGCGTGAAAGCATTCCACTGGCAGAGAAAGCCTATGGGAAAAGCATCAAGCATGATGTGTCCATCCCTGTGTCCGTGATGTCCCAGTTCGTGCACGAGACAGACAAGGCTTTGCAAGAAGCCTTCCCGGGTCTGGAAAACGTGACATTCGGGCACTTGGGTGATGGCAACCTGCACTACAACGTTGCGCGTGGCACGGCCTTCACGGAGGAAGAGCTGCTGAAGCGTCAGGACGAGATCTATGCGCTGGTCCATGACAGCGTGCACCGTTTCCATGGCTCCATCAGTGCCGAACATGGCGTAGGCCAGCTCAAGCGCCAACTGCTGCCCCGTTATAAAGACCCGGTTTCCCTGGCCTTGATGAAGCAGATCAAGACGGCGCTGGATCCTTTGGGGATCATGAACCCCGGTAAAGTATTGCCCGACTGATTGAAGCTACTTGGTGTGTAGATGTTTTTTCGTCCTTATATCGTTGCCAGTGCCGTTTTTTTTACTGTTTTGGGAATCGTCGCGGCAGTGACGATGGGTTCAGCAACGGACCTGTCACTCAGTGCCTATTTCTATGACCCACAAATCCAGGACTTTTCCTGGCGATTGCAGCCTTTTGTCGATTTGTTCGGGCGCAGGCTGGTGTGGTTCGTTCCCTTTGGCGGCGCAGTGGTATGGACGATCGTGGCCTGGCGGCAGCCCAAGGGTTCCCGCCGCCAACTGGCTTGGGCGGGGGCGGCTTTCTTCATGGGTAGTGGCCCGTTAATGGTAGGCGTACTGAAACATCTGACCGCCATGCCAAGGCCCTTTAATCTGGCCATGTTTGGCGGTATAGAATCCATGCCCACCTACTTCTGGGCGCATTCCTGGGCTGAGGCAGGCAATGCCTTGCCCAGTGCTCATGCCGCATCCGGCTTTGTGCTCCTGTCCCTGTCCTTTGTGGGCGTCATGACAGGCTGCCGCAAACTGGCCGCCGGGGGCTTTGTGCTGGGTATCAGCGCCGGTTTGCTGTTCGGCTTTCTACGCATCATGCAGGGCTACCATTTTCTTAGCCAGGTGCTGGCTTCAGGCGCTGTGCTGGGGCTGTATGGCTGCGTTCTGTTTTATATCCTCTGGTCTTGGGCCAGACATAAGCAATTGCCTGCCTAAGGCTCTCCGAGTTTGCAGAAAGGGGACTTCAAGTCCCTTTTTTGTTTTTGCGAGCCTGTTTCGATAAAGCTTTACGTAAAAACACCCCGAAGCCAGATACCGGCTGCGGGGTGTCGTTTACAAAGGTGTCTTGAATTTAAGGAACGGCAGGCAATACTCGACCGGCACATTCACCAAAAGACAGGGTCGGGTAGCCATCTTGACGGCACAGGCCTTTCAAAATGATCTCGTCCTGATCTTCCAGGAATTTACGCTGTTCGCCCCAAGGCAGGTCGATGGGGTTCTTGCCGCCCTGGTTCATTTCCAGCAAGGAGCCTTCCTGACCCTTGGCCGGGCCGGACAAGGTGCCGGTGCCTAGCAGGTCTCCAGTTTGCAGATTGCAGCCGTTGACGCTGTGATGGGCGACCAGTTGGGCCACAGTCCAATACGCTTCCTTGAAGTTGCTGCGCGAGAGCAAAGCGGGGTCTTTCTTTTGCTGGCGAGACTGCTCGGTGCTCAGGTACACCTCCAGTTCCACGTCCAGAACGCCACTTTCCTGGTTGGTCTGATCCTGCAAATAAGGCAGAGGCTGGGGATCGGACTCGGGGCGGCTGAAGGGGCGACGGAAGGGAGCCAGGGCTTCCAGCGTCACTACCCAGGGGGAGATCGTCGAGGCAAAGTTCTTGGCCAGGAAGGGGCCCAGAGGCTGGTATTCCCAGGCTTGCAGATCGCGCGCCGACCAGTCGTTGAACAGGCACAGACCAAAAACGTGTTCGTCTGCCTGAGCGATAGGAATACGGTGACCAGCTTCGTTGCCTTTGCCAATCAGAATGCCCATCTCCAGCTCGAAGTCCAGGCGCTGGCAAGGACCAAAGTTGGGCTGCTCCTGCCCTTCGGGTGGGCGGGTCTGGCCGACGGGGCGCGGGAACTGCTGGCCGGATACGCCGATGCTGGAGGCACGGCCGTGGTAGCCAATAGGCACCCATTTGTAATTGGGCAGCAAGGGGGCGTCGGGGCGGAACTGTTTGCCCACCGCCGTTGCGTGGTGCACGGAAATGTAGAAGTCGGTGTAGTCGCCAATCTGGGCGGGCAGGGCGTATTCCAGCTTGCTGCGTTCGATCAGCATGGGGCGCAGGCGTGATTCGGCCGAAGAGCCCTGACGCAAGTCGTGCGACAAGGCGGCACGCAGTGCGCTCCAGTATTCCTGTCCTAAAGCCATCAGGCCATTCAGTGCCGGTTTGACGCAAGCGGCCAGAGCGTCGGCGGCTTTGCCGTGCCAGGGGGTATCGCAGGCCAGCAGGCCCAGGTCCAGCGCGTAAGGGCCAATGGCCACCATGACGCGGAAGTCTTCCTGACTGTCACGGCGACGGGCCACGGCAAAGGGCAGGTTCTGGATGGGGAAACCGTTATCGGCCTCGTTGGCGCCGGGCACCCAGCTTTGCAGCTTGGGGTCGTGAGTGTCATTCAGATAAGGTCGGGTCATGCCTTTTGTTCCGTAGAGAAGTGTTTTTCCAGTCCGTCCCAGACGGCATCGTAATTGGCTTGCAGGCTGCCGCTTTGCAAGGCCTGTGGCGAGGGGCGGATGACTTTGCGGGTCTCGAACATAAAGGCCATGGTACCGCGCAGATAGTCTGCCTTGCTCAAGTCCGCACTGCTGGCCTTGTCAAAGGTGTTGGCATCGGGGCCATGCGGGCTCATGCAATTGTGCAGGCTGGAGCCGCCGGGTGCAAAGCCATCGGCCTTGGCATCGTACACACCCTGGATCAGGCCCATGAATTCGCTGGCGAAGTTACGGTGGAACCAAGGGGGGCGGAAGGTGTTTTCCATGGCCAGAATGCGTGGCGGGAAAATCGCAAAGTCCAGGTTGGCCGTGCCGGGGGTGTCGGAGGGCGAGGTCAATACACTGAAAATGCAGGGATCGGGGTGATCGTAGCTGATCGAGCCGATCACATTGAAGTCGCGTAAATCGTATTTGTAGGGGGCGTGCGTGCCATGCCAGGCCACCACGTCCAGCGGCGAGTGCGTCAGTTGCGCAACCCAGAAGCCGCCTGTGAATTTGGTGACCAACTCATGAGGCTCGCTGACATCTTCGTACCAGGCTACCGGCGTTTTGAAGTCACGGGCATTGGCCAGGCCGTTAGAGCCGATCGGACCCAGTTCGGGCAGACGCAAAGGCGCACCGAAGTTCTCCAGCAGATAGCCGCGAGCCACATCGTCCAGCAACTCCACCTTGAAGCGCACGCCACGCGGCATGACGGCAATCTCGCAAGGCTCGATTTCCATGATGCCCAGTTCGCTGACCAGCCGCAGGCGGCCCTGTTCGGGCACGAACATCATTTCGGCGTCGGCGTTGTAGAACACGCGCCGACCCATGGACTGGTTGATGGCGTACAGATGGATGGCAACGCCGCTTTGCGAGTCGCTGCTGCCATTGCCTGCCCAGGTATGGACACCAGCCAGAAAATCGGTCGGCTTGCTGGGCAGATTCAGCGGGCTCCAGCGCAGGCGATTGGGGTTGGCCGGGCCTTGACCAAAGTCTTCATTCCAGTGGGGAGCGCCTTCAAATGCCGTAAATGCTCCTTGCTTGGCGCTGGGGCGAATGCGGTACAGCCAGGAGCGGCGGTTATCGGCGCGTGGCGCGGTAAAGGCCGTGCCGGACAACTGCTCGGCATACAGCCCGTAAGGGCAGCGCTGCGGCGAGTTGCGTCCCAGTGGCAGCGCGCCGGGCAGAGCCTCGGTGGCAAAAGCGTTACCAAAACCAATCTGATAATTCAAAGAGCTCATTAGGGGTCTCCAGATTCAGGCAGCCTGCTCCAGGCAGGTCTGGCGGGCGGCATCCAAGGCTTGCTTGATCACATCCAGCGAGCCGACATGATTGCACAGCAACAGCACCAAAGCGGCATTCATGGCATGACTTTGTGCTGTGCTCAGGCCTTGGTGGGCATCGATCAACATTTGGTAGAAGTCGTCAGCCCGTTCCAGGGGGGTATCGGTATTCAGTGTAGACATGAAGCACTCTCCAGGAAATGGCCACAGGCTTTGTGCAAGGCAGCCTGGACAGTTTGCCCATCCAGATGACGCCAGCGGGCGCACAGGTGTTGATCGGGGCGAATCAGATAGCAGGAACCGGGTTGGGCGTCGTAACGCTGACGCAGCATATCCTGGCTGTCGATGATGCCGCCCTGGGCCTGGGTAGCGCTGGTGCCAGCGGGCCAGACACGCAGGCGGGTCAAGAGACCTTGGGCGACCAGTTCGTCTACCACTTCAGACTGGCTGGCCTGGCCTTCGCCAAATTCCAGCAGGGTGAAGCCGCTGCCCAATTGACCCAGCCACCAGCCTTGCTGACCGTTTTGTTCTATAGGTGCATCGGGGACGCAGGCTCCTAGCGGTGTGGCCGTGGCGGAGAACTCGTGTGTGTCAGCCGTATTCAAGGGGCTGTCTGGGTAGGCGCTGGGCAAGGACAGGCGGCCGCTATTGACCAGTACACGGGCAAAGGCGTGGCGACGCGCCAGAATCAGGGCCGCATCACGGAACAGGCGGCTGACTTCGCTTTTAGGCGTGATGAAATCTGTTGAACGGCTGGAATGGCGAATGTTCTCGTCTGCAGCCAATTCACGTTCATGGCTGTAGCTGTCCAGCAGGCTGTCGGGAGCCTGGGCATTCAGAACCAGATTCAGCTTCCAGGCCAGGTTGTCGGCGTCCTGGATACCGCTGTTGGCGCCGCGTGCGCCAAAAGGCGAGACACGGTGGGCCGAGTCTCCGGCAAACAGAATACGGCCATGGCGAAAGCGCTCCATGCGCTCGCAGGCAAAGGTGTAAATGCTGACCCATTCCAGCTCAAAGGGGGCGTCGGCACCCAGGAGGGCACGAATGCGGGGCAGCACGTTTTCTGGTTTGACGGCTTCAACCGGGTCGGCATCCCAGCCCAATTGGAAGTCGATACGCCAGACGTTGTCCGGCTGGCTGTGCAGCAAGACAGATTGATTGGGGTGGAAGGGCGGGTCAAACCAGAACCAGCGCTCGGCGGGGAAGTCGGCTTGCATGCGCACGTCTGCAATCAGGAAACGGTCCTTGAATACGCGTCCGCTGCTGCTTTCACCCAAGGCACGGCGAATGGCCGAGCGCGAGCCGTCGCAGGCCAGCAGCCATTCTGCTTCCAGGGTGTAATTGCCTTGCTGGGTTTCTATATCCAGATGCACGCCTTCTGCCTGATTCACCACGTTCAGCACTTTATGGCCGGAACGCAGTTCGATCAGGGGCTGAGCGCAGACTGCTTCGTAGAGATAACCTTCGCAGTAATACTGCTGCAAATTGATAAAAGCGGGGCGCTGGTGGCCTTCTTCGGGCCGCAAATTGAAGCTCCAGACTTCCTGATTGCGGAAAAAAACCTTGCCCACATTCCAGGACACGCCTTTGTCCATCATGCGCGAGCCCACGCCCAATCGATCCCAGATATCCAGGGTGCGTTTGGCAAAGCAAATGGCCCGTGACCCTTTGGACAGCGTGGTGTCGTCGTCCAGAATCACGACCCGGTGGCCTTTGGCCGCCAGATCCAGGGCCATGGTCAGCCCCACCGGGCCGGCACCCACCACCACAACGGGGTGGCGGGCATGGGTAGCCGGTGGGGGCGCTTGCGTCAGCTCCAGGGTCTGGTAATTAATGTCTCCCATTTTCTTTCTCCCTGGCCTTGCGTCTTACTGACCTTCGAGCTGTTTCCACATCTCCAGATCGCGTTCGGCGGTCCAGATGCGTGGGTCTTCGTGTCCGTTGACTTCGTCGTAGGCACGGGACACGTCAAAGGGCATGCAGTGATCAAAAATGACCCAGTCTGCGTAGCGAGGCTTCATGAAATCGTAGGTTTCGCGGTAAATGGTCTTCAGGTCTTTACCGGCGGCTGCGCCTTGCTGCACGCTGGAGTACAGGTCTGTCAGAAACGCGCGTGTGCCAGCCAGGGCTTGACGCACTTCGGTGGCGTTTTTCAGTGCCGGGCCACGGCCAGGAACCATTTGTTCAGCTTTGAAGTCGCCCAGACGGTCCAGTGTGCGTGGCCATTCGCGGAAGTAGCAGTCGCCTGCGTACGGGGTGGATTGGTATTCCACCAGGTCACCGGCGAACAGGATTTTCTGCTTGGGTAGCCAGGCGATGGTGTCGCCCTTGGTGTGGCCACGACCCACTTGCATCAGGTGTACTTCCAGATTGCCCAGGTCCACCGTCATATGACCTTCAAAGGTCATGGTGGGCCAGGTCAGGCCGGGAGGAATGGATTCGGCGTTGCGGAACAGGCGGGGAAAGCGGCCGATTTCGCTGGCTTTGTCCTGCTCGCCACGTTCCACGATCAGGTCGTAGGTGTCGCGGCTGGCCAGGATTTCCTGGGCGTTGTAGGCCGAGGCACCCAGCACGCGCACGGCGTGGTAGTGCGACAGCAAGACATACTTGATCGGTTTGTCGCTGACTTCGCGGATGCGGCGAATCACGTCTTCAGCCATGACCGGCGTGGCCTGGGTGTCGATCACCATAATGGCCTCGTCACCAATGATGATGCCCGTGTTGGGATCACCTTCAGCCGTATAGGCGTAGGCGTTGTCGGACAGTTTTTCAAAGGCAACGACTTTGTCTTCCAGGTCGTTATGCGAGGCGAAGGACTTGCTCATGAAAATGACTCCACAGTCGATAGGGATGGTGTCAGATTAGTTTATGGTGAATCAGTTAGATATAGGTGAATACCTGAATAGGGCAAGCTTAATTGGCAAAAGAATAGACGAGCGCCTGCCTGCCGGAACCGGCATCAGACGCTGTCAGAAAAAAGGGGGAGGGTTTAGCGGCGCTGGCAGCGCGAGCAGTAATAGGTCGCGCGTTGGCCTTGGACTATCCGTTTGATAGGCTGTTGGCAGCGTGGGCAGGGTTTGCCGGCACGCTCATACACATTGGCGTGAATGTCGAAGTAAGCGCCCGGTTCACCACTGGCATTGACGTAATCGCGCAAGGTGCTGCCCCCGGAGTCCAGGGCGGATTGCAAGGTGCTCAAGATGGCCGAGTGCAGTTTTTCGCAGCGATGCAAGGAAACTTCACCGGCGGGCAGTTCGGGGTGAATACCGGCCAGGAACAAGGATTCGGAAGCGTAGATATTGCCTACTCCCACCACAATCTTGCCGCCCAGCAGGGCCTGTTTGATGGCGACGCGCCGCCCTTGCAGATGTCGGTGCAGATACTCGGGGGTGAACAGGGGATCGAAAGGTTCTACGCCTAAAGTACGTAGTAAAAGGTGGTTTTCCAGAGGGCCGTCCCTATGGGCGTGCCATAATATCGCACCAAATCGTCGTGGGTCGTGCAGCAGGAAGCGGGCCTCATCAAAGATCCATTCCGCATGATCATGCTTGCGGCGTTCTTCATCCAGATCCACACGACGCAGGGAGCCGGACATTCCTAAATGGATGATCTGGACGCCTTGTTCAAAATGCAACAACAAGTATTTGCCTCGACGCGTGCAATTCTGGACGGCCTGGCCTTCAATCCATTGCGGCAAAGAGGCAGGCACGGGCCAGCGCAAACGGGGCTCGTGAACCAGGAATTGTCGGACATTTTTTCCCTGGATAACCGTCGCAATTCCGCGACGAGTTGTTTCAACTTCTGGCAGTTCAGGCATGGGGGGGTGATACCATCAACAAATCTGATTCCTTTATTGTGCCATCGGGCGTTTTGTCGCGCGTATCAGGGCACGGGTTTTTCTGGATGAATGCTCTGACCTTAGCACTAAAGCTGGGCCTGATGTCGTTGCTTGCAGCGGTTTCGGTGCAAGCCCAACCCTCACTTCCCATACTCAAGGCGGAGCCGCCTGCTGACAAGATTCGTTTGCGCAGCGGGCAATTGCCTTTGGTCAGCCTGACTTCGGACATTCTGTATCGCATTCTGGTTGCCGAAGTGGCTGCTTCGCGTGGTGAATATGACGTTGCCAGCCAGACTTTCCTGTCTTTGGCGCGTGACACCAGCGATCCTCGCCTGGCTCAAAACGCCTTTCAATACGCCATGGCCGACCGTGATTTGGGTCGTGCGCTGCGTGCCGCTAAAGAATGGGCCTTGCTGGCCCCGAATGATCCCGAAGCTAAAGCAACGGCTCTGGCCCTGGAAGCCTCCAGCGGTCAGACCGAAGGCTTGGCCGATGCCTTGTGGCTGCGTATCTCTCGCGCCCAGGATAAAGAGCAGGCCGTGGTCCAAGCCATGAGCATGGTCAGCAAGATGGTGGATCGCCGTTTGGCGCTGGAAGTGCTGGACAAGGCCTTGCAGCAACCCGTGCGCTCCTTGCCCATAGCCCGTCTGGCTTTGGCAGATACTGCCTGGAGCGCCGGGGATATGAGCCGGGCCGAGCGCGAAGCACGGGAAGCCCTGAAGCTGGACCCGCATTCCGAAGCCGCCGCGCAGCGCGTGCTGGAATACGGTATCAAGATTGATCCTTCGGCTGCCTTGCAAAGTGCACGTACCTTTGTGCGAGCCAATCCGGATAGCCGCAAGTTGCAACTGCTGCTGGCCAACCGGCTGGTAGAGCGCCAGCAGTTCGACGAAGCCCAATCCATCGTCAGCGCCTTGCAACGCGCCAATCCTGAAGATTTTGATCTGCTCTACACCCAGGCCGAAATTCATATTCGTGCCCAGGAGTTTGACCAGGCCCGTAAATTGCTGGAGCAATACATTGCGGTCCAGCAGCAGCGCCGCCAGTCCTTGAACGACGCCGTCAATACGGCTTTGGCCAGTATTTCTGAAGCCCGCTTGTCCTTGGTGCAAATTGCTGAAGCTCAGGGCGATATGAACGAAGCCATTCGCCAGCTGGACTTGATTGAAGAGCCCGCGCTGCGTTTCCAGGCCCAGATTCATAAAGCCGTCCTGCAGGCTCGCCAAGGCAATCTGCCGCAAGCACGTCGTACCCTTGAAAACTCCCGGCCACGCGACATGAGCGAACAGGTCGTTGTGGCTTTGACGTATTCTTCTATCTACCAAGACAGCGGTCGTACCGACCAGGCTCTGGAAGTGCTGGAGCGGGCGGACCGTGAGTTGCCCGATAGTGCCGAGATCAAATACAACCTGGCCATGTTGTACGAGCAGCGCGCCAAGCACGACAAGTTTGAAACCTTGATGCGTCGTGTTATTGAGCTGCGCCCGGACCATGCCAATGCGTATAACGCCTTGGGCTACACCTATGCGGATCAGAATCGCCGTCTGGACGAGGCCCAGGATTTGCTGGAACGCGCCATGGAGCTGGAGCCGGACAATCCTTATATTCTGGATAGCGTGGGCTGGTATCTGTTCCGTGTTGGCGATCTGCAAGCCGCGCTGGAATACTTGCAGCGTTCCTACGAGCGCCTGCCTGAAGCGGACGTTGCCGCCCACTTGGGTGAAGTGCTGTGGGTCAAAGGCCGTCGTGATGATGCCATGCTGGTCTTTCGGGCTGGCTTGAGCAAAGACCCCGAAAACCGAACACTGACAGAAACCATCAAGCGTCTGGGAGTACCGCTGCCGTGAGTATCTTGAAACAGCGGGCTTGGACCCGAGCAGGGGCTTTGGCCCTGGTTGCTTTGCTCAGTGCTTGTGCGACACCGCCCAAATCTGACCTTGGCAGCGTTACGGATGCGTCGCAAGAGGCAAGCGCCTTGTCTCGTTCAGGCCGTTTTGCGCTGAGCGTGACTCATTCCAGTTCGCAGGTCGAAGCCGTGCAGGGGGGCTTTTCCTGGCGCGACGACGGCCAAAAGCTGATGCTGGATTTGAGCAATCCTTTGGGTAATACCTTGGCGCGAGTCTGGGTGTTACCGGGGCGCGCCATTCTGGAACGCACAAACGGTAGTCAGGAAATCGCCTCCCATCCCGATGCCCTGGTTGAACAGGTCTTGGGCAGTCCTGTTCCTGTTGCAGGCTTGCGTGACTGGCTGCATGGCCGCACCGGTAGTGCCCCGGTTCAAAGCGAACGCCGGGATGACCAGCAAAAGCTAAGCAGTTTCGAGCAGTCCGGCTGGCGTGTGACGCTCTCGCGTTACGACGAACAAGGCCCGCGCCTGCTGCAATTGAATCGTCATGAAGCCAACCGCTCCATCAGCGTGCGCTTGGTCGTGGATCAGTAAAGTCCCGAGCAGGTTTGTGTAATGGCGCTCTACAACGTCCCGGCTCCGGCCAAGATCAATCTGTTTTTGCACGTTACGGGTCGTCGTGAGGACGGCTACCATTTCTTGCAAACTGCTTTTCGTTTTGTGGACCTGAATGATTACCTGAGCTTCGTTCCACGTAGCGATGGGCAGATCCATCGCGCACACAGCACCCTGAGCAATGTGGAGCCTGAACAGGATCTGGTGATCAAAGCGGCTCGTGCCCTGCAACAAGCGACGGGCACTCGGCAAGGCGTAGACATCTCTTGTATCAAGAACATCCCTTCGGGAGCGGGGATGGGCGGTGGCTCCAGCGATGCGGCCACGACCTTGATTGCCTTGAACCGTTTGTGGAACCTGGGGCTGAGCCGTCAGGCCTTGATGGATATTGGCTTGCCCCTGGGTGCTGATGTGCCGGTTTTTATATTCGGACAGGCCGCATTTGCGCAAGGGATAGGCGAGCAGTTGCAGGCCATTCAAATGCCGCCACGACACTACATCATCATCCGTCCGCCGCAATTTATATCCACGGGGGAAATATTTACTTCCGAATGCTTGACACGTGATGAAAAACCCATCACAATGACGTTCTTTACTGATTGGCAAGAAAAATTCTGGCAAGCCAAGGGCGGCAATCCTTATTTTGGCAGAAACAATCTGGAGTCAGTAGCATTCAGTCTTTATCCTGGTTTAAGAAATTTAAAACAGGGCTTGCAAAGATTAAAATTGAATGCTAGAATGACGGGCTCAGGTTCTTGTTTGTTTGTTGAGTGCAGAGACGAACAAAGCGCCAAGACAGGTCAGTTTGAAATTGACCAAATTAGCAGTAAAATAGATTTTTCTGGTAGCGAAGAATCAAATAGTGGTAAATTGCTTGTCGAACAAACTTGGGTTTGTTCAGGTTTGCAAGATCATCCGCTACGCGACTGGATTAAGTAAGTATTTGGGGAATCGCCAAGCTGGTTAAGGCACTGGATTTTGATTCCAGCATGCGAAGGTTCGAATCCTTCTTCCCCAGCCACCTTTCAGGCCTAGCCTGCGATAATGTAAAGCTGTTGAGTCGTTTCCTTGTAGGGGTTTCGATCAACAGCTTTGCTTTTCCTGCATCAAAATCTATCTCCCATCATGGCACAAGACCGATTCATGATCTTCACCGGCACGGCTAATCCTCGCCTTGCTGTCGATGTCGTCAACCACCTTGATATGTCGCTGGGGAAAATGACGGTGGGTCGCTTCTCTGATGGGGAAGCCATGGTTGAAATCAACGAGAATGTGCGCGGTCGCGATGTTTTCGTTCTGCAGCCCACCTGTGCTCCCACCAACGACAATCTGATGGAAATCATGGTGATGGTCGATGCCTTGCGCCGTGCTTCGGCCGGTCGCATCACCGCCGCCATCCCTTACTTTGGTTACGCCCGCCAGGATCGACGCCCCCGTTCGGCGCGTGTGTCGATCTCTGCCAAAGTCGTGGCCAATATGTTGCAAGTGGTCGGTGTCGATCGCGTCATGATGATGGATCTGCACGCTGACCAAATCCAGGGTTTCTTCGATATCCCTGTCGACAATATCTACGCTTCCCCCATTTTGCTGGGCGATATCTGGCGCTGTAACTACCAGGATATGGTGGTTGTCTCGCCTGACATCGGTGGTGTGGTGCGCGCACGTGCACTGGCCAAGCAACTGGAAGTGGACCTGGCCATTATCGACAAGCGTCGCCCACGTGCCAACGTCTCCGAAGTCATGAACATCATTGGTGATGTCAACGGACGCACCTGCATCCTGATGGACGATATGGTGGATACGGCCGGTACGCTGTGCAAAGCGGCTGAAGCTCTGAAAGAGCGCGGTGCCAAGGCGGTTTACGCCTACTGTACGCACCCTGTACTCTCGGGCGAAGCTATCGAACGTATTACGCAGTCCCAATTGAACGAGCTGGTTGTAACGGACACCATTCCTTTGTCCGCCAAGGCACGTGAATGCAGCAAGATTCGCCAGCTGTCCTGTGCAGCACTGTTGGGCGAGACCATCTTGCGTATCTCCAACGCCGAGTCCGTCAGCTCCTTGTTCACTGATTAAGTTTTTTAGCGTGCGCTGGTCGCGGCGCACGTCAACTTGGTAGTTCGCTACCACTTTCCGCAGTACGTATTAAGCGTTCTGCAATTGGAGTTCTACATGAAATTCACCGCTACTTCGCGTGATGTACAGGGTACGGGTGCGAGCCGCCGCCTGCGTCGCGCTGGCCAGGTTCCAGCTATCGTTTACGGTGGCGACGAACAACCCGTCGTGATCGCTCTGGATCACAACGAGACCTACCACAACCTGCGCAAAGAAGCCTTCCACGCTTCCATCCTGACGATGGAACTGGACGGTAAAGCTGAAAAAGTGCTGTTGCGCTCGGTTCAGTGGCACCCTTACAAGCAGCAAGTTCTGCACGTTGATTTCCAACGCGTTCTGGCTTCGCAAGCCATCACCACCAAAGTTCCTCTGAACTTTGAAGGTGGCGACGTGTCCCCAGCCGTCAAGCTGAGCAGCCAAGTTATCAGCCACATCCTGACCGATCTGGAAATCACCTGCTTGCCAGCCAACCTGCCAGCGTCCATCACTGTGGACCTGAGCGGCATGACTGCCAACGCCAACGTGCACCTGGACAGCATCAAGCTGCCACGTGGCGTGACTTACGCTGGCAACGAAGCCAACCCTCTGCTGGCTGCTGCTCTGCCAGTTGGCGGTGGTGCTGCTGCTTCGGAAGCAACAGAAGAAAGCGCCGAGTAATCAAGATTGCCAGCCGGCTTCGGTCGGCTCGCAGCTTGGCGAATCAACCCCTGTCAGCGTATGCTGGCGGGGGTTTGTTATTTGTGCCTGCGCCTTTGCCGGAGCAGGCGCTTTCTGCGAAAACATTCATGTCTGAGCCTATCCGTTTGATTGTTGGCCTGGGTAATCCTGGCCCTGAGTACGAAACCACCCGTCACAATGCGGGCTTTTGGTTGGCAGACCAGTTGGCTGATGATCTGCATGCAACGTTCAACCTGGAAAAATCCTTTTTCTCCTGGGTGGCCAAAGCGCGTTTTGAAGGTGAAAACGTCATCATCGCCAAACCCATTACCTTCATGAACAAGTCCGGGCAAGCCGCCGGTGCCTTGATGCGTTTCTACAAGCTCAAGCCCGAACAGGTGCTGGTCCTGCATGACGAACTGGATTTGCTGCCCGGTCAGGTGAAGATGAAAAAAGGCGGTGGGCACGCCGGGCATAACGGCCTGCGCGACATCCAGTCCGCCTTTGGGACACCGGATTTCTGGCGCTTGCGCCTGGGCATTGGTCACCCTCGCACCTTGGGCCTGGCCCAGCAAGTGGTGAACTTTGTACTGCATACCCCTCGCAATGAAGAGCTGCGCGAGATCGAGGACGGCATGAATCGCTGCCGCGTCATGATGCCTGCTTTGCTGCGTGGCGACTTTGAGCAGGCGACCCGCCAGCTTTACGCGCCCCAGAAGGCTTGACGCATGAAGCCAGCGCCAAGCAGCCAGATGCGTTTCCGGGACGAGCTTAAAGATTTCTTTTATTTTCTGCGTCACCCTCGCAGCGCCCGGCGTTTGCCTGGCAGAGTCCAGGGTGACGGCTGGTATCTGGACTGGTTTGCTCCCTTGCCCTGGAAGCGTCTGCTGCAATGGGCGGGCATGCTTTGGCTGATTAATGCGCTGGTACTGGGCCCGATCGCTGTCTCGGTAGCAGGTGTGGGCGGTGCGCAGCATCGCCTGGACCCGACGCGTATTCCCTGGGTGCAAGCCATTATCTGGGCACCTATTGTGGAAGAGCTGGTCTTTCGTTTCGTGCTGAGACGGCCGTCACAATGGCTGACGGTTGTTCCGCTGGCGGTGTTCCTGATGTTTCAGGGACCAGGCTGGTGGTTGATACAAGGCTTGCTGGTCTTTTGTCTGGCAATCTGGATCAGCCGTTATACCGGCATGCCACGCCAAGCCTTGCCCGCAGGCAGTAGCTGGTGGCGCAAGTTGGTGGGTGCCTTGCAGGGAAGGGCATGGCGCTTTTCATCCATGCGACGCTATTGGCGTTTCTTTCCCTGGGTGTTTTATGGTGCAACGCTGGCCTTTGGAGCGCTGCATTTGTATAACTTCCAGCTCAACAGTATGAGCTGGTATTTGCTGCCCATGCTGGTGCTGCCCCAATGTTTGACAGGGTTGGTACTGGCCTGGCTGCGAGTGCGTCGAGGCATTGGTGCATCGATCGTGCTGCATGCCATCTTCAATGGTGGCCCGGTCTTGCTGATTATTGGCCTGCTCAAGCTGTTTGACGGCATTCCTGTATAGGCAAGCCCGGGTTTCAAGGCGCTAGCCTGTGTCCCCGGCACGACTGTTCTGACCCGTCTGCAGGCTCTGTAGCGCCCAAGGGCGCTACAATAGCGCATCGTTTATATAACTCTTTGATTTTCAGGATACTCATGGCACTGCAATGCGGCATCGTTGGCTTGCCCAACGTTGGTAAATCCACTCTGTTCAACGCTCTGACCAAAGCCGGCATTGCGGCTGAAAACTACCCCTTCTGCACCATCGAACCGAACGTCGGTGTGGTCGAAGTTCCTGACCAGCGTTTGCAAGATCTGGCCAAGATCGTGAACCCCGAGCGCATTTTGCCTGCCGTGGTGGAATTTGTAGACATCGCTGGTCTGGTCGCCGGTGCTTCCAAGGGCGAAGGCCTGGGTAACCAGTTCCTGGCCAACATCCGCGAAACCGACGCCACCGTGCACGTGGTGCGCTGCTTTGCCGATGACAACGTCATTCACGTTGCCGGTAAGGTTGACCCCTTGGCTGACATCGAAATCATCAACACCGAGCTGGCGCTGGCCGACTTGGGCGTGGTTGAAAAAGCCGTGCACCGTAACCAGAAACTGGCTCGCTCGGGTGATAAAGACGCTGCCAAGCTGGTAGCCCTGCTGGAGCGTATCGAGAAAGCACTGGGAGAAGGCAAGTCCGTGCGTTCGCTGAAGCTGGACGAAGACGAACTGCACCAGATCAAATCCTACGGCTTCATCACCGCCAAGCCCACCATGTACGTGGCCAACGTGAAAGAAGACGGTTTCACCAACAACCCACACCTGGAAGCCGTACAGAACTATGCTGCCGCTGATGGCGCTCCTGTTGTGGCTGTATGTGCTGCCGTAGAAGCTGAAATCGCTGAACTGGACGACGCTGACAAGATTGAGTTCTTGTCCGATCTGGGCATGGAAGAGCCAGGCCTGAACCGCGTTATCCGCGCTGCCTACAGCCTGCTGGGCCTGCAAACTTACTTCACTGCAGGTGTTAAAGAAGTCCGCGCCTGGACCATCCGCGTGGGCGATACCGCCCCTCAAGCTGCAGGCGTGATCCACACCGACTTTGAGCGCGGCTTTATCCGTGCACAGACTATCGCCTTTGACGACTTCGTAGCCTGCAAGGGCGAACAAGGTGCCAAGGAAGCCGGCAAGATGCGCGCTGAAGGCAAGGAATACGTTGTGAAAGATGGTGACGTGCTGAACTTCTTGTTCAACGTCTGACGATTTTTGCTGGATCTCGGTGGCGCTCAGTAGCGCTTGGTAGACAGGTTGGACCATTTGAAATCAATGGGTTGTATAAACAATACGGTCTACTGAGCGTTCCTATTGTTCATCGAGGTCTGAAAAATTCGGGGGTAGCGTTGGGGGTACTCGTGTTCAACCGTGGGGGTACATCTCCCCGCAGTGGAGTCCAACGATGCCCGAAAACCTACTCACCGACCTCAAGGTCGGGTCGGCCAAATCGACTGATCGAGATTGGAAACTTTCAGACGGCGGGGGCCTGTTCCTGCTGGTCAAGCCCAACGGCGGCAAGCTTTGGCGGTGGAAGTACCGCCTGCAAGGCAAGGAGAACCTTTTTGCCATTGGCGGCTTTCCTCAAGTAAGCCTTGCGGAGGCGCGTGCGGCCCGAGAGAAAGCGCGTGCCTTGGTCAAGCAAGGTATCCATCCTGCCCATGAACGGCAGCAGGTCAAGCAGCGCAACCTGGAAGCACTGGAGGAGCGCAAGCGCGCTCGCGAAAGCTCGTTTGCCAAGGTGGCGCAGGCTTACCTGGCCGAGATCAAGCCTGTCTTTGCGCTCAGTTCCTACCGCACAAAAGAGTCCCGCATCAGGAAGTACCTGTCGCCCAAATTCGACGGGATGCCGATGAGCGACATTGGCGTGAAGCAGATTCGCCCGCTACTGGAGGAATGCAAGTCCCACGGAGCCTGGGCGGCGATTCACGTCAAAGGCGATCTTTCGGCCATCTTCGAGTTCGCGGTGGTGCGCGGTTTAGTCGAGGCCAATCCTATTCCCAGTCTTCGTGGGCTGCTGCGCGTGCCGTTCAGCGAGAGCAAGGCGGCGATGACGCGAGAGCAAATCCAGAAGTTCTATCAGGAGTTGCGCGGCTACCGGGGCTATCCGGAAACCTCATTGTGTCTGCGGCTAATTGCTCTGACGGCTTGCCGTCCAGGGGAAGCGGCGGATGCCGAGTGGTGCGAGTTCGACTTTGAGGATGCGCTGTGGCGTCGGCCTGCGGCGAAGATGAAGGCGCGGCGTGACCATGTCAGCCCTTGTCCAAGCAGGCCATAGCGGTACTGAAAGACTTGCAGCGCATCACAAGTGGTGGGCGCTATCTATTCCCACACCGGAGCGGCAAGGGCTTTACTACACCCAACCGGCTGACCTACGCCATGCGTGACATGAATCTGGGGCGGGGTACGACGCCGCATTGCTGGCGGACGACCTTTTCGACCTGGGCCAACGAGAACGGATACCGGCCTGATGCAATTGAACGGCAGCTTGCCCACGTGGAAAGCAACAAGGTGCGGGCGACGTACAACAAGGCGCTGCTGCTGGATCAGAGAAGGACGCTGTTGCAGGACTGGGCGGACTATCTGAGTGCTGCGGAGGGAAGCGGCACAGCATAGGGAAGAGTTGGCCGGGTGTTGTAGAACGAATGGACAGGAGCGGCCTTTTCCTTTTCTGGATAGGGCCGTTGTCCCTTGAGTGCCGTTCCCTTGCCATTTGCCTTTGCCCAAGGCTGGGTGCTGGGAATGGGGTAAACAATGGAATAAATGGGGTAATTTTGAATTGATTGCCCTTTTGAGGCTCATGTCGCTCATTTCCTTCTTGGTCAGCCATGCCAACCTCTCGCGACCGGTCCAATGTTCAGGAAATGGGGGAGTCAAACACTGTTAATGAGGTATTTCTAGAGACAATGCCCCATTTAAAGGCTATGATTACCCCATTTAGACAGCCTGGGCTTACATTTCCATGCACTCGCTCACACCCGAGTACCTTTCCGCGCTTCGCTTCGATGGCACCCAGGCCGCCACGTTGCGCACACTGGGCGAGTACCAGGGCAAGCAGCAACTCTACGCCGCGCAGTCGCCCGAAGCCCTCAAGGGCCTGCGCCAGATCGCGGTGGTGGAGTCCACCGAGTCATCCAACCGGCTGGAAGGCGTTGTCGTCGCACCCTCGCGGTTGAAGTCTCTGGTCATCCGCAACGCAACGCCAAAGAGCCGCTCCGAACAGGAGATCGCCGGCTACCGTGATGCTCTGGCACTGATCCACGAGTCCGCCGCGCACATGCCCTTCAGCGAGGGTGTTGTGCTGCAATTACATACCCTGCTGTACCGCTACATGCCGCAGGCGGGTGGACGCTGGAAGGCCACCAATAACGACATCGTCGAGCGTCACCCGGATGGCACTTCGCGTCTGCGCTTCCAGCCGGTGGCTTCGCATCTCACGCCGATGGCCATGGCTGATCTAACAGGGCGCTACGCGACCGCGCTGGACCAGCATCTGGCCGATCCGCTGGTGCTGGCGCCGCTGGCGATGCTCGACTTCCTGTGCATCCACCCTTTCCCGGATGGCAACGGTCGCATGTCCCGCTTGTTGACCCTGCTGCTGCTCTACCACTTCGACTATGCCGTGGGCCGCTACATCAGCTTGGAACGCATCTTCGAAGATACCAAGGAAAGCTATTACGAGACGCTGGAAGCAAGCTTGCAGGGCTGGCACCAGGGGCAGCACGACGTAAAGCCCTGGCTCGACTACTTCTGGGGAGCCTTGCTACGGGCATACCGCGAGTTCGAGGAGCGTGTCGGCACCATCGAGCGTGGCCGTGGCAGTAAAGGAGACCGGGTGCGTGCGGAAGTCCTGGGGCGCACCCTGCCGTTCTCGATTTCCGAGATTGAAGAGGCCTGCCCGGGCGTGAGCCGGGACATGGTTCGACTAGTGCTGCGAGCGATGAAATCAGAGGGGGTGATCGAATCGACTGGCAAGGGGCGAGGGGCCAAATGGAAGCGCATCACAGCAGGCACATCCGGTAGTACAGCGGTTCTGGCGATTGGCCACAAGATGGATCAGTGAGGACTCTCCATGGATAACGTTTTCCAATTCCGCGACCAGCTCATCGAACGATACGGCAGCTTTTCCCGCAGTTTCGTTCGCATCGCTGCGCCTGATATCCGAGCCGAGGTCGAACATCAATATGCGCAAGGTCGCTATTGGCCTGAGCCGCTGGTGCAGATCAACCCGAATTACCAACGCCAGGGCACGGTGCAGAACCTGGCGGCACAGGGTGTCTTGCATGCTGCCTGCGCAGAGATCTTCGAGGTCGGGAAGTCTGAAGGTTCGCCAGAACCCCTGCATCTTTACAAGCACCAGATGGAAGCCTTGGCCAAAGGCCAGGAACGCCAAAGCTATGTGGTCACGACCGGAACGGGGTCGGGGAAGTCCCTGTCCTTTTTCATCCCGATCATCGACCGCATACTCAAGGCCAAGCAATCCGATGGCAAAGCACGTACCAGGGCCATTGTCATCTATCCGATGAATGCTCTGGCCAACAGCCAGCTGGAAGAACTCGACAAGTTTCTGCATGGCTATGCGCCAGAGCTTCGTCCCTTCACCGTCAAGCGCTACACCGGCCAGGAAAGCAAGGCGGAACGCAGCGCCATCGCGGATGACCCGCCCGATATCCTGCTCACTAACTTCATGATGCTGGAGTACATCCTCACGCGCTTCGACGAAGTGGATCGGCGTGTGGTGGAACACTGCGAGGGACTTGAGTTCCTGGTGCTGGATGAGTTGCATACCTATCGTGGCCGTCAAGGGGCGGACGTTGCCTTGCTAGTGCGGCGCCTGCGAGAGCGCTTGAAAGCCGAGCAACTGGTCTGCATCGGCACGTCGGCCACCATGTCCAGCACAGGTAGCCAAGCCGACCGCAACCGCGTGGTGGCCGATGTGGCTAGCAAACTTTTTGGCACCCAGATCAGCGAGCATGACGTCATCGGCGAGACCTTGGAGCGCGTCACCAACCCGCTCAAGGACGTCAACGCCATCCGCACAGAACTACCGGCGGCCATTACGCGAAAGCAGGATATCTGGGCTGACTTCGACGCCTTTCGCAATGATCCGTTATCCATCTGGGTGGAATTGAACTTGGGTATCGAACTACCTGCCGACGAGCCTCCTAGGCGGGCGAGACCCATGATGTTGGAAGAGGCCAGCCGCCGTCTCGCCGAAGACGCGGGTTGCCAGCCTGAAGCCGCTCGCACCGCCCTGCAGCGCTTCCTAGTGGCTGCCCATGATGTGCGCACGCCCCAGGGCAGGCCGCCTTTCGCGTTCAAGCTGCACCAGTTCATCAGCGGTCCCGGCAAGGTGCTCACCACGCTGGAGGCACGAGGTAAGCGCCATGTCACGCTCGATGCTCAGCGTTTCGCGCCGGGGCGACAGCAAGAGAATGTGCTGCTTTACCCGACGCACTTCTGCCGCGATTGCGGCCAGGAGTACCTACCTGTCTGGTACGCACAGCAACCGGTCGGCTTCAGCTCACGTGAAATCGACGATATCGCGGCAGAAGACGACGCCAGCTATGGCTTCCTGTGTCCCCTGGTGCCCGGGCAGCAATACGGCGGCCTGCTCGAAGACCTGCCGGAAACCTGGATCGACCTCAGCCGGAGCGAACCCAAAATCAAGCCAGCCTACAAGAATGCCGTTCCCTATATGGTCACGGTCGATGCCAAAGGGCAAACGGGCTCGGGGACGGAGTTCTGGTTCATTCCAGGAAAGTTCCGCTTCTGCCTGAACTGCGGCACGACACACGAAGCCCACGGCAAGGATGCCAACCGCCTCTCCAGTCTGTCCGGCGAAGGCCGCTCTTCGGCCACTACCATGATTGCCCTGGCGGCCTTGCAGCAATTGTTCGCACTTTCCGAACCTGCGCCAGGGCAGCCTGACCCACGCAAGTTGCTTGGGTTTACCGACAACCGCCAGGATGCCGCTCTGCAGGCGGGACATTTCAACGACTTCATTTTCCTGCTGACGCTGCGTGCCGGCTTGATCGGTGCACTACAGGGCAGCGGCGGCCAACTCGATGAAGAACACTTGGCCGAAAGCGTATTCAAGGCCCTCGGCTTTCAAGGGGTCGATGAAGCGACCTTGGTGGAGTATCTGCGCACCCCCAAGCTCATGGGACTGGCCCGACAAGAAGCGCAACGCACATTGCGCTTCATCATCGCCTACCGGCTACTGCGTGATCTGCGGCGTGGCTGGCGTTTCAATAATCCGAATCTGGATCAACTCGGCCTGTTGCAGATTCGGTATCGAGACCTAGATGCCTTTTGCGCTGACGCCAGTATCTTTGCTGCAAACAGCACCTTGACCAAATTGACGGCAGTGCAACGGACAGTTCTGTTCGAATTACTGTTCGACGCCTTGCGCCGCCATCTGTGCCTGGAAAGTCGTTACCTCGACCCGGTTGAGCAGGATAAGGCACGCACCAGCGCCCACACCTACCTGAATGAACGTTGGGCCTTCGCTCCAGACGAGAAACTCGATACCGGCCGCTATCTCATCCTCGGCAAGCGCCCGGAATACAAGGGCAAGCCGCGCACCGACTTGGTGACAGGTGGTCCACGCTCCCGTCTGCTACGGCAAATAAAGACGGCCGCCTTCTGGCGCGACAGCGCCTGCGCCAGCGAGGTCGTGCAGTGGAAAGATGTCGAGTGGGCTAAGCTGATCGAAGCGCTGCTGGAATCCGCCAAGGACTATGGTTATGTGCAGCGCCAACCTATCGACGCCCAGCTCGCAGGCTGGCGCCTGAACGCGGCTGCCCTGGACTGGTGCCTGATTGCCGATCAGCCGCAAACTGATAGCAATCGAATCAACCAGTATTTCCGCGCCCTGTATCTCGGCATTGCCGACCTGCTGCGTCAGCCTTCGCATCCGCTGTTCGACTTCGAGGCCCAGGAACACACAGCCCAGGTGGATGCGCCACGCCGGCAACTGCTGGAGCAGCGTTTTCGCTACACCGAAAAAGACAGGCAGGACTGGGCGCAGAACCCGGCCTACGAAGCGCCGTTGGAACGTCTGCCGGTGATGTTCTGCTCCCCCACGATGGAGCTTGGCGTGGATATCTCCGCGCTCAACACCGTGTACCTGCGCAATGTGCCGCCGACCCCCGCCAACTACGCCCAGCGCAGCGGTCGTGCGGGTCGCTCGGGTCAGCAGGCGCTGGTCATCACCTATTGCGCGGCGCTCAGTCCGCATGACCAGTGGTTCTTCCACAATGCCGAGCAGATGGTGCATGGCGTCGTGCGCGCGCCAACCCTCGATCTGAGCAATCGTGATCTCATCGACAGCCACCTGCAAGCGGTCTGGCTTGCCAGTACCCAGGTGCCACTGGACGACAGCATTGCGCCCATGCTGGATCTCGACCAGCCCGGTAAACCACTGAAACAGCCCTTGCACGAAGCACTGCGGGCGCAGGCTGTCCAGCAGCGTGCCTTGGCCAGTGCCGGACGGGTCATCGACCAGCTTGAGGGCGAGCTTGAAGGCAGCGCCTGGTTCACTCCTGACTATGTGCGCCAGGTCATCGACAACGCGGCGCAAGCGTTCTCTGGGGCGCTGGAGCGCTGGCGCGTGCTGTTCGATGCCACCCGCCAACAGATGGATATGGCTGATCGCATCGTCAAGAGCCATACCGCCTCGCACACGGAACGCCAAAATGCCCAGCGCCGCTACGGCGACGCTGCGCGCCAGTACGCCGTATTGCTCAAGTCCGGCAACGGCCAGAACAATGATTTCTATACCTATCGCTACTTGGCCAGCCAAGGCTTCCTGCCAGGCTACAACTTCCCGCGCCTACCGCTGATGGCCTGGATTCCCGCCCGTGGCGGCCAGGCCGTCAATGGCAAGGATGACGAAGGCAGCATGGTCAGCCGGCCGCGCTTCCTGGCCCTGTCCGAATTCGGTCCCCGCAGCCTCATTTATCACCAAGGCCGCATGTACCGCGTGGTGCGTGCCAAACTCAACGTAGGCAATACAGACCACATTTCCGGCAACAGCCAGTTGGCCACCATTGCCTCGTTGGTGTGCAGCCAATGCGGCTACGGCCATCTCGGCGAGCCGGGCGGCGAACAGCCGCTGGTCAATCGCTGCGAGAACTGCGACGCCTTGCTCACCGAGCACGATTGGGTGCGCGAGCTCTACCGCATCGAAACCGTGGAGACCGTGGCCACCGAGCGCATCTCCATCAACGACGAGGAGCGCCAGCGTCAGGGCTTCGAGCTGCAAACCACCTACCGCTTTCTACCCGGCCCCGATGGCCGTATCCAGCGGCAGAAGGCCACGATCCAACAAGGTGAGGACGTGCTAGGCGAGCTCACCTACGCGCCCGCTGCGCAAATCTGGCGCATCAATCGCGGCTGGCGCAGGCGCAAAGACAAGGAGCAACTGGGCTTCTACATCAACCCAATCACGGGCACCTGGAGCAAGCAGGACGCACCGGATGCGGAAGACGATCAGGGCGGCGACGATGCTTTGCTGGAGAAGGTGCCCAACCAGCGCATCGTTCCTTTTGTGGAAGATCATCGCAATCTGCTGATCTTCGCTCCCGTACATGCCCTGTCGCTGGAGGCCATGGCCACTTTGCAGGCCGCGCTCAAGCGCGGCATCGAAATGACTTTCCAGATCGAGGAATCCGAACTGGTGGTCGAGCCACTGCCGAAGTCCGATGAGCGCCGCGCCTTGCTGTTCTACGAAGCGGCGGAAGGCGGTGCGGGTGTGCTCACTCGCCTGGCAAACAATCGCGACGACCTTGCACTCGTAGCCAGCAATGCCCTGCAACTGATTCACTATCGCAAACCGCAGAGCGGCATTTGGACGCTGGACGATTTGCCGTCGCTGGAACAGACCGATGCACTTGGCAATCATCAGTGCGAAGCCGGCTGCTATCAGTGCCTGCTGTCCTACTTCAACCAGCCGGATCACGAACACATCAACCGCCGCAATGCGGATGCGCTCAAGCTGCTGGTCGCGCTGGCCAATGCTCAGGTACAGCCTGTGGAATGCAGCGCGGCCCCCGTTGCAGCGGTGATCTTGGCAGACGAGCCACTCGACGCCTGGCTGTCCGCGCTCAGCCAGGCGGGGGCCGTGCAACCTGATGCGGTCAACGTGTCCGTCAACAATGGCGCAGCCACTGCGGCGGCCCAGTACAAGGCATCTCGTGCTTTGGTGTTTCTGTCCGCTGTGGATGATCAGACCACCAGCGTACTGCAGGACAAAGGCTGGCAGGTGCTCGATTTCTCGGACGCTTCACGCTGGCCACAACAATTCGCCGCGCACGCCGATGTGTTCGGTTCCAAGGAATAAAGGCGCATGACGATCCTCGAACACGACTTTCTACCCGGCAACCTGGTGCGCGCCCGAGGCCGCGAATGGGTGGTGCAGAGCGACTCCCGCCGCGACTGGCTGCGCCTGCGCCCATTGAGCGGCGCCGATGACGAAAGCATCGCCCTGATCCCCGAGTTGGAACTGCATCCCGTCGAACCTGCCACCTTCGACTGGCCCGATCCTGCACGCGCCGGCAACCATGCCGCCGCGCTGTTGCTACGCGATGCCTTGCGCCTGACCCTGCGCGCAGGCGCCGGCCCGTTCCGCTCCTTTGGCAATATCGCGGTGGAGCCTCGCGGCTATCAACTTGTGCCGTTGCTGATGGCGCTGCGCCTGTCCACTGTGCGCCTGCTGATCGCTGATGACGTTGGCATCGGCAAGACCATCGAAGCCGGCCTGATCGCACGAGAGCTCATGGACCGTGGCGAAATCGCCCGCCTGGCCATTCTCTGCCCGCCACACCTTGTCGAGCAGTGGCAAAATGAGTTGGAAACCCGCTTCAACCTTCAGGCCGTGGCGTTGACTTCGTCTTCGGCCTCCCGCATCGAACGTGATCTTCCGCATGGAGTGCGCCTGTTCGACCATCATCCCGTGGTGGTCGTCAGCCTGGACTACATCAAGAGCGAACGCCACCGCGAACAGTTTCTCGCTACCGCCCCCGAATGCATCATCGTTGACGAGGCCCACACCTGCGCCAGCAGCGGCGCAGGCAAGCAATTGCGCTTCGAGTTGCTGCAACGCCTTGCCCGTGACGCGCAGCGACACCTGATTCTGCTGACCGCCACCCCTCACTCTGGTGACGAAACCGCCTTCTACAACTTGCTGTCGCTGCTCGATCCGCGCTTTGCGGCCTTGCAAGGCCGAATGACGGCCTCCGACCCGCTGCGTCAGGAATTGGCCCGCCACTTCGTCCAGCGCCGTCGCAAGGACATCGTTGAATGGCAGGCCGAGACCCATGACGGACGAGGTTTTCCCCGCCGCATGAAAACCGAGCTTACCTATCAACTCAGCGGCGAATGGGGCGCGTTCTTTGACGCCGTGCAGGATTACTGCCGCGAACTGGCTGAAACCGTTGAGCAGCAAGAACGGCAAGGCGGCGCGCGCCTCATTTGGTACGCCACCCTGGCATTGTTGCGCTGCGTGGCATCGTCGCCCGCAGCCGCCGTCAAGGCGTTGACCACACGGCTGGAAGGCACTGTGCCGGATGAGGCGCTTCTCGGCGATGAGCGCCTGCACGATGGCGAGACCGATGACCTCTCCGGCAGTGATCTGGAGCCGCCTGCCCAGGTGCAGGACGCTGCGCCGCGCCTGCAAGCCTTGATCGCCGACGCGCAACGTCTTTCCGGCAAGGCCGGTGATCCAAAGCTGGCTGCGCTCATCCGGCATATTGACCTCCTGGTGAAGGATGGCTACCACCCGGTGGTGTTCTGCCGCTACATCGCCACCGCCCATTACGTGGCCGAACACCTCAAGGCCGCTTTCCCCAAAGCCTCCGTCGATGCCGTCACCGGCGAACTCACCCCCGAAGAACGCCGCGAGCGCGTGGATGAGTTGGAGGATGCCGAGCAACGCATCCTGGTCGCCACCGACTGCCTCTCCGAAGGAATCAACCTGCAACATCTGTTCACCGCTGTCGTCCACTACGACCTGGCTTGGAACCCCACCCGCCACGAACAGCGCGAAGGCCGCGTCGATCGTTTCGGTCAGCAGGCCGATGAAGTTCGCTGCACCATGCTCTACGGGCAAGATAACCCGGTGGATGGCTTCGTGCTCAACGTTATCCTCAAGAAGGGCGAGGCCATTCAGAAGGAGCTCGGCGTGCTCGTTCCCATGCCCGAGGATGAAGCCCGCATCAATCAGGCCTTGGTCAAGGCGGCATTGATGAAACGCAGCGACAGTCGCACCGCATCGCCGCAGGCCGTATTCGACTTTGGTGAGCCGGAGCAATTGCTCGCTCCACTGCAAGCCCAATGGCGTGACGCGCTGGAAAAGGCTAAGGCCAATCGCACTGTGTTCGCCCAGCGTCGCATCAAGCCAGACGAGGTGCTGCCCGAATGGCACAAACAACAACAGGCTCTGGGCACCCAGGCTGACGTGCAGCGTTTCCTGCAAAGCGCTTGTGTGCGGCTGGGGGCGCCGCTGGAAATCGGCCGCAAACAGACCGCACGTTTCCTGCCGCAGCACCTGCCCGAAGCCCTGCGCCAGCGCTTGGCCGATGAGGGCATCAACACACCCCAGTTCATCGACTTTAGCGAACTGCATCGCAGCCATCCGTTGGTTGGCCTGCTGGCCCAGCATTTGCTGGAAGACGCACTCGGTGGCGAACGTCCGCTGGCCGCCCGTTGCGCTGCCACTCTTACCAATGACGTGGAGGTTGTCACCACCCTTTACCTTCTGCGTCTGCGCCACCAGCTCAGCTACGTGCGCCGCCGCGAACCCTTTCAGATGATGGCGGAGGAAACCGTTGCTCTGGCTGTGCAGGGCCGCAACGCTCCTCAATGGCTGGCTGACGACGGCATGAGTCGCCTGCTCGAATGCACGCCCAGCGGTAACCTGCCGCCAGAGGCGGCACAGCGCGAAATCCGCACCGCGCTCGACTTCCTCGCCGCGCACCCGCAGCAACTGCAAGCGGTAGCCCAACAGCGGGCCGATGCCCTGCTGGCCGACCACCAGCGCGTGCGCGAAGCCACCCGTGACGTCGGCCAGTACAGCGTCAGCCCCTGCCTGCCGGTCGATGTGATGGGCGTGTACGTACTGCTGCCTGACTCGCTATAAGCCTCGGCCTGGAGAAGAACAACCATGAAACGCATCCGCAAGGCCCAGGCCACGCTCAACCTGCCCACCCTCAAGCTCGAAGGCGGCTTGTTCCTGCCCGATCAACTGGAAAAAGCCGCACAGGGTCGCGCCAGTGCCCAGAGCGAGGCCGACTACGGCACCCCCAAGGGCGTCAAGCTCAAGGACGAATACAGCCGCGCTTTCCAGATCGCCTGCGCCCAATGGCAGCACTTTGCCGCGCAGTTGGAGCGCGCCGACGTCGATGCTGCGCAGCTCACCACCGCCTTTGTCCACGAACTGCTGCGCGACGCCTTTGGCTACGCCGCCTTGCAAGCCGCGTCAGCACAGCAAGTGGGTGAACTGCGTTACTCGGTCAGCCTCATGGCAGGCACTTTACCCGTGCTGGTGGCCCCGCACACTCTGGGCCTGGATGAGGCCGACGCGCGATTTGCCGTGCAGGGCGGTGGCAACCGCAAGAAAGCCCCGTTCCAGGCGATGCAGGAATTGCTCAACGCCAGCGAAGCGCTGCAATGGGGCATCGTCAGCAACGGCAAGCAACTGCGTCTGCTGCGCGACGCTGCCTCGCTCACCCGTCCCAGCTTTCTCGAAGTCGATCTGGCCGACCTTCTGGGCGGCCAGCGTTATGCCGAATTCGCCAACGTTTGGCGTCTACTGCATGCCAGTCGCGCATTCCGCCCCGGCCAAGGCGCTACGGCGTGCATCTGGGAACAATGGCGTAGCGAAGGCCAACAGGAAGGCACTCGCGTGCGCGATGGTCTGCGCAACGGCGTCGAGCAGGCCCTGCTGACCCTAGGTGCAGGCTTCCTGCAACACCCCGCCAACCATGCCCTGCGTGCCGCTCTGAACGACGGCACACTCAGCAAGGATGAATATTTCCAACAACTCCTGCGCCTGATCTACCGGCTCATCTTTGTGTTCACCGTGGAAGAGCGCGGCGTGCTGCACCCGCAGGAAGATAGCGCCGAAGCACAGGTTGCCCGCCGTGCCTATGCCGAAGGCTACGCCCTGGCCCGCCTGCGCGAACTCTGCCTCAAGCGTCGCGCCCGCACCCGTCATGACGACCAGTGGCAAGCCATCCGCATCGTGTTTCGCGGCCTGGCGCAAGGCGAGCCGCGCCTGGCGCTGCCCGCGCTGGGCGGCCTGTTCGCTCCCCAGCAATGCACCGACCTGGATAACGCCAATCTGGACAACGCCCACCTGCTCACTGGCTTGCAACACCTGCGCTGGGCGGTGGTCGCGCAGGGCAAAGGCAGCAGCCTCACCCCGGTGGACTATCGCAACATGGGGCCTGAGGAACTGGGCAGCGTCTACGAAAGCCTGCTGGAACTGGTGCCCGCCATCGACCTGCCCGCACGCACCTTCGGTTTTGTCGGCCGCACCGAGGAAGGCAGCACCGCCGGCAACGCTCGCAAGCTCACCGGCAGCTACTACACCCCCGACAGCTTGGTGCAGGAGCTGATCAAGAGCGCGCTCGATCCCGTCATCGAACGGCGCCTTGCCGCCCACCCGGCCAGCCCAACCGAGGCGCTGCTGGCCATCCGTGTCATCGACCCGGCCTGCGGTAGCGGCCACTTCCTGCTGGCCGCTGCCCGCCGCCTGGCGGAAAAACTGGCCCAGTTGCGCAGCCTCGAAGGCGGGCAGGAAGGCGCCATCCAGCCGCAGGACTACCGCCACGCCCTGCGCGAAGTGGTGGGCCACTGCATCTACGGCGTGGACCGCAACCCCATGGCCATCGAACTGGCGCGCATGGCCTTGTGGCTGGAGGGCTACGAGGAAGGCCGCCCGCTGGGCTTTCTCGACCATCACCTGCAAGTGGGCGACGCCCTGCTGGGCCTGACCGACCTGACCGTGCTGGAACAAGGCATCGCCAAGGATGCCTTCAAGCCTTTGAGCGGCGACGACAAGGACGTCTGCAAGGAATTGGCCAAAGCCAATGCCGCCGGCCTCAGGCAGATCGCCAAAGACCTGCAAGGCAAGCAGATGCTGCTGGGCGTGGACAACCGCAGCGGCCTGGAAGCCCTGCGCGCCATCGAAACCCTGCCCGCTGACACGCCCGAACAGGTGGCCGCCAAGGAACAAGCCTGGCGCCACTTTCTGGAGGACTCCGCCCACCGCCCGCTGGCCCACGCCGCCGATGCGCTGGTGGGCGCCTACCTGCTGCCCAAGACGGAGGACATGGCAGAAGCCGTGCCCACCAGCATCACCCTGCATGCGCTGCTAACCGCGCCGGAACGCGCCCAGACCGAGCACGCCGCTCCTATCGTTGCGGCCCGCGACGCCTGCGAGCAGGCGCGCGTGTTCCACTGGCCGCTGGCCTTCCCGCAGGTGTTCGCGCAAGGCGGCTTCGACTGCGTGCTGGGCAATCCGCCGTGGGAGCGCATCAAGCTGCAAGAAGAAGAATTCTTCGCCACCCGCCACCGCGACGTGGCGCAAGCTCGCAACAAGGCCGAACGCGCCCAGCGCATCCAGTGGCTCAGTGAAGGCATGCTGGCACGCCACCTGTACCCCGACCTGGCCCATGAGGTGCATGAGGACGAAGCCGAAAAACGCCTCTACCGTGAATTCGTCACCGCCCGCCGCACGGCGGAGGCGGCCAGCGTGTTTGCCCATGTGAAAGGCGTGGACGGCGGCCGCTACCCGCTGACCGGCGTGGGCGACGTGAACACCTACGCGCTGTTTGCCGAAACCATCCTGCAAATCCATGCCGACAGCGGCCGCGCCGGCTTCATCGTGCCGACCGGCATCGCTACCGACGACAGCACCAAGGCGTACTTCGGCCACATCACCCAGAACCGGCGGCTGGTCAGCCTGTACGACATCGAGAACCGTGAAGCGGTATTCCCCTCGGTACACCGCAGCTACAAATTTTGCCTGCTCACCCTGGGCGCAGCGGAGCAGGCCGAGTTCGTCTGCTTTGCCACCCAGGTCAGCCAACTGGCCGACCCGCGCCGCCGCTTCACCCTCACACCCGATGAGTTTCGCCTCATCAACCCCAACACGCTCACGTGTCCGGTTTTTCGCAGCGAGCGCGACGCGGAACTGACCAAGAAGCTCTACCGCGCTGCCCCGGTGCTGATGCGCGATGCTGTCAGTGCAGGTGCGGGTCAGCAGGCCAAGGTAGTAAACCCCTTGCAGAACCCGTGGCACATCCAAATTCGCAGAGCATTCGACATGGCGAAAGCCGAGGTCGTCGGAAGTTGCGTTCGGCAGCCAATGGCTGGATTTTCCCCGATGTATGAAGCCAAACTCATCCATCAATTCGACCATCGCTGGGCCACCTACGACAGCGATGGCCGTAGCCGTGATGTGGCTATTGCCGAAAAACAAGCACCAGACTTCACTGTCACCCCGCGCTACTGGACCAACCGCAGAGAAGTAGAAGAACGCCTCAACGATAAAGGCTGGCAACATGACTGGTTGATCGGGTGGCGAGACATCTGCCGTGCTACAGATGAGCGCACTGTGATTGCATCGGTAATGCCGTTGTTAGGAACTGATTTCACTATCCGTATAAACGTTGGCGGTTCTCCCTGGCTGGCGGCGTTTTATGCCTGCTTGGTAGCAAATTTGAATGCTTTGGTGCTTGATTTTGTTGCTCGGCAGAAAATTGGTGGTACGCATCTAGCGGACTTCATCACAAAGCAACTTCCGATTTTTCCGCCAGATCGCTACATCCAAGCTGACCTCGCGTTCATCGTCGCACGCGTAATGGAACTGACCTACACCGCCCAGGACCTCGCCGCCTGGGCCAAGGATCTGGGCTACGAAGGCCCGCCCTTCGCCTTCGACCCCGACCGACGCGCCACTCTGCGCGCTGAACTCGACGCCTATTACGCCAAACTCTACGGCCTCACTCGCGAGGAACTCCGCTACATCCTCGCCCCCCCGACGTCATGGGCGAGGACTACCCCAGCGAAACCTTCCGCGTGCTCAAAAACAAGGAACTGAAGGAGTTCGGCGAGTACCGAACGCAGCGGCTGGTGCTGGCAGCGTGGGATGCATTGGAAACCCAACAACCGCTCGCTACTCCCCCACCAAAACCCGCACGTCGTACGGCCCCCCTTCCAATTTATGCAGAAGGCGGCACACCCGCTACCGAAGCCGAGGATTGGCTGGCAGGGTTGGTCTGCGACGTACTCTTGCAAGCCGGGCCGTGTGACGACAATCGCCTACGACGCATTCTTCGGGTACGATTGCCGGAAGACACGCCACATGCCGAGAGACTGCATGATTGGCTGGGGCCGGTGAACACGGAGCGTTGGACGCACATTTGTGGTTGGCTTCGTGATCTGTTGGGCGTCGCTGCAATGGCGCCGCTGTCCATCCGCAACCCGGAAGCGCTGGCCGACATCATTGGTGATCATCGCACCGGATCGCTGGCTCGTTACTTGATCGAGGCCCGTCGCCACCATCAGGCCGCTCTGGCAGAAGTGATGGCAGATTCGGCATCGGATGCGCAAACCGACGAACTGCGAAAACGGGGATAAATGCTTATGAATGGTGCCACCCTTTCGACGACAGGCCATGCCAAGCCACGCCTCTGGGTCGAAGCATTGTGGTTGCTGGATTCGCTGACATCCCAGCGACCCTTGCGCGAGATCCCTTTGCGGCGCGGGCTCAATCTGATCGTGTCGCCACCTGGAGCGGGCAGCTCCGGTCACGGTGTCGGAAAAACAGCCTTCTGCCAGTTGTTGCGCTTCGTGCTGGATGATCCGCTTTGGTCCGATGGTTCGACCTTACGCGACGAACTGCTGAGCAGTCGCGAGCTGAAAGAAGGCGCAGTCGCCGCCCGTGTGCATGTGGGTGGCGAGGCGTGGACGGTCCTGAAGCCGTGGCTGCATCAGAAACACTATCGAGCATCGCGATCTGCTGATTGGTGGCAACTGGCGGCCAATGAAGCCGAAAACGAATTCAGTGCCTACCAGGCTGCTCTGCGCCAGCATCTGGTCGAAATTCTGCCCGTTCAGGAACTGCCAACCTCGAAGCAATCCATAGAGTGGCACCAGATTCTGGCCTGGTGTTCCCGCGACCAGAATGCGCGCTACCACAACTATTACCAGTGGCGCGCCGATGGCGTTGGATTCAGCTTGCCAGCAAGGTCGCCTGCGGCACTCATGCAAATCGTGTTGGGTCTATTGCATGACGTGACAACACTGCGAGACCTGGACAGCGCCGCCAGGGAGATGGAGGATCAGAAATCGAAGTTGCAAGCACTGCGCGAGGAGCCTGCGCGTTTGTTGAAACACGTACGACGCCAACTGGCTCGCCGCCTCGATGTCTCTGCCGTTACACCGTTCCGGCAGGACGGCTTGCTTGAGCACCCAAACCTGATCGGCATCGCCAAGCAGCGTCATGAGGCTTATCAACAGGAGCTGTCGGCCATCGATGCCGAGCGGGAAGAACTCGCGGCACAGAGTCAGGCGTGGGTGGAAAAGCGTGCGCCGCTGAAAGCTGGTATTGACCTTTTGACCAATGAGATCAAGCAAAGCGAAGCCATGTTAGCCGGTGACATGCAGCGGGTAGTCGAGTTGCAGGAAGAAGTGTCGTCTTTGCAACAACAGTTACACACCCGCTGCGATGCGGGAAACCGATTGCTCAGGGATTGCAGCCATGTGATGGAGCGGATCGAGCAGACACAGATCAATCGGAAGCAGCGGATCACTCTGCATCAGCGCTCCAAAGGAGAGCTTGAAAGCGAACTGGCGGCCCTGCGTTGCCGACGAGATGAGCTGGAGGCCGAGACAGCGCTCATGAATGCACAAGTTGCAGCTATCGATCAACGGGAAGCCGAGCTTATGACGAGGCACGCACAATCCCTGTCAGCCGATCAGCTTCTTAGTGATGCCATCGAGGACTACGAACACTACGAGAACATTGCATCTGGAAGATCACAATCAACCGATATCGTGACAGTAGAGCACAAGTTAGAGTCGACTCGGCACCGTCACGAGCAACTTCAAATACAGCATGATAAGGAACGTGAGGCAGTAAAGGGGCGTCGCCAGGCGATTAGTGAGTCTATGCAGGCTGTTGCCAAGTCATTGTCCTCTTTCCAATGGGGCGTTTTCAACGATGAGCATAAGCACCGCAACCATCCATTTCAGATGGGGCCAATGCGCTCAACAACTTTCAAGGTTCTGGAAATCCTGGCCGGGGATATCGCCTGTTTGCTCGATAGCACATCTACGGATAGCTTTCATCCGGGATTCCTGCTGCATGACTCACCCCGCGAGGCAGAAATGAGTGAGGCCGTATTGTGGTCACTGCTTGGGCATGTCGCATCGATTGGAGGTGATTCTTTTCAGTATATCGTCACCACATCGACTGAGCCCTCAGACGCTTTCAAGTCTTTTGAGCGGCTCAGGCTTTCATCTGGTGATGAGAAGAATGGATTTCTTTTTTGTCGGCGTTTGGGTGAAGAGCAGGCACCATTGGAATAGAGGAGTGATATATGTATAGAGATGAAAGTCAGGAATTATTTAAATGTCGTACGCAGCGGCTATTGCTGGAGGCGTGGGGGAAAGTTGAGATGGGAGATTTGCGCAGATGCTGACACATCTTGAGATTAAGAACTTCAAGGCTTGGAAAGATACAGGCCCTATTCGTCTGGCTCCCCTGACTGTGATCTTTGGCGCCAATAGTGCCGGAAAAAGCAGCCTTGGACACTTGCTGCTGGCTTTAAAACAAACCACTTTGTCCGCTGATCGTAAGCGACCACTTCACCTGGGAGATGAAAACTCTCTCGTTGATCTGGGAACATTTGAAGAGTGCTTGCACAATCATGACTTGAAAAGTTCACTTGAATTTGTAATGGGATGGGAAACGCACGGCAAGGATATGGAAGTGCGTGATCCACTCAGCAAGAGAAAATTTTCAGGTGATGAGCTAATGCTGTCCGTCACGTTTTCTGCCGACGTAAAGGAGCAACCCAGGGTAGATAAGCTGGCCTACCGGCTTTCGCACCGGGGTTCCGATCAGTTGGGAATTGAATACAGAAGAGACGAGAAAGGAAAACTTGAAATTGTTTCTAATGAATTCAAGTTGGTACGCAATACCGGTCGAAGCTGGCCATTGGATGAGCCAGACAAATTTTATCGAATTTCGGATCAAAGTCGGGCGCGCTTTCAAAATGCAGAGTTCTTATCAGATTTTGCCTTGGAAACAGAAGCTGCATTGAATAGTGTTTACTACCTTGGCCCGCTGCGTGAACATCCCAAGCGTATTTACTCTTGGTCTGGAGAAACACCGGAAAGTGTCGGTCAAAAGGGTGAATTTGCCATCGCAGCCATTTTGGCCGCTAGTGCACAAGAGCGGAAGCTGAATCGCGGGCCCAAAAAACACCTTTACCGGCTTGATGAGTTTATCGCTCAATGGCTCAAGGATTTAGGGATTATTGACAGCTTTGCAGTCAAGCCCGTGGCGGAAGGTCGCAAGGAGTATGAGGTCGTCGTGAAAACCCATGCCGCGGGTAGTGCAGTCAAGATTACTGATGTGGGCTTTGGTGTGTCTCAGGTGTTACCAGCCTTGGTGCAGGCTTTCTATTGTCCACCGCATTCCACTGTGTGGATGGAACAGCCGGAGATTCACTTGCATCCGCAGGTACAGGCCGAACTGGCCGACGTTTTCATTTCGGCAATTCAGGCGAGAGAAAATGGTAGCCCTCGGGACGTGCAACTGATCGTGGAGAGTCATTCCGAGCACTTTCTGAACCGGCTGCAACGCCGTGTGGCTGAGGGTGCTCTCCATGCTGAAGATGTGGCGGTGTACTTTTGCCGTCGCGCAGGATCGGTCACCGAATTGGAGCCTCTGCGTCTCAATATGTTTGGTGAGATCGAAAACTGGCCGGAGAATTTTTTTGGTGACGAAATGGCCGATATTGCAGGGCGTACTCTGGCAGCCATGCAGCGCAAAAAAGAACTCAAAGAGCAAGGCGGTAAGCAATGAAGGCAGTGATCGACACTAATGTTTTGTTGGTGGCAAATGGTCAGCATGCCGATGTTTCACCTGATTGTGTGGCCGAATGCGTCAGGCGTTTGCAATCCATGATGCAAAAGGCTAGTGTCACAGTTGTTGATGATGGTTATCGCATACTAGGTGAGTACCACCATAAGACCCGCCTTAACCCACCTAAGGGCGTGGGCGATGTGTTCTTGAAATGGCTATTGCGTCAATCAGGAACAGGGCAGATGGAGCAAGTGATGTTGAATGAAACGGCTGCTGACTGCTTTACTGAATTCCCAGATCCAGCACTGGAGCCCCAGTTTGACGCTCCAGATCGCAAGTTTGCCGCCGTCTCGAATGCTCACCCTGACAAGCCCGAGATATGGCAAGCAGCGGATTGCAAATGGCTAGATTGGTGGCCAGCCCTCCGGGCCAAGGGTGTTGGGGTCCATTTCTTGTGCCCGGCTGACGCCTGCTCGTTCTACAGTAATAAGTTTCCGAAGCGCTCTGCGCCTCAGCTGCCTGATTGAATGCTATGGATGAGGATTTCTTCCGTTTCCCCACCACTCCACACCTCGCTTGGCTGGCGAAAAACGGTATGCCACGCGACGACAAGGTGTTGTCGCCCGCCGAAGCGCAGGCGCTGTTGTCCGGCGATGTGGTCGTGGAGGAAAAGCTCGATGGTGCTAATCTGGGCCTGTCGCTGTCGCCTGAGGGCACCTTGCGTGCCCAGAATCGCGGCCAGTATCTGAGTGAACCTTACACCGGACAGTTCGTCCGCTTGCTTACCTGGCTTGGGCAGCATGGGCCCGGCTTGCGTGCCGTGCTTCATTCCGAGCTGGTGTTGTTCGGCGAATGGTGCGCCGCTCGCCATTCACTAGACTACGGTACGCTGCCCGACTGGTTCCTGCTGTTCGATGTCTATGACCGCAACAGCGGGCGTTTTTGGAGTACATCTCGACGCAATGCGCTGGCCGCAGACGTCGGTTTGTTTACCGTGCCGTTGGTATTGAGTGGTCGCACAACTTTGGCGGCGCTGAAGCAGTTGGTCATGGATACACCCAGCCGCTATCGCGCCAGGCTGCCCCTAGAAGGCGTAGTGGTGCGGCGGGAATCAGCCGATTGGTGCGAGGCGCGTGCCAAGCTGGTGCGTCCGGATTTCGCCCAAGCCATCGACACCCATTGGCGCAAGCGCGCCATCGAGTGGAACCGGGTGGATTGGACGAGGGCATGAATCCTCTGCAATGCGCCCTCATCGAAAAAGCCGGCCACGACAATGGTTTCGAGCACGTGCTGTCCTCGGCGAGCGACTCGGTGATACTGGCTTCGGCTCGTCATCGAAGCCAGGCTGTGGTGACGGCATTGGGTGACGGCGTTGACGTGTGCTTTCAGCCAGCCACGTCCGTGCTGGTGATGGAGTTATTGCGCAGTTTCCAATCTTGGGCCAAGGCTGATGACGTTTTTTTCGTGCTCACCCTGGCCGATCTGGCAGCCCTGCTGCGTCGTGCAGCCAGTTTGTCGCAGGCCTTGCCGAATCAGGCGGTGTGCGATTACCACGCAGCCGTAGCGCAAGCTGTAAAGGCGCTGTCTGATGAATGCCGAAGCACGGAAGTTGAAAGCTTGGTGCGCCAGCGCGTAGGGCAGGAGCGTTACCGCGATGCCTTGCTCACCTATTGGGGCGGCGCATGCGCAGTGACTGGCGTGACCGTGACGGAGGCGTTGCGTGCCAGCCATGCCAAACCCTGGGCTGAATGTGCCGACGATGTCGAGCGGCTGGATTCCTTCAACGGCTTTCTGCTGGTTGCCAATCTCGATGCACTGTTCGATCGCTTCCTGATCAGCTTCGACGATGCCGGGCATCTGCTGACCAGCACCCGCCTGTCCCAAAGCGATCTGCCTGGGCTTGGCATTCATTCGGGAATGACGTTGCGCTGGCTGACCAGCGAGCACCGGCATTATTTACAGTGGCACCGCGAGCGCTTCCTGCTCGGTGCCTGATCGAAGGAAAAACATGGCCAAGGCCGAAGCAAGCGTTGAAGAACTGGTATCAATGATCGAGCGGGGCGAACTGCGCTTGCCAGAGATGCAGCGCCAGTATGTATGGCGCTCCACGCGAGTGCGCGATCTGCTGGATTCGCTGTATCGCGGCTACCCATCGGGCGCAATCCTGCTTTGGGAAACGGATGAAGCTGTGCCGCTGCAGGATTTCGCGGTCAGCCAGAGCACAAATCCTTACCAGAGCACGCGGCTTCTGCTGGACGGTCAGCAGCGTCTGACATCGCTCTCTGCCGTCATTCGCGGCGAGCCAGTATCGGTGCGCGGCCGTCGCCGGCCTATCGACTTGCTGTTCAACTTGGAACATCCCGACCAGTTGGTGGTGGTGACCGAAGTGGAAGAGAACGGCGACGACGAGGACGATGTTGACGACGATAGCGAACTGATTGGTGATGAGACGGACTCGACCGAGGACGAACTGCTCAAGCGCTTCAACAAGATGACGTTCGTGGTGGCCACGAGGAAGCTGGAGCAGTTGCCGCATTGGGTGAAAGTGTCGGAAGTGTTCAAGACCGACAACGATGCGCCTTTCCTAAAACGTGCCGGTATCAGTGGTTTTGACGATCCGCGGTACGAGAAGTACAGCCAGCGCCTGGCCCGGCTACGTGGCATCCGCAAGTACGTTTATCGGATGGACGTGCTGGAACGCACGCTTTCCTACGATGAGGTCACGGAAATCTTTGTACGGGTCAATTCACTGGGAGCCAAGCTGCGCAGTTCCGACTTGGCTCTGGCTCAGATCACCGCCAAGTGGCGGCACTCGTTGCAGACGTTCCAGGATTTCCAGAAGGTATGCGCCAAGACGGGCTTTGACCTTGATCTCGGTTTGCACTTGAAGAATCTGATGGCGTTTGCCACCGGTCAATCACGTTTTCAGATCGTGGGTAGCCTGAATGTGGAGAAGCTGCAGAAGGCATGGAAAGAAGCCTGCGATGGCATGGAATTCGCACTCAACTTCCTGCGTAGCAATCTTGGCATCGATAGCCCGGCACTGTTGTCGTCGCCTTTCCTGCTGGTGGTGCTGGCGTATTTCGGGCATAGCCGCAACTATGCGCTGAGCAACGATGAGGCCCGCCAACTGCGCTACTGGGCGCTGATGGCCAATGCCAAAGGCCGCTTCTCCCGAGGCTCCAGCGAAACCATTCTGGATCAGGATTTGGCAAATATTCGTCAGGGCGGAGCGGTGAGCGAGCTGATCGACCGGCTGCGCCTGCAGTTCGGCCGCCTGGACATTACCGCGGAGGAGCTGGAAGGCCGCAACCAGCGCAGCGCGCTGTTCAAGACCATGTTCCTGGCTTTCCGCGCTGCCGGTGCGAAAGATTGGCGCAGCCATCTGACCATTGCTCTGGATCATTCGGGCGCCCAGCATCGCTTGCAGTTCCATCACATCTTTCCCAAAGCCGTACTGAAGACCAGCTTCACTGCCCGCGAGGCGGATGACATCGCCAATCTGGCCTTCATCGGCGGCAAGACGAATCGCGCGATCAGCGATAAGGCCCCGGCGGTTTACCTGCCCCCGCTGGTGGACCAGCTTGGCGAGCCAGCGTTCGCAGCACAGTGCATCCCGGTTGAGGCATCGCTGCTGGAAGTGGAAAGCTACAAGGCTTTCTTGCTTGAGCGACGCAAGAGGATTGCAACGGCGCTGAATACGTTTGTAGGGCCTGCAGATTGAGCCGGTGGACGGCTGTGTATGTAGGCCAGGGAGCCTCATACCGCCTGACCTAGCTACCGAGGTAGATGGCAGTGATTTGAACGCGCTCGTGTCCCAACTCATGGCTGATGGTCTGACGAGCATGGCGGTCTTCTATGCGCTGCATTGGACTTAACTCCGTGACTAATGGTCCACCTGCCGCTGGCGACGGCCTCCCCGTCAACGTCTCATAACGGCTTTGCGCGTACTGATGGCGAAGGCCATGCATATGACTCAGACCCGCTGCCTTGCACTGTCCGTCGTAGACGTGTCGTTGCTGGATGTAGGTCTTGTTTGCCGGAATCAATGACTCTGCGCCCGCCAGACGGTGTGCAGCCTGGAGCGCGTCGCGTTGCTCTGTTGTTGTGATGGGCCCAGTTCGCTCCCGACCACCCTTGGTCCACGATCCCTTGAGGGCAATGTGGTCACCCCGAGCCGCGTAACTGGGCTGGAACTTGATCGCTTCCTCCCGACGCAATCCGAAGGCGGCCTGTAGCTGAAGGCTCATACGCACGTGGACATCGGTGATCTGTTCAAGACCTGTGCCCAGTTCCCTGGCCTTGCTGACGTTGGTCACATAGCGGCGCTCGGCCACGCCAAGCTGCATGTTGTCCGCCGGCAAGATGCCAGACTTGCCGATCTTCTCCGCCCACCAGCGCAGGTGAGAGAGCCGATTTTTGATGGTGCCGGACGACAAACCTTCGCCTTGCCAGCGGTCCAGCAACGCCTGGACGTGCTTGCCCTTGAGCGACGAAGCCTTCATCTGCCGGAAACCGGCTTCGCGCAGTTGCCGCGCGGCCAGCGACAGCGAACGCATCCGGTCGGCCTGCGTGGTGTAGCTGCCGTCACGGTTGCGCTGGCAAAGCTGCCGCAGGGTGTAGGTCAAGTCGTCCATCTTCCGGCCTCCAAGCAAAGCGCCGTACTGCGTTGTCCTGAAACTCAATGGTTAGTGTTGGTGCCAACTCGCCAAGGCGAGATCCCGTGAGGGCAAGGGCATGGTGTTCAGGAGACACCAGGGCCTCGAATGAGGCATCCGTCTTGCTCCCTGCTGGAAGCCCGGACGGAGGTACTACAAGACGAAAGTGATGTGAACGTGGACGAGCCCTCCTATGAAGTGAGTGGGATGAGAAATGCAGCGGGAACCCTGTGCGTTGCACACAAGTAATTGCCGCAAGGGACAGTGCGCCAGGTGGCGCGGTAGGGATGAGTTCAAACAGACGAAGAAGGCTCCGCCCTAGGTAGGGCCGGTATGCGGTCGGAGCCTGGGCATACCTGGGGCGGTTCCACCCTGTCGGGCTAGCGCTTGCAGGAACCTGCGCTGTTGGGGTTTCCGATGTACGAAGCCCATCGGTCTTGGCAACTGCCCGGTCAGTGTAGGGCGGCCATCATCATGTCTGCCGCACGCAATAGGATTCGGCATTCGCCCGCATTGTTGCTGGCGTGGGCGGGGTCGTCACTGCGGCGTGCAGTGACGACCCGTTTCGCGGCAGCATTTGCTACGCAGGATGCGGCTGCCATCCCCTGGCCTGCATTGCCTGTGCCGCGATGTCCCCAGCGTTCGTCGGGGCACTCAGCATCTTGCGGATGCTGGCGATGTGCGCCAGGGCGGTTTCACGCGATGCCGGTGGCGCAGTCGGTTCTGGGCTGTGTTCGGTGCGTGGCACACCAGCAGGCCGATTTTCGACAGGCCGTGAGGCGGCAGATGTCTCCTTACGACCTGCCCACAGGCGGAATTCGCCGGCAAATACGCGCTTCACCAAGGCGAAGAAGTAGGCCACGACATTGCGCACGGTGCCGCTCTGGCTGCGGGCCTGCAACTCGTCGAGCACTTCCTGACGATGCTGCGGCGGCAGCCGCCGCAATGCGGCCTGCACATCCTTTTGCTGATCTGCCTGGACATTGCTCAGGCAAGGCGGCAAGCTCACCGACTGCGATGCCGAGTGGCCGTCGTCTTCGCGCACGCGGTACGTACGTTCTTTTTTATACATATACGTCTTATACGTACTGTCCTGCTCAGCCGTCATGTGGCGAGCGTGCTCGGTCTGTTGCGGAACAAGCGTGCTGCCAGCGGAATCGCCAGACAATGGCAGTGGGTCGGCTGCCTCGCTCGCCTGCGACAGCGGCGTAGGGGGCAAATCATCGTCATCGTGGCGCTGATCGTGGGGCGCAATGGAGGCGGCTTCAGGTGCCTGCGCCAGCGTTGCCTGAATGTGGACGGCCACCCGATCCACCTGGTTGTTTTCGTGGCCGATGGAGGTTTGCAGAAGCGCGAGCAGACTGGCATCGAGCGCGCAGGCCTGCTGGAAGCGCAGGGCGCTTTCGTGAACCTGATACAGCTCGCTGAGCACATGGCCGGTCAGAGGATCGCGTTGCTGGCCCACCAGACTGATCCACCCCGTCAGCCGAAGCACGACGAGAACGCGCCATGCCGTCTCGTACCCGGCTCGCTGGCCCAGCGGGGTGGAGGTGAGATAGCGGCGCAACTGCCCCAGGTTTGCCTGCGGACTGATGCCCTCCGCAGAGCGCAGCATGCGCAGAACCTGCCAGCCGTTGCGCTCCAGCGGTGTGAGGCGGGCATCGAGCATGAGCGAGGCCGGCGTAGTGAACAGGGCATCTTGCCCCAGCGAGTTGTGGCGGGTGTGCTGGTCTGCCATGAGAGTTCTCCAAGGTCTGGGCCACAGCGGCCCGTTCCCCTGCATCTCATCGCGTACCGCTCCAAGCGTCAGCCAACAATGCGGTCTGCGCCATACCCGTTTTATCCGGCAGGCGTAGCGCTGGCACCCGCATCCAGACTGATCTATCATCCCGATACCCCCTTGGGGGTACAACTGGGGGTACTTCCAGCGATTCCCGCAAAGGCCGTGGCCCGATTTCCCCGCGAAACCTAGTGTTCACAAGCCTTTGCCGACCGATCAACGTTTAAACGTGTGATCAACGTCTAATACCCTAAATGTCTTTTGACGTGCAGAGTACATAACAGGTCTTTGGATATTCCAAAGGCCTGTTTTTTTTATGAGGCTTGTCGTTGCACCTGAAGCTTATACAAAAGCCAGAAAATTAAGCCGATGAAAAGCAAGCGTAAGACTTAATAAACCGGCACTTCCCTGCTCGTCGCCAGATACTGGCTAGGCGGTTGCCCCAAAGCGCGACGAAAAATAGTAGAAAATGCGCTGGGGCTGCTAAAGCCCAGATCCGAGGCCACTCGGGTGACCGGCTCTCCATTTCCCAAACGAGTAATCGACACCAGCAGGCACATTTGCTGTCGCCAGGCCAGGTACGTCATGCCCATATGCTCCTTGAAGCGACGGGTGAAGGTGCGGCGGCTTAGCATGGCCCAGGCGGCCATCTCATCAGTAGAGATATTCTGGGTGGGATTATCCAGAAAGCGCTGACAGGCGGCCCCGAGTCTGCTGTCAGAGGGCAGGGGGGCACTCAGGCCCAGCCTGGGCATCAGCCGGATTTCTTCTACCAGTAGACCAATGACGTGATGAGTACGTTCGCAATCCGGCCGTTCGGCAGGTAGTTCCATGGCCGCGCTGAACAGATGCCGCAGCAAGGGCGAGACGCCGAACACCTGGCAGTCATCAGGCAGTTGCGCCTGTTCGATTGCCTGCCGTGTCAGATAGGTATTCACCATCGTGACATCGCCACGCATATGCATTTCATGCGCCACGCCCGGCGGCACCCACAGTGCCCTTTTGCTGGGCACGACCCAATTTCCTTTTTCCGTGAACATCGACAAAACCCCCGATGCGGCATAGGCAAGCTGTCCGCACTGGTGCACGTGCTTGGGAAAGATCGACCCTGATGTGAAGGCACGCAGGCTGACTTCCACATCCCAGTTCGAGTTTTCCAGAGGGTAGTCATTCACGGAAATGCTCATGGCCCAATTTTGCCAAAAACTGACCCACTTTTAAAGGTGGGAATCCGGCAGTCCCCATAAGATCAGCAAACATTAATTACTTGGGGATAAGAGGGAATGGACGATTTTGAGTATTTAACGGTGCAGCAGGAAGGTGCGGTGCTGCTGGTGGGTTTGAACCGGCCAGAAAAGCGCAATGCCATGTCCTTGGCGGTGATGCATGAATTGCGTCGTGTTTTTTCCACGATAGGCAGCGACATTGGGGCCGCTGTTCTCTACAGCACCAGCAAGCATTTTTGTGCGGGCCTGGATCTGGGTGAAGTGCGCAATCAGTCGGTGATTGATTGTGTGCATTTCTTCCGTGAGTGGCACGAGACCTTCGAGCTGATTCAGTACGGCAAGGTCCCCGTCGTGGCGGCCATGTCGGGCGCGGCAATTGGTGGTGGACTGGAAATTGCCACGGCATGCCATATCCGAGTGGTCGATGAGACTGCCTTTTTCTCTTTGCCTGAAGGCATGCGTGGTCTTTACGTGGGGGTAGGTGGCTCCGTGCGCCTGCCTCGTCTGGCGGGCTTGAGCCTGATGACGGACATGATGCTGACAGGCCGTAGCGTTTATGCCGAGGAGAGCATCACCAAAGGTATTGCCCAGTATCTGACGCCCGAAGGCGAGGCCCTGGCCAAAGCCAAGGAGCTGGCCAGGACGATTGCCTCCAATCTGCCCATGACCAATTACGCCATTACTCATGTGCTGCCGCGTATCACGGATCAAAGCCAGCAAGACGGTTTGCTGACCGAGGCCTTGATTGCCGCCGTGGTTCAGTCTGATCCGGAAACCAGTGCCAGGCTGGCAGATTTTCTGGATAAGAAAAAGAACAAGGTGAGCTAAGCCCGGCATTAGCAAGAAGCAGAAGTTTCTCAATTAAATCGCCAATCAAGCGATGGCGCTGTGACTTGGCATCAAAAATAAATGAGCAGTAAGGGAGAGCTGTATGTGTGGTTATGTCGGTGTGTTCTCTGCAGTCCCTACGGACTTGCCCCGAAGTATGTTTGATCAGGCTTTGCGCGAAATTCACCATCGCGGGCCTGATAGCTCCAGCACCTGGTTTGACCCCATGGGGCAAGTGGGTTTTGGTTATGTGCGACTGGGTTTGGTGGGCCTGGGAAATGGCACCCAGCCTATTGTCGCGGACGAGGGTGATCTGGTTCTGATGGTGAATGGCGAGTTTTATGACTACAAGCGCATTCGCAAAGAACTGGAAGACAGTGGTTGCCGCTTTAAAACATCGTCAGACAGTGAAATTGCGCTGCATTTGTACCGGCGACATGGTGTGCGTGCTCTTAAAGAGCTTCGCGGCGAGTTCTCGATTCTGTTGTATGACCGTGCGCGTCGCCAACTGATTGCGATCCGGGACCGGATCGGGGTCAAGCCTCTGTACTATGCCGAGCATAATGGCCGGTGGTACTTCGGCTCCGAAATCAAAGCCTTGCTGGCAGCTGGTGTGCCGGCTCAGTGGGATGAGGATTCGTACGCGAATCGCTATTTCATTTTGCGCGATCGTACCGTGTTCCAGAAGATCCGCAGCGTACGACCAGGCTCTTGGCTGATCGTGGATCAAAGCGGCGTTCAGACCGAGAGCTATTGGGATTGGAGCTTTCCGGATTCAGGCCAGATTCAGGAAGTGCGTTCTGAACAAGAGCAGATTGAGGGGCTGCGCGCAGTGGTCGAGGAGTCGGTCAAACTGCGTCTGCATGCGGATGTACCAATTGGGGTTTGCCTGAGTGGCGGCCTGGACTCTTCAGCCATGCTGGGCATGTGCACGCAACTGCAAGGTCAGAAATTGCAAGCATTTCACCTGTCTTTTGAGGGTGAAGAAGGCTACGACGAGCGTCATTTTGCCGAGATCGCTGCCCGGCACAATCAAGCACACATGAATGTGCTTAGCGTCAGCTCTAACGACCTTGCAGACAATTACGAACATGCTCTCTGGCACGCTGAAGTGCCCTTCACCAATGCTCATAGCGTAGGCAAGTATCTATTGTGCAAATTTGTACAGAGCAATGGGATGCGAGCCGTTATTACCGGCGAAGGGGCAGACGAGGTGTTTGCCGGTTATCCCTATAGCCGCCGTGACATGCTGCTGTACGACAACCAGGGCCAGGACCAGACCGTAGTGTCCGAGTTGTTGCAGCAGATGGGGGCAGGTTCTGGTCGCTATCTGGACAGTCAGGAAGTAGGGACGGCCTGGGTGAATCGCGAGTTGGGGCACAAAGTCTCCTGGCTGGATGGGCAGGCCGGAATTTTTGATCCTTTGGCCAGCCTGTACAGCACGGGTTTTATGGACAGAAATGCGTATCGCGATCCCTATGGCCAGTTCTATAACCGCCTCAAGCCGCATTCCTTTGCGTCCTGGTCGCCTGTGAATCGGGCCCTGTATATGGTGGCCAAATCCAGTTTGCCCAATCTGGTGCTGACGTCGCTGGGTGACCGCATGGAGATGGCAGGCAGTCTGGAGGGACGTCCTCCGCTGCTGGATCACCGTGTCGTGGAGTATGCGTGCAACCTGTCCATTCCCATGAAAGTACGCGGTAAAACGGAGAAGTACGCCTTGCGTGAAGCAATGCGGCCTTACCTGCCTGCTGAAATCTACGAGCGCAAAAAACAGTACTTCCGTGCGCCGCCAGCCAGCCTGGCACCTCAGTCGCGGCTGCATCAGTTTGTCAGTGACACCCTTCATAGCGATCTCTTGAATCGGGTGCCCTTTTTCGATGCCGGTCGAGTCAGAAATTTCCTGAAGAAAATCCCCACGCTTTCTAGTGAGCAGCGCTTGTCTGCTGATCACTTGTTGATGGAAATCGCGGGGCTTTGCCTGATGCAGAAGCGGTTTTCAATCAACTAGTGGAGCAGGCCGGGGGAATTGACCCCCCGGCCTTGTCTGGAGCTGTCGGACATGCAAAAAAAACACCTGATTCTTGCCATTTTGGTCACTCTGGTTTGGGGAGTGAATTTCCCGATCACCAAGCTGGGTTTGCTTTCCATGGAGCCTTTTCTGCTTACGGGGATACGTTTTACTCTGGCGGCCTTGCCGCTGGTGTTCTTCATTCCCAGACCCAATATCCCGTTTCGCTATGTGGTGATTTATGGCTTTATTTTTGGCCTGGGCATGTGGGGGATTATCAACTATGGCATTCAGGTGGGTGTCCATCCGGGCGTGGCCTCGCTGCTGATTCAGCTTAGTGCCTTCTTTACGATGGGCTGGGGCGCTTTGCTGTTCAAGGAACGCTTGCGAGCTACGCAGCTGCTGGGAGCCTTGATCGCGTTTGTGGGCCTGGTGGGCATTATCTTGTCTCAGGGTGGTGGGGATGCCACTTTCGGGCTGGTGCTGGTTGTGTTGAGCGCCGTGTCCTGGAGTATCGGGAATGTGATCATCAAGCTGTCCGGTGTGAAGGAGATTTTCTCGTTCATGGTGTGGGCCAGCCTGTTTCCACCTATTCCACTTTTTCTGGTTTCGTACTGGCTGCACGGGGCCGAACCCTTCACGACTCTGCCAGAGGCGATCAACCTGATGTCGGTCATGTCGATTCTGTTTCAGGTTTATCTGGCTACGCACTTTTCTTACTGGGGCTGGAATTCCTTGCTCAAGCTGTATCCGGTGTCCACGGTAGCCCCCTTGTCCTTGCTGATTCCGGTGTTTGGTTTGGGCAGTTCCATGCTGATATTGGGCGAGCAAGTAAGTTTTGTGGAGGCCTTGTCGATCAGCGCGATTATTGCGGGTCTGGCCTTTGGGCTTTATAAAGGGCCGGTGCGTCCGGTTTCGTATCCAGCGACGCGCTAAGAGTTTGACGGGCAGTCGGGGTTTGTGAGGGTGCATGGCAGGAAGGGGCCACCAACCTTGATGGCTGTCTTATGTCGCTAATCCTGTTTTTGAAGAGACTTTGTTGAATGCTGGATTCAGAAAATCCAAACAACCAGTTGCGCGCTACCTTGGAACTCGTACAAAAAATCTTGACCCCTAATGTGCAAGCTCTTTATCTGCACGGTTCCGCTGTGGCCGGAGGGCTCCGGCCACATAGCGATCTGGATATATTGGCGGTGGTTGATGCTCCCCTGTCAGATGAACAGCGTCAGGATCTGATTGCGGCTTTATTGTCTGTTTCAGCCCCTCATCCGGCCACGCCTGGTGGTCCGCGTTGTATCGAACTGGTGGTGTGTCATCTGGCTGATCTTCAACGCAATGAGCATCCGGCCAAGGTGGAGTTTATCTACGGCGAATGGCTGCGTGATGCCTTCAGGGAGGGCTACTTGTCCGACGCCGCTGCTGACCCGGAATACACCTTGCTCTTGGCCCAGGCTCGTCAGCAGGCGCAGTTGTTATGGGGAAGAGACGTGCTGGCCGATGTTCCTGCCACGCCGATTGAGCATATACGCCAGGCAATGCGGGATGGTGTAGAACCTTTGTATAAAGGGCTACGTGGAGACGAGCGCAATGTTCTGCTGACCTTGGCGCGTATGTGGCGAACAGGTGTTCATGGGGATTTTGTGACTAAAGAGCAGGCAGCAGAGTGGGCTATTCCCAGGCTGTCCGCGGAGCTGGCCAAGACCTTGGAATATGCGCGTCTGGCTTATGTCGGTGAGGTGCTTGATCGCTGGGACACAAGGGGCAAGGAAGCAGAGCGTTTGGCGCAGGCACTACTTGGAAACATTAAGCAGGCTTTGTAAGAGTGCGCCCTGAATTTGGCCCTCGGTCCCACCGCTATCAGTGGTTGTCGTTCAGATAGCGGGGGAGCGCCACTTATGTTTTGCGCCGCTACCAAGGTAGCAATCTCCAGCGTTCTTCACTGAATTCCAGCCGTTCCGTCAGCCCAAGATTGTTCATGAAGGCATCGTCGTGCGAGACCACCATCAGCGTGCCCTGGTAGCTGCTCAACATGGTTTCCAGGGCCAAGGTTGAAGGCAGATCCAAATGGTTGCTGGGTTCATCCAGAAGCAGCAGTTGTGGCGGAGGATCCGCGTACAGCACGCAGGCCAGGGCGGCTTTCAGGCGTTCGCCACCGCTCAAGGCAGCGCTGGGGCCGGTGACTTTTTGGGCGTCCAGTCCCAGCTGTGCCAGACGCATGCGTAAATCGCCCTCGCTGCTTTTGCGGTTGACTGCCTGTATTTGTTCCAGCACGGTTTGCTGCGGGTCCAGATCGGCCAAGCCCTGATCCAGGTAAACATGCTGTGGCACGACTTTGCAGTGGCCTGAAACGGGTGCCAATTGGCCTGCAATGACCTTGAGTAACGTGGATTTCCCGCATCCGTTCGGGCCTATGACACCTATCCGTTGCTGGCCGCTTAGTAGCATCGAGATTGGGGCTTGGTCTACCGGGGCAAAAGGGAGCTTTACTTCATCCAGCTCCACAACGCGTTGGCGGCTTAGCGGCATCAAGGGCAGGGCGTGCAGATTGATAGCGGTGTCCTGCTCGATCAACTCGGCAGCCTCCTGTACGCGTTGTGCCAACTGCTTTTGAGCCGTCACGTGTTGCTGGCGCAGCTTGCCGGTGGTGGCTTCACTGCGGCCCTTTTGCCTGTCCAGCAGGATTTTGGCCTGATTGGCCTGCTTGCCCTGTTGATTGCCGCGTGCCTGTCTACGCTCCTGACGTTGACGCTGCTCTTGCATGGTGCTTTCTGCGCGCTGACGCTCCAGCTTGCGGTGCTCCAGCTGGTCCATGGCGCTTTGCTGCTCCAAGGCTTTCTGCTCGGCGTAGTGGCTGTAATTGCCGCCATAGCTACGTAGCCCCAGGGAAGACAGCTCCACAATGCGCTCCATCGTGTCCAGTAGTTGGCGATCATGGCTGATGACCAGCAGGCCATGGGGCCAGTGTCGTAGCTGCTCAATCAGCGCAAGCCGGTTGTCGCGATCCAGGTGGTTGCTGGGTTCATCTAGAATCAGGAAATCGGCCTGAGACAGCAAGGCATTGATCAGCGACACCCGCATGGCCTGGCCGCCGCTTAATGTTTCGGCAGGCGTCTCGGCAGTCAGATGACCCAGACCATTGCGCTCCAGCGCTTCCTGCAATTGCTGTCGAATATCCCAACGGTCTTCGATCAGAGTGAAGTCTTCTACGGCGCTACTGCCGGATTCAATCCGGGCAAGGGCGTCCAGTGCCGGTCCTACGCCCGCCAGATCGGCGACGCGCAAGCCGCTGACAGAAGCCACTTGCTGCGCCAGATAATGCACTTTTCCCGAGCGCAGGCAACGGCCGCTGCTAGGCTGAATTTCTCCGGCCAGGATTTGAGCCAGAATGGTTTTGCCCACACCGTTGCGTCCGACAAGGCCAGTGCGCCGCGAGTCGAAGGTTTCGTTCAGTTGGGAAAACAGGGTCTTGCCTTGCGGCAAGGTATAGGACACGCCTTCCAGCGTCAGATAAGGATTCGTCATGCGTAATGCTTCCATTAATGCCAGGAACTCCCCCTGAGTCGTAGTGGGGGCGGGTGGAGACTGGCCGTCAAAGAGACGGCGGCATTAGTGGCGCATTGGACGAATACCTCACGGGAAATGAATCGAAGCCACACTATAAAAGCATTTTGCCGGGAAGGTAAAGCCGGTCGGGCTCTCAAGGGGGAGGTGAAAGTCGTGTCATTCCAACACAGGAGCCGGTTTGGGTTCAGAAGCTTAGGTTTGTCTCACGGTTTGGAGGTCTTGTTTTACAGGTTTCAGCGCGGTGAGGTCTGTACTGCTGCAGGCCGCTTGAAATACCGAGCCGCGAGGGACTTTCACCCGACAGGAAATGAAGTTTATTTCCTGACGTTTATTCAATAAAGTGGAGTCCTCGGCTTTTCATCCTCTGTACCGCTTCATGTCTGGAGGCTAGAGCCAGGACTGCCTTTTCTCCCCCAATTCGGGAAGCCGCACCATTTTGAAGGAATGTCATGAACACATTCAATTTACCCGCTCGTTCGATTGTGTATGTGCAGGATGTGTATTGCGGTTGGTGCTGGGGTTTTGCCGAACGCATGGTCGAGTTCGAAGTGGCCAATAAACACCGCATTCCTTTTACCGCTGTCTCGGGTGGCTTGTTCGTGGGTGACCGGGCTGCTCCTATGTCCCGCTACCCTTATATTTCCGAATCCAACGAGCGCATCGCGCAAATGACGGGGGCGACGTTTGGGGCTGCTTATAAAGCCTTGGCAGAGGAGGGCTCGACTGTCATGGATTCACTGGATGCGGCCACGGCCTTGGCGGTGCTGCGAGCGCAAGATCCGGAGCAGGCCATTCATTGGGTGCACGAGTTGCAGCAGGCTTTCTACTTGAACGGACGCAGCTTGTCTGATCAGGAGGTCTGCCTGGGAATCGCTGCTGCCAATGGCCTGGATGTAGATGCTGTGCGACGCCATTTGACTGACGGTTCAGGCCGGGAACAAGCCTTGGCTGATTTTGCCCTGGCTCGGGCTTTAGGCGCGCAATCCTATCCGACCTTGCTGTATGTGGATGGTCGAAAAGTGACTAAGCTACCCGCGGTTGGTACTCCTTTGGAAACGCTGAATCAGACCCTGGATTCCTTGTTGGGCTGATCAGCAGATCGGTACGTAAAGCAGATTGAAATTGCGGCATCCTGGCCTGGCCAGGATGCCGCAATAGCTGTGAAGACTTGCCGACTTAGAAGCGGTAAGCCGTATTCAGGTACAAGGCTGTTTGAGCGCTGGTGCCTTTACCAACCTGGGTGCTGACACCGGCTCCCAGCGTCCAGTTATTGCTTAGCTGACCCGTCGCACCCAATTCCAGCAGGCCTGTGTCACGCACGCGCTCCTGATCCGTAGGCAGATAAAAGTGGCGGTGGTTGTAGACGCCGTCCTGCAAGCGCGCGCCCAGCAGCTCTGCCGGTTTCTTGAATTCATGCAGCCACTGTGCGGAGGCATAAACGGACCACTGATTGCTGACAGCAACATTGATCTGGTAACCGAGGCTGCTTTGTATCGAAGTCTGGTCCTGAGCATCAAAACCCATGGAGGTAGACAAACCTCGGCCATCTTCCGACAGAGCCTTGATCTTGGATTTCTGCATGCTCAGGCTTAACAGCGGGCCATGGATGACGGCACCGGCCTGCCAGTCGTAACCCGTGCTGATCTTGCCGCCGTATTGGCTGCCGCCTGCTTTGGCCTGGTGCTCGCGCGTGGCGGCACCCAGACGGATATGACGGCGGGTTTTATTGTCCAGATCGCTGTAGAAAAGCTGGGCGTTCACCCATAGATTCTCGGCCTGCCAGCGGCCGTACAGACCAGCGGACTGACGCTTCTGGCTATAAGTGCCTTTTTCGTTCGTATCGCCATCCAGATTGTCGTAAGACAGGTAGGCACCGACCGTCCAATCAGCCAGACGCTTATCCAAACCCAGCTTCCAGGCTGCCTGCGTGCCATCCAGATGTGAGTTCGCACTGCTGCCATTGCGCGTGATGGCCTCTCCCTGGAACCAGACTGCCAGATCCCTGTCTTGTGACGAACTGACCGTTTGCAGACGACGGTCAATGTGCTGCATTTGCATCTGCCCGGCGGTATTGGCTGCGGAGGCCAGCATGGCTACCTGACTGGGGGCGCTGACGACAGCGTGGGCATAGTCGGCAATAACAGCATGGCCGCCTGACGTGGGGTGGACACCATCAGCAAACAGATAGTTCTGGTCTGCACCAGGAGCCACCAGATCGGCAGGCGTACACAGGCGAGAGGACACACTGCCGCAAGCTGCTGTATTGACGTTGCTGAAGCCGTAGGCCTGCGGGTCGGCAGCCACTTCATGCAAGAGTGCCGAGACGTTCAAGGGAATGATATTGGCAGAGCTGGAACTGAGCTGCTGGGTAAACGCCTGGTTGTAGCTGTCACTGAGCAAGGTGGCGATACCCGCGCTGATAGGGGAGCCGGCGAACTCTGGAGTCATGCCCAGATCAGGAATGTTGGGGACCAGAATGTAGCGAGCGCCCGCTTGCGATAGCGTGTTGATCAAGGCGGCTTGATTGCCTACGGAATCAGCCACGATTTGGGACATATTGAACGGATCTTTTACGGCGGCAAACAAGTCATTTGCGCCACCCCAGACGGTGTACAGGGCCTGTCCGTCCAGGCGTCCATTGTGCATGGCCAGCAGTTGAGCGGTCTGCGTGGTCATGGCGGGCAAAGGGGGATTAGTGGGGCTGGGAGGCTTGCTGGGATCCAGCAGCTCATCGACAGCCACGCGGGCTCCGCCGACGGCATAGTTGTTACCACCTTGGCTGCTAGGGGCCGCGTCGGTTCCCAGTTTCTGAGCCAGTACCTGGGACCAGACCTGGCCAGGATTGGTGGTAAAGCGCGAGCCGAACTGCCCACTGTCAGTCAGGCTGTCGCCGATAAAGTAGGTGTTGGAGAAGCCTTGTGCCTGTGTCCCGGCATGCAAGGCCATCAAGGCCAGGGCAAGACATGTTTTTTTCATTGTTCAGCCATTAAAAAAGAGTCTCCGAGCGGCATGTTCTGAACAGCGCTTTGCTAGTTATATCGTGATGTTCAAGATGAACGCGCTACTCGGATGGAATAGAGGGATGAAAAGATCATCGGATCAGGACCATCATAGTGGGGAGGCGTTTATTCCTGACACAGACAGGCACAGGTTTTTGAAGGCGGGATAAACGTAGGCAGGCAGCAAAAAAAACGCCATGCATTTGCATGGCGTTTTTTTGTTCAGTCCGGGAGGAACTTATCGGCGTACCAAGGGAGCAACACACACATTCGGGTTGTCAGCCAGAGGCACAAATTTCATGCTGCCACCGTCGTAAGCGTCGATCGTGCCCGATTCAATGTCGTAGACCCAGCCGTGCAGGGTCAAGCGGCCTTCGGACATGGCCAGACGCACGGAAGGGTGAGTCTGGATATTGGCCAGCTGGGCCACCACGTTTTCACGCACCATGGAAGAGATGCGTTCTTGCTCGTTGGCGTGGGTGCGGGCTTCGTTCACCAGGCGGGCCGAGTCGGCGTAGCGTAGCCAGTGTTCTACAGCGGGCATATGGTCCAGGCACTGACAGGAGGCAATGGCGGTCATGGCACCACAATCCGAGTGTCCACAAATCACGACGTCGGATACACGCAGGGCGGACACGGCGTATTCCACGGAGGCGGTCACACCACCGGGTTCCGGGCCGTAGGAGGGAACGATGTTGCCAGCGTTACGAATCACGAACAGATCGCCGGGTTCACGTTGTGTTACCAGCTCGGGGACCAGACGGCTATCGGAGCAAGAGATAAACAAAGCGCGGGGGTTTTGTTGTGTGGCCAGATTTTTGAAGAGCTTGGCGCGCTTGGGATAGGCTTCCCGTTGGAATTTCAGGAAACCGTCGATAATGTCTTTCATCCTTGTCCTTGTAGTTCGGCTTGGATAGAAGATTAACCCTTCAGGGTCATAAGGTAAAATACCGATTTCTGATGCTTTGCATTGGGTTTGCTTATAGAAGGGTCCCTTATGCTTTTGCGCCATCTTAATTATTTTCTGGCGGTTGCCCAGTATCAAAGCTTTACCCGCGCCGCACGCGCCTTGCACGTGTCTCAACCGGCCTTGTCTCAGCAGGTACGCCAGCTGGAAGAACATCTGGGCGCACAACTGTTTGATCGCACCGGACGTCTTGTGCGTTTGACGGATGCGGGCGAGGTCTACTTGCGCTATGCCCGGCAAGCCTTGCAGGATCTGGAAGAAGGGCGGCGGGCCTTGCATGACGTCAGCGATTTGAGTCGAGGCTCCTTGCGAGTGGCGGTGGCGCCTACCTTTACGTCTTACTTGATTGGCCCTCTGGTAGAGGCCTTTTACCGCCGTTATCCCAATGTGCGCCTGGTGGTGCAGGAAATGCTGCAGGAGCGTGTGGAAACGCAATTGGTCGAAGACGAGCTGGATATTGGTATCGCTTTTGAAAAGCCGACTTCGGCTGCCGTGGAGTTTCAGCCTTTACTGGTGGAGACGCTGGCGTTGGTGATGAGCCGCACGCACCCCTTGGCCGAGCGCCGCAGCATCGATAGGGACACGCTGATGCGTGAGTCTTTGGTTTTGCTGACGCCCGAGTTTGCCACGCGTGGGCAGATCGAACGCCATTGTCGTCAGCATGATCTGGATTTGAACGTATCAATGGAGTCGAATTCGCTCAATGCCGTGATCGAGGTGGTTCGGCGCACGGGTCTGGCGACTTTGTTGCCTGCCGCGATTGCCGGCAATAGCGAGTATTTGGTGGCTGTGAGTCTGGACCCGGCCCCGCCGCAACGACGGGCCATTTTGATGCAGCGCAAGGGCGCCTATCAATCTGCTGCAATGCGCGCCTTTATTGAGCTGGCGCTGAAATACGGCGCGGCATCAACGTTTTGATGCGGGTGCCGGGCAGAGCGATGGTCCCCCTCTGCTGCGGGCACCTTATAGCGTCACCACCACACTTTGTTCCAGAGGGCGCAGCTCGCTTTCCGTGGCGGGTTTGCCCTCGTTCAAATGGGCGACCAGATCTACCGTGGTAGAGATGCGCGTCAACATCAGACAGGCCACTTCACCCCCAGCAACCCGACTGCTGTGCCAGCAGCCGGGTCGCATGCACACACCTTGTCCTTGAGGAATGCGAAAGGCTTTCAGGGTGGACAGATCCGGGCCGCCTTCGGCTTTGCTTTCGGCCACGATATGGACTACTTCGCCAGTCAGCGGGATCAGTGCCTGTTGCGTCAGCAGGTGGTTTTCCAGGGTCGTGATGTTGGGGTCTTGAATGCGGTAATTCACCCATAGCACTTCGGTCTGACCGCTTGGACCTGTGTCAAACGCATGTTCGTGCCAGAAGTCAGTGGCGGCATTGCTGAAGGCGGCCGTCGCTGGCGCCGTGGCCAGACCTTTACCCAACATCCAGCCATAAGGAGCAAAAGCCTCGGGGCTGAGGGGCTGGGGAGTCAGGGTGATTGGGGTGCTCATGGTTTATTGCTCAAAGAAAGTACTAAGGCAGCATCTTATCAAGAATGCAGCCTTGAACCCGGATTGGCCTAGATCAATAAGCTTGAGTTTCTCGTGGGTATTGTGGAACTAAGTAAAACATCCCCTGTCTTGAAGAGGGCTCGTCTTTACTTAGCGAGCTAAGCAAGCCGCCTTTTTTCAGGGGCGGCTTCGCTCTGTTTGCTTTCTTGACAAGGGGTTGCTGTGCTTCAAGCTGTTTCGCTGACCTGTAGACGGGGCCAGCGTCGTGTGTTCTCCGAGCTGAGCCTAAGGCTTGAAGCTGGCCAATGCTGTTTGGTCAGTGGGCCCAATGGCAGCGGCAAAACCAGCTTGTTGCGTATCCTGGCCAATATCGCCCAGGCCGACGAAGGCCAACTGATCTGGCACGACCGTCCCGTGCAAAGCAACGATAGCGATTACCGACGGCAGCTGGTGTATGGCGGACATGCGCCTGGACTCAATAGCAGTTTGTCGGTGCAAGAAAATCTGGACAGCCTGCTCATGCAGGATCGCGTTCCCCTAGAGCGGGACGCTTGCGACCAAGCGTTGTTGGCTGGCGGTTTGCTGGCTTACCGTCGCGTGCCTGTACGGCAGTTGTCAGCCGGACAACGTCGCCGCGTGTTTCTGGTGCGCCTGTCCCTGAGCAATCGCCCCTTGTGGATTCTGGACGAGCAGCTGACTGCGCTGGACAGCGCCGGTCAGAAGTTTCTGGGCGAGTTGATTGCGCAGCATCTGCATAAGCAGGGCGCTGTCATTCTAACTAGCCACCAGACCTTGCCCTGGGATTTGAAGGTGCAGCACCTGGATCTGGGGCAGGCATGTTGAGTCTCTTTTTAGCCTTGATGAAGCGTGAGTGGCGCCTGGCGATGCGTCGCCCCGGCGATGTCCTGATTCCACTGGTTTTCTTTTTGGTGGTGTGCAGCCTGTTTCCCTTGGGTGTGGGGGCGGATGCGGCCTTGCTGTCCAAGATGGCGCCTGGCGTGCTGTGGGTGTCGGCCTTGCTGGCCACCATGCTGTCGCTAAGCCGCCTGTTTGAACAGGACGAGCAGGATGGTGCACTGGAGCAGGTTCTGTTTTCTCACCTGCCGCTTAGCGTTTGGGTTTTGGGCAAGGTGCTGGCACATACCTTTTTGACAGGCCTGCCCTTGCTTTTGCTGGCTCCGATTCTGGGGCTGCAATTCAGTCTGCCTACGTCCAGCCTGGGCGTGCTGATGCTGTCCCTGGCGCTGGGCCTGCCCGTTCTGACCTTGTTGGGGGCGATTGGCGCGGCTCTGGTGTTGGGCCTGCGCTCGGCAGGGGTTTTGCTGGCTTTATTGATTTTGCCCTTTTACGTGCCTGTGCTGGTTTTCGGGGCGGGGGCGGTGCAAGCGGTTCAGGCCGGATTGGGTGCGCAAGCGCATCTGTCCGTTCTGGCCGCTTTTTTACTGTTGGCTTTGTTCTTTGCGCCACCTGCTACGGCAGCGGCGTTGCGCCTTGCTCTTGAGTAAATTCCATGAACTTTCTGTATCGCTACGCCGCTCCTCAAAACTTCTATGTTCTGGCCGGACGCATTATCCCGTGGGCTGCCATCCTGGCCTTTCTGCTGTTTCTGGTCGGCGCTTATGTAGGCTTCTTTTTGGCCCCTACCGACTTCCAGCAAGGCGAAGGCTATCGCATCATTTTCCTGCATGTGCCCGTGTCCTGGATGTCCATGCTGATCTATCTGGCCATGGGCTTCTGGTCCTTGATCTGCCTGGTTTTCAATAGTCGTACCGCCGCCATGATGGCAGCCGCGCTGGCCCCGACCGGGGCGATCTGTACGGTCTTGTCCCTGGTCACCGGAGCCCTGTGGGGCAAACCTATGTGGGGCGCCTGGTGGGTCTGGGATGCCCGTCTGACTTCCGAATTGTTGCTGCTGTTCTTGTACATGGGTTTCATGGGCTTGCGTGGTGCCATCGACGACCCGCGCCGCGCAGACAAAGCCGCTTCCATCCTGGCCTTGGTCGGGGTGGTGAATGTGCCCGTTATCTATTTCTCGGTGCAGTGGTGGAACACCTTGCATCAGGGGGCTTCGGTATCGCTGACCAGCTCGCCATCCATGGCCACCGTCATGCTGACAGGCATGTTGCTGATGAGTCTGGCCATGTGGTGCTACAGCATTGCCATCGCACTGTACCGGGTGCGCAATTTGATTCTTGAACGTGAGGCGCATACCGCCTGGGTTCGCAACTTGACGGAGGGCTGATGATGCATTGGTCGAGTGTGGGCGATTTTTTCGCTATGGGCGGCTATGCCGTGTATGTGTGGGGCTCGGTGCTGGCCTGTACCGTGTTGATGCTGGGTGAAGTGCTCAGCGTCCGGTCAGGGCGGGCACGGGCCTGGCAGCGGGTACGTGACGAGCGCGCCCTGGGGGACCAGCGCCATGACTAAGCGACAAAATCGTCTGGTCCTGATTCTGGGCGCATTGATCGTGTTGGGGGCGGCAACCGCCCTGATCCTCAATGCCTTCCAAAGCAGCCTGGTGTTCTTTTTTACCCCTACTGAAGTCAGCCAGGGGCAAAGCCCTGAAAACCGGACCTTCCGGGTGGGCGGCATTGTGCAGATGGACAGCATTCGCCGTGGTGGCGCCCAAGGCATGGCCGTGAACTTTGTGGTGACAGACGGCGCGGCCCAGGTGCCTGTCAGCTATACGGGAATTTTGCCGGACCTGTTTCAAGAGGGGAAAGGCGTGGTGGCTCAAGGTCGCTTGAACGAGCAGGGCCATTTTGTGGCGGAAGAAGTGCTGGCCAAGCACGATGAAAACTACATGCCGCCCGAGGCCATGCATGCCATGGAGCAGGCCGAGCGCGCGAAACAAGGAGCCCAGCCATGATCCCGGAGCTTGGACACTTTGCCCTGATTCTGACTTTTGTACTGGCGCTGGCCCAAGGCATTGTGTCCTTGTATGGTGCCTGGCGTGGCAATTTGGCCTGGATGGCTTTTGCACGTCCCGCAGCCCGCTGGCAATTCGGTTTGGTGGCCTTCAGCTTGCTGTGTCTGGCCTGGTCCTTTGTGAGCTTTGATTTCTCTGTTGCCTACGTGGCGCAGAACTCCAGCACCAAACTGCCTTTGTTCTACCGCATTGCTGCAGTGTGGGGCGGGCATGAGGGCTCGCTGCTGCTGTGGATGTTCATGCAAACGGGTTGGGCCTTTGCTGTCAGCATTTATTCGCGTTCCTTGCCGGAAGCCATGCTGGCCCGTGTGCTGGGCGTCTTGGGTCTGATTACCGCCGGTTTTCTGCTGTTTGTGTTGATTAGTTCCAACCCCTTTGAGCGCATGTTCCCGGTTCCGGCCGAAGGTCTGGATCTGAATACGCTCTTGCAGGATATTGGCCTGATTGTTCACCCTCCCTTGCTGTATATGGGCTATGTGGGCTTTTCGGTGGCCTTTGCTTTTGCGATTGCCGCTTTGCTGGCAGGCCGTCTGGACGCCAGTTGGGCACGTTGGTCGCGTCCCTGGACAACCTCGGCCTGGCTTTTTCTGACCTTGGGTATTGCCGTAGGTAGCTGGTGGGCCTATTACGAGCTGGGTTGGGGCGGCTGGTGGTTCTGGGACCCGGTAGAGAACTCCTCGTTTGTGCCCTGGTTGGCGGGTACCGCCCTGATTCACTCGTTGGCGGTCACGGAGAAACGTGGCAGCTTCAAAAACTGGACCGTGTTGCTGGCAATCAGCACCTTCTCGCTATCCATTTTGGGCGCTTTCCTGGTGCGCTCTGGCGTGCTGACGTCAGTACACGCGTTTGCTACAGATCCGGCCCGAGGTGTGTTCATTCTGAGTCTGTTTGCCGTCATTGTGGGCAGCTCCCTGATCCTGTTTGCCTGGCGCGCACCGCGTGTCGGAGCAGGTGGGCAGTTTGCCGTGGTGTCGCGTGAGTCCTTGCTGCTGGTCAACAACGTTTTGCTGGTAGTGGTGACGGGCACGGTGCTGTTGGGCACCTTGTATCCCCTGATTATGGATACGCTGGGCCTGGGCAAAATCTCCGTGGGGCCACCTTATTTCAACAAGGTGTTTGTGCCTTTGATGATCCCGGCTCTGGTTCTGATCGTGTTTGGCGTCATGGCAAATTGGAAGCGTGCCAGCATGATGGATATGGTGCGCCAACTGGCCCTGGTGATCCTGTTCAGTATCGTGCTGGGTGCAGCCATTCCTTTGCTGTACGGCCAGTGGCAGGGCACTGCCGCCTTGGGCGCGGGTCTGGCCATGTGGATTGTTTTGGGCAGCTTGTTTGATGTGGTCAAGCGTGTGCGCGCCACGCGGTCCGGCGTGTTCTCGCAACCACGCAGTTGGCTGGGTCAGCACTTGGCCCACATCGGGGTCGCTGTCTTTGTCCTGGGGGTGACCATGGTCAGCCACTACGAGACAGAAACCGATGTCTTGTTGCAGCCCGGTCAGACGGCGCAGGTGGGCGCGTATGACGCGCGCTTCCAGGGCGTGCGTATTGTGCCCGGCCCGAACTATTCGGCCGAACGCGGCACGGTAGAACTGCTGCAGGATGGCAAGGTGGTGTCCACCTTGTATCCGGAAAAGCGCACCTATCTGTCCTCGGCCTTGCCCATGACGGAATCGGCCATCAACGCCAATGGTTTGCGTCATATTTACGTGGCGCTGGGCGACAACTTTGATCAGGGCGGTTGGAGTGTTCGTCTGTACTACAAGCCTCTGGTGGACTTTATCTGGCTGGGTTGTTTGCTGATGGCCTTGGGCGGTGCGCTGGCAATCAGTGATCGACGCTATCGCGCCAAGCAAACCCGTGCCGCTGTGCAAAACAAAGCCATGAATACGCAGGTGCAGGCATGAACCGTTTTACTGTTCCCTTGATCGGTTTTGTACTGTTGCTGGTGTTTCTGGGCATAGGTTTGACCTTGAAGCCCAGCGAAGTGCCTTCGCCCTTGGTCGATAAACCGGCTCCGGCGTTCAGCCTGCCTCAATTGCACAATCCCGAAGCCAGTTTTTCGGGGGAGCAAATGAAGGGACGCGTCTGGTTGCTGAACGTGTGGGCCTCGTGGTGCTACCCGTGCCTGACCGAACATGCTTTCATCAAAGAGCTGTCCACCAAGCACAAGGTGCCGATTGTGGGCTTGAACTACAAGGACGTACCTGAAGAAAGCCGCGAGTGGCTGCTACGCAATGGCAATTCTTATGAGGTCTCTGTCATGGACAGGGACGGTCGTGTGGGCATTGATTTCGGCGTGTACGGTGTGCCGGAAACCTTTGTGATCGACAAGCAGGGCATTGTGCGCTTCAAGCACATAGGCCCCGTGTCGCGTGAATCCATGGAGGAAACCTTGTTGCCTTTGATCCGTCGTTTGGAGCAGCAGCCATGATGATGCGTCAATGGATGGTGGCCTTGATGGCCAGTGTGTGGTTTCTGGTGCCGGCGGCGCAGGCCCAGTCGGGGGAGCAGGGTGCCCAGGAATCGGTGATGCTGGAAATTGCGGCCGAGCTGCGTTGTCTGGTGTGCCAGAACGAATCCATTGCGGCATCGCGTGCCGAGCTGGCGGTGGACTTGCGTCAGCAGATCATGGAGCAGTTGGGGCAGGGGCGTAGCCCCGATCAGATCCGCACGTATATGGTGGATCGCTATGGCGACTTCATTTTGTATCGCCCGCCCTTTAAATCCACCACCTTGCTGCTCTGGTTCGGGCCAGCTCTGTTATTGCTGACTGGCTTTCTGGTTTATGCCTTTACCCTGCGCCGTCGACGCCGCGCGGGTGATGACACGGCCTTGACCGAGGAACAACGTCGTCAAGCCGATGCTCTCTTGCAGGGCTCTTCTCGGGATGAACAATCGTGACTATTGTTTTTTATATTGTGGCCGCGCTACTGGTGCTGCTGTGCGCGGTGTATTTGATGTTGAGCGTCAAGCGCAAGCCCGCCGTGCAGCGTGTGGTTGAACACAAGCAGGCCAATCTGGCGATTCTGCGTGAGCAGCTCAAGGAAATCGAACGGGACAAGCAGGCCGGTGTCTTGTCTGCTCAGGACTTTGAACAGGCGCAGATGGATTTGCGCCAGCGTGTGCTGGAAGAGAACGAAGGGCTGAAAACGGAATCTGTGCAGCAAGCAGGCGCACCGAAGCTGGCCTGGACCTTGATGGTCAGCATTCCGGTCGCGGCTATCGCCTTGTACTTTTATCTGGGAAATCCGGCCATGCTCGATCCTGCCGCCGTGCAGCAGCAGGCCAACGCACAGCCCGTGGATATTGAGGCCATGGTGGCCCGTCTGGAGCAGCGTCTGAAAGAAAACCCGGACGATCCGGGTGCCTGGTTGATGATGGCTCGTTCGCATCGCTATTACGGCCGCCATCAGGAAGCGACACAGGCGTATGCCAAGGCCATGGCCGTGGTGGATGGAGACCCGACGGCATTGGCTGAATATGCGGAATCCATGCTGCTGGCCGGTGTCGATACCTTGGACGGTTTGCCGGGTCGTTTGGTCAAGCGATCGCTGGAGCTGTATCCCGAGGAGCCATTGGGCTTGATGCTGGCCGGCGCTGCCGCTTTGCATAAAGAGGAGTATCCGGCGGCGATCGACTACTGGCAGCGTTTGCTGGCGCAGTTTCCACCTGATTCGGAAACCGCCAAGGTCGTGAACCAGGGCTTGCAACTGGCGCGCGAACGTATGCGTATGCCGGCCGCCCCTGCAGCGGAACCTGCCACGGCCCCTTGATATGGAAATAGTGTCTTTGGATTTGGGCCTTATCGCCCTGATAACGGCATTTCTGGCGGGGATGGCTTCGTTTCTGTCCCCCTGCGTCTTGCCCTTGGTTCCCGGTTATTTGTCTTATCTGGCCGGGGACGGGCAGGTGTATACGCAGGTCAAGCGCAGCCAGCTACTGGGTCGCAGCGTTTGCTTTGTGGCTGGCTTTTCACTGGTTTTTATCGCCTTGGGAGCCAGTCTCTCTTACCTTGGTCAGCTGTTGATGGCCTATCGCTACGAGTTGAATGTGGCGGCAGGTGTCATGGTGGCTTTAGCGGGTTTGAGTGTGATGGGGGTGCTGCGCATGCCCATGAGTCTGCAACGTTACTATCGCTTTGAATCCGGCAAAGCGGCAGGCCCTGGCGGGGCAACGGTAATGGGGCTGGCGTTCGGCTTTGGCTGGACTCCGTGCATCGGCCCGATTCTGGCGGGCATTTTGATGATGGGAGCCAGCACGGCCAGTGCGGGCAAGGCCAGTATCCTGTTGTCCGTCTACGCTTTGGGTCTGGGCGTACCTTTCATCCTGGCCGCCTGCTTCCTGACCCCCTTCTTGCAGCGCATGACCCAGATCAGGAAGATCGGGCGCTATGTGCGCTGGGGGGCGGGGCTGGTGCTGATTGTGATGGGTTGGGCCATGGCAACCGGCGAGCTGGCGCGGTTTGCTATCTGGGTGCTCAAGACCTTCCCGGTGTTAGGGCAACTGGGCTAACAAGCCTCAGTATTTGCCTGTTATCAGCGTGGTGCTTCATCAGCTATCAGGAAGCACCGCATTGTCACTTCACGGCCGCATTGCCACCATCCGCGAACAAGGCGGAGCCGGTCACAAAACTGGACATGGGGCTGGCCAGAAAGAGCGCTGCGGACGCAATTTCTTCAGGTTGGGCGATTCGCTTCATGGCGTGCAGCCCCGCCGCCCAATCCTTGGTGCTCTGATCTCCGGCAATGTCTGTGTCAGTTCCGCCAGGCAAAAGAGCGTTGGCACGTATACCTTGCGCCGCATAGTCCGCCGTGATGCCTTTGACCAGCCCCATGAGCGCCGCTTTAGCGGCACCATAAGCGCTCATACCGGGCAGGCCGACACTGGTACCTACAAAGCTCGATGTGAAAACAATCGAGCCGCCTCCGCGATGGAGCATGGCCGGAATCTGGCTACGGGCACCCAGAAAGGCTGCCTCAAGATTGGTATCCAGTGTTGCTTGCCATTCTTCCAGGGACATCTCGGCCAGCGGCTTGAGGGCACCGACAATACCGGCGTTATTGATCGCAATATCCAGCCCACCGAATCTGCTGTTCGCGGCTTCGATCAGTTGCTCATGGGTTTCAGCCTGCGTAATGTCCCCCGCCACAAACTCGGCACGGCCGCCAGACTGCCGGATCTCCTTGGCGACGGCCTCAAGCAATGCGCCACGCCTTGCCGTAAGAACAAGTGCCGCTCCCTGCTCAGCAAACATCAATGCGATGGCGCGTCCAATACCAGAGGATGCGCCGGTAACAAGGGCAACCTTTCCATCAAGCAAAGCCATGAGTGAAATCTCCTGTATTTCTATTGGGAGCTCACATCGTATGTGTCCTGGCCTGACGGGGAACTCCGTTTCTTGCCTTCAAAACTCGTTCTTGATGATTGGGCAGGCAGCCGACTATCAGTCTTGTACTTCGCGGCGTAGCAGTTCACGTTTTCGGTCTATCCCCCAGCGGTAACCGGCCAGATCGCCATCGCGTCGTACGACGCGGTGGCATGGGATGGCCACGGCAATGTGGTTGTTGGCGCAAGCCTGGGCCACGGCACGCACAGCTTTGGGCGAGCCTATGCGTTCGGCAATGTCGGTGTAGCTGACGGTGACGCCTGGCGGGATCTCACAGAGCGCGCGCCAGACTCGTTCCTGGAAGGCCGTTCCTTGTACATCCACTGGCAGGTGCAAGCCAATAGAGGGCGTTTCGATGAAGCCCACGACTTGAGCGATCAATTGCTCGAAGTCGCCGTCGCAGCCGATGATTTCGGCTTTGGGAAACTGATCTTGCAGGTCACGAACCAGTTGATCGGGATCGTCGCCCAGCAAGATGGCGCAGATGCCGCGTTGGCTTTGGGCTACCAGAATCGCTCCTAGAGAGCACTGACCTACAGCGAAACGGATGACAGCACCGGCCCCTCCAGCCCGGTAGTCCCGTGCACGCATGCCTAACAACTGTTCAGAGGCTTCGTAGAATCGGCTGTTGGAGTTGAATCCGCTGTCGTAGATCGCATTGGTGATGGACGTGTCCGGACTACTCAGTTCCTCGCGCAGTCTGCGAGCACGATAGGCCGAGCTGTATGCCTTGGGCGTCAAACCTGTTTCGGCTTTGAACAGCCGATGAAAATGGAAGGGGCTTTTGCCCACCGCGGCTGCCAGCGTGTCCAGCGATGGCGGCGTCTCCGAAGTTTCGATCAGGCGGCAGGCACGAGCCACGATGGCGGCCCGCTCGGCTGCGGCGCTGGTTTGAGAGCCATGGGCCCTACGGCTATAACGATAGCCTGCCGCTTCAGCGCTCTGGGGCGAATCGAAAAATTCGACATTCTCGCGCTTGGGCAACCGTGTTGTTGAGCTGGGTTGGCAGTACACGCCTGTGGTACGCACCGCATAGACGAACTGGCCATCGGCAGCGGGGTCTCGTGCCTGCACAGCCGCCCAGCGCTGATCGTCGGTTTTGTAAGCAGGGTTCGTAGTCATAGGGCAGGGATCCTGACATCATCAATTACGAAGCCAGAATACGCGGGTCTTTCATCGCAAGCACTCCGATTCTTGCGGTCAATATTGACAGACCCGGCTGACACCACACAAGAGCCTGTCAGTTGTTGACGGTATGTGCGTGCTAAACGAAGCAGTATGAAAAAAGGCCGGTATCAACCGGCCTTTTTATTGGCTCTGAAGCGCTGGCACCGTGAAAGGCGCGTCGTGCTTACAGGGCGCTGGGGGTGTAACCCGCTTCTTCAATCACTTTCAGGGCTTGTGCGCCATCCAGACCTTGAACGGTAACCTGGTGTTTTTCCAGATCCGTGCTGACGGTGGCTTGAGGGGCGACAGCCTGAATGGCTTCAGTGATGCTGCGTACACAGTGGCCGCAGGTCATGTCGGGTACGGAGAAGGTGGACATAGCTGACTCCTTTGATAAAAACAATGGAGTCAGCTTAAGGCTTGCCACGGGGGCAAGGTCAAGTGCTGTTTTTTTTAAAACAGGGCCGGTGACATCAGGCGGATCTGATCAAACTCGGGATTGCCCAGCCATTGAATCTGGCTGCTGGCTAAACCTGGGCCTGATTCCTTGTTTTCCACAAAAGCACCGTAGGAGATGGTCTGCTTTTGGGTGTCCAGTAGCACTACGTAGCTGGAGCTGGTGCAGTCATGGGGTTTGCAGCCCTGGAAAACCTGGTAGTCGCGGCCATCCAGAGACACGGTTTCGCCCGGCGAAGCCGTACCGAAATCTTTAACCCAGCTGGCGTTTTTGGCGACGTCCTGCATCAGGCTCTGATACTGCTGGGCCACTTGCTTGTTGGACTTGGCCAGGTCAGCCAGATAAACGGATTCCGAGGACTGTGCATTGCTCAGGAAAGGAACGAGCAGGGCGCTGCCAAGGACAAGGCGGCACAGAGAATGGGAAATACGCATGGGATCTCCAATAATGAGGCGAGCCTTCAGTTTAGCAGCGCGCTTAGTGCGGGATTGTTAACAAAATCAAGGAAAACCTGCATAAACGGCTATCCCTACAGTCGTTATAGTGCTTATCCGTCCATGGGATTGGCACGGGGCTTTGTTTCCTGTCGAATTACCAGGGCATTTGAGGGGTGTAGGTAAAAACCACAGCTTGCCAGCAAAATTGTTTCATAACTAAACTATTTATAAATGAATGGTTGGCATAGTTGAATTTGTAGTTCGATCTGCTGTGCATCTTATTTAAAGACAGCCTATAAGCGCGGTGGCGCAAGGAGATAACATGAAACGTATTGCATTGACCGTAGCTCTGGCGGCGGCTTTTGGCGGTTCTTTGGCTCATGCCGATACCATCAAAGTGGGGATGGCAATGGACACATCCGGTCCGTTCGCTGCCGTTGGTGGTGAAGTTCGTGATGGCTTTAATCTGGCCATCAAACAACTGGACGGCAAGCTGGGCGGTTTCCCGGCCGAGTTCATTCAACAAGATATGGCCGGTAATCCCGACCAGGCCCGCCAATTGGTCAATCGCTTCGTGCAGCGCGACAAGATCGACTTCTTTACTGGCCCCGTGGGTTCCAACGTAGCCCTGGCAGTGGCTCCCGCCCTGTTCTCGGCCAAAGTGCCTTACCTGACCAGTAACCCGGGCCCCAGCCAACTGGCCGGTGCCGGTTGTAATCCGTACTTCTTTGGCGTGTCCTACCAGAACGACGCCTTTGACGAGGCCGCCGGTAAAGTGGCTGCGGATCGCAACTACGAAAAAATGTTCATCATTGCCCCTGATTATCCAGCCGGCAAGGATCACCTGAACGGCTTCAAGCGTGGTTACGGCAAACCCGTCAACGACGAGCTCTACACCAAGCTGGGCCAGATTGACTACTCGGCTGAACTGGCACAGATCCGTGCGGCCAAGCCCCAGGCCGTGTTCTTCTTCCTGCCCGGCGCCATGGGCATCAACTTCATCAAACAGTTTGTGGCCGCTGGCCTGAATAAAGATGTGGTGTTGCTGGGCCCAGCCTTCTCGGGTGACGAGGACATCATCCCCGCCGTGGGCGAGCCTATCCTGGGCATGTTGAACACGGCTCAGTGGTCGCCTGACCTGGATGTTCCTGCCAACAAGACCTTTGTGGAAGAGTTCCGCAAAGCCTACGACGGCCGCTATCCATCGGTTTACGCTGCTCAGGCCTATGACGTGATTCTGGCTATCGACGCCGCCGTCAAACAGGTTGATGGCAAGGTGTCCGACCGCGAAGCGGTGCTCAAGGCACTGAAAGCCGCCGACTACAACTCGGTTCGCGGCCCATTTACCTACGGCAACAACAACTTCCCCGTGCAGGCTTATTACTTGCGTGAAGTGGTCAAGGATCAGGACGGACGTCTTGTGAACCGTATGGTCAGCAAGGTGTTTGACTCCTACCAGGACGTCTACGCCAAAGAATGCAAACTTAATTAAGATTCACAGGTGGTAAAAGCATGTCGCTCATTCTGATTAGCGAGCAATTGCTGAATGGTTTGCAGTTTGGTTTGATGTTGTTTCTGATTGCCGCGGGCCTGACTTTGGTCTTCGGCATTATGGATATCATGAACCTGGCCCACGGCTCCCTCTATATGGCGGGAGCCTATGTGGCCGCGGAAACCATGCAGCGTACAGGGTCTTTTACCGCCGCCATTGTGGTGGCGGTGGCGGTGACAGCCCTGGTCGGTATTGCCTTGGAAATTCTCATTCTGCGCAAGCTGGTCACTCGTGATCACCTGGCTCAGGTACTGGGAACCTACGCCGTTATTTTGATCGCCAATGATGTGGTCAAAATGATTTGGGGCCCAACCCCCGTTATGTTGAATATGCCTGCCTTGTTGTCCGGGCCGGTAGAACTCTTGCCTGACTTTCTCTATCCCGCCTTCCGTCTGATGATTATTGCGGTCGGTCTGGTGATGGCGCTGGCCCTGTATGCCTTCGTGACCAAAACACGAGCTGGGGTGCTGGTGCGTGCCGGTGCTTCCAACCGACAAATGGCCACCCTGATGGGGGTGCGTGTGCCTATTCTGTTCCTGGGTGTGTTCACTCTGGGAGCCGCTTTGGCAGCGCTGGCCGGTGCCTTGTTGGGTCCGATTACCGCGGTTCAGATCGGTATGGGCGAGGACATTCTGATCCTGGTTCTGGTCTGCATCGTGATTGGCGGGATTGGTTCGATTCGTGGCGCGTTTGTAGGTGCCTTGCTGGTGGGTATGGTTGATACCGCTGGCCGTGCATTCCTGCCTATGTTGCTGCGTAACGTTTTCCCGGCAGATGTGGCTTCCAGCGTCGGTCCTACGATTGCCGCCATTTCGATCTATGTCCTGATGGCTGTTGTTCTTGTTTTCCGTCCTTCGGGCCTGTTCCCGGCGCGAGGTTAATGTATGTCTACTTCGCGTATTTTGTCCGCCCTGGTGCTGGTGGCCTTATTGGCTTTCCCCTTGATTGCACCGATGTATGGACTTGAGTTCTACATTTCGTTTGTACGCCGTATCTTCATCTATGCCCTGGCTGCCAGTGCCTTGAATCTGGTGCTGGGTTATGGCGGGATGGTGGCCCTGGGCCATGCCGCGTTTTTCGGGGCAGGGGCCTATACCGTGGGTATCCTGGCTACCGAAGGCGTGCAAAGTGGCCTGATTGCCTGGCCTGCCGCCATGGTGATCTCCGGCTTGCTGGCTTTCCTGACCGGTGCCGTGTCGCTGCGTACTCGTGGTGTGTACTTCATCATGATCACGCTGGCGTTTGCCCAGATGATCTTTTATCTGTTCATTTCCTTGCGCCAGTACGGTGGCGAGGACGGCCTGAACATGTACAGCCATTCATCCTTGCCCGGGATTGATCTGAGCAATGAGCTGAGCTTTTACTACCTGGTTCTGGCTATTCTGGTGGGGGTGCTGTTCCTGTTCAATCGTCTGGTTAAAGCCCGTTTCGGGCAGGCCTTGATGGGCACGCGTGAAAACGAAAGCCGCATGACAACCTTGGGTTACCCCGTCTACCGCATTCGCCTGACGGCTTACACCTTGAGCGGCGCCATCATGGGTCTGGCCGGAGCCTTGCTGGCCAACCACAACCTGTTTGTCTCGCCCAGCCTGATGAACTGGACCCAGTCGGCTGACCTGATCATCATGGTGCTGGTGGGGGGTATTGGCTTGCTGTATGGCGGTGCTCTGGGTGCGTTCGTGATGTTGGTGCTGGAAGAGTTGCTGCGCAACTGGACCGAGTACTGGCACATGCCTTTGGGTATCTTGTTGCTGCTGGTGGTGTTTTTTGCACCCAAGGGGCTGGCCGGGCTGGTGCGTGTCCGCTCGGCCGCTGATCCCGCTACTACCGCCAAGGAGCAAGCATGACGAACACGATAGCAACCGCCTCCAAGGCGGGCAGCGGCTCGGCCGCTTTGCAAGCCCGTGGTCTGATGAAGCGCTTTGGTGCTTTGCAGGCTACCAACGATGTGTCCCTGGACCTGGTGCCTGGTGAAATTCATGGTTTGATCGGCCCGAACGGGGCTGGTAAATCGACCCTGATTCATTTGCTGTCGGGCACCTTGACCCCGGATTCGGGCCAGCTCTTGCTGGGTGGCCGGGATGTGACTTCCTTGTCGGGTCACCAGCGTGTGGCTGCCGGTCTGGCACGTTCGTTCCAGATCACCAACATCTTCAAGAACTACACGGTGCTGGATAACCTGGTGCTGGCTTTGCAGGCATGCAGTGGCAGCAGCTTCCGCTTCTGGCGTGCTCGTCAGGCGGAAACCGAGCTGTACGAGCAAGCCCGTGCTTTGGCTGCCGAATGTGCCATTGATGCGTCCTTGCTGCATACCCAGGCCGGTGTGTTGCCGCATGGCGAGCAGCGCAAGGTGGAATTCGCCCTGGCTTTGGCCAGCCGTCCGCAAGTTCTGCTGCTGGATGAGCCTATGGCCGGGATGGGGCCGGACGAAACGCTGCGCCTGACTGAATTGATCGAAACCATGCGTGGCAAAGCCACCATGTTGCTGGTCGAGCATGATATGGAAGCCGTTTTCCGTCTGGCTGACCGGATTTCTGTGCTGGTGGCGGGGCACATTATTGCTACCGGCACGGCTGCCGAAATCCGCGATAACGAGGCTGTGCGTCAAGCTTATCTGGGCGACGACGACACGCCAGTTCCAACCAAGGTGGAAAGCCATGCTTGAAACGACTCAATTACAAAGCGGCTATGGCGCCAGCCAGGTGCTGTTCGGGGTAGATCTGTCCATTCGTAGCGGGCAGGTTGTGACTGTGCTGGGCCGTAATGGCATGGGCAAGACCACCTTGCTGAAAACCATTCTGGGCCAGTTGCCGGTGCGCGGCGGCGATGTGAAGTTCGACGGCCAGTCCATTGCGGGCTGGAATCCGGACCGTATTGCCCGTGCCGGGATTGCCATTGTGCCCGAAGGGCGTCAGTGCTTTCCCAACCTGACCGTGGCCGAGCACTTGACGGCCTTTGCTTGCAACCGCAACCCCAAAGCCAACAAGACCTGGACGCCCGAGCGTGTCTATGACTTTTTCCCGCGCTTGCGTGAGCGTGCGTCCAATATGGGCAACCAGCTCTCGGGCGGTGAACAGCAAATGCTGGCCATTGGCCGTGCGCTGGTCACCAACCCCAAGCTGCTGATTCTGGATGAAGCCTCCGAGGGACTGGCACCCAAGGTGCGTGAAGAAATCTGGAACTGTCTGGCCGTCTTGCGTGAAGAAGGGCAAACCATCTTGCTGATCGACAAATATGTCGAGCGGCTGATGGCCTTGTCGGATCACCACATTATTCTGGAACGTGGCAAATTGGTCTGGCAGGGGAACTCCGAAGCATTGGGGGCTGATCGCACCTTGTGGACGCGCTATTTGGGCGTGTAAAAAAACACAAACTGCAACAATCCCAAGATGCCGCCTGCTTGATTGCAGGCGGCATTTTTTATGAGTTTCGTCAAGGCGCTATAGGGGATTGTGGCGGAGTAGTTGCACTTTCTTCTGAAAGTTCCCTAAGCATCTCTGGAAAGATTATTTCCTTGCGATGTATCAATGTGTAATGAAATGGCATTCCTTACGATGTCCATAAGGCCAGCAGGGTTATGGGTCCTAACCGGACCACTCACTGGCAGGAAGCTCTGTCATCCCATAAGGAAGTTGTTATGAAATTACGCCTGTTCACTCTCTCTGCTCTGGCCGCCGGTCTGCTGCTTGGCAGTGCCGCGCAAGCTCAGGAAAATGAGCCTGTACAGCCGATTCCCGCCGCAGTTGTCACTGATCCGGCACGCGTTGAACTGGGCAAGAAGCTGTGGTTTGAACCTCGCCTGTCCCGTTCTGGTTTCATCTCCTGTAACTCCTGTCATAACCTGAGCATGGGTGGCACGGACAATATCCGTACCTCCATCGGGGATCGCTGGCAGGAAGGCCCCATCAACTCGCCTACCGTCCTGAACTCCAGCCTGAACGTGGCCCAGTTCTGGGACGGCCGTGCCAGCGACCTGAAAGAGCAGGCCGGTGGCCCGATTGCCAACCCCAAGGAAATGGCGTTCACACACGAGCTGGCCATGGAGTTCCTGAGCTCCATCCCCGAGTACAAGGCCGAGTTCAAGCAAGTCTTTGGCAAGGCCGACTTCGGTATTGATGAAGTCACCTCCGCAATTGCCGCCTTTGAAGAAACCTTGGTGACGCCCGATTCCCGCTTTGACCTGTGGTTGAAGGGTGACAAGAAAGCCATTACTGATCAGGAGCTGGCTGGCTATCAACTGTTCAAGAATAGTGGTTGTGTGGCCTGCCACAACGGTCCCAATCTGGGCGGTACCTCCTTCCAGAAAATGGGTCTGATCGAGCCGTACCAAACCACCAACCCGGCTGAAGGCCGTGCGGCTGTGACGGGTAAGGATGCTGACCGTTTCAACTTCAAGGTTCCTACCTTGCGTAACGTCGAGCTGACCTACCCTTACTTCCACGATGGTGCCGTCAATACCTTGACTGAAGCAGTGGATACAATGGGTCGTCTGCAGTTGGGTCGCAGTTTCTCTGCAGAGGAAAATGCCCAGATCGTCGCGTTCCTGAAAACGCTGACGGGCAAACAGCCTGAAATCGTGCTGCCAATTCTGCCACCTTCGCGTGACAACACACCACGTCCGGTGCCATTTGGTTCTTGATAGCAGGCTATTCAGGCGGCTTTTCATGAGCTAGGCCGCCTTGAAGTGACCCAGGTCCTGGATTTTTTATTTTCCTGGCCTGGGTTTTTGTATTTGGCTGTGGATTCATGGCCTTGCTTGGCGTTCAAGACAAGAATCCCCTGCTGTTATTGTTGATGCTCGATCAGGCGGGCTAAAAAAATAGTACCATTTAGATACTATTTCAATGACTGGAACCATCATGAGTCGCATTGTCCTGTTTGAAAACATTCATCCTAGCGCCCGTGAAGTTTTTGAGGCTGCGGGTTTGACCGATATTCAGACCTACAAGGGAGCCTTGTCGGGTCAGGAGCTGCTGGACGCTGTCAAAGGCGCCGAAGTTGTCGGAATTCGTTCCCGTACCCAGTTTGACAGCCGGGTGCTGGAGCACGCAGACCAGCTCAAAGTGCTGGGATGCTTTTGTATTGGTACCAACCAGGTGGATCTGGATCAAGCCCAGAACCATGGTGTACCGGTCTTTAATGCGCCGTTCTCCAATACCCGCTCCGTTGCCGAGCTGGTGCTGGGTGAGGCCATCTTGTTGCTACGTCGTATCCCCGAGAAGAACCTGCGCGTACACCAGGGTTTCTGGGACAAAAGTGCCGATGGCGCTTTCGAGATCCGTGGCAAGACTTTGGGCGTGATTGGTTACGGCAATATTGGTTCCCAAGTCGGTACTCTGGCCGAAGCGCTGGGTATGCGCGTGCTCTACCACGATGTGGAATCCAAACTGCCGCTGAGCAATGCCCGTGTCTATGGCAGCTTGAAGCAGATGCTGGCCGAGTCCGATGTGGTCACCTTGCACGTACCAGGCGGGCAGGGCACGCACAACATCATGAATGCCGAGACGATTGCGGCCATGAAACCCGGTTCCATCCTGATCAACGCTTCTCGCGGCACGGTGGTGGATATTGATGCCTTGCACCAGGCTTTGCTTAGCGGTCATCTGGCAGGTGCTGCGCTGGACGTGTTCCCAACCGAACCGAAAAGCGTGGACGAACCTTTGAAGAGCCCCTTGATCGGTATGCCTAATGTGATCCTGACGCCGCATATTGGCGGTAGTACTCAGGAATCCCAGGAAAACATTGGCCGTGAAGTGGCCGAGAAACTGGTTAGCTACTTGCGTAGCGGCGCTACCAAGGGCGCGGTGAACTTCCCCGAAGTGTCTTACTACGACATCCAGGGTGCTGTGCGCCTGCTGCATGTTCATCGCAACGTTCCCGGCGCGATGGGTGGCTTGAACAATATTCTGGCCCAGCACGGTATCAACATCACCCGCCAGCAGCTGCAAACGCAAGGCGAGTTGGGTTATGCCATGACGGACCTGGATCGTGTGCCCGAGCAGGGTTTGCTGGAAGCTGTGCGTGCCCATCCTGGTACCGTACGGAGCGATCTGATTTTCCCGGCTTGAAGCGGTAATCGGATCCTAAACAAACGGCCCCGGATTCTTTTGAATCCGGGGCCGTCTGCTATCCGTCCGTCTGCGATCAGGCCGAGTGCATGGACTTGGTGGGCCAGGCAATCGTCTGTTCCGGGCTGCTGCCAGGAACAATAATGTCGCGCAAGGTGTAGTTATCCAGATAACTCAGGAACTGGGCCAGCGCCTGTTTAAGGATATTGCTCAGGTTGCAGCGACCGCTCAGGATGCAGTGGGTGCCGCTGCCCAGGCACTCCACTACCGCCAGATCGGTTTCGGTATAGCGTACCAGCTCGCCCAGGTTGATGTCTTCCGGCGCACGGGCCAGCCGCATTCCGCCGTTTTTCCCGCGCTGTGTCTGAATCCACCCGCCCTTGGCGAGCAGGTGGGTGACTTTCATCAGATGGGCTTGGGAAATCTGGTGGTACTGGGCAATTTCCGCGATGGTACAGAGCCTGTCTTCGTTCTGACCCAGATACATCAATTGACGCAGGGCGTAGTCGGTAAGGTTGGTCAGACGCATGATCAGGGCAGTTGCAGCTCGCTGGCCACTTGAGTGGGGTTGTGCTGGAACTGGTAGCCAAACCAGAAGCTGCGGGCGATGCGCTGGGCATATTCCAATGCCAGCGCGGCCATGGCCTGGTTTTCACGCTCCTGGCAGGTTTCCTTGAACAGGCGTAGCCATTGTTCAAAGTGGCTGGCCTGAATATGCTTGAGCGACAAATGCTTGGCCATGGGATTGCCATTGAAGCCATCGGTCTTGAGCAATAGAGATGACCAGAACTCTTCCATTACGCCCAGATGCGTATCCCAATCCTTGATGCGCTCGGAGAAAATGGGGCCAAGGACGTCGTCCATGCGGATGCGATCGTAAAAGTCCCAGACCAGGTCATGAATTTCCTGGCGGGTACACAAAGGGTTGAGAGCCATAATATTTTGAATTTAAAGATATATATTTTATCTATCTTATTGGTAGGACTCATCGGGGTCAAGCCGGAAAGAAAACGCTTGGGAACGGGACATTTTCACGCCGGATTTCACGCTGATTCAACGCTTGCTTTCCTACACTGCTTGCACGTTTCAGCGTATGGATGTTGCGTTTGCGGTGTTTGGCCAGTCTGGCCGGCTTGCAAGGGCTGTACAAGTCTTGAACGGTGCTCTTTAAGAAAGACAAGTATCACCGAAGGTAAATTGCACTAGGCGGTCTGGCGGGCTACGATTACTTTTTGTTGGCTAGACCTTGGTTTTGTTACAGCACGGTGCTCAAGGAATAATGATTACAAAACGACAGGCCCAAACGCTTTCTTGCGTTATCCCTGGTTTGAATGAAGCAGAAAACCTGCCCGCATTGCTGCCGGTTTTGGTGGCAAAGTTGCGCGAACTGGTTCCGGACTTTGAAATCATTTTCGTTGACGATGGCAGTACCGACGCAACGCCTTTGGTTATTGAGCAATTGCGTCAAACCTACCCTCAATTGGTCTATTTGCAGTTATCGCGCAACTTTGGCAAAGAGGCGGCGTTGACGGCAGGGCTGGAGGCCAGCCGCGGGCAGGTAGTCGTGTGCATGGATGCGGATTTGCAGCATCCCCCTGCCTTGATCGAAGCCATGCTGGAGCGCTGGTCTACAGGCCTGGAAATGGTCTATGCCGTGCGGGAAACCCGTGACGACGAGACCTGGATGAAGCGGGCGGGCACCAGTTTGTTTTACAAGCTGATGCGCACGTCTAACGGTTTGCGTGTGCCGCGTGATGCAGGCGATTTTCGCCTGATGGATCGCTGTGTCGTTGATGCCTTGATGGCCTTGCCCGAGCGCAGCCGCTTCATGAAAGGCTTGTTTGCCTGGGTGGGTTTTCCGTCCGAGCCCATTTACTACTCGCCTGCCGAACGCTTGCATGGTGTCAGCCGATTCCGCCCCACTAAACTATTGCGCTTTGCGGTGGATGGTTTGACGGCATTCACCACCTGGCCACTGCGGTTGTTGAGCCTGTTAGGGGCAGTGTTGGCCATGCTGTCTTTCAGCTACGGCTTGTTCATTATCTTCAAGCACTTGTTGTATGGGGATGCCGTTCGGGGCTGGGCAACCTTGATTACGGTGGTACTGTTTTTCGCGGGGGTGAATATGCTCTCGCTGGGTGTGGTGGGCGAGTATGTCGCCAGCATCTTTGCCGAGGTCAAGCATCGGCCCTTGTATCTGGTGCATCGTCGCCGGGGGCAGGGACTGGCTCAGGCCTCTGAACCGGCACCTGACCAGAAGCAGTTAGCGACCCCCGATCAGGACCCGCAGCAAGGCTGAAGGCAAGCCTGGTTTTGAAGGCAGGCCGGATCGTTTAATTGGCGAACTGCTCTCATTTGTAATTGAACGCTACATCGATATTCTGAATCGCTTCGACAGCTACACAAGTAGCTGCCTACCCCTATTGGTTTGGCTTTGAGCGATGAGTACCGATAATTCCTTTTCCTCTTCCGGTGCAACGCTACCGCTTGGACAAGCGCGTGGACCGGCCTACTGGTTACGTTGCGGCGTCCAGCGCCTGGGTACGCTCTCTAGTGTGTCCGTGGGGCTGCTGGCACTGCTGTGGTTTGCGCTGACCCTGGGGGCGTACCCCTTGTTGATTCCGGATGAGGGGCGTTATGTCGGCGTGGCCCTGTCCATGCTGGAATCCGGTGATTATCTGGTGCCGCGTCTGGACGGCCTGCCGTTTTTCCATAAACCTCCCTTGCATTATTGGCTGACTGCCCTGAGCCTGAAAGTGTTGGGTGTGAATTTTGTGGCTGCTCGTCTGGTACCTGCCTTGATGGCGGCCTTGTTGATTGCCGGTATGCACGCGTTCTTGAAGCGTCATGCCAGCCAGCAACATGCGGGCTGGACGGCTTTGATTCTGGTCAGCAGCCCCTTGCTTTTCGGTGCTTCCCATTACGCCAATCTGGACATGACGGTTGCTGCCTTGATCAGTAGCTGTGTGCTCTTGGGTGGTCATGCTGCCTTGCAGATGGAGCAGGGGCGCTCCTATCGTTGGGCCTTGATGGGGCTGTATGCCACCGCAGGCCTGGCTTTTCTGGCAAAAGGCTTGATCGGGATTTTGATCCCCGGCGGTATCTTGGTGTTCTGGCTGCTGGGTCGAGGCCAGTGGCGTACGTTGTTGCGCCTGTTTTCTGTGACAGGCCTGGGGGTTTTGCTGCTGGTTGCCACGCCCTGGATGTGGGCCATGCAGGCGCGCTACCCCGGTTTTTTTGACTATTACATCGTCTATCAGCACTTCCAGCGTTTTCTGGAAACCGGCTTTAACAACCCTCAGCCTTTCTGGTTCTACTTTGCCCTGATGCCTGTTGCCACCTTGGGTTGGACGCCATTCTTGTTCAAGCGCTTTCGTGGTTCTGCTAATGCTTCCGACGGTTTGGGAGCAGTACGAGGCTTGATGCTGTCGGCATTGCTGACTGTGCTGGTTTTCTTTTCCGTTCCTACGTCCAAGCTGGTGGGCTATGTCCTGCCTGCGATTGGCCCTTGGGCTTTTTTTCTGGCGGATGTGGTGATTCGCCGCAGTCAGCGGGATGGGGAAGCAAAGGTAGAGCGCTTTGCGGTCTGGAGCCTGGGTGTTTGTGTTGCGATTTGTGCGTTTGCCGTGGTGACGATGATGTTGCGCCCACAGGTCAACAGTCAGGCCTTGGGCCGTGTACTGGCCAGTGAATACCAAAAGGGTGACCGTGTCGTCTTTCTGAATAATTACCGTTATGACCTGGGCTTCTATGTTCCGGGCCTGCAGAACATCAGCGTGATGGGACGCTGGGATGATCCGGAAATCATGCGCACCGATAGTTGGCGCAAGGAGCTGCTGGAGGCAGCTCGCTTTGAGCCGCAACGTGGGGCGCTGACCTTGATAGATCGGGCAACCCTTCGTCAGCAGTTATGTCGGGACAGCAAGGCGGTAGTCTGGTTGATCGGCTCGCCAGATGCCGTGCGCCAAAGCCAGGTGCTTAACCATGCTCAGCGCCTTTATGAAGATCAGCGTATTGCTCTGTGGCGCTTTGATCACGACGAGTACGAGCTTATGTGCGGCGGAACGCCCAAAGCCGCCCAGCCAGAAACGTCAGCACAGCCAAGCCGATAAGAATCAGGCCCAGCAGCAAGTCGTAGCGCAGACCAGAATGATTCAGTAAAAACGCATAGCTGGCTTCGTTGACGGCGAAGCCAGCGGCAGACACCAGAAAAAAACGTGTCAGAGCCGGCAGAAAGCGGGCATTCTGGGAGCGGAATGTCAGCCAGTAGTGGCCACCAAAGGACACCAGGAACGCAATCAACCAGCCAAAAAGATTGGCCAGCAGCGGAGACAGGCTCAGCGTTTGCACCAGGGCGATTACAATGCCCCAGTGCGTGAAGGCGGCCAAAGTGCCGACCAGTATGAACAGAATGATTTGACGAGACATAAAGCGGAGCGAGCAGTGGCCAAGGACAGGCAGATCAGTATATGCGCGGATGATTTTGGCATGGCCCCCGCCGTGGACGAGGCCATACTGAAATTGGCCCAGGCCCGACGCCTGACAGGAACATCCTGCCTGGTCGATGGGGACAGCTTTGTGCAAAATGCACCAGCACTGCGCCAGAGCACGCTGCAAAAAGGTTTGCACCTGAATTTTACCGAGTTTGCTTCCCAAGCGGGCGTGTATGCCATGCCGCTCAAGCAGGTGATTATCCGCAGCCTGCTGCATCGTCTGGATGATCAGAAGGTCAAGGATAGCGTGGCTCGCCAGCTGGATCGTTTTGAAGAGGTGATGGGGCAGGGCCCGGACTATATCGACGGGCATCAGCATGTGCATCAACTACCCATGATACGCGAGGCCTTGCTGGCGGAAATGGAGCGTCGTTACGCCGCTTCCATGCCCTGGCTGCGCTATACCGGTGCCCAGCGTCTGGCTACGGGTTTTGCGTTTAAAGACCGATTCAAGGCGCAGATTATTGCCGGGCTGGGTTCCAGAGATTTGTTGCGCCTGGCCAGAGCCAAAGGTGCCACCTTGAATAGCAGCTTTACCGGTGTATACGACTTTCAAGGTGGTAAGGAGCGCTACAGCGCCTTGGTCAAAGCCTGGCTGGCGGTGATGCAGCACGGGGACAGCATGATGTGCCATCCCTCCTTGAGCAGCGTGCAGGACGATCCTGTGGGCTTGCAACGTCAGGCAGAGTACGAGGTGCTGGCTGCCGATGAGATGCAGCAATGGCTGGATCAATACAGCCTGCGCATTGCCTGAGAAGGAAGATCAGAGCGTCTGGGCTGGCTGGCTTTGGCTGCCGTCACCCAGACTGCGCTGCATGATGACCACGTCAATCCACTGCTGGAATTTATAGCCTACCGCTGGCTGAGTACCTACATGGGCAAAGCCCAGCGAACGGTGCAGAGCAATCGAGCCCCGGCTGTCATGGCCGGAGATGATGGCCACCATTTGCCGCCACGGGCCTTTCTCGCATTCCAGCAGCAATTGTTCCAGCAAGGCTTTGCCCAGACCTTTGCCAATCTGACCTTGAGCCAGATAGATGGAGTCTTCTATCGTGAAGCGATAGGCCGGGCGGGAGCGATACGTTCCTGCGTAGGCATAGCCCACGATCTGCCCGTCCAGCTCTGCGACCAGCCAGGGCAAATTCTGCTCGCGCACTTGTGTGAAGCGGGCACGCATTTCCTGCTCGTCCGGTGGACGTTGTTCAAAGGTCGCCGTGCTGTGCAGCACGTGATAGGCATAGATGTTTTGCACTGCTGCCATATCGTCCAACGTGGCCTGACGTATCAACAAGGCACTGGCGTGATTGCCTTGCGGCAGGGAGGCAGAGAAAGGGGCTTGCGTACTATCGGGGGGGAACATACTATTTTTCCTTTGAACTGATTTAGTTTATCCCGATTTCAGGAGTTTCTATGTCCTTCCCGCACCAGTTTTTGACCGAGCAATTGGCCGTCGCCCCTCAATTATCGGGGGAGGACATGCAAGCCGTGGCCGATGCCGGTTTTAAAAGTGTCATCATCAACCGTCCCGATATGGAAGGCGGTCCCGACCAGCCCTTGTCGGCAGACGTGATGAAGGCCGCCCAGGCGGCAGGCTTGCAGGTGGAGTATCAGCCAGTAGTGGGTAGCGCTATTACTTCTGCTGATGTTGCCCGTTTTGGTCAATTGCTTGAAGCCTTGCCTGGCCCGACTTTGGCCTACTGCCGCACGGGTACTCGCTGTGCCGTATTGTTCCGCGCATTGAACGAATCCTGACCTGGCTCAAGGTTCAGGTCTGTACTAGCTTGTCCTGTGCCGGTATGCAGCGGTAAGCTATCTGTCTCCATTCAAAGGGGTTATGCCATGTTCAAGAAAATTCTGATTCCAACTGACGGTTCCGAGCTCTCCTCCCAAGCAGCCAACAAAGGCGTGACCTTTGCCCGCCAAATTGGTGCCGAGGTTCTGGCTTTGCACGTGACGCAGCCATTTGCTGCCACCGTTGGTTTTGATGGTATGGCTGCTGCCTACGCCATCACCGACGAGGACTACGACAAGACCGCCAAAGAACAGTCGCAGAAATACCTGCAACAAATTCTGGACCGTGCCGAGACCGCTGGCGTCAAGGCTACCGGCAAATCCGTATCGAACTTCAACGTGGCCGACGGTGTGGTTCAGGTTGCCGAGCAGGAAGGCTGCGATCTGATCTTTATCGGCAGTCACGGCCGCAGTGGTCTGTCCCGCCTGTTGTTGGGTAGCGTGACCATCAAGGTGCTGAATATGGCCAAGAACACCGTGCTGGTGTACCGCGTCAAAGAAAGCGATTAATCGTTTTTCAGCCCAAAGAAAAAGCCCGCCTAGGCGGGCTTTTCTGTGTCTGCGGCAAGTCTTATTGGCTGCGTGGCTCCAGTTGCTGTTTATGGGTCACGACTGCCTGCAAAACAATAGGCAGCAGCTCGCCATCTTCGCTTTTACCGCTGGGATTTTGTTCCACAAAATCCAGCAGGGAGCGGCGCATGCGCGGGTCCCAGAATTTCTGGATATGTTCCGCAATCTCGCGCAGTCCTTGCTCCCGATTGCTCAGGATTTCAAAGAACTGACCGATCTGGTTGGCCATGGGAATCAAAGGAACAATGTTCATGGTGATGTGGCCGAGCGTGACTCGGCAGAATTCAGATAATGGGGATGGCTGTACAGCGTGAAGCTGCGGTCACGGGCGAAGGCGGCCAGCATGACACCCAGTTCATCGGCAATCTGCACGGCATAGGCGGTGGGGGCGGAGACGGCCACCACAAAGTTGATGCCCATGGCAGCGGCCTTCTGGACCATCTCGAAGCTGGCACGGCTGGAGATCAGCACCATGCCAGAGCGGGGATCAATATCGTTGCGCAGCATGTGGCCCAGCAGCTTGTCCAGCGCGTTGTGGCGACCTACATCCTCACGCACGGCCAGGATATCGCCTTGCAGATTGCACCAGGCAGCCGCATGGGTAGCGCCCGTCAGACGATGCAAGGGCTGGCTGGAGCGCAAGGCATCCAGGGCCTGGAAGATGGCGGAAGCATCGGGGCGGTGCTCGGGAGCATCCAGACGGGGTAGCTGTCGGCGTACCTCGTCCAGACTTTCCAGACCACACAGGCCACAGCCTGTACGGCCAGCCAGCTGACGGCGACGCGCCTTGAGCTGATGCTGGCAAGCACTGGCAATCTCGATTTGCAGCAGGCTGCCGCGCTCGCCTTCCAGCACATCCACGCCGCGTATATCGTCAGCGGTACGGATGATGCCCTCGGTCATGGAAAATCCGTAAGCCAGATCCTCCAGATCGCTGGGGCTGCATAACAAGGCACTATGGCTGATGCCATTGAACTCCAGAGCCACGGCCTGTTCGCGCGCCAGCGCATCCTGATCCTCTTGGGGCAGGGTGTCAGCTTGTGCTTCTGCTGGGGTACGCGCCTGCCGCCATACGGTGGCAGGGGCGCTGGCATCACGAAAATCTGCCTGGCTCACGTGGGCAACTCCTTAGGGCCTGTTGGGACGCATCATACTTTCGCGACGGCCTCGGCATGCTCATGCGAATGGCTGTGATCCGCCTGGGCCAAATCCTCGGCCGGGACGGTCTCGCCTTGCAGGAGACGCTGCTGAATATCGTGGAAACGGTTCCAGCGATTTTGCCAGGCCGACTCGGAGGTCACGCGCTGAATCTGCACGGCCGTCACCTTGTACTCGGGGCAGTTGGTTGCCCAGTCCGAGTTGTTGGTGGTGACCACGTTGGCGCCCGACTCGGGAAAGTGGAAAGTAGTATAGACCACCCCTGGCTGCACTCGTTCGGTCACCGTCGCGCGCAGGGCGGTCTCGCCCGCACGGCTCTTGACCGAGACTTTGTCGCCACTGCGAATGCCACGATCTTCGGCATCCACCGGGTGAATTTCCAGCAAGTCCTCTGCATGCCAGGCCACGTTGTCGGTACGGCGGGTTTGTGCGCCCACGTTGTATTGCGACAGGATACGGCCGGTGGTCAGCAGCAAGGGGAACTTGCGGCTGCTGCGCTCTTCGGTGGGTACGTACTGAGTCAGCATGAAGCGGCCCTTGCCACGCACGAACTCGTCGATGTGCATGGTGGGGGTGCCTTCAGGCGCCTGTTCGTTGCAAGGCCATTGCACGCTGCCACCCAGTTCCTGGATGCGATCGTAAGACACGCCGGCAAAGGTCGGGGTCAGACGGGCGATCTCGTCCATGATCTGGCCGGGATGCTCGTAATTCATGGGGTAGCCCAAAGCACGGGCCAGGGCGCAGGTGACTTCCCAGTCGGCCATGCCCGCCTTGGGCTCCATCACTTTGCGTACGCGCGAAATGCGGCGCTCGGCGTTGGTGAAGGTGCCGTCTTTTTCCAGGAAGGATGAACCGGGCAGGAACACGTGGGCGTACTTGGCGGTTTCGTTCAGGAACAGATCCTGTACCACCACACACTCCATGGCAGCCATGGCGGCGGCCACGTGCTGGGTGTTCGGGTCGGACTGAACAATGTCTTCGCCCTGGCAGTACAGCCCCTTGAAGCTGCCACTCAAGGCGGCGTCAAACATATTGGGAATGCGCAGACCGGGTTCAGATTGCAGAGATACGCCCCAGGCCTCTTCAAACTGCTGGCGTACGCTGGTGTCGGAGACGTGACGGTAGCCGGGGAACTCGTGCGGGAAGGAGCCCATATCGCAGGAGCCTTGCACGTTGTTCTGACCACGCAGCGGGTTCACACCCACACCTTCGCGGCCTACGTTGCCGGTGGCCATGGCCAGGTTGGCAATGGCCATCACAGTGGTGGAGCCCTGGCTGTGTTCTGTCACACCCAGACCGTAGTAGATCGAACCGTTACCGCCGGTGGCGTATAGACGGGCTGCGCCACGGATGTCGTCGGCGGACACACCGCAGATCTCGGCCATGGCTTCCGGCGAGTTCTGGGGCTGGCTGACAAAGCTGCGCCATTCATTGAAGGCCGCGGTATCGCAGCGTTCGGCCACATAGGCCTCGTTCACCAGATTTTCGGTGACGATCACGTGGGCCATGGCGGTCAGCATGGCGGTGTTGGTGCCTGGACGCAGGGGCAGGTGATAGTCGGCCTGGATGTGCGGCGAGCTGACCAGTTCAGTTTGACGCGGGTCGATCACGATCAGGCGGGCACCCTGGCGCAGGCGACGTTTCAGGCGCGACGCAAATACGGGGTGAGCGGCGCTGGGGTTGGCACCCATAACGATCACTACGTCGGTGTGCATCACCGAGTCAAAGGTTTGCGTACCGGCGGACTCACCCAGGGTCATCTTCAGACCGTAGCCGGTCGGGGAGTGACACACGCGGGCACAGGTGTCCACGTTATTGGTACCAAAGGCGGCACGAACCAGCTTTTGCACCAGATAGGTTTCTTCGTTGGTGCAACGCGAGGAGGTGATACCGCCCACCGCGTCACGACCGTGCTGATCCTGAATGCGACGGAACTCGGAGGCGGCGTAATTGATGGCCTCGTCCCACGACACTTCCTGCCAGGGGTCCGTAATGCTCTTGCGTATCATGGGGCTCAGGATACGGTCCTGGTGCGTGGCGTAACCCCAGGCGAAACGACCTTTCACGCAGGCGTGGCCACGGTTGGCCTTGCCGTCTTTCCAGGGTGTCATGCGAATGACTTTGTCGCCCTTCATCTCGGCCTTGAAGCCGCAACCGACACCGCAATAGGCGCAGGTGGTGATGACGGCGTGCTCGGGCTGACCCAGGTCGATAACCGACTTTTCCATCAAGGAAGAAGTCGGGCAGGCCTGGACACAAGCACCGCAGGAGACGCAATCGCTGCCCAGAAAACCATCGTTCTGGCCGGCAGTGACGCGCGATTCAAAACCACGCTTGTCGATGGTCAATGCAAAGGTGCCCTGAACTTCCTCACAGGCGCGCACGCAGCGATTGCAGACAATGCATTTGCTGGAGTCGTAGGCAAAGTAAGGGTTGGAATTGTCGGTAGTATCGTCCAGGTGGTTGGCACCATCAAAGCCATAGCGCACGCTGCGCAGGCCCACCACACCGGCCATGTCTTGCAGTTCGCAATTGCCGTTGGCAGGACAGGTCAGGCAGTCCAGCGGGTGATCGGAGATGTACAGCTCCATCACGTTGCGGCGCAGCTTGTGCAGGGTGTCGTTTTCGGTTTGGACGACCATGCCTTCTTCCACCAGGGTGGTGCAGGAAGCAGGGTGGCCGCGACGGCCTTCAATGTCCACCAGGCACAGACGGCAGGAGCCAAAGGCCTCCAGCGAATCGGTGGCGCACAGCTTGGGAATATTGATACCGGCCAAGGCGGCTGCGTGCATCACGGAAGTGCCGACGGGCACTTCAATCAATTTGCCATCGATGGTCAGGTTGACCATCTCGGTCTGGGTCGAGGCTGGGGTGCCCAGGTCACGTTCGCGTACGGCGACTGTTTCTTTCATGGTGATCTCCGTCTTAGACCTTGGCCAGGTCCTGCTCGGTTTGCGGGGCCAGTCCAAAATCCTGGGGGAAGTGTTCCAGCGCGGACAGGACGGGATAAGGGGTCATGCCGCCCAAGGCGCACAAGGACCCGGAGAACATGGTGTCGCACAGGTCGCGCAGCAGCTCGACATGGTTATCCATGTCTTCGCGGCGACGGATCTTCTGGATGGTCTCCACACCACGCGTAGAGCCGATGCGACAGGGTGTGCATTTGCCACAGGATTCGATGGCACAGAATTCCATGGCGTACTGCGCCATGTGGGCCATGTCCACCGTATCGTCAAAAGCCACCAGGCCACCGTGGCCGACCATGGCATTGATCTTCATGTAGGCTTCGTAGTCCAGCGGGACATCCCACTGGTGTTCGGGCAGATAGGCTCCCAAGGGGCCACCGACTTGCACTGCACGCAAGGGACGACCGCTGGCACTGCCACCACCGTAGTCGTACAGCAATTCGCGCAGGGTGACGCCAAAGGCTTTTTCCACCAGGCCACCGTTTTGCAGATTGCCGGTCAATTGGAATGCTAGCGTGCCACGCGAGCGGCCCATGCCGTAGTTCTGGTAGTAAGCACCGCCCTTGGCCAGAATAACTGGCACGGAAGCCAGGGACACTACGTTATTGATGACCGTAGGCTGACCAAACAAACCTTTGATGGCGGGCAGAGGCGGTTTCACACGCACCATGCCACGCTTGCCTTCCAGACTGTCGAGCAGGGCGGTTTCTTCACCACAGATGTAGGCGCCGGCTGCCTTGCGTACTTCCAGATCGAACTCGCAGCCGCTGCCTTGAATGTTCTTGCCCAGCCAGCCTGCTGCGCGCGCCGCCACGATGGCTTCGTTCAACGCTTGCACGGCCAGAGGGTATTCGGAACGCACGTAGATGTAGCCATAGGTCGCACCTACAGCCAGCCCGGCAATCGCCATGCCTTCAACCAGGCACAGCGGATCGCCTTCCATCAGCATGCGGTCGGAGAAAGTGCCCGAGTCGCCTTCGTCGGCATTACAGACAATGTATTTCTGCTGTGCCGGGGTGTTCAGTACCGTGTTCCATTTGATGCCGGTCGGGAAAGCCGCACCGCCACGACCTCGCAGGCCGGAGTCGGTCACTTCTTTCACAATGGCGGCCGGTTCCATGCTCAGCGCCTTGCGCAAACCTTCGAAGCCACCACAGGATTGGTAATCGGCCACGCTGACCGGATCAATAATCCCCACACGGGCAAAAGTCAGGCGTTCCTGATTCTTCAGGTAAGGGATGGCGTCCGTCAGACCGTGGCACAACTTATGTGCACCGCCTTGCAGAAAACCAGCGTCGAACAGACCGGGCAGATCTTCAGTCTGGACAGGGCCGTAAGCGACGCGGCCTTCAGCCGTTTGCACTTCCACCATGGGCTCCAGCCATAGCAAACCACGCGAGCCATTGCGCACAATCTGCACATCCAGACCGCGCTCCTGAGCCTGGGCCGCCAGTTGCTGGGCAATCTCATGGGCGCCCATGGCGACCGCTGCGGTGTCGCGCGGAACGTAAACGGTAATGGTGCTCATGACTGGGCCTCCTGGCTGCTTAGCAGGGCATCCAGTTTTTCGGGGGTGACGCGTGCATGGGGTACGCCATCGAGCATGACGGCGGGGGACTGAGCACAGAGGCCCAGACAGTAGACAGGCTCCAGCGTGTACTGGCCGTCGTCGCTGTTTTCATGGAAGTCGCAGTTCAGGCGGCGACGGGCATGAGCCGTCAGCTCCAGCCCGCCCCGCGCCTGACAGGCTTCTGCCCGGCAGATTTCCAGGGTATGAGTCGCGTGGGGCTGGGTGCGGAAATGGGCGTAAAAAGAGATAACGCCATGGATTTCCGCACGGGACAGAGCCAGCTGTTCGGCCAGCACCGGCACCACGGACTCGGGAATACAGGCAATCCGGTCCTGAATCGTGTGCAAAATAGGCAACAGGTTACCTTTCTGGCCGGCGTGCTCCTGCACGGCCTGCAAGGCGACCTCTTCAGGAGCCAGACCTGACAGGTCCTGCTCCTGGTGATGAGGGGTTGTTTGCATGTCCTGTGTGCGCGGTGCCCGAATAGGGTGCCTGCGCCTCCATATTTTTTATGCACAGACGTGCATATTATTTGACAGTGTTTTCCCTTGTAATCTAACCACTTAAGTCCATAACTTCAATAAGCAATATTTCGCATATATAATGTTTGGTACATGCAGCACAAAACATAAATACGAAAACACACTGGTCTTAAAAACACATGACCAAACAGAAATTCAAAGCCCGGCTGCGCTCTGAATGGATTCTGGAAAATGCAGACGGCGTGGACCTTCCCATGGGGGATGTGTTGCGTTTGTTGGGTGCCATCGAGCGACTGGGGCACTTGGCGGGAGCCAGCAAGGAATGCCAGTTTTCCTACAGACATGCCTGGGGCTTGTTGCGTAATGCCGAAAAACAGTTTGATGCGGCCCTGCTGGAAACCTCCCGGCGCAAAGGCACCAAACTGACCGAGTTCGCCCAGCGTTTGCTGTGGGCGAATCGGCGACTGGATGCGCGTCTGACGCCAACCCTGGAGAGCATGGCTTCCGAGCTGGAAGAGGAGCTGGGCCGCTTGTATGCGCAGCCTCTGGACCGTTTGCGCTTTCAGGCCAGTCACGGATTTGCGATTGAAGGCCTGATGCGCTTTGCCAATGAGCACGATGGTCTGCCGCTGGAGCTGCGCTACCGCACAGCCATTGAAGCGCTGGCTTCGCTGGAGCGCGGGGATTGCGATCTGGCCGGTTTTCAGGTTCCGGTGGGTGAGTTCGAGGTGGCTGCCATGCGCCGTTATGGGCAGTGGCTGTCTCCAGCGCGTCACAGGCTGATTTTCCTTTCCACTCGCCGGACCGGCTTGTTTGTGGAGAAGGGCAATCCCAAGAACATCACCGGCATGGCGGACTTGTTGCGGCCCGATGTGCGCTTTGTGAACCGTCAGATGGGGTCCAGTACCCGCTTTCTGGCGACCTTGCTGCTGGGGCAGTTAGGGGTAAACACGAATGCGGTGCTGGGTTTTGAAACAACAGAATTGACACATATGGCGGTGGCGGCTCACGTTGCCAGTGGCATGGCCGATACCGGCCTGGGTGTGGAAACAGCTGCCAGCCGATGCGGGCTGGAGTTCATTCCCCTGGCCCAGGAGCGTTATTTCATTGCGGTCGAGCAAGAAGCGCTGGATAAGGCTCCTATGCAGGAACTGATGAACGTGATTGGCGGTTCCGCGTATAGTCAATTCATGGAAGGTCTGGTGGGTTACGACCCACGGGGTTTGGGACAGATCATGACGCTGGAACAGGCATTCGGGCAGGCTGCCGACATGCTCTGGCGTTAGACCCCATTGCATGACGAAAACACACACCATGAGACGGGGACGAACCCTGTCCTTGAAAAAGAGAACACCATGAGCGATGAGCATGGGCCAAAACGTGAACCGGTGTCTGTAGACCAGGTTCAGTACAGGCCATATCAAGAAGCAGCTCCCCCAGGTTCCGAGGCCCGGCCCTTGGAGCCGAGTGACCCGCAGCCTGCTGGAGCGGGGGTTATGCCGTCCGGCATCGAGCAGGGGGCGCAAGCGGGTGCTGCAGAGCCTGCACGCCGCCCGACCGTGCGGATTGCCGCTGTGTCAGGGCAACCTTTGGACAAGCGTCACCGCCCATTTCGTGACCTGCGCATTTCCCTGACCGACAAGTGCAATTTCCGCTGTACCTACTGTATGCCGCGGGAAGTCTTTGGCACGGACTACGAGTTCCTGCCTCATTCTTCCCTGCTCAGTTTTGAAGAGATTGAGCGCGTAGCACGGCAGGCCGTTGCTCTGGGCGTGCGCAAGCTGCGCCTGACGGGTGGCGAACCGCTATTGCGTCGAAATATTGAAGTGCTGATTGCCATGTTGGCCAAGCTGCGTACACCGGAAGGTGATGCGGTGGAGCTGACTTTGACCACCAATGGCACCTTGCTGGGTCGCAAGGCTCAGGCCTTGAAAGACGCGGGGCTGAATCGTGTCACCGTCAGCTTGGACGCCTTGGACGATGCCCGTTTTACTCAATTGAGTGATAGCGGCGTGTCGGTCTCCACCGTACTGGATGGCATTGCCAAGGCACAGGCCGTGGGTTTGAGCCCGGTAAAGGTCAATATGGTGGTGCGCAAAGGGCTGAACGATGATCAGATCTTGCCCATGGTGGAGCACTTCAAAGGCTCGGGCCAGATTCTGCGTTTTATTGAATATATGGACGTGGGCACCAGCAATGGCTGGAATCTGCAAGAAGTGCTCAGCGGTGCGGAGATTGTGGAACGTATCCAGTCCCGGTTCGAGCTGGAGCCAGTGGCCGCCCAATACCGTGGCGAAGTCGCCAGCCGCTGGCGCTTCAAGGATGGGACGGGCGAAGTTGGCGTGATCACCAGCGTCACTCAACCCTTCTGTGGAGACTGCTCGCGCATGCGTCTTTCGCCCGAAGGACGCCTGTTTCTGTGCCTGTTTGCTTCCCAGGGTTATGATGTCCGGGCGCAATTGCGCTCGGGTGCGTCCGACGAACAGTTAGCCGCCTATATGCACGGCGTCTGGACGGGACGGCAGGACCGATATTCCGAGATTCGGGGTGAGCAAACCACGAGTCGTGACCGTATCGAAATGAGTTATATCGGCGGATGATAAGCACACAGGACATCAGCGGTATTGTGCTGGCGGGCGGACGAGCCCGCCGTTTTGATTTGTCGGGCCAGATCGATAAAGGCTTGCTGCTCTTGCAGGGTCAGCCTTTGGTGCAGCATCTGGTACGTCGCTTGCGTCCGCAGGTGGGGACTATCCTGATCAGTGCCAATCGCAATCCCGAGCAGTATGTCCATTGGGGGCGTGTGGTCCCTGATGCCTTGGAGCTGGAGGGCTATCTGGGTCCGCTGGCCGGTTTGGCCAGTGTGCTGGATCAGATCAGTACGCCGTGGGCCTTGTCCTGCCCGGTGGATTTGCCTTTTGTGCCAGTGGATCTGGGCAAGCGTTTGATCAAGGCCGTTGAGGAGCAGGGCGCTGTGGCTGCCTACGCGCAGGCAGAGCGTAGCCACCCTTTATGCCTGTTACTGCGCACCGATCAGGCTGCGGGCCTGAAAGACTATCTGCTTAGCGGCGAGCGCCGTGTCATGAGCTGGCTGGAGAGCATAGGTGCGGTGGAAGTGGATTTCCGCGATGCGCCTGAACATGCTTTTTTCAATATCAACACGCCGCAGGATCTGGATCAGGCGCAAAGCTGGTAAGCCTGTTGCAGTGGCTTTGCTGCGCAAGTATTGATGAGCAGAGGAAAACAGAGGCGGGGTTGGCTGTTCGTGCGTGAGCGGTCCGTTATGCGGCCCTCCTGAGCAGTAGGCTGTCTCTACGTGAAGTATCTTTAAATAGCTCCAAACCAAACCAAACCAAAACAAACAACACAAAAAAACCGCCCTGATCAGGGCGGTTTTTGTATGGCAAGGCCAAAGCGTGAATAAGCGTCCGAGCTTATGCCTGCCACTGGCTGTATTCGTACAGACGCACCACATCGCCGGGGGCGATATGAGAGTCAGCAGGGATACGTGCCAGCGCTTGTGCCCAAGGCAAGGAGCTGATGACGCCCGAACCCTGATTGTCGAAGGGGCGCACCAACAGGCGGCCTTGCTCGTCGTTGTTTACTTGTACGCGGATGAATTCTTCGCGGTCACCTTCAAAGTGGCGGTCACCTTGCAGCACGCCGTAACGTGTGGTCGGCAGCACGTGCTGCCGACCTTGCAGACGACGAATCAGCGGCGAAACCATCAAGGAAAACACGGCGTAAGAAGATACCGGATTGCCGGGCAGGCAGACCAGCGGCTTGTCGGCAATGTAGGCCAGCGCCAGCGGTTTGCCCGGCTTCATGCGCACTTTCCACAGATCCAGATGGCCGCCTATGCCTTCGATGGCAGGCTTCACAAAGTCTTTTTCCCCGACCGAGACACCGCCTACGGTCAGTACCAGGTCGCAGCGTTGCAGCAGCTCTTTCAGGGCGTCCTGAATGGCTTCCAGCGTGTCTTTGGCATGCACCGCATGCACAGTTTCAACACCCAGCGCCTGCAGCTGCGCACGCAGCATGGGGGCGTTGGAGTTGTAGATCTGGCCGGCTTTCAAAGGCTGGCCAGCAGGAGTCAGCTCGTCGCCTGTGGTCAGAATGCCGACGGTCAGCAGCGGGTACACCTGTAGCTGAGCATGGCCTTGCGCAGCCAGCTGAGCAATATGGGCTGCGGTCAGTTTGGTGCCTGTTGTGATCAGCACTTCACCAATGCGCATGTCCTCGCCCCGGCGGCGGATGTTCACGCCAGCCACGGGCATTTCCAGAATGCGCACACCTTGTTCGTCTTCCTGGCAGTTTTCCTGAATCACCACCGTGTCCGCACCGGGTGGCAGCATGCTGCCGGTAAAGATGCGAATCGCCATGTTCTCTTTCAGTGTTTCAGGAATGTCGCCGGCATAGCAGCGCTGCTGAATGGGCAGGGCCTTGCCATCGGCAATATCCGCCAGGCGCAGGGCATAGCCATCCATGGCGCTATTGTCGGCGGGCGGCATGTCCAGCTGGGCTTGAATATCCTGGGCCAGAATGCGTCCCAAGGCTTGCGACAGATCGCAGGTTTCGGTTTGGGTGGGAACTTGCCCTGCCTGGGCCAGCCTTTGCTGTGCTACGTCAAATTCGATCATAGGATGGATAAATTCGATAAAACAATTCGTGGCTCGGTGCGTCAGAGCACGGTGGAAAGGAGGTCGTTCGGGAGCTGTCGCTGTCATACCGTTGCAGGTATCAGGGCTTGGCTGGCTCCAGATATTCAGAGGCAAAATTGCAAGGGCGATGGTGGCTGTCCAACTGCTCTTTCAAGATTTTTTCCCAAGCCAGCTTGCACGCACCGCCCGAGCCGGGAATGCAGAACAGCAAGGTTCGGTTGGCTGTTCCCGCCAGAGCATCGGATTGCAGGGCAGAGGAACCAATATCCTGATAGGACAAGTAGCGGAACTGCTCGCCAAAGCCGGTAATGACCTGATCGAGCAAAGGCGTGACCGCCGCAATCGTGGATTTCTTATGGCTGAAACCGGTACCGCCATTGCAAATAATGACATTGATTTCCGGGTCCAGAATCCATTGGCTGAGCAGGGCGCGGATGGCGTAGATATTGTCCCTGCTGATGGCGCGCTGCACGCAGTAATGGCCGCTGTCAGTCAGGCTGGCCGCCAGATAATCGCCGGAGGTGTCATCATCCGGGCCACGGCGGTCCGAAATGGTCAGCACAGCAGCGTTCAGGCGAACAGCGGGTAAATCGGTCTTGGCTTTAGACATGCTTGTCGGTGTCCGCAGAGGTATTCCAGGAGTCCGTTTTCTGGGCGTCGCTGTCGCGCTGCTGTACCCAGAAACGCTTGCCGTCAGCCAGGGTTTCGCGCTTCCAGAAAGGGGCGCGGGTTTTCAGCACGTCCATGATGAATTCGCAGGCGCGAAAAGCGTCGCCACGGTGGGCGCTGGTGACGCCAACATAAACGATTTGTTCGGTCAGGTGCAGTTCGCCCACGCGGTGCACGACCAGCGTATCCAGTATGGGCCAGCGTTGACGGGCCTGATCGCAAACCGCTTCAATTTCGCGCTCGCACATGCCGGGGTAGTGTTCCAGGAACAGGGATTCGGTGGCGGTGCCATCGGCCTGATCGCGCACATAACCGGTAAATGTCACCATGGCACCGGCCTTGCCGCCAGCCGTGGTGCGCAGCTCGGCATTCAGGGCGGCAACATCAAAATCTTCAGTCTGGATGCGAATCATCTCAACCTCCGGTGACGGGCTCGAACACAGCCACTTCATCGCCGGGGCGGACAGGGTCGGTAGGCTTGGCGTGAAACTGGTTGACGGCCACATGCAGGCGGCCGGCCATATCGCTTAAATTCGGGTGGCGTTGCAGCAGGGCCTCGGTCCATTGCTGGACGGTGCCTTCCTGGGGCCATTCCCAGTTTTCCTGGCGCTGGCCTGTGCGTTCGGCCACTTGGGCGAAGTACAGGACGCGCAATGTCAAAGGGCTTGTCATGCTATCTCCGTGAGAGGGCTTAGAGCTGGGCAGTCCAGGTCCCGCTTTTGCCGCCGGTTTTCTCCAGCAAACGGGTCTGTTCGATCACAATGCCTTTGTCGGCCGCTTTGCACATATCGTAAATGGTCAGGGCGGCAATGGAGCAGGCCGTCATGGCTTCCATCTCTACGCCGGTGGTGTAGCGGGTGCGGCAGGTGGCCAGCACGGCAATGGTGCCTGCTGCGGCGTCGCTTTCAAAATCAATGCCGACAAAATCCAGGGGCAGGCTGTGGCACATGGGAATCAGTTCGGCACAGCGCTTGGCGGCCAGCACACCGGCCACGCGTGCGGTGTTCAGCACTTCGCCCTTGGCATTGTGCTGAGCCGACAGCAACTGGTAAGCAGCGGGACTCAAACGCACCACGGCGCGGGCCGTGGCCGAGCGGGAGGTGGCGGATTTGTGGCTGACATCGACCATCTGAACTTTTCCATCTTCATCCAGATGGGAAAGGTGCAAATCTGTGTTTTCGGTAGTGGTGCTCATGATCGCTCCGGGACCGGGCCTAGTGCGCGGTTCTAATTGTTTATGGTTGCATTATATACACCCGGCGCGGTGGCTCTGGCTAAGGCCCCGGCGGGTTGCGGTCTTCCCGCAAGCGGGCCGGGTCCAGCAGTCGGGCCAGTTCGATCAGGGTGCGAGCCTGCATTTTTTCCAGTGCCCGAGCGCGGTGCACTTCCACGGTGCGCATGGTGATGCTCAGGTCCTGAGCAATCTGCTTGTTCAGCCGTCCCTCCAGGGCCAGGGCCAGCACTTCGCGCTCGCGCTGCGACAGGGTGTCCAGCCGCTCCTCCAGTGCCTGCTCGTTGTCCCGTTCTTCCTGACTGGCTTCGTAGCTGCGCAGCACGTCCAGTACCCGGTCCACCAGATCGTTATCGTTAAAGGGCTTTTCGATGAAATCCGCCGCGCCTTGTTTCAGCGCGGTCACGGCCAGGGGCAGGTCGCCGTGGCCGGTCAGGAAAATAACGGGCAGACGGGATTGGCGCTCGCGCAATTGCTCGAACACTTCCAGGCCGGACAGTCCATCCATACGTATGTCGAGCAGGATGCAGCCCTGCGTCTCGGGGCTCAGGGAATTCAGAAAAGCCTCGCCGCTGTCCCAGAGTTCGGTGTTGACCTGACGGGTGGAGAACAGCCAGGCCAGGGCATCGCGGATGGCCGGGTCGTCGTCCACGATGTGGACCAAAGGAGCGCGCTTAGTCATGTTCGATCAAGGGTAGGGAAAACAGGAAAGTGGCACCGTGGGGAACCCCGTTTTCAAACCAGAGTTTGCCATGGTGCAACTCCACAATGGAGCGGCAAATATTCAAGCCAATACCCAGGCCTTGGGCTTTGGTGGTGGTAAAGGCCTGGAACACTTCTGCCATGATAGTTGCTGCCACGCCGGGGCCCTGGTCGGCCACCATCACCAGCACGACACCATTGCTGGCCTGCATGGTCACTTCCAGTACCCGGCGTTCTGGCTCCAGGCCCGACATGGCTTCGGCGGCATTGCGCAGCAGGTTGAAAATCAGTTGTTCCAGCAGTACCTTGTCGCCCATTACGGGCAGGTTTTCGGGGTGGGAGGGCACAATCAATTGAATCTGGTGATGGCGCAGACCTGCCTTGGCCATGGCCAAGGCGCCTTGCAAGGCATCGGGCAAATTCAGAGGGCTAAGCTGCGGATCGCGCTTGCGCACAAAGTCGTGAATGCGGTGGATGATCTGCCCTGCGCGGCGGGTTTGTTCCGCCAGGCTTTCCAGACCGCGACGCAGTTGTTTCGGGTCCAGCGGTTCATTTCCCAGCAGGTTCAGGGAACCAGCCGCATAGCTGGCAATGGCCGAGAGCGGCTGGTTTAGCTCGTGGGCCAGTGTGGAGGCCATTTCACCCATGGTAATGAGCTTGGCCGTGTGGTGGAGTTGTTCGGATTGGGAACTGGCCAGGGCTTCGGCCTGCTTGCGCGAGCTGATATCGATGATGGAACTGATCCAGCCCACGTGCCGTTTTTGCGCGTCAATCAGCGGGGATTCAAAGACCTGCACATCAACACGTGAGCCGTCCGGGCGCTGGAACAGGGTGTCAAAAACTTGCACCGAGCGGGAGGATTTCAGTCGATCTCGACGCTCCAGTGTTTCATCCATCATCTCCGGCACCCACCAGGGCATGGGTGGGGCCAGACCAATAATTTCTTCGCTGCTGCGGCCCACCAGTTCGCAAAACGCCGGGTTCACATACAGCACCTTGCCGTCTAGATCGCGGGCGCGCATGCCAGTCACCATGGAGTTTTCGATTGCGCTGCGAAAGGCTTGCTCCTGCATCAGGGCCAGCTCGGCTTCACGGCGCTTGCGGGCGTAGTGATGTTGCATCGCCAGGTTCACCACAGCCAGCAGGGCCAGGCCCGCAATCACGGTCAGTAGCAAGGTGAAGGTGGGGATGTTCTTTTGCGGGTAAGGCGTCATCAGCAAACGCACACCATGCAAGGGCGGGTCTACCGACATGGCGTAGCGCAACTGGCTTTCGCCCGGCTCGCCTTTGGAGCGTGTGGCCAGCGTCTGGTCGCTTTGGTCGATCAGGGAGACGTGATATTGCTCGGCAATCCACCAGGGCACGTTTTCCATCAGGATGGTGGCCAGGGAAAAGGTGGCGCGCAAGGTGCCGACAATATCGTTGTCTTCGTAGATCGGAACCACCAGGTCCAGCACGCTTTCCTGGTGTTCATTGGAGTAGTAGGCCGGTAGCCAGGTGGACGTGCGCGGCGTGCTGACGTGGGCTGCAATCCGGGTATCAGCACCGGGCGGGCGCACCAGCAAGGTGGTGCCAAAGCGATCCTGCACGGCCACTTTCAGCAGATCCGGGTGGATGGTCTTGAAGTGCTGTAATTGCGTCAGCGCGGTCTGGGTCGTGACGGGCTGGGACTGGACTTCAATTTCGCTGGCAATGCGGCTTAAATTGTTCTCGTGCGAGCGCAGCTGAAAGGACAGGGATTGCTCCACCCACAAGGCATTGCGTATCAGCTCGTTGGACTGCTCCTCATCCCGTTCCTTATTGACCGCCCAGGCAAACACGCCCATCAGCAGCACAATAATCAGGATGGCCAAAATAGGCACATAGGTGCTGATCGGGTAGGCCGCCAGAGTGCGCGAGGCCGCTTGGCGTATGAATCCGGACGGACGGGCAAGACGCATCATGACAAAAGGTTTCGGATTTCCACAATAGATAATTCGGGACCGCTTTTTTAAGCTACACGCTTTCAAGCACATCAATCAATAAAACGTGTCGGCTCTTAACCGACCGGAGGCAAACATGAAAAAGACCCTTGTGGCCAGCTTGCTGGCGTCCGTATTCTTGTCCGCGCCTGTTCTGGCTAACCCCATGATCATCAAGTTCAGCCACGTTGTATCGCCAGATACACCCAAGGGCAAGGGCGCCGTGCGCTTTAAGGAACTGGCCGAAAAGTACACCGAGGGCAAGGTGGTTGTCGAGGTCTACCCGAACTCGCAACTGTACAAGGACAAGGAAGAACTGGAAGCCCTGCAACTGGGCGCCGTGCACATGCTGGCTCCGTCGCTGGCCAAGTTTGGCCCTCTGGGCGTGCGCGAATTTGAAGTGTTCGACCTGCCTTTCATTTTTCAGAACCGTGAGGACCTGCGTAAGGTGACTGAAGGTCCTGTAGGCCGCATGTTGCTGGACAAGCTGGAGCCCAAGGGCATCAAGGGTCTGTCCTACTGGGATAACGGCTTCAAGGTCATGAGCGCCAACACGCCCCTGAAAAGCGTGGATGATTTCCTGGGTCTGAAGATGCGCATCCAGTCCTCCAAGGTTCTGGAAGCCCAGTTCAAGGCACTGGACGCTGTGCCTCAGGTGATGGCTTTCTCCGAGGTGTACCAGGCTCTGCAAACGGGTGTGGTCGACGGCACCGAGAACCCGCCATCGAACATGTACACCCAGAAAATGCACGAAGTGCAAAAGCACGCCACCGTGTCCAACCACGGTTACCTGGGTTATGCCGTGATCGTGAACAAGAAGTTCTGGGAAGGTCTGCCTGACGATATTCGCCAAGGCATGGAAAAAGCCATGGAAGAAGCCACGGTTTACGCCAACGACATTGCTGAGCAAGAGAACAACGATTCCATGAAGGCCATGGAAGAGTCCGGCAAGACCCAGTTCTACCAACTGAGCGATGCCGAGCGTCAGGAATGGGTCAAGCAGCTGCGTCCCGTGCACAAGGAAATGGCTTCGCGTATCGGCCAGGACGTGATCGACGCCTTCTACAAGGCTACCGAATAAAGCCTGCTTCATCTGATTGTCTTGTACAGGTCTGATTCAGACCTGTTCTTCTTTTCTTCCCGCTACATGCTTGTGTCTGCCCGGCCCCCGGGCGGGCAGACTGTAGTCTGGAGCTACCCATGTTTTTACGATTTCTGGACCGCTTTGAGGAAATGTTCATCTCATTTCTGATGGTGGCGGCCGTAGTGATTATTTTTGTAGCGGTCTGCCAGCGCTACTCGGTCAGCCTGCTGGCTGATCTGGTGTCCTGGTCGCGGGCTCAGGGTTATGAGTCCATTACCGCCATGGCCCGTTCTACCTACCGAAGCGTGGCCGGCGTCAACTTGCTCTGGGCACAGGAGCTGTGCATTTACCTGTTTGTCTGGATGGCCAAGTTCGGCGCCGCTTACGGCGTTCGTGTTGGTATCCACGTGGGTGTGGACGTGCTGGTAAACGCTGTGGGCCCACGCTGGCGTCATCTGCTGGTGGTGATTTCCCTGTTCGCCGGTGCCTTGTTCACAGCCATTGTTGCCTGGATTGGTGGCCGCTTTGTGTATGGCATTGCCCAGACTGCTCAGGTGTCGGCTGACCTGGAAGTGCCGGTATGGATTGTGTATCTGGCGGTGCCCGCGGGCTCCTTGCTGATGTGCTTCCGCTTCCTGCAAGCCTTGATGAACTTTATCCAGACGGGCCATTTGCCTCATCACGAGCCTGCGGCGGATCTGATCGCTGAAACAGAGCGCGGTGTGTCTGAATCCGAAGGAGCGCGCGCATGACCGCCCTGATTATTTTTGCCTTGCTGGCTATCCTGTTGCTGACAGGCATGCCGGTATCGATTGCCCTGGGTCTGACGGTGATGGGTTTCCTGTTCACCATGACCGAAGTACCGATGGATAGTATTGCGCTCAAGCTGTTCACCGGGATCGAGAAGTTCGAGATCATGGCGATTCCGTTCTTCATCCTGGCCGGTAGCTTCCTCACGCATGGCGGGGTCGCACAACGCATGATTCGCTTTGCCGCTTCCATGGTCGGCCACTTGCCCGGCGGCATGGGTCTGGCTGCGGTGCTGGCTTGCGCCCTGTTTGCGTCTATCAGTGGTTCCTCGCCTGCCACGGTGGCGGCCATTGGTTCCATCATGATTCCGGCCATGGTCAAACAAGGCTACCCCGTGCAATTCGGGACTGGCATTGTGGCGACTTCCGGCGGTCTGGGCATCTTGCTGCCACCCTCGATTGTGATGGTGATGTACGCCGTGGCAACCAGCGGCATGATGGTTGAAGGCCCGGATGGGGTCAAAGTCGGTACGGCTTCTATTGGTCAGCTGTTTATTGCCGGTGTGGTTCCGGGTTTGATTCTGGCGTTTTTCCTGGGTGCAACCACCATGTTCCGCGCCTGGAAACTGGGTTACCCCCGTATGCCCCGCGCATCCTACAAGGAACGCTGGCGTGCCTTCATGGACTCCATCTGGGGCCTGATGCTGATCGTTATCGTGATGGGCGGGATTTACTCCGGTGTGTTCACGCCTACCGAAGCAGCAGCTATCAGTGCGGTTTACGCCTTTGTGATTGCGGTCTGGGTCTACAAGGACGTGAAGCTGCGCGAGGTCAAACGCATTGTGCTGGAATCGGCAGCCATGAGTGCCATGCTGCTGTACATCATCACCAACGCGGTCATGTTCGCCTTCATTCTGACGTCCGAGCAGATTCCACAGGCCATCGCGGAATGGATCGTGTCGCAAGGCATGGGCCTGATCGCCTTCCTGCTGTTCGTGAACGTCCTGTTGCTGGTGATCGGTATGGTGATGGAGCCCTCGGGACTGATTCTGATCATGGCTCCCATCCTGTTCCCTGTCGCCATGAAGCTGGGCATGGACCCGGTTCACTTTGGCATCATGCTGGTGGTGAACATGGAGATTGGGCTGGCGACACCACCAGTGGGTTTGAACCTGTATGTGGCGTCCAGCATATCGAAGTTGGGCCTGACCGAAGTTACCAAGTCCACATTGCCTTGGTTGCTGACTGGTTTGGCCTTCCTGTTGATGATTACCTTCGTACCTGAAATTACGCTTTGGCTGCCCCGCATGATGGGATGGCTGTAGTAGTCCTGATCGCTATCCGCGAGCAGGGCAAGGTGAGCCCATGATGTGGCAGTACGGCTTGATGCAAGCTGCGCAAGACGTGAATCACCTTGAAGGCCGGGCAAAAAGCCCGGCTTTTTTTTGTCGCTGGGCCGTCCCAAGGCAAACGCTCCCCCTCGGGGGGCGGCAAGCAAAAGGCGTAGCGTGAGGGCTTTTTTGTGTCCAGACCCCGCGCGGTTTTGTAGCCCTGTGAAACGTACTGATAAGTGTTATTTGCTAAGACAGGCCAGTCTATTAGTATCATAGGTAGTTCGGGCCGCCATACTGGCGGTATTTATTCATACGGAGACCTTATGTCCATTTCAGTCGGTGCGCGCGTTCCAGACGCGACCCTTAGCGAGTACATTGAAACCGCCACAGAAAGCTGCCCTATGGGCCCCAACAACTTTCAGGTGGCTGATCTGGTTAAAGGCAAGAAAATTGCCGTGTTCGCCGTTCCTGGCGCTTTCACCCCCACCTGCTCCGAGCAGCACTTGCCTGGCTTTATTGCCAAGGCAGACGAGTTCAAGGCTGCCGGCGTAGACGAGATCTGGTGCGTGGCAGTGAACGATCCTTTCGTAATGGGCGCTTGGGGCAAGTCCCTGAACGTTAATGGCAAAGTACGTTTGCTGGCCGACGGCAGTGCTGTCTGGACCAAAGCATTGGGTCTGGAATTTGACCTGACGTCCAAAGGCCTGGGTGTGCGCTCCAAGCGTTTCTCTGCCTTGCTGGAAGACGGCGTTGTCAAACAACTGAACATTGATAACGACGGCGGCCTGCACACATCGGATGCAGACACCCTGTTGAAACAGGTAAAGTCGTAAATATCTGATCCCCCGCCAGTCCGGCGTGGCGAGGGATAGAAGGATTACAAGGCGCTGGCGGCAAGCTGGCGCTTTTTTTTACCGTGCTCCTGTCGCAAAACCCAGGCCGGAAACTAGATGGTGGCGAGAGTTGGGGGCCGGTGCCGCGGTTTTTTTAGGATGTCTGGATGCTGTCATCGGTGGGTGCGTTTTCGTCCCTGTACTTTGCGACCCTGATGCTCTTGCTCAGCTCGGGCCTGTTCAATACCTTCATGGGGGTGCGCCTGACGGCCATCTCGGTGTCAGAGGTATGGATTGGCGGGCTGATTGCGGTGTATTACCTGGGCCTGGTATTTGGTGCTCGCATGGGTCACCGCCTGATCATGGGCGTGGGTCATATTCGGGCGTACGCCGCCAGTGCTGCCATTGTCACCATCTGTGTGCTGGTTCAGATTCTGGTTGATTCCATGTACGTCTGGCTGCTGCTACGCTTTTTGGCGGGCGCGGCCATGGTGGTGCAGTTCATGGGGATTGAAAGCTGGCTGAACGAGCAAAGCGACAATAGCCAGCGTGGCACCATTTTTGCCTTTTACATGGTGTTCTCCAGCCTGGGCACAGTGCTGGGGCAGTTGTCTTTGACCCTGTTCCCGCATCTGAATTACGAGCCGTTGGTTTTTGTGGCGATCTGTTCGGCCTTCAGTCTGGTGCCGGTGGCGATTACCCGTCGCAGTCACCCACCCTTGCAAGTGCCCGCGCCCATTAACGCACGCTATTACGTGGACCGCGTGCCCTTGTCCATGATGGTGCTGCTGGTCGCCGGTATGTTGACCGGGGCCTTTTATGGTCTGGCGCCGGTGTATGCGGTGCGCGTTCATCTAAGCAATGAGCAGGCTGCCTTGTTTGTCGCCGTGTCTGTGGCCGCCGGTGTGCTGGCCCAATGGCCGGTGGGTTGGCTGGCGGATCGCATGAATCGCGTCAAACTGATCCGCATTAACGCGATCTGTTTGCTGGCCTTGGCCATTCCTTTGTGGGGCTGGTTTGAGGCCCCATTCTGGTTTCTGCTGATTTTTTCGGCGTTGTTCGGGATTCTGCAATTTACGCTGTATCCCTTGGGCGCGGCTTTTGCCAATGACAACGTGGATCCGGAGCGGCGAGTTGGCTTGAGTGCCATTTTGTATATGGTGTATGGCCTGGGGGCCTGTCTGGGGCCGCTGCTTGCCGGCGGCCTGATGTCTTATATCGGCAGCAATCTCTACTACATCTTCGTGGCAGCCTGTGGCTTGGCTTTGGTTCTGCTGGTCCGCCCGCAAAAGGTACTGGGCGATCACTTGAGCCAGGATGCGCCTACTACCTTTGTGCCTATGCCAGACAGCTTGCAAAGCTCGGCTGCGGCGGTGGCACTGGACCCACGGGTAGATATCAGCTCTGACGTGTCGCACGACCCTGTGTTCGAGGATCTGCCGCCTGTTGAAGAGCGGGTGCCTGCGACGACGGAAAGCACGGCTGCGGAGCGCAAGGCGGAGGATGAGGCTGCAGAGGCGACACTTGCCGAGGACGACAAACGGGCTGATTCTGTTGTTGGAAGTTCTGTGAATTCTGAAGGCTTGGATGCTTTTGGGAGCGCGGCAGATGTGGAAAGCTCGAGCGCTGAGAAAGACGCAGAGAAAGCACGTAAACCCTCAGATCCAGCCCCTTAGGTCGCCGCCAGAATCGAGCATGTTCTCATAGCGGTTTACGAGCATGATTCACTCATAAAAAAAACCCAGGCCAAGCCTGGGTTTTTTATTTCTGCCCGGATCTTAAATCTGGAACTCAGGTCCTTTGAATTCGGCCTCAACCTCAATCTTGCCAGCCAGAATATCCTGCTGCAGCGCTGCAATACGCTGGCGCACGGCATCCGGTGTGTCCGGGGCCATGATCAGGCGCACCGCATCCGGTTGCTGCAGGCCAACCTTGAAGATCTTGCCGGATTCGAACTTGTTTTCGTTCAGATCCTTGCAAGCTTCAAATACGCCAATGCCTACATCGGCCCAGGCGGAACCGACGAATACGTCGGGCTCGCGGGCGACCCAGTCAATTACATTGCCAATTTCTTTGATACCCAGTTCACGGCAGGCCTGCGTTGTGCCGCTACGGCCTTTGTTCAGCATGGTGTAGATGATGTCTGCACCAGCTTTGGCCTGTGCCTGGGTGACCCGCGCGGCCAGCTCAATATCATCCTGGTTGCCGGAGAAGTTTGTCAGCAGCTTCACATCCGGATTGGCGTGCTTGACGCCAGCGGCATAGGAAGCGCGGGCGCGCAAACCAGGGGGCACGCGTATGCCGGACTGGTGGGCCACCACGCCGGTCTTGGTCATCAGGGCGGCATAGGCGCCGGCCAGCCAGGCTGACTCTTCCTGGCGCACGTCATAGCTGCTCAGATTGCTCGCAGTGACGGCACCTTGCGTGATCACAAAGCGGGTATCCGGAAACTCCTTGGCAACGGCCAGGGCAGCATCGGTGTTCTGACCGCCGTGGGCGATCAGCAAGGCCGGTTTGTATTGTGTTGCCAGTTCGCGCAGAGCGGCAATTTGCGCCTGGGTTTCGTTAGCCACCTGGTCTTTGTAGTGGCCAGTAATGGGCAACTGGTCCATGGCCTTCTTGAAGCCCTGATAACCAGCTTGCATGAAGCCGTTGTCATCAATGTGGCCGCAGAACAGGGCGGCAACGACGGGTTTGTTGGCCGCCAGCACACTGCGGCCAAGCCAAGGGGCAGCCAGTGCGCCGGCTCCAGCAGAAGCGGCGGCCAGCAGTAACTGTCGACGGGTAAATCCGGTCATGATCATGTCTCCTGTGTAGTCTCCGACGTGGGCGTCGGTAAAAATCGTTTTTTTCTAATCTACAGGAGATGAAAAGCCGCGGTCCCTGAAGTTTTAAATGTCAAATATAAGAATTCTCGTATAGTGCGTTTACGCGGGCATGTATGAGACACGCCCGATATTGTTCACCGCGGAATCAGGGCCACGATAGCGCCAATGGCCAGGGCAACCCCCACCATATTGAGCGCGCTGAGCTTTTCCTTGAAGAAGCCCGCGCCGATGATGGCACCCATGGCAATCACACCAATATTCATGGCCGAGAACACCAGAGTGGGGTTCTCCGGGAAGATCTGGTGGGCGCGGATATAAAAGAAAATATTGCCGAAGTTCAGCAGGCCCAGCACCAGACCGGCTAAAAGGCTGCCTTTGTGCCAGCTGGTGCGCTTGGCCAGCAGCCAGCACAGCATCAGCACACCGGCTAGCGAGAAGGACACCACCAGACTGCTGGAGAAAGCTGCACCGGCTTTGGAAAGCTGCTTGAACATGATGTCGATCACGCCATAGCCCAGCCACACAGCCAGCAGCATCAGGGCAGGATGCCCGGAGCCTGCTTCCTGGCTACTGGCCTGCCGCGGACGTATCAGCAGGCACAGCAAGGCAATCAGGGCCAGGGCGATGCCCAGCAGTTTCTGACCAGCCAGATGCTCGCCAAACAAGAGAAAGGCCGCCAACAAGGGAATGAACAGGGACAGGCGCTGGGCAGCATCGCTCAACACAATCCCGGCTTGCCGCACTGCCGCCGCCATGAACAGAAAGACGCTGGGCAAGAGCACACCCAAGGCAATCAGAATCCACCAGGGGGTAGCAGGATTCAGCAGACTGCTGGGATGCGGTTGCAGCAATACCAGACTCAAGGTGACCGCCACGCCATAGTTGACCATGATGGCCTGGGCGACATCGATCTGCCGCTGGCGAGCGACTTTCAGCAGAATGGAAACGGCAACACTGCACAGAATGCTGGCGATCAGAGTGAGCATGTTAGAGGGCCTCGACCATAGCGCGTGGACGGGTTTGTTCCAATGACAGAGGGGGTTCGGACAGTGTGGTTTTGGCCGCTTCCAGTTGCAGGCGGGCAAACAGATCCTGGTCCGCCACAAACTGCGGGTTGCCGGTAGTCAGCAATTGCTCGCCATAGAAAATGGAGTTGGCACCGGCCATAAAGCACAGGGCCTGGGTGCTGTCATCCATGGTTTCGCGACCCGCCGACAAGCGCACGGCGCTGGTGGGCATCAGGATACGCGCAATGGCAATCGTACGTACAAACTCGAAGGGGTCCAGATCATCGACCTGATCCAGCGGCGTGCCCGGTACTTTCACCAATTGGTTGATAGGCACGGACTCGGGGTAAGGGCGCATATTGGCCAGCTGAGCCAGCAGACCAGCACGCTCGCGACGGCTTTCACCCATGCCGATAATCCCGCCGCAGCAACTGTTCAAACCGGCTGCGCGTACGCGTTCCAGCGTGTCCAGGCGGTCCTGGTACGTGCGTGTGCTGATGATCTGGCCATAGAACTCGGGGGAGGTGTCCAGATTGTGGTTGTAGTAGTCCAGCCCGGCATCTTTCAGGCGCTGCGCCTGACCGTCTTTGAGCATGCCCAAGGTGACACAGGTTTCCAGCCCCATCGCTTTGACGGCGCTAACCATCTCAACTACCTGGTCCAACTGTTTTTCGGTAGGAGAGCGCCAGGCGGCACCCATGCAAAAACGCTGAGCACCCTGTGCCTGGGCGGCGCGGGCCGCTTCCAATACTTGTTCCAGGGGCATCAAGGGTTCAGGTTCCAGCTCGGTCTGGTATTTGGAGGATTGCGGGCAGTAGGAGCAATCTTCGGGACAGGCGCCTGTCTTGATGGAGAGCAGACTGGAGAGCTGGATTTGATTGGCCGGGTGGTGCTGTCTATGTACGGTCTGCGCCTGGAACACGAGGTCCATAAAGGGCAGCTCGTAAAGCTCCATGATGCGACGAATCGTCCAGGGTGCGGGGGTATTTACAGACATGGCAGGCTACCTTATTCAGTGACGCAGCTATGCTAGGTTTTCTGCCTGTGAAAGACGACTCCTGGGGCTGGCAGGCTCCGGAGGCTTTTCTCGCTATGGGGCCTATTTCAGTGATTCTTAGACGAAATTGTCGCTAACTTCGCTTAATTTCAATTATTGTGAGGGATACAAACTATTTCAAAGGCAGTGTTTGCAAAATGTTTCAGCGGCTGATTCAGTGCCTGATTACCGTGGTTTCCACCTTTTTATCCGAGGTAAACTGGCAGGCGATTTTGCAAAAGGATAAACATGCACGTGTTCGAGCGCCGCATCACCGTGGAATGGGGTGATTGCGATGAGGCCGGGATTGTTTTCTATCCCAATTATTTTTATTGGTTTGACTGCACGTATCAGGCGTGGCTGCGGCAAGCAGGCTTGAGCCAGCGTATCTTGCGTCAGGAATATGATGCGGTAACGCCATTGGTGGATGTCGGTGCCAACTTCCGCGCACCTGTCACCTATGATCGCGAGATTCGCGTTTGCGTGCATGTGGCTCAATGGCTGGACCGGCGTTTCAAGCTTGAATATCAAGTCTTCAATATGGACGGCGTGCTGGTAGCAACCGGCCACGAGTGGCGCGCCTGGGCGCAGGTCTTGCCGGAAGGGCGGCTGAAAGGTGCCGCCATTGCTGAAGACTTTCGTCAGCGCTTAGAAGGGAACGGGGCTGTTTGAAGCAGCCTGATCAGACACCGGCAGGCGCTGCTGCACTTGATGCAGCTGCGGCTTGCCATTGAGCGGTATATAGACAAAAGCCAATTGCTTGAACAGGCGTGCTTGCCAGCGTGCCTGTTGCAGGCTGATGTCCAGCACCAGCAGGCTGGGTTCATCCGGCCATTTGCCCTTGGGGTCCAGATTCACAGCGGGCCACCAGCGCAGATCCAGTTTCTGCAAATCGCGCAGCAAGCTTTCCTGAACTGCATCGTTAAAGGCACGGCTGCAAATTTGTGCGCCAGGATTGCAGGCGGTCAAAATTGCCGCACCACGGCTGTTTTCTTGTTCCAGTAATTGATTCAGAGGGCGGTTGAGCTGGCCGATGCGCACGTCCATATCGCCCTTTGGGCTGTGTACACGGTAGATCGCCTTCTCGAAAGCGTGAGACAGGGCGGCGGGCAGGTCTTTCTGTGTAGACATAAGCTATCTTGCGTCGTTCTGTTCTCTGGACCCACAAGACTGGCAGTGGGATGCATGGTTTGTTTGTGTTCAAACCATGCATCCATTATTTACACAGTTTCAGCCTTCAAGCAAGTTATGAGGCGCGTGGATCCTGGATTCGATTCCAGATCGAATACAAGCTGGGCAAGAACAAGAGCGTCAGGATGGTGCCAATGGCTGTACCGCCGATCAGCGTCAGGGCCATGGAACCCCAGAACACGGAGAAGGACAGCGGAATGAAGGCCAGTACCGCCGCCAGCGCCGTCAGAATGACGGGGCGGGCACGCTGCACAGTGGCTTCAATCACGGCATCGTAGGGCGAGGCACCTTCAGCCCGGTTGGTCTTGATCTGCTCAATCAGAATCAAGGTATTGCGCATCAGGATCCCCGCCAGACCAATCAGCCCCAGAATCGCCGTAAAGCCAAAGGGTTGCTGGAAGATCAGCAAGGCGGGCACGCTGCCAATCAGGCCCAAGGGGGCGGTCAGGAACACCATGATCATGTTCGAGAGCGAACGTACCTGAATCACGATAACCAGCAGCATCAAGGCAATCATGACCGGGAAGACGGGCAGCAGCGCGTCATTGGACTTCTTGGCCTCGGCGGTGATGCCGCTCATCTCGATCAGGTAGCCAGGGGGCAGGGAAGCCTGCAAGGAGGCAAACTCCTTCATCACCCGGTTGGCCACTTCTGCCGGTTGCACGTGCGGAGCAATATCCCCTCGCACGGTCATGGTGGGCAGGCGGTTGCGACGTGCCAGCTTGGGTTCTTCCTGGATGATTTCCAGCTTGCCGACTTGCTCCAAGGGCAGGTTCTGGCCCTGATCATTCATGACGGTCAGGCTGGACAGGCGAGTTGGGTCATGGCGGTTGCTGGCCGAGCTGCGCGCCACAACCAGCACATTACGCAGGTCCTCGCGGTATTCCGCAACGGTTGTGCCATCCAGCTGCAACTGGATTTGCTCGGCCAGACTCTGGCGATTCAACCCCAAGGCTTGCAGACGTTGCGGGTCTACGTCCAGCTTCAGGACGGGTACGCGCGAACCCCAGTCCACGTTCACCTGACGCATGTCCTTGTCGGCCCGCATCACCGCCATGGCCTGCTCGGAAATATCACGTAGCTTGTCCAGATCAGGGCCACGTACCAGGAACTCCACCGGGTATTTGGTGGATGGCCCGAACACCAGCTGAGTGGCACGGACGCGCGCTTCTGGTGTCAGGCCATCGGCCACCACTTGGCGGAAGCGTTGCAGCAGCGCATCGCGGTCGTGGTGATCAGCCGTCAGCACCACCAGACGAGCAAAGGAGGGATCAGGCAGTTCAGGGTTGTAGGACAGGAAAAAGCGCGGTGCGCCTTGCCCGGCATAGCTGGTGACCAGCTTGGTTTCGGGCTGCTCGCGCAACCAGCTCTCCACCTTGCGAGTAACGGCTTGCGTGGACTGAATACTGCTGCCCTCAGGTAACTGCACTTCTACCAGCAGCTCGGGTCGGTCGGAGGTGGGGAAGAATTGCTGTTTGACGAAACCCATGCCTACAACCGCCAGCACGAAGGCCGCCACCACAATTCCGGCCACCAGAAACTTGTGGTGTACCGACCAGGCAATCATGCGGCGCAGGCGCATGTAATTGGGAGTGTCGTAAATGGCCTGGTGGCCGCCAGGACGGGCTGGAATGGCGGGCAGCAATTTCACGCCCATGTAGGGAGTGAAGGCCACCGCGACCAGCCAGGAGGTCAGCAGGGCAGCGGCCAGAATCCAGAAGATATTGCCGGCGTACTCCCCGGCAGAGGAACGGGCAAAACCCACAGGCAGAAAGCCGATAATCGTCACCAGGGTGCCGGACAGCATGGGGGCTGCCGTATGGTTCCAGGCATAGGCGGCGGCTTTCAGGCGGTCCATGCCTTCTTCCATTTTCACGATCATGATCTCGATCGCAATAATGGCGTCGTCCACCAGCAGGCCCAGCGAGATAATCAGCGCGCCCAGCGTTACCCGGTCAAACACCTTGCCTGTCATCATCATGATGACGAACACCATGGCCAGCGTCAGGGGCACAGCGGCAGCCACTACGATCCCGACCCGCCAGCCCATGCTGACCAGACACACCAGCAGCACCACGCTCAGCGCCGCGAAGAACTTGAACATGAACTCGCCTACGGCGGAGGCAATGTTCACCGACTGGTTGGTGACGGTATCCAGGGAGAAGCCCAGGGGCAGGGCAGCGGCAATATCTTCCCGTGCCTTTTCCAGATCCTTGCCCAGATACAGGCCGTTGTAGCCCTCCTGCATCACCACATCCAGCAACATGGCAAATTGTGCGTTGTGGTGAATCTCGAAGCTGGGCGGGTCTTCGTATCCACGACTGATGGTGGCAATGTCGCCCAGACGCAGATTGTGGCCTTGCACGTAGATATAGGTATTGCTGATGGCCTCTACATCCTCCAGTCCGGCGCTAAGGCGCATGTGAATGCGCGGGCCATCGGTGCTGACGGCACCACTGGCTGTCATGGCGCTGCGCTTGGACAAGGCTTCCAGAATCTGTTGAGGGTTGAGCTGCAGGTTGTGCAGCTTGGCTTCGTCCAGATCGACAAAAATACGCTCGCTTTGCTCGCCCAGAATATTGACCTTCTTGACGCCAGGGACTTGCAGTAGCTGGCTGCGTACTTTCTCGGCCTCGCGAGTCAGCAGGCGCGGTGGCAAACCAGGGGCTTGCAGCGCGAACAGGCTGAAGGACACGTCCGAGTACTCGTCGTTCACAAACGGCCCCTGCACGCCTTTGGGCAAGCGCGGAGCCTGATCCTGCAGCTTCTTGCGGAGCTGATAGAACTCGCTCTGAACGTCCGCCGGCGGCATGGTGTCTTTCAGGGTCACCACCATCAAGGCGGTGCCGGGACGGGTAACCGTCTCTACCTTGTCAAACCAGCGCAGTTCCTGCATGCGCTTTTCCATGGGCTCGGCCACCAGATCCTGCATTTCCTGGGCGGTGGCTCCGGGCCACATGGCGGTGACGGTCAGCACTTTCACGGTAAAAGCCGGGTCTTCGGCTCGACCCAGTTTCACGAAGGAGTAAATGCCGGACGCTGCCAGAGCAATGATCAGAAACAGCGTGATGGCCCGTTCACGCACCGCCAGAGCGGAGAGATTGAAGCGGCCTGTCATTGCTTGACCTCGCGTGTTTCAGGACGAACTTCCTGGCCTTCATGCAAAAGGTTAGCGCCCAACGCCACGATGGCGGTGCCGGCTTCAGGGCCTTGGGAAAGGTAAGCGTGTTCCTGGGCCAGCTTGGCAATGGCCACGGGCTGCCAGTGCACGGTTTTCTGATCATCAATTACCCACACACCGGGCCCTTTACCCGCATCGTAAATTGCAGTCAGTGGCACTTGATTCAAGGCGTCTGCATCCGGGGGCGTCAAATGCACAATGGCGCTGGAACCCAGTCTTGCGGTGACATTCTCGCCCTCGAAGGAAAAGCGGGCCTGATAGCTGCGGGTTGCAGGGTCAGAGGATTGGGCCAACTCGCGCAGTTGGGCGGGCAGGCTTTCCTGGGAGTCCGTCAGCTCAATAGTGGCGCGAGTACCCAGCGGAATATCCCACTGCTCGGGCAGGCTGACAATGACATCACGTGGACCGTCCTGGGCCAGGCGCAGCACGGCTTGCCCTGGGCTGACAACTTGGCCAACATCCGCAATCTGGGCGGTAATGATGCCGCTGGCTTCTGCTTTCAGGGAACTGTATTGGTCGGCGTTGCGGGCTATTTCAGCTTGTGCTTGGGCGGACTTCAGATTTGCCTGTGCGCTACGCAGTGCCTTCTGGCTTTGTTCATGCGCCTGACGGGAAACACCGCCTTGCTCTACCAGCAGGGACAAGCGTTTGTAATCTGACTGGGCTTGTTCGGCCTGAGCCTGGGCGGCCTGCACGGCAGCCAGACGGGCGCGGTAATCCAGTTGCAGATCTTTGGGATCCAGCGTCATCAAGAGCTGGCCTTTTTCCACGTGCTCGCCGTTCTGGACCTTGCGTGTATCAATCTTGCCGCCTACCCGAAATGCCAGCGGGCTTTCCACCCGTGCGCTGACCAGTCCCAGGAAACGTCGCTGCTGATCGGCCTTGGGCTGAATCACGCTTTGAATGACCAAAGGAGCCTGAGTGCGAGGGTCGGCCTCCTGCGTCTGCTGGCTGCACCCCATCAGTACAAGGGCGACGGACAAACTCAAGACAGGACTAAGAGAGCGAAAAAGAGCCATGCAGGACTCCGGGTAGGTAAATAGTTGGATGAACTGTAACTTGGGGCGTGATGTTCAAGGCATCAGGCTGCGCAGGATAAGCTGCGTTACCACCAGCAAACCTTGACGGGTTTTTTCAGGCGGATGTATTTCCAGCAAGACAGGGTGTAGACAGGCGGTCAAGGCAAACAGGATGCCTTGAACCACCTCGTCCAAGGGCGTGCGGCGTTCAAAGTCGCCGCTTTCACGGCCCGCGCGCACCAGGGCGGTGATTTGGGTCAGCAAATCTTCTCTATGCTGGTCCACTGTTGCCCAATTGTTTTGCAGCGCTTCAATGACCACTTCTTGCATGCGGCCTTCCTGCAAGAACAGCTCCAGGCTTAGCGTGCAGGCGGTTTCAATGAAGTGGCGCAGACGTTCGATAGGGGGCAAGTCGCCCTCCACAATCTGTTGCAGCTGCACGTGCATGCCTTTGAGCACAGAGTGGCAGATCGCCTGGCCGATAGCCTGCTTGGAGTCGAAAAAACGATAGAGATAAGCGCTGGACACGCCTATGGATTTGGCCAGGCTGGCAACAGAGGTCTTGCGATACCCATAGAGCCGGAAATGCGTATTGGCCTGCTCAATGATCTGTTCGCGGCGATGATGCTCGGTCGGACCACGCTGGCCCAGGGTACTGGCTGGCATAGAAGTTGAATGTTGAAGTAACGATAACGCAATACATTAACTTCCTTGTTAAGCCGCGGCAAGTAAATTGAGGCCACATATCCCGTTTTTTTGCTTGATGGGACTCTTCTTGACAGGCAAACCTTTTAGATCAGCCGATGGCTTGAGCAGGCAGCAGGGCATCCGCAGGATGGGATCATGCTTTGAGTCTGACTTTCCAGGCTTTGGCTTGTTGAGAGCGTGCCAGGGATAGCGCTTTTTGCAAGGTAGCTGATGCGTATGGTTGTTCGGATGGGAGATGCATCATTGCCTGCGCCTGAATTCTCAACAGTTCTGGGGCGTTCCATAGTTGCTCTTCAGCGGTCTCATCAGCAAGGCGGGCCTTGATGAGTGCAACCGCTTCCGGGCTATGCCCTTGTTCGATCATTGCATGTGCAAAGTCAGACAAGAAAACAGAATATGCCGTGTCAAACCCGTGCTCCTGTAACTGTGTCAGAGCTGACTGGAGTGTCTGGAAAGGAACTTCAGCGGGGTTCTCGGCGACTTTTGCCCAAAGCGTAAATGCCGAACCATACCGTGCCCAGAACTCCAAACCATGTTGACCAGCAAGCTGATTAAGCTCTCGCGACATTCGAGTGACCTCCTGGCTATCTCCTGAAAGCGCTGCCACCGTGCAGTTTCCTTCCGCCAGTGCACAACATAAGGTGCAAGCGTGATCCAGCGGTATGGCCTCCTCGATCGCTAATTGGGCCGCATGGCGAGCTTTGTTCGAGTTCCCCATGACCCATAGAATGCGGGAAAGAAAAGCCCAGCCCGCGACGCGCTGATCCAATCCGAATCGGAAGTGAGAGCCATGGCGTTCGTCGCGCACATAGGCATCAAGCATGGCCTCGATTTCAAATAAGGCTTCAGCGTGCCGTCCTAAAAAATGATAGGACGTGCCAATTAGACGGCGGGCAGTCAGAAAAGCGGCTCGGTCAGAGAACTGTAGAGCCAAATCCGCCATGTTCTGGCCGTGTTCCAGAGCCTGGGTGTACCGGCCGCTACGAAGATGAAAGAGCCATAGGCCGTATTCCGCTTGTAGCTGCATCTCCCTGTCGCCCAGCTGCAATGCGAGCTCGCCAGCTCGGGTCCATGCCTGTCCATTCTCTGGCGTCGGGCCGCGTGACCAGGTCAGGGAGGTGGCCAGGGCGGCTTGAATCATCATCTCCTGCTGTCCTTCTAGGGATGAGCCTGTGCTTTGTTTGAGTGCATCCGTAATTCTCTGACGACCTTCATCGTGAAGCGACAACTGTATCCAGAATGGGGCGGAGTTGGCCAGGATATGGAGCCCCAGACTGCGGTGCTGATTATTTCGGAATGCCCAGTCCAAAGCGGTTCTGATGTCATCGATGTGGTGTTCATATTGCTGCCTCCACTGGGGCGTGGGTAAGGACATCCAGTCGTGTTGAGCCTGGGATGCCAGTTGGGCAGTAAAGTGCGCATGTCTGTCCGCCAAAACAGTCTGTCGATCCCCAAGCTGCTCCAGGGCATATGCGCGCAGCATACTCAGATAGCGATAACGGATAGTGTGCGTTCCGGCTTGCAGGGTGAGCAGGGACTTTTCAACCAATCCGTAAATAATGTCGGGCAGTCTGGTCGAGTCTTTGGTCCTTGCGGAGATGATTTGTTCTGCAGCGGAGAGGGTGAAATCGCCAGGGAAAATAGCCAGTTCCTGAAAAGCGTTTTGTTCACGCGAGTTCAGCAAGTGGTAACTCCATTGCATGGCTTCGCCCAGTGTCTGGTGGCGCCCCGAGGATGGGTTCTTCCGGGCGGCCAGCAAACCCGAGGAAATAGCCAGGTCTTCAGCGACGGCAGCCAGCCCTAGCGAGGGGACTCGGGCAGCCGCAATTTCGAGCGCCAGGGGAACCCCGTCCAGCGCTCTGCAGAGTGCCGTAATTTGATCCAGATTATCTTCTGTCAGCTTGAAGTGATAGTCTGCGGCGATAACCCGGCGTACGAACAGCTCGATAGCACTGTATGCTCGTGCGTTGTCTAACTTGATGGGGTTTGCGGGGACGCAGAGAGGGGTGATGCGAAAGACTTGCTCGCCCTCCAGTCCCAAAGGGGTTTGGCTGGTAAGGAGGATGCTCAGCTTCGGGTCGGCCTCCAGAAGTTGTTCAATCACGTGTGTGCAAGCCGAAGCGACATGTTCGCAGTTATCAATTAGCAGGAGTGCCCTGTTTGGATGCGATGCGGCCTGTGTGTCTGTGCCGACAAGGCCGGCCAAGGCGCTTGAGATGCTCGGTAATACAGGGGCGGGGCTGCCAAGTTGGGACAAGTCCGCGAAGTAAACACCATCAGGGAAAAGTGGGCTTGCTTCAGAGGCCAGCTCTATGGCCAAACGGGTCTTGCCGACACCGGCAGGGCCGGCGAGCGTGATCAGGCATTGGCTTGCAAGGAGCCGATTTAATTCCAGTAGCTCCTCAACACGGCCGATCAAGGGGGACCTGGGACGTGGCAGTTTGCTCCGGGTTTGATGAGCAATAATTGGGCTTGCCGCTTGATGGGGTTGCACAGCGCCGGTGAATCGATAGCCTCGGCCAAATTCCGTGGAAATAAGGTCTCTATCGTCACCCAGAGTTTTCCGTAATGATGAGATCTGTGCCTGCAAGCTGTTTTCCTCGACCACGTCCTTGGACCATATCTGCGAAAGGAGCGAGTCTTTTGACACCACTTTTCCTGCTGCCTCTACAAGGTAGATGAGCACATCAAGCGCACGCTCGCCTACCTCCAACCGCACACCGTCCCGCAGCAAAAGCCGCAGGCCCGGAAATAGCTGGTACCGGCCAAATGCCAGCATATCGTCGTCGCGGGCCTGGGCGGATCTTGAGTGTTTCTGAGGGGCGGGGTGGGTACCGTTAGACATGCTTGTCTCTGGGTAAAGTTGGGCGGAGAAGCAGATTTCAGACGTCTGAAATTGTAGGCCAAAGACTTTGGCTACGTGTTCCTTCACCATGACAGCCTACTTTTTACTTTGTGAGTCAGTGATGTCCAAAGAATCCGCCTTGGTGCGTCGTCTGGATACGGCGCTTCTGATGGTGATGGCGATTGCCTGTGGCGTATTTGTCTCGAATGTCTATTACAACCAGCCACTTCTGGAACTGTTGCAACAGGCATTTCCGCAGGAAAGAGGGCTGATTAATCTGGCCCCGACGGCGACCCAGTTGGGGTTTGCTTGCGGCCTGTTTTTTCTGGTCCCTCTTGGAGACCGGGTTGACCGTAGAAAATTGATTCTGGGGCAGGCGGCGGTTTTGCTGGTCGGGCTGGTATGTCTGGCGGTAACCCCTAATGCCTGGGGGTTTGTCTGTGCGTCCGTGTTGGTGGGGATCTCTGCATCAGCCGCTCAACAAATTGTGCCTTTTGCGGCAGAACTAGCGACGCCGAGCCGCCGGGGACAAGTAGTAGGCACGGTAATGAGCGGGGTGTTGTGCGGTCTTTTATTGGGTAGGGCTGTGGGTGGCTTTATTGGCGATCATTGGGGCTGGCGGGCCACATATTGCTTAGGTGCAGTGATGACGGCGATTGCCTGGCTCATGCTTTTTCTCAAATTGCCCCATAGCAATCCCCAGGTGCATCAACGTTATTTCAGCCTTATAAAGTCCTTGATCGTTCTGTGGCGGGAAGAGCCTTTGTTGCGTAGAGCAACCCGTATTCAAGCGGTCCTGTTTGGCTCCTTTATGGGTTTGTGGACAGTTCTGGCATTGCACATGCAGGAGTCATACGGCTTGGGAGCGGATGTAGCTGGCTTGATGGGCGTTGTCGGTGCTGCCGGGATTTTGATTGCTCCATTGGCGGGTCGCAGCGCAGATCATCGTGGACCGCAGATTGTTATCACGGCTGCTTGCCTGATCATGTTGCTGTCATACCCCGTGTTGGGGCTTTGGAGCAGTCTTGCCGGTTTGATTGTGGGCATTTTGTTGCTGGATATTGGTGAGCAGTTGGCACTCATTTCCAATCAGCATGTGATTTACTCACTCCGTCCGGAGGCCAGGAGCCGATTGAATACGCTATTTATGAGCGGCATGTTCGTGGGTGGTGCGACTGGCTCATGGGGGGCTGGTATTGCCTGGCGTCTGGGTGGGTGGCATGCGGTATGCCTGTTTGGAGGGGCATTAGTGCTTATCGGTTTTTCTTTGCACGGTATTCGTAGACGAGCGATAGGCACCAGAGGCTGAGAGAGGTGTTCTGGTGCGCATGCTTGCAGGCCGAAATCCACCAATGAAAAAAGCCTGACAGATCGAAATCTATCAGGCTTTTTGAATTTTTTGGCGGAGCGGACGGGGCTCGAACCCGCGACCCCCGGCGTGACAGGCCGGTATTCTAACCAACTGAACTACCGCTCCGCAGCGGTGCCAAGAATCTTGGCGTCCCCTAGGGGATTCGAACCCCTGTACCCACCGTGAAAGGGTGGTGTCCTAGGCCTCTAGACGAAGGGGACAGGACTTACAACTAAATCGTCGTTTTGGTGGAGGTAAGCGGGATCGAACCGCTGACCTCTTGCATGCCATGCAAGCGCTCTCCCAGCTGAGCTATACCCCCAATTTTCTTTACTTCGTTTTTGAACTGCGTCAAAAAACCAAAGTATCGAAATAAGTGTCAGGCTTGACGAGGCTTGCCACTTCAAACTGCTAAAACCAGTCTGGGACTGATTTTTAAATCTTTTGGCGGAGCGGACGGGACTCGAACCCGCGACCCCCGGCGTGACAGGCCGGTATTCTAACCAACTGAACTACCGCTCCGCAGCGGTTGCCAAGAATCTTGGCGTCCCCTAGGGGATTCGAACCCCTGTACCCACCGTGAAAGGGTGGTGTCCTAGGCCTCTAGACGAAGGGGACAGGACTCTACAGCTAATCTTCGTTTTTTGGTGGAGGTAAGCGGGATCGAACCGCTGACCTCTTGCATGCCATGCAAGCGCTCTCCCAGCTGAGCTATACCCCCATTTCGGTGTTCTTTTTGTCGACCACCAACGAAGAATTGAGATTATGAAGGTGTTTTTATCTTTGTGCAAGTCTTTTGAAGAAAAAAACCAAAATAAAGTGAAAAAACTTCAGAGGGGCTGCCAGAGGAGGGGCATGGGGCAGGCAGAGGAGGCGATACCCCCGGCGTGCGGAAGCCGAAAACAGGGCTCAGGGTGAGCCTGAAATGCGCTTGTATCTTTTTGTTTTATACGGAGTTTTGTATCTTCTTTGTGTCATAACATTTCATTTGTGGCTCAATAGAAGGAAATGCTTTCAACTATTAGCGTCGTTTTTTTGTCCCTTTCAGGCTCGTCTAATTCCCTTCTTAGGCGCATAAATGCAGGGTTTGTGAGAAATTTGCGCTGCTCTGTAATCTAATGATGGTATGCTTCGTTGAGTAACATTTCACCTGCAATAATTACGTTTTGTAGGCCCCTCACTTAGCCTGCATTTTTTTATTTAATGGCGCTATGTCAGCAAAGCAGTGCATATCATCACCTCTGCCTGTTCCAGTGGATGCACAAAGACGAATCAGTTTGAGTGCTTTGCTGATTTGGGTGCTGTTGGTCTGGCTGTTGTTGATCTCCGCAACGGTTACTGTCATTTACAAGCAAAACCAGGCAGAAATTCGCCTGCAGGCAAGTAGCGGCCTCCTGCGCCAGCTCTCTGATATCAGCTATTCCGTGGCGCTGGCCGCGCCTTCCAGTTCGACGCCTGCCCGTTTGCGCCACTTGGATCAGCAGTTCCAAGGGGTGGTGCAGTTGTTGCGTGATGGCGGGGTAGTCGATGGTGTGGTCCTGGTCCCGCTGGACAAGCCCTTGCTGGGGCTTGTCTCTCAACTAAGTAATGAATGGCAGCGGCGCTTGATGCGTCTGGATTTTCCGGTCAGCTCCGAGCAAGTGCTCTTGCCAGCGGCCAGCCTGAACGCGGAAGACTCGTTATTTCGTCATAACACCCAGCAATTGCTGGATGCGTTTGATGCCTCGCGTGAAAGCGTCCGCTCGCAGCACCGCTGGACGGTGTTCTTCATGCTGGGTCTGGATTTGATCGCGCTGTGTCTGTCCTACTTCATGTTGCGTGCCTGGGCAGCCGATCCCTTGCGACAGCTGGTGGCTCAAGGCCAGGCTTTTACTGGCGGCAATTACCGTGCAAAAAGCACCAGTTCAGGCACTAGTGAAACGCGTTATTTGTCGCAGATTTTGAATTACTGCGGTTTGCAGATTCAACAGCTGGATGCGCAGCTTTCTATTCAGCAGCGCAATTTATCCCAGCTCAACGCCATATGCCGCAGTTTGAGCCACAACCCTTTATTGGGAGTTTATTTATCCCGCGATGGCCGCTTTGATTTCGTCAATAAAAAGCTGGCTGAGACATTGGGATATAGCCGTGCACAATTGCGCCAGGAGTTCACGGTTGATCAAGTCTTTCTGTCGCCGCGATTTCCTTCTTTGACTCAAGTGGTGCCCGATTCGCGTTCTGGTGGCAGCAGTTTGCGCTATGAAACGCGGGCATTGCGTTATGACGGCAAATCCATTGATGTCGAGATCTGTGCCATTCCCATCGAGCTCGAGGGCCGTATGGGCATGGTGGCAGTAGTGCAGGACATCACCACGCGGGTGCGCAACGAAGTGACGGGTCGTTTGGCGGCCGTGGTGTACGAGAACACTTGCGAAGCCATTGTTGTAACGGATCGTTTTGGCCATGTGGTAGATGCCAACCCGGCGTTTAGCCGCATCACCGGCTACGAGCTGGACGAAGTGCGGGGCCGCACCTTGTCTATCCTGAACTCGGGGCGTCAGGACACGGAGTTCTACCGCAAGATGTGGCGCGAGATTTCGGAAACCGGGCGGTGGCAGGGCGATATCTGGAATCGACGCAAGAACGGCGAGGATTTTGCCGAGCGTTTGACCATCAGCACTGCCTGGAACCCGGATGGCACGGTGTATCGCCATATTGGCTTGTTCACCGACATCACCAGCCATAAGAAGCGTGAAGCGCAGATGTGGAAGCAGGCGCATTACGATCATTTGACGGGCTTGCCCAATCGGCAGATGTTCCAGGATCGCTTGCAGCAAGCGCGCGAGCAGTCGCGTCGCACAGGCTTGCCTTTCGCGCTGATCTTTATGGATCTGGATTTTTTCAAGGATGTGAACGACTCCTTGGGGCACGAGAAGGGCGACGTCCTGCTGCAGGAAGTGGCCCAGCGTTTGCAGCGCTGTGTGCGGGTAACGGATACCGTGGCCCGTATTGGTGGTGACGAGTTTACCGTCATCATCTCGGATATCAGCGATACCTCGATTGTGGAGCGCACTTGTCGCTGTTTGCTGGACACGATTGAAGAGCCTTTCCAGTTGGGCAAGAACTCGGTGTCTGTTTCCGCCAGTTTGGGAATCACGCTGTTCCCCGAAGATGGCGATGATGCCGGCCAGCTTTTGAAGAATGCGGATATGGCCATGTACGCCGCCAAGGCTTGCGGCCGCAATCAATACTGTCGCTTCCTGCCTGCCATGAGCGAAGCCGTGGAAGCGCGCCTGCGTTTTTCGCAGGATTTGCAAAAGGCACTAAGCGAGCAGCAGTTCCAGCTTTATTACCAACCCATTGTGGATTTGCGTACAGGGCAGGTCACCCGTGCCGAGGCCTTGATACGCTGGGAACACCCGCAGTTGGGCTTGGTGCCCCCTTCAGAATTCATTCCGTTTTCCGAAGATTCCGGTCTGATTGTGCTGATTGGCGAATGGGTGTTCGAGACGGCTGCCCAGGCCGCGGTGAAACTACGCAACGAGCTGGACCCCGGTTTCCGGGTCAGCCTGAATGTCTCGCCCGCGCAGTTCAAGCTCAATGGCTCCTGCGCGCGCGAGTGGGTGGAGTATCTGCAAACCCAAGGCATTCCGGGTGATGCGCTGGTGGTGGAAATTACCGAGCGCTTATTGCTGGACGATCAGGGGCAAGCCTTGCAGCAGTTGCGCTCCTTGCGGGAGTACGGCATGAGTGTGGCGCTGGATGATTTTGGCACCGGCTACTCCTCTCTGTCGCACCTGAAGCGGTTTTCCATCAATGTGCTCAAGATTGATCAGTGCTATATCCGCAATCTGGCCCTGAGCAGCGAGGATCTGGTGCTGACTCAGGCCATGATTGTCATGGCGCAAAAGCTGGGCTTGCGGGTAGTGGCAGAAGGTGTGACCAGTCACGAGCAACTGGATTTGTTGAACAACGCCGGTTGCGACTATATGCAGGGCTATTTGTGCTCTACGCCCATCCCGGCGGATGAGTTCGTGGACTGGTGCAAGACCTGGAATCGGGAGCGTGCCGGTGGTTTTGCCGCGCGCTTGTACCCGAATGCACCGCAGGCTTTGCAATAGCAGAATCCTTTGAATCCCTGCTAGCGCAAAGCCTGCCGTGAGTTTGTTGGTGCTGAGTCCTGACGACGAGAGCGCCAGGCAAAAATAATCAGAAGCAGGCCTGCCCAGATCAAGAAGGGCAGATTGCCGTATTTCACGTAGGGAGTCAGGCCCGTTGTGCCTTGAACTTCCACATCCAGCACACCCGGCGTCAGGGGCGGCAGAACCGCACGAACACGGCCATAAGGGTCAATGGCGGCTGTCATGCCGGTATTGGTGGCACGCAGCATGGGACGGCCTGTTTCCAGAGCCCGCATACGTGAGATCTGCAAGTGCTGGCTCAAGGCCCAGGAATCGCCAAACCAGCCCAGATTGCTGATGTTCAACAACAAGGTAGCGCCTTCCTGGCCAGGATTGCCTTGCACGGCCTGGATGATCTCTTCACCAAACACGTCTTCATAGCAGATGTTGGGGGCAACACGACCCTCTGCCATCTTGAAGGGCGCTTGCGGCAAGGCGCCACGATGGAAGTCCCCCAGCGGGATATTCATCATGTCCACAAACCATTGAAAGCCGGTGGGAATGAATTCGCCGAAAGGCACCAGATGATGCTTGTCGTAGTAGCTGGCCGTGCTATTGATGATGTCCTGGGGCTGAGTCTCGGGGCTGATCAGCAAGGCGCTGTTGGTGTAGCTCAGCTTGCCGTTGACCGTGCCACGGTCCATGGGGACACCCAGCACCAGATTGGCTTGATGGCGCTGAGCCAGTTCCGTCCAGCGCAACCAGAAGCTGGTTTCCAGGCGGTTTTGCAACACGGGAATAACGGTTTCAGGCAGAACAATCAGGCGCGGCGCGTCTTCGGGGGTCTTGGCCGGCAGGTTTGCCAGCTCGTAGTAACGCTCTATACCTTCGCTCATATTGGGGCCGAACTTGGCGCTTTGATCGATATTGCCTTGCACCAGGCGGGCAATAAAGGGCGCGCCATGGGGCTGGACCCAGGCAATATGCGGCAGACTGATCCCGATCAGGCCGAAAATCATGGCGATACCAATGCCGATCGCGCTGGAAGGGCTTTGGTTCTTGTCTTTGGAGGCGGCAAACTGGGCAATCACGGCGGCGCTGAAAGCCGACAGCCAGGCCAGGCCATACACACCCACAACGGGTGCCCAGCCGGTAAACATCCCTTCTGCGTGGGCGTAGCCGATATTCAACCAAGGAAAGCCAGTCAGCAAATTGCCGCGCAGCCATTCGCTTAATGCCCAGCAGCTTGCCCAGCCTGCTGATAACAATAATCGTGGTAGCCAGGAATCACTATCGTGTTTGGGGCGCAGTTTTTGCCAAACCGCTGAAGCCAGAGCAGGAAAGAGGGCCAGGGCGGCAGCCAGCAGCAAAACGCCCAGGGCGGCCATCCAGGAGGGCATGCCACCATACTGGTGCATGCTGATGTACAGCCAGTAAACCCCTACGCCAAAATGCCCCAGCCCAAACAGATAACTGCGACCAAAGGCCTGGCGCACGGACGTCGAACCCATGATCTGCGAGCAGGCAATGGCCAGCAAGGTGATCTGGTAGAAGGGCAGAATCCAGGATGGCAGCGGGCCAATGGAAAAGGACAGGGCATGCAAGCCCCCCAGGACCAGCAGTAAAGCGACGCCAAGCGCCTGGGGTAAAGGTTTGGAATCAGGCTTGTTCAAGATTAGGCTCGGCGGGTGTGGCTCGCTGAACGTGCAACCAAAGGGCTCGTTTGGCATCCGCACGGACAACCGTGAGGCTGATGCCATCAAGCTGGGCCACATCGCCCCGGCGAGGGATATGTCCCAATTCGGACGCCAGCCAACCACCTACGGTGTCAAAGTCGTCGTTAGGGAGGTGGGTCTGGAAGGCTTCGTTGAAATCGGGGATTTCAGTCAGTGCCATGACACGCCAGCTGTCGGGGCCGGCCTGGAAAATGGTCTGCTCGGCGTCTTCATCGTATTCATCTTCGATGTCGCCCACAATTTGTTCCAGCACGTCTTCCATGGTGACCAGGCCTGCTGTACCACCGTGCTCGTCAATAACGACGGCCAGGTGATTGCGGCTGCCACGGAACTCGTGCAGCAAGACGTTCAGGCGCTTGGTCTCGGGAATGAATACCGCAGGGCGAATCAGCGGGCGCAAATCCAGCGTGGGATTGGCGATCGAGAGCAGCAGGTCCTTGGCCAGCAAGATACCGATGATATTGTCGCGCTCCGTCTCGTAGATCGGAAAGCGGCTGTGGCCCGTTTCAATAATGATGGGCAGCATCTCGGTCAAGGGCTTGGCGATGTCCAGCATATCGATCTTGGATCGGGGCACCATGATATCGGCCACTGTTTTGTTGGCCATATCCAGCGTTCCGGCGATCATGGACAGCGATTCGTCGTCGATAACTTTGCGGGCGTGGGCCGCAACCAGGACAGACTTAAGGTCTTCTCGGTCTTCGGGTTCGTGACGCCGATTGAAAAAAGCACTTAAGCGAGAGATGGGATTGTTTGAGCTGGCCTTGGAAGGGCGGGGCTCGGGGTCGGGAGCAGAGTCTGACATTGTCCGAAGGACGAGTTAAGGAAGAAACAAGCATAACCGAAAAATGATGACAAGGTATGTACCTGTCATCATTCGGAATGCGGGAAGGGAAGTGAGGATTGGCGCAGCTTTGTCAGGGATGGGAGACCCTTTGTGACAAGTGGGCGAGCTAGCGCTCCTGGTAGGGATCGGGGATGCGCAAACTGGCCAGAACAGCGGTTTCCAGCGCTTCCATGTCCTGGGCTTCGTCCTCTTCAATGTGGTCGTAACCCAGGGAATGCAGACAGCCGTGCACCACCAGATGAGCGGCATGGTGCAGAAATGGCTTTTGCTGTTCCTGGGCTTCACGCTCCAGCACGGGCAGGCACAAGACGATATCGCCGTGGACCACGCCGTCCTCGTCCTGACCATATTCAAAGGTCAGCACATTGGTGGCGTAGTCGCGTTCCCGGTAGCTCAGGTTCAGGCTCTGGCCTTCTTCGGCGTCCACAATACGCAAGGTGGCGGACAGGGCGGTGAAACGATCTTCGGGGTGGATGCGTTCGATTGCCATATCAATCGTGCGCTGCATCCAGCGGCGGATACGGGAGCGGCTCAGCTCGGGGCAATCAACAGCGTACTGGACGCTCAGGGACAGATCAGGCATCACCGGCTCGTTCGTAGGCGTCCACAATTCGCGCAACCAGCGGGTGGCGCACGACATCACGGCTGCTAAAGCGTGAGCAGGAAATACCCTGCACGTTTTCCAGCACCTTGACGGCATGATTCAAGCCGCTGCGCTGGCCTTTGGGCAAGTCCACCTGAGTGGGGTCGCCGGTAATCACCGCCTTGCTGCCAAAACCGATGCGCGTCAGGAACATTTTCATTTGTTCCGGTGTGGTGTTCTGGGCTTCGTCCAGGATCACGAAAGCATGGTTCAGCGTGCGGCCGCGCATATAGGCCAGCGGTGCGATTTCGATGATTTGTTTTTCGAACAGGCGCTGTACCTTCTCCACACCCATCAAGTCATACAAGGCGTCGTATAAAGGGCGCAGATAGGGATCTACCTTCTGGGCCAGATCGCCTGGCAAAAAGCCCAGGCGCTCACCCGCCTCGACAGCAGGACGTGTCAGCACCAAGCGATGGACGGATTCGCGCTCCAGCGCATCGATGGCGCAAGCTACTGCCAACCAGGTCTTGCCAGTCCCGGCCGGGCCTACGCCGAAGTTGATGTCGTTGTTCAGGATATTGCGCAGGTACTCGCGTTGACCGGGTGTGCGAGGACGCAGGTCGCGTTTGGCGGTACGCAGGGAAATTTCTTCCTGGCCGACGGGGGGCAGCTCGGGCAGGGGCTCGGGCTTTTCCTCTTTTTCGTGGCGGCGGCTGGCGCCCAGCTCAACCAGGCCCAGCTGAATATCGTCGATATTCAGCGCACGGTGCACGGCGCGCGAATGGAACCAGTCAATGGCCTTGGCAGCCTCCTCCGCGCGCTCGCCTTCAATCGAAACATGACTGCCACGCCGACGCAGGGTGACGTCATAGGCAATGGCAATCTGCTTGATGTTCTCGTCCAAGGGGCCACACATATTGGCCAGATGGGTATTGTCCCCGTCCAGGCGCAAGGAAGTGGGCATGCGGCGGCGTTGGCTAGTCATAGATCAGGCTCCTGCAACCCGGTCATGGGTCACGATTTCTCCGCGCAAGGTATTGGTCAGTACTTGGGTCACGTGCACATCCACAATTTGTCCGATCAGGCGAGGGTCGCCGGGGAAGTTGATGATGCGGTTGTTTTCGGTACGGCCTTTCAGTTCCGAGTCGTCTTTGCGCGAGGTGCCTTCGACCAGAATGCGTTGTACGCTGCCGACCATGGCCTGGCTGATGGCCTGGGCCTGCTCGTTGATTTGCGCTTGCAGGCGGTGCAGGCGGTCCAGCTTTTCTTCTTTGCTGGTGTTGTCTTCCAGGTCGGCGGCGGGTGTGCCGGGGCGACGCGAATACACAAAAGAGAAAGACTGGTCGAAATTCACATCGCGAATCAGCTTCAGTGTCTTCTGGAAATCCTCTTCCGTCTCACCGGGAAAGCCCACAATAAAGTCCGAGGACAGGACGATGTCGGGACGCGCTTCACGCAGGCGGCGCACGATGGATTTGAACTCCAGCGCAGTGTAGCCGCGTTTCATTGCAGCCAGAATACGGTCGCTGCCGGCCTGTACGGGCAAGTGCAGAAAGGGGACCAGCTTGGGCAGATTGCCGTGGGCGGCGATCAGGCGCGAGGTCATTTCCTTGGGGTGCGAGGTGGTGTAGCGAATGCGCTCGATACCAGGGATCTCGTGCACGTACTCCAGCAGCATGGCAAAGTCGGCAATCTCGCCAGCGACGTCGGTCGGGCCACGGTAGGCGTTCACGTTCTGGCCCAGCAGCGTCACTTCCCGCACACCCTGGTCGGCCAGGTCAGCCACCTCCATCAGTACGTCGTCAAAGGGACGGGAGACTTCGGGGCCACGGGTGTAGGGCACTACACAGAAACTGCAGTACTTGCTGCAGCCTTCCATGATGGACACAAAGGCCGAATAACCCTCCACGCGTGCGGGGGGCAGGGCGTCGAATTTTTCGATTTCAGGAAAACTGATATCTACCTGCGAGCGGCCGCTGTTGCGGCGCTTGACGATCAGCTCGGGCAGGCGGTGCAAGGTTTGTGGTCCGAACACGACATCCACGTAGGGAGCACGACGAATAATCGTGTCGCCTTCCTGACTGGCCACACAGCCACCTACGCCAATGACCAGATCGGGATTGAGCGCTTTCAAATGCTGAACCCGGCCCAGATCCGAGAACACCTTTTCTTGCGCTTTTTCGCGCACCGAACAGGTATTGAACAGGATGATGTCTGCTTCTTCGGGGTTGGTGGTCAACTCCACGGGGCGATCCTGATTCAGGATATCGGCCATTTTTTCGGAGTCGTACTCGTTCATCTGGCAGCCAAAGGTGCGAATGAAGAGCTTGCGGGCAGGCTTGGTAGCAGCATCCGCGCTGGCGGGGGTAGAGATTGTGGTGTCGGTCATAGAAGGAGCCGTGACGGGTGTATATCCCGCGGGCCATTGAAAATGATGAATCGGGCATTATAACGCCCAGCCTCCCGTGAGCCACAAGCAAGCTGGGATCATGTGGGAGGACTTGTTGCAGACAGGCCGCCCTTTGGAGTGGGAAGGCTGGAAATAGTCTTGTCGGGGCATGAAGCTGGATCAGGATTTTCAGTCAGCTTCTACTTGCGTCCTGTTTTTGTGAATTATATGATTCGTATATGGATCATATAAGGATTGAAAAATGGGTATCGTGAATATTGATGACGAGCTGCACGACCAGCTACGCAAGGCGAGTACGGTTTCATGTCGCTCCATCAATGCGCAGGCGGCTTTCTGGATACGTATGGGGTTGTTGTGCGAACTGAACCCGACCATGAGTTTTAACGAGATTGTCGCCCGTGAAATGAAGGCGGCTGGTTTGGGTGAGCCTGCCGTGCCTCTGGATCAGGTGGAGTCAGCATGATCAAGACGGCAGATGAAATTGCCTTGATGGCTGAGTCGGGCCGTTTGCTGGCTCAAGTGTTCACGCGCCTGGATCAGTTAGATCTGATTGGCATGAACACCATGCAGATTAATGATCTGGTCGAAAGTTATATCGTCCAGGATCTGCAAGCCCGGCCCGCCAGCAAAGGGCAGTACGGTTACGCCTATGTTCTGAATTCATCGCCCAATCAAGTCGTGTGCCACGGTATGCCGTCCACGACGGATGTACTGAAGGAGGGGGATATCGTGAATTTCGACATCACCCTGGAGAAGAATGGTTTTATCGCGGATTCCAGCAAAACCTACACGGTGGGGCAGGTGACTCCTGCTGCGCAAAAACTGGTCGATGCCTGCTATATGGCGATGTGGAAAGGTATACAAGCCGTGCGCCCCGGCGCGACTTTGGGTGATGTGGGGTTTGCCATTTCCCAGTACGCACGCAAGAACGGCTATTCCGTTGTACGTGATTACTGTGGGCACGGCATCGGGCGGGAAATGCACGAAGCGCCTGAAGTTTTGCACTGGGGCATGCCGCGCACAGGTTTGCGACTGAAAGAGGGGATGACTTTCACGATTGAACCCATGCTGAATCAAGGTGGCCATGCGGTGCAAACCGGGAAAGATGGCTGGACCGTGCGCACTTGCGATGGCTTGCTGTCAGCACAGTTTGAGCACACGGTAGCGGTGACAGACAGTGGTGTGCGCGTATTGACGCTGCGGCCTGATGAAACCATCCCGAATTAATTAAGTAGTTGGTCGTCCCTCCCTTGCATTACTTACGGCTTGTAGTGTGTCATCCAGTCATTGCAGCTTGTGCACTGAAAACGACAGCAGCAAATTATTTCAGCCCGATGGAAATGAGATTTTCTGTAAACCTCGTTGATGCCGCCACAGCTGCGAGATCCCGTCATATCGTGATGGCAGTATTGCCCGTTGTATAACCGTCGTGCCGAAGTATCCCTTCAGATCAATATAGGGTGGCAGGCGTTTGTTTTATTGAGGGCCGGAGCAGGTCGGCTTGGCGGGTCATTCGCCCGTGCTGCGCACGGGTCCCCTTGTCAGAGTCCAGATGCGGGCGGGTCGTGAACTCGGAGCGCGGTTTGTCCCCCGGACAAACCGCAAGCGTGCTCCTCAAACAGCACGACCCTTGCACCCCGCATCCGGCCTCTGCCCGCGGCGAATAACCTGACTCGCCCGCCGACCTGCTCCGGCCCTCAATAAAACAAAAAGAGGCTTACTGCCGCCACCCTATTACTCGCAATCCAGCAGCCTTGGAAACAAAAAAGCCCGACATTAAAACAATGTCGGGCTTTTCTTTAATAGCGAGCCAAGAAGCAGCTTAGCCTTCTACAACCTCGCCGCCTTCGTCTTTCTTGATCGGCTTGACCAGATCCTCACGTTTCACGCCCAGCCACATGGAAATGGCGGCGGCCACGAACACGGAGGAGTAAATACCGAACCAGATACCGATGGTCAGCGCCAGCGAGAAGTTGTGCAGCGTTGGGCCACCGAAGAAGAAAATCGACAGCACCATCATCTGGGTAGAACCGTGGGTGATGATGGTACGCGAGATGTTCTGGGTGATGGACAGATCAATAATGTCCGATACCGACATCTTGCGCTGCTTGCGGAAGTTCTCACGGATACGGTCCATCACCACAACGGATTCGTTCACGGAGTAACCCAGCACCGCCAGGACACCGGCCAGCACCGACAGCGAGAACTCCCATTGGAAGAACGCGAAAAAGCCCAGAATGATGACCACGTCGTGCAAGTTGGCAATCGCACAAGCCAGCGCCAGCTTCCACTCAAAGCGGAAGCCCAGGTACAGCAAGATACCGGCGACCACAAAGGCCAGGGCCATCAAACCGTTATGCAGCAGTTCCTGCCCCACCTGTGGGCCGACGAACTCCACACGGCGCAGCTCCACGTCCGAGTGCTGCTGCTTCAAGGCCTGGAGTACTTGCTCGCTTTGCTGGGTAGAGTCTTGTCCGTCCAGAACGGGCAAGCGGATCATGATGTCCTGCGACGTGCCGAAGTTCTGTACCTGGAAGTCGGTATAGCCCAGCGACTGAATCGAGCCGCGCACATCTTCTACCTGCACGGTTTGCTGATAGTGCACTTCCATGACCGTACCACCGGTAAATTCGATGGACAGGTGAAAGCCGCGCACAATAATGAAGACGACCGCTGCAATAAATGTCAGAAAACTGATCAGGTTCAGCACCAACGCATGGCGCATGAACGGGATAGTGCGGTGAATACGAAAAAATTCCATGATGCTTTATGCCTGTAGTTGGGCCTGGCCGGTTTGCACCGGCCCCGGCACTTTACTTCTTGTCCTGTGGTTTCCAGACCTGACCAATGGAAATACCCTGCAGGCGACGACGGTTGCCATACCAGAGGTTGACCAGGGCACGAACCCCAACCACCGAAGAGAACATGGAGGTCAGAATACCGATCACGTGTACGACCGCAAAACCACGGATAGGACCGGAACCGAAGGCCAGCAAAGCGACACCCACAATCAGACTGGTCAGGTTGGAGTCGAAAATAGTGGCCCAGGCACGATCAAAACCCAGGTGAATGGCTTGTTGCGGCGAGGCACCATTGCGTAGCTCCTCGCGGATACGCTCGTTGATCAGCACGTTGGCGTCAATGGCCATACCCAGTGTCAGGGCGATGGCAGCAATACCCGGCAAGGTCAGGGTGGCTTGCAGCATGGACAAGACAGCCAGCAGCAAGAGCACGTTGAAGGTCAGGCCAATGGTGGAGAACAGACCAATCAGGTGGTAGTACAGCATGATGAAGATGGCGATCGCAATAAAGCCGTACAGCGTGGCGTTAAAGCCTTGGCGAATATTGTCGGCACCCAGGCTAGGGCCAATGGTGCGCTCTTCAATGATGCTCATGGGGGCGGCCAGCGAACCGGCACGCAGCAGCAGGGAAATATCGGCGGCTTCCTGAGCATTCATGCTGCCGCTGATCTGTACCTGGCCGTTAGGAATTTCGCTACGGATAACTGGAGCCGTCACCACTTCACCCACGCCATTTTCAAACAGCACAATCGCCATGCGCTTGTTGATGTTGTTGCGGGTAATGTCGCGGAAAATGCGCGAGCCCTTATTGTCCAGCGTCAGGTTGACGGTGGGTTGCTGGGTTTGCGAGTCACGACCGGGCTGGGCGTCCTGCAGGTTTTCACCTGTCAGGATGACCTGGCGACGCAGCAGCAGGGGGGCACCACCACGCTCGGTGTAGCGCTCCAGACCAAAGGGCACGGTGCCCGAGTTCAAGGCCGCAACGGCAGCAGGCGAGTCTTCCACCATACGCAGTTCCAGTGTGGCCGTACGACCCAGAATTTCCTTGGCTTTGGCTACATCCTGCACACCGGGCAGTTGAACCACGATGCGATCGGACCCTTGCTGCTGAATTACAGGCTCGGCTACGCCCAGCTCATTGATTCGGTTATGCAAGGTGGTGATGTTTTGCTTGAGGGCGTTCGATTGCACCTGAATGGTGGCGGCTTCGGTCAAACGGGCTGTCAGACCGCTGTCACCGGCAGGGGTGAAAGCCAGATCAGGCATGGCGCGACGCATTTCCGATTGAGCGCGGTCGCGATCGTCTGCCGAGGCAAAGCTCATGCGCAGCGAGTGACCATCACGCTCGATGCCGCCAACAGGCACTTTGGCTTCGCGCAGCACGCTGCGGGCATCAGCCACCATGGAGTCGTAGCGGGCTTGAAGCGCGCCTTGCATATCCACTTGCAGCAGGAAGTGCACGCCACCGCGCAAGTCCAGGCCCAGGTGCATGGGGTGGGCACCCAGTGCGGTCAGCCAAGCAGGCGACGCAGACACCAGGTTCAGCGCGACGGTGTAGTCGGGGGTGGTAGCTGTGGAGTCCTTGTTCAGTTCGCGCTCGATCAGGTCTTTGGCCTTGAGCTGAACATCGGTGGACTCAAAACGGAAACGCGCAGTGGCGCTAGGTCCGTTTTGTTCAAAATACGAGCCCGTCGTAGGAATATTGTTTTTCTTGAGCAGCTCTTCAACGTGACTGATCAGGTTGGTTTCAAGCCGGACCGTGGATTTGGCGCTGGAAACCTGGACAGCAGGAGACTCACCAAACAGATTGGGCAAGGTATAGATCAGGCCGATCGCCAGCGCGACCAAGACGATGACATATTTCCAGAGAGGATAACGATTCATGGGATATCTACGACGGGTGCAGAAATGGCAACCCCGGACCGAGGTCCGGGGTCGGAGGCATTACAGCGACTTGATCGTGCCCTTGGGCAGAACAGTCGTAACGGCCACGCGTTGGACCAGAACTTCAACAGGCTTGTCGGTCAGGTTGGCCACTTCAACGGTCAGGTAGTTGTCGTGAACTTTGCTGACTTTGCCCAGCAGACCGCCGGAGGTGATTACTTCGTCGCCTTTGGCCAGGTTGGAGACCAGGTTGCGGTGCTCTTTCTGACGCTTCATTTGAGGACGAATCATCAAGAAGTACAGCACAACGAACATCAAGATGATGGGCAGCATGCCCATCAAGGCATTTTCGCCGCCGGCAGCTGCCTGGGCGGGGATGAGAGTCAGAATGTCAACAGCGGACATGTGGGGCTCCTGAGGATTTTTTTGTGTGGGTTGTCAAAAACTAACGGTGTATTGTAGCGGCACTTTATTGCGGTATCACAAACAGCGTGTCATTCAATACCGCGCGCCCGATCCTGGTGGAACTGTTCCCGCCAGGCCGCGAAACGCTTTTGCTCGATAGCATCGCGCATCTCTTGCATGATCTGCAAATAGAAATGCAGATTGTGCAAGGTATTCAAACGCGAGCCGGTAATTTCATTGGAACGCTGCAAATGATGCAAGTAGCCACGCGAGAAATGCTTGCAGGTATGGCAGGTGCAACTGGGGTCCAGCGGGCGGGTGTCGTCGCGGTAACGGGCATTGCGTATCTTGATGTCGCCGTAACGGGTAAACAGCCAGCCATTGCGCGCATTGCGGGTGGGCATGACGCAGTCAAACATGTCCACGCCCTGGCTGACCCCTTCGACCAGATCTTCCGGTGTACCCACACCCATTAGATAGCGGGGGGCATGCGTGGGCAGTTTCGGGGTGGTGTGCGCCAGAATGCGCATCATGTCTTCTTTGGGCTCGCCTACGGACAGGCCGCCAATGGCATAGCCTTCAAAGCCGATGTCGGTCAGACCAGCCAGGGATTCGTCGCGCAGGTCCTCGTACATGCCACCTTGCACAATGCCAAACAGGGCATTGGGGTTGTTCAGACGCTTGAATTCCTCGCGTGAACGGCGAGCCCAGCGCAAGGACATGCGCATGGATTTAGCCGCTTCGATATGTGTGGCGGGACGGTCGTCAATCAAGTAGGGCGTGCATTCATCGAACACCATGGAAATATCGGAGTTCAAGGAGTACTGGATTTGCATCGACACTTCAGGCGTCAGAAACAGGCGTTCGCCGGTGATGGGGGAGGCAAACTTCACCCCTTCCTCGGTAATCTTGCGCATGCCTTTCAGGCTGAATACCTGAAAGCCGCCCGAGTCCGTCAGGATGGGCTTGTCCCATTGCATGAAATTATGCAGGCCCTGGTACTTGTCCATGACATCCGTGCCCGGACGCAGCCACAGGTGAAAGGTGTTGCCCAATATGATCTGCGAGCCAATCTCGTTCAGCTCGTGCGGCATCATGGCCTTGACGCTGCCATAGGTGCCTACCGGCATGAAAATGGGGGTTTGCACCACACCGTGGTTCAGGGTGATCTGGCCACGGCGAGCGGCGCCATCGGTGCTTAAGAGGTCAAACTTCAGTCCACTCATGGGGTAGGAGGCTCAATGAACATAGCATCGCCGTAACTAAAGAAGCGATACCGGGATTGGACGGCGTGCTGGTAGGCACGTTGTATGGGTTCGATCCCCGCCAGGGCCGATACCAGCATCAGCAAGGTGGACTGGGGCAAATGAAAATTGGTGATCAGTGCATCCACCCACTGGTACTGGAAGCCGGGGGTAATGAACAGGCGCGTGTCGCCTTCAATGCTGCCATCGGCGCAGCGCTGGTTCATGCCGGGCTCTTTGCTGGCGGCAGACTCCAGCGAACGCACACTGGTGGTGCCCACGGCAATGACGCGGCCACCGGCAGCGCGGGTGGCTTCGATCTTGGCCAGGGTGGCGGCGGGCACATGGTAACGCTCGGCGTGCATGACGTGTTCGCTGATATTGTCCACACGCACAGGCTGAAAAGTGCCTGCACCCACGTGCAAGGTCACAAAGGCCTGGTCCACGCCTTGCTCGCGCAAGGTGTTCAGCATGTCGTCGGTAAAGTGCAGGCCAGCCGTCGGGGCGGCCACGGCACCGGGGTGACGGGCGTAAACAGTCTGGTAGCGCGAGTCGTCTTCCTCGTCCGCTGCGTGGGTAATGTAGGGTGGCAAAGGCGTGGCGCCGTATTGCTCCAGCATGTCCAGCACAGGCTCGTGAAAGCGCAGCGCAAACAGGGCGTCTTCCCGCCCGGTGCAATCGGCCAGTACCTTGCCGTCGGCCAGTTCCAGCAAAGTACCAGGTTTGGGGGACTTGCTGGCGCGGATATGGGCCAGAGCCGTATCGGGGCCGGTTACGCGCTCGATCAGCACTTCCACCTTGCCGCCGCTGCTTTTCTGGCCATGCAGGCGGGCCTTGATGACGCGCGTATCGTTAAAGACCAGCAGGTCACCCTTGCGCAGCAGGCTGGGCAGGTCGGTGAACTGGCGGTCATGCAATTGGCTGGCACCGTCCAGATGCAGCAGACGGCTGCCCTGGCGCTGGGCCGGCGGGCTTTGAGCGATCAGATCAGGGGGAAGCTCGTAGTCGAACTGGGCGATAGTTAAAGAGGGGTCGATGCTCATGGTTTGTCGTAAAGGGCCACTGGCCAGAAGGCCGGGCCTGATGGGGTAACCGACTATTTTAACGCTTTGCCGCCAGATTGCTGAAACGGCCATATCCGTGGTGTTTTTCTTTCGGTATGCTTGGGTCTTTCCTGAATTGATCTGTTGGAGACGAGGGCATGGGCGTTTTAAAGGCAAAGCCTGTTTTGAGTCGTTGCAAGCACGTGGCTCTGGCCACCTTGCTCATGGTGCAAGGCGCATCACTAGCCCTGGCCCAGGCCTTGCCGCCCGAGCTGGCTTCGGTATGGAACGCCAGCCGCTTGCCGCAATCGTCTCTGTCCATCGTGGTAGACGAGGCGGACGGTCCGCGTCTGATCGGCGTCAATCCCCAGGAGCCCCGTAACCCCGCATCGGTAATGAAACTGGTCAGTACCTGGGCCGGTTTGTCCGCTCTGGGGCCAGAATATACCTGGCGTACGACGTTAATGGCCCAGGATGGCCTGCAGGTGGACGAACAAGGCACTTTGAAAGGTCCTTTGTACATCAAGGCGGGGGGCGATCCGTTTTTGACCGTGCCGCAGTTATGGGACATGTTGCGCGAGCTCCGCTTGCGTGGGGTGAAGAATCTGACCGAAGTTATTGTGGATCGTTCCATCTTCGGCAACGTCACCATCAATCCGGGTGACTTCGATAATGCGGGTGACCGTCCCTATAACGCCAGCCCGGATGCCATGATGGTGGGGCTAGGTGCTTCCCGGCTGGTGTTCCAGCCAGATACACAGGCGCGCAAATGGATTGCGATTATCGACCCGCCTTTGCCCGGAGTGCGCGTACAGGGTGAAGTTGAGTGGTCGACGGCGACCTGCCCTGGTTCACCTGTTGTTGGTACTCAGATTCAGCCTGAAGCCGGTGGCATGGTGGTCCGTGTCAGTGGCAAGGCCGCCGCTTCTTGCGGCGAGTTCAGCGTTTACCGTCTGGTTCATTCCCAAACCGAGTTTTTTGACAAGCTGTTCCGCAGCCTGTGGCGCGATCTGGGCGGCACCCTGGCCCGCGATATCAAAGCAGGCCGTGTGCCGGCTCGTGCGCAGGCGATTACCTGGCATGACTCGCAGTCCCTGTCTGACCTGATCCGTCTTATTAATAAGCAAAGCAACAATGTGATGGCCCGTACCATCTTGCTGACCGTGGGCGCAGAAATGAATGGTCCCGGTGCCACGGTGGCCACCGGCGAGCGCGCCGTCATGAACGTGCTCGGTCGCCAGGGGGTCAATACCGCAGGCTGGACCGTGGACAACGGCTCGGGCCTGTCACGCAATGCCCGCGTCACGGCGGGCGGCATGGCTGACATGCTGAAAGTCGCCTGGCGCTCGAACTGGATGCCCGAGTACATTTCGTCCTTTGCGATCTCCGGTGTGGACGGCACGGTGCGTTCGCGCTTGCGCGATGACGAGGTTCAGGGCCGTGCCCACTTGAAAACCGGCACGCTGCGCGATAGCCGTGCCTTGGCCGGTTACGTGCTGGGAGCCAGCGGAAAGCGGTATATTGTCGTCATGATGGTCAATGACGAACGTTCTGCCTCTGCCCGACCCTTTTTTGATGCGGTGGTGAAGTGGCTGGCAGTACGTTGACGATCACGATAGTGCGGGCTGCTGTGCTGCAGCCCTGTTTTTAGTTAGTCCCTAATTTGATGAAGCAATCATGCCCATACACGAAATACGCCACCCTTTGATCCGCCATAAGCTGGGCTTGATGCGCAAGGCAGATCTGAGCACGAAAAATTTCCGCGAAATGTCCCAGGAAATCGCCTCTTTGCTGACCTACGAGGCGTGCAAGGATCTGCCCCTGGAACCCACCACCATTGAGGGTTGGTGTGGCAATGTGGAAGTGGAAAAGCTGGCTGGCAAGAAAGTGACAGTTGTGCCCATCTTGCGCGCTGGTATTGGCATGCTGGACGGGGTGTTGAGCTTGATTCCTGGCGCCAAAGTCAGCGTGATCGGTATTGCTCGCAACGAAGAAACCTTTGAAGCCCAGACCTATCTGGAGCGTCTGGTCGGCGAGCTGGATCAGCGTTTGGCCCTGATTATCGACCCCATGCTGGCAACAGGTGGTTCCATGGTCGCCACGATTGATCTGCTGAAAAAAGCAGGCTGCAAGAATATTCGCGCTTTGGTGTTGGTGGCGGCTCCGGAAGGCATTGCCACTCTTGAAAAACATCACCCTGATGTCCATATCTATACCGCGTCCATTGATCAGCATCTGGACGAGCATGGTTATATCGTGCCGGGGCTGGGTGATGCGGGCGACCGTATTTTTGGTACTCGCCAGAAGGTTCAGGACGGCGAACTCTAAGTCCAGAACTTGTCGTGCTTTTTTACAATCCCTTGCCAGTACGCCAGAGGGGATAGGCATAATAAAGAGTCGAATCTAAGTTTCACTGAATCAGGATGTACATGAAACTGAATGCTTGGATGGCTGCACCGCTGTTGGTCATGTTGGGCCTGAGCTCGGCTCAGGCTGGTTTGTGTGACGTGCCTTTCATGCGTGACGGTGGGCAGATACAACTGACTGGCTCGGGCTTTCTGGCCTTGGGCGCTGATCTGGCTTTTTCTGACGTGAAAAAGCAGGGCGGTGATCAGTGCCAGGCGCGTGTACAGGGCAAGGCCAGTGTAGCTCTGGCCGGTTTGCCGGCCAGCAAGCCCAATATTGACTACGTGATGACGGTGCGCGATGGCCGCACCCGTTTCCAGCGCGATGATGGCCGTGGTGGTCTGGAAGCCGTTCAAGGTTCGTTTGACCTGCGCCTGCTGGGCCTGTTTTCCTACGAACACGGTGGGCTGCAGGAAGGGCAGACCTTCCCGCGCCAGGATTTCCAGATCAATCTGGACAAGCGCTCCCAGTCCAACGCCAATGTCTTGCGCATTCATACCGGTGCGAAGACGGTTGGAGCTCAACAATCGGTACAGACCGCATTGGGCAATTACCAATGTTGGCCTATTCGTTATCAACGCGAGATCGAGCCTACCCAGGCCAGTTTCAGTGGCATCAGTCTGCCCATACCGGGCATCAACTCCCAGGTTACGGATTGGTATTGCCCGGATGTGCAGATGGTGATGAAGCAAGAAAGTATTCAGAACGGTGTCCCGTCCACGGTGGATGTGACGCAACTGAAGTAAACCTGCGACTGACTGGTCTCAGGTACACCGAGTATCTTTATCCTGAAAACAGCGGGTTAAAGAATTTTGTGCGGCGCTGCTATGGCGCCATTCACTTGGCGATACGTATTTGTCGCGTGTCCCTTTCAACTGCAAGGAGTTATTTATGGCTACCAAGAAAAGTGTGGAAAACAGCGGAGACAAATTCATCGAAGAAGTGAAAGCGAGCTTGGATGAAGCTGAAAAACTGATGCGTGAGGCCGCTGAAGCCACGGGCGACAAGGCCGGTGAGCTGCGTGAGAAAGCGCTGCGCTCTCTGCGTGTGACCCGGGATTCCCTGCATGATGCTCAGGAAGCCGTGGTCGAGCACAGTGTGCGTGCCGCCAAGGCAACCGACAACTATGTCCACGACAAGCCCTGGCAAGCCATCGGCGTGGCCGGTATTGTGGGTCTGATGTTCGGTATGCTGATCAGCCGACGTTAATCTGTCTTTGCTCTGCGCTGCGAGCCCTTTGCTGGGCTGCAGCAGCATAAAAAGCAGCCCTGCCGATCTGGACTTTGCGGTCCAGATCGGCAGCCTCTTAGAAATCAGGCTCTTGTCATTGCATGCAATGGCAGGATGTCGCAGAGCAGGGATAAATCATGGCGCTTAGGCAAACTATCAGTCAGCTTGGTTCTACCTTGATAGGGGCTGTCAGTACCAGGCTGGAGCTGTTCGCTCTGGAAGCCGGTCAGCAAAAGGCAAGCCTGATCACCATCTTCAGCATGGTGTTTGGCGCACTGCTGTTCTCCACTCTGGCGGTGCTGGTTTTCAGCTTGTTGCTGGCCTTGTACTTCTGGCCTACGGATTATCGTTACTGGGCTTTGGGAGTGCTGGTCGTTCTGTATGCCGGTTTGGGAGTGGGTCTTTTCCTGGCCGTACGCCGTCGTCTGACCACAGGCCCGATTCCTTTTTCGGCCACCTTGTCCGAGTTGCGTCGCGATGTCGCATTTATTGAGCGCTTGAGGGATTCCGAGGGAGACGGCAAATGAGCACGAAGCAAGAGAGCATGTCCGCCCAGGAGCGGGCTGTGCGTATTGAACTGTTGCGAGTCCGCGCCTCGTTGGAGCGGCAGACCATGTCGTCCCAGATCCACTCCCTGGGCGAAGATTTAAGCCCCGGCAATTTGTGGAACAGCGTCAAGCCTTCGGGTTTGAGCATGGGCGGTGTGGTCACCAGCGCGCTGTCCTTGTCGCGCCGTTATCCGTTCCTGTTGTCCGGTGCTTCTGCCGTGCTGAGCAGTTTTGGCGGGCGCTGGATGCGTATCGGGGCTTTGGCTCTGGGAGCCTGGAAGCTGTTTGATTCTTCCAAGTCGGCACGCGAGAAAGCACGCAATGTACTGGTTCCGGTACGACGCAAAACCGATGTGGACGAGTAAGTCTGCTTGTCTGTTTGAAAACCGGCCCAGGCCGGTTTTTTTTTGCCTGCCAGAAGTTCCACGTTCTGCCCGACTGGTTTTTGAAGGCGGCAAGGCTTATGCTCCGATAATAAATAATTCCAGAACAAAGCTACCCACATCAGGAGACATAGCCCGTCATGCAGGTGCCATTACTGAATGCCTTAAGAACCTTTACGGTGTCGGCGCAAAGGTTGAACTTCACCAAGGCGGCAGAAGACCTGCTGGTCTCTCCCTCGGCAGTCAGCCACCAGATCAAGGTGCTGGAGGAGTATTTGGCTTGCAAGCTGTTTTTGCGTAAAAACCGTTCCCTAGAGCTGACGGATCAGGGCCAGTTTCTGTTTGACCGTTTGCAACGGCCTTTTTACGAGATCAATCAGGCTTTGAGCGAATTGCGCATGCCGCACGGCAAGAGCCGTATCAATCTGTCCTTGCGGCCCTTTGTGTCCAGCATGTGGTTTACCGGGCAGTTGGGAGACTTCTGGCTGAAGCATCCAGACATTGAAATCAACTTGCTGCACAGGCTGCAGGCTCCGGATTTTTTCAGGGACAACATCAATTTTGCTATCGTCTGGGGCAAGCAGGGCGATTGGCCGCAGTTGCAAACCTTGCGCATCATCCCCGGCAATTTGACGCCTGTTTGTGCGCCGTCTTACCTGCAGGCGCATGGCAAGATTACGTCCCCAGAAGATCTGAACCAGCATGTGCTGATTCACGAAGAAAATCAGCTGTGCTGGGAGCAGTGGTTGCGCAAGGCGGCGGGACAGGAGCTGACGGCCAAGAAGAGCTTTCACATTGATGACACCAATGTGCGCATGAATGCGGTCTTGAATGGCCAAGGGGTGATGCTGGGTTGTCCGGCCTTGCTGAAGCCTTTGATCGACAGGAAGGAAATCGTCCAGCTGTTCGATGTGTGTCTGGAAGAGTACGCCTATTTCCTGGCCTACCCCAAGGAGGCAAACCTTAGTCGACAGGAGCAGGAGTTTGTGGATTGGGTGGCGTCGATTGCAATACGCTAGGCGGTAGTTGCCAGATGGCTTCCATGTGTTGTGCTCGGTGACCGGGCTTTCTCCGCTCTTTGCTGATCTTGTCGCTGTCCCTGCGTCTTTAAAAAAACCTGCAAATATGCAGGTTTTTTTATGTGTCGGCCTTTCCGAACCAGGCTGGATGCTCATCGCTCATTTCTCAACGATCAGGGTGTGGAACCCCGATCTGACGCGTGTGACTGGAGGCTATATCAAGCTTCGCCTAGTTCTCACACCGCTCATACCTGCTTGCAAAATACCTGACACGCAGCCATGAATCGGGTTTCATGACGCTGCGAATTTCCACACTTTGCAGTGCTTGCGACCTACCACTTCCCCTTTACCCATATTCAGCAACAAAAAAAACTCATCGTTCCGTCAAATTTGCTCAATTTTCAAGTGTCGCTCCCTGTCGCATGATTGGCCTGACCTAATAAAAGCCATTCATGGTGCTTATGCAAACCAGAGGAGATACTGAGATGAATACCGCTCTACGCTCGCCCATTGCGATTGAAGAATTTGACCGCAGCTACTTTCAGCAGGAAACCGACGAGGTTTTCGCCTTGCCCCCCGAGTGCTTTACCTCGGAAGAGTTTTTCCAGTTTGAGCTGAATGCCGTCTGGAAAAAGCAGTGGTTCTGTGTGGGCCGTGCCACTGACATCCCCAATGCTGGTGACTTCTTCACCTTCGATGTAGGCAATGATGCGCTGTTTGCCATCCGCACTCGTGAAGGTGGCATCAATGTGCTGTCCAATGTCTGTCGTCACCGCAATATGTTGTTGCTGGAAGGTGCAGGCAATGTACGCCGCATCAGCTGCCCCTTGCACGCCTGGGTCTACAACATGGAAGGCGAGCTGGTTTCCGCCCCAGGTCTGACCGATACCGGTGCCAGCTTTGACCCCAAGAGCGTCTGTTTGCCCAAGATCCGCGCCGAGGTTTGGGAAGGCTTTATCTTCATCAACTACGACGCTACGGCACCGGCCTTGCACACCCGCCTAGGCAATCTGGGCAAGCAGCTGGCGAACTATCGCATGTCCGAGCTGAAGTCCTCGGAACCCCTGAAGATGGAAGGTTTCGACTGGAACTGGAAGATCTTCAATGACGAGTGTTACCACTGCAGCTTCCTGCACGCCTCCTCCTGGGGCAGCATGTACGAAACCAATCCGGACCGTGTGGATGAAACCGCTGTCTTCAATGACGTGGCCAATGGCATTGTCTCCTACAACCTGATCTCCACCCACAAAGACGCAGCCCCCACGCATACCGGTTCCATCTTGCAGCCGCCCATGAAGGGTTTGACTGACCAGGAGCGAACTCAGCTTTCCTACGTGACGGTAGCGCCCAACCTTTTGCTGGTGGCCATGCCTGACAAGGTGAAGTACTTCATGTGGCTGCCCAAAAGCGCCAAGCAGTCCACCTATGGCGTGTCCTGGATGTACCCGCAGGAAACGTTGGAGCGCGAGGACCACAAAGAGAAGTTCGATCAGGAACACGATGATCTGTACCCCGTGATGATTGAGGACTTGTTTGCCTGGCGTCGTTCGCATCAGGGCATGCAATCCAACTTTGCCTCCCGTGGCCGTCTGACCAATGAAGAGCTGGTCATCAAGCGTTTGCAAAACTGGCTGATTGATCTGTACCGCGCCGAAGAGCGCCGTGTGGACGAGCAAAGCCGGGTATTGCCGATCCGAGCGATTGCCTAAGGGAGCAGGAGCAGCATCATGCAGCAAACTTTGCAAACACGCGTGTTGAAGAAAACCAGGCTGTCAGAGCGAGTCGTAGGCCTGACCCTGGGTTTGCCAGACGGGGACGCGTTCCCTGTCTGGGAGCCGGGTGCGCATATTGAGCTGGAGCTGGCGGTGTCAAAGACCGAGCCGCTTTACCGTCAATATTCCTTGTGTGGCCAGCAGGCCAATACCCGTGAATGGCAAATTGCCGTTCTGAAAGAAGAAGCCGGGCGGGGCGGCTCTGCGTATATCCATGAGGTGTTGCAGGAAGGTGATGCGCTGGCTGTCAGCGTGCCGAAAAATCACTTTCCCTTTGCTGCAAACAAGAAGTGCTTTTTTGTGGCCGGGGGCATAGGCATCACGCCTATCGTGCCCATGGTCCAGGCCGCTGCGGCAGCCGGCCTGGACTGGCACTTGCTGTATCTGGCAAGAAACGCAGCGGATTTTATTTTTCTGCAAGAGCTGCAACAAGTGGATGCTGCGCGTATCACCACGCATGCCTCCAATCAGGACGGGCTGTTTGATCTGCAAGGCGCATTGAAAACGCTGGATGCACAAACCGTCGTCTATTCCTGCGGTCCGCAACCATTGCTGACCGCCTTGGAAAACTATCAACAGGAACAGGCCGATATTGGCTGGCAACTGGTGCTGGAACGCTTCTCGGTAGAGACCGATCCGGCCCTGCTGCAAGGCAAGGGCTTTACCGTGACTTTGCAAAAATCGGGCAAAAGCATCGCGGTAGCGGGGGATGAAACGATTCTGGCCGCCTTGAAACGGGAAGGCGTACGGGTCAAGTGCTCATGCCAGAACGGCACCTGCGGCACCTGCGAAACCGTGGTCATTTCCGGCTTGCCGGAGCATCGGGATTTTGTGCTGTCGCCAGAAGAACGGCAGCTGAATGAAACCATGATGATCTGCGTTTCGCGCGCCTTGTCGGCCGAACTGGTTTTGGATCTATAACAATAAACAGGAGAAACACCATGAAAAAAGTGGTGGTTACAGGCGGCTCGGGCCGTGTGGGCTCGTACGTTGTACAGCAATTGATGCAGACCATGGATGTGGTCGTGGCGGATCTGAAACCCAGCCAGCATCAGGTTTCTTTTATTCAAACGGATGTGATGGATCTGGAGGCCGTGCGTGCGGCCACCAAAGATGCCGATGCCGTGATTCACCTGGCGGCAATTGATTTTGACTGGAAGGCCGCTGAAGAGCAGTACATCAACGTTAATGTGCGTGGCACCTGGCATGTGCTGCAAGCCTGTCGCGAAAACGGTGTCAAGAAAGTGGTGCTGTGTTCCAGTATTTCGGCTTGCGGTCTGTCCGAGATGCGAGCTGATTGGAAACCCCAGTATCTGCCTGTGGACGAGGCCCATGAAAACAAGCCTTATCAGGCCTACAGCGTCAGCAAGATCGTCATGGAGCAGATGGCAAAAAGCTTTAGTGATGCCAGCGATATGGAAGTGATCTGCTTGCGTCCACTGGCCGTGGTGCTGCCGGAAACCATTGCCGAGTACATCCAGTTTGTCGACAGCCCGCAGCGTAACTGGCTGTTCTATTACATCTGGGCTGCAGATCTGGCGCGTGCTTTTGAGGCCGCCGTGAATCTGCAAGGTTTGCGCTACGGCGTGTTTTTCATTAGCGCAGACGATAGCTCCCACCCCTTGGCAACCACAGACTGGTATCAGCAGATTATTGGCCCTGTGCCTGAAATCAAGAACCCACGCTGGTATCAGAACAATCCTCGTGCCTCCATTTTCAGCAGCCATGCGGCCAAGGAAATTCTGGGCTGGCAACCAAGCACGGACTTCCAGCAACTGCGCCAGGAATACGCGGTGGAAAAAGACCTGGCGTGAAGCGCCCAGGCGCCCTTGACGAACAAATTGAACACGGAGACTTGAGCATGACGGGAATTAAAACCGGCACCTTGGATTGGACGGGTGACAACCCTTTTATTTACTTGAAGACCGACCCTGAACAGGACTGGTCGTCCTTGTCCCTGTACTTTCGCATTGCCAGCTCGGCGTATGGCAGCGGCCAGGCCATCCTGGTGTTGGACAAGCCTTACGAAGACGGGCAGGACAGCGACGCGCGTTTGCTGATCACGGATAACAAGCCCTTGGCCGAGTATCTGGTACGGGACTTCGTGCGCCATTTTGGCCTGTTTCGCAAGGCGGTGGCGCTGGACAAGTTGCAGGTCTTGAGTGACGGCGTTTTCCAGACAGTGAACCGTTTCCCTGAGCTGGTCAGCGAATCTGTCACCTCCGCCAGTGCAGGTCTGACGGTGGAATTGCAATGGCATCACATGACGCAGCCAGCGATTTGTGTGGACCTGCCGCAAAGCCAGACCCAAACCCAGCAGCACGAAATGATGTGCGTGTTCCACCCGGCCCAGCAAGCCAAGGTGCTGATCAATGGCGCGGCCTTGCCGGGCAACACCATAGAGCGGGACTTTAACGGCTCGCGTGCGCAGTCCGCCAGCCTGGCGAACAGCGAAACCTGGGTGCGCGTGGCGTAAGGAGACGATATGGCTCAGCATGTAGAGACGCAGGCCGTGATGCCAGCCTGGACAGGGGTCCGGCCTCTGCAATCCATTTTGCCCTCGCAAGGCCGTCTGGTCTTGCATGCCGGGCCACCGTTTCGGGATGCACAGGAGCTGCCTGCCGCAATCCGAAATTCGGTTTTGATCGGCATTTTGTATGAGGGCTGGGCAGCTAGCAAACAAGAGGCGCAAGCCTTGCTGGACGCAGGGGGCGTGCAACTGGCTCCCGCGCAGGATTACGGCGTGGTGGTGCCATTGGCCGGAGTGGTGACGCCGTCCATGTATCTGATTGAGGTCAGCGACAGCAATCGGCCCGACTACAAGAAATACTCGGTGCTGAATGAAGGCATGCAATGGTGTACCCGCCTGGGTATTTTTGCCGATGAAATGGTGCCGCATCTGCGTTGGCTGCATCAGGATTTGGGTGTGCGGCTGGCTGCACAGTTTCAGGGGCCGGTCGCTCTGGGGCCTATTGTTCAGGCTTCCCTGCTCAATGGTGATGATGGTCATGCTCGTACCATGCATGGCTCCCGGCAGTTGGCCGACATTATTGTTTCCTGGGGCATTAATGACGACGCCAGCCAAAGCTTTCTATATGGTGCGATGGCCTGGGCCTTGAATTACTGGATGGCCGCCAGTGCCTTGATTCTGGCAAATCAGGCTCCTGCTGATGGCGCGGATGCCATCGTTAAAGTTGGCGGTAATGGCTTGCGCTTTGGTTTGCAATTGGCCAGCTCCACAACTTGGCTGGTTACGGACGCTCCTGTTATTGCTGGCAATAAAGAGCCCGGTAATGAGCAGGCAAAAGCACTGGGTGCCCTGGGCGATAGTGCTGTCGTGGATTTTGTAGGGCTGGGTGGCCAGTGTCTGGATCTGGCGGGAATGAGTGCCAGGAATCTGCACGCCTTTCTACCCTCGGACTACCTGACGCGTCAAAACAAGTTCCTGAAAACCCGCTTGCCCTTTCTGGCCGGGCGCAATGGTATTAGCGATTTTGCGCAAGTGATTGCCAACAATACCGGCCCGATGGTGCTGCTGGGCATGATTGACGGTGCCGGAGAACGTGGCCGTGTTGGTGGTGGGGTGGCGACGGTGGATGCCTCTTTATTGCAAGCTCTCAAGGAGTGGCAGCATGAAACGACAGTGGTTTAAGCTGCCTTTGCATCAATTGCTGCATGCTCTGCATACGGGCGAAGCCAGTCTGTCGGAGATCGTGGCCTCCTTTTATGAGCGCATTGCTATACGCGATGACAAGATTGGTGCCTGGCAGTATCTGATTGAGCAGGACGACTATCTGGCCGAGTACGAAAGCCGCAGTGATTTTTACAAGGCCTCGCCCTTGATGGGCCTGCCCTTTGCGGTCAAGGACGTGATTGATACGGCTGGTATTCCCACCACAATGGGCTCGGCTATTCATCAGGATCGGATTCCGGATATGGATGCCTCCTGCGTTACCGCGATGAAAGCGGCAGGCGGCATTTTGATGGGCAAGACGGTCACGACCGAGTTCGCTTATTTTCAGGCTGGCAAGACAAATAACCCGCATGATGCCGAACGCACCCCCGGCGGCTCCTCCAGCGGCTCTGCTGCCGCCGTGGCTGATTTCATGGTGCCAGTCGCCTTCGGGACCCAGACGGCGGCATCGGTCATACGGCCAGCGTCCTACTGTGGCTGCATTGGCTATGTAGGCAGCAAGAACGAGTTTTCCTTGCGCAATATTCAGCCGCTGGCTCAGTCTCTGGACTCCCTGGGCATACTCAGCAACGATGTGCTCGACACGCTCTTGCTGCGCAATATCCTGCTGCACAAGCCCTTGAGTCTGAGCACGCCGGGAGCGCAGGCGGCTTGTGTGTTTGGTGTTTTTTCCGGGCAGGCATTGGGCGACGTTCAGGACAAGATGCTGGAGACCTTGCAGGCGTGCCAGCAGGATTTGTCGGAACAGGGGCATACGCTGGTGGATTTTCCCTTGCAGGACGCCGTTGTTGAATTGACGGCCTTGCATGCTCAGATCATGGCTTATGAAGTGGCCCGGAATCTGGTGTACGAGCAACAGCAGCATGAAACCTTGAGCGCCCATATGCAGTCCTTGATGAGCACGGGTCTGGCTTTTCCCTACAAGGAGTACATCGCTGCCTTGCAAAGAGCGGACACGCTCAAACAGGCAATGCTGCAGTGGTTTGCAGATAGTGGGGCGGATTTCATTCTGGCACCTGCGGCAGCCGGTGTTGCGCCTTATAAAACCGAAGGAACAGGGGCACCTTTCATGAGTCGTGCCTGGCAGTTGCTGGGTTTGCCGGTGGTGTCCCTGCCTTTGGGGTATTTCCAGAAGTTGCCTATGGGTTTGCAGTTGATTGGAAAGCCGCACCAGGATGATGTTTTGCTTTTACAGGCGCGTCAGTTGCAGCAGCGCTTTTTAAACAGCAGCTCAGTTCTGGCGGTGTAGTTTTCTTTTTTCTTTTAAGCGTCCTGTTTTTACAGGACGTTTTTTTGGGCTGCGTTTTTATAGTTTGGGCAGCAGGTACTTTTCAAAGAGCCATTTCAAACCATACAAGGCCCCGAAAATAATCGCGGCAATGGCCAGAAAATCTGCGCTGAAAACGCTTTGCTGTTTATGGGACAGCTCCATATAAACGTGCTCGTCAGCGGGACGGGCGTAAGTCATGGGAATGGAGGTCTTGGGTAAAGTGGCCTGCAAGACGACATAGCTGCCATCGTCAGCCGCTTGCATCAGCAGCTCGTCCACCTGCGTGGGAGCCAGACCGTCGTGATGTCCTGGCTTGCACAACTGCCGGGTTCCCTGAGCCCAGTTGTCATTACTCTCGGGGCAGGAGGCCTGGATGCGGTAGCCATTGCTGAATTGAACCGTCAGCCACCCTTGGGCATGCGAGGCGGCGTCGCTGCTTACGGTTACGTCGGTAAGGCTGATGGTGGTCATGGTGCAAATCCCTTGGGCAGTGCAAGCGCATTCTTCAGTCTGCTTAAGGCAGGAGGTGAGTCTATATTTGACGCGGGCTATAGAAGGCTATTCTATAGAAGCCGGTATGGGAATACTGTTTCTGTATGGGCAGAATCAGCTTTATGTGAATTGCTTTTAATGTAAATCAATGCTCTTTTTCCATAAAAAAACAGCCCTGTTTTACAGGGCTGTTGATTGCGGAAAACCAGCGGGAATAAAGAAGGCTTAACTGGCGCCTGCCTTGCCCATGCTGACAGCCGGTTTGGCATCATGAGCCGGTTCGGTGTGATAGCGGCGCAAAGGCTTGTTGGCAGTTTCGGGCATCAGCACAGTTACCCAGAAAAAGCACAGAACCGCGACCACCGTGACGTAAAACGCGGGAGCCAGATAGCTGCCTGTTTGCGCCGTCAGCCAGATAGCCAGGTAAGGTGCGGTGCCACCAAAAATTGCGAAGGTGATGTTGTAGCACATGCTCGAAGCGGTATAGCGCATGTCGGTCGGGAACATTTCCGAGAGCAGGGTGACGGCCACCACACTGGCTGCCACCTGACCAATGCCGATAATCAACATGCCGAAAATGGCGGCCTCCAACGAAGCTCCCTTGCTGACGATCATATAGGCCGGAATGGTGAACAGCGCATGCCAGACAGCGGCAAATTGCATCATGCGACGGCGGCCCACTCGGTCCGAGATCACACCGGCAAGCGGGGTCAGGGCGGTGACAAACAGCAGGGCAACCATGTTCGCAGTCAGGGACTGGACGGAGGACAAGCCAATGACCGTGCGCAGGAAGGTGTTCATGTAGGTGGAGAAAATGTAGAAGGACAGGGCGTACAGCACGATAAAGCCGCCCAGCTTCACAATATTGGAACCCTCTGCCTTGAACACCTGGGACGCGCTGTAGCTGAGCTGGCCTTTTTTCTCCGCACGCATTTGCTGGAACTCGGGCGACTCGGCCAGATGATCCCGAATGAAGAAGGCCACGATGCCCATGGGAACGGCCAGCAGGAAGATGGTGCGCCAGCCCCAATCGCCCATGGCCTCGGTACCGACAATCGCGGCCAGACCGGCGCTGATCCCGGCTGCCAGTGCAAACGCAAAGTATGTAGCACCGGACATGGCCCAGGCGTAGGAGTTGCGTTTGTTCATGGGGCTGTGTTCAACGGTGTAGATGGTGGCGCCCGTATATTCGCCACCGGCCGACAGCCCCTGAATACAGCGGATGATGATCAGCAGAACCGGAGCCCAGATGCCAATGCTTTCATAGGTTGGAATCAGACCGATGGCGGCGGTGGACCCGGACATCAGCAAGACAGTCAGGGCCAGAATCTTCTTGCGGCCAATGCGGTCGCCCAGCCTGCCAAAGTAGATGCCGCCCAGGGGGCGAACAATAAAGGACACCAGAAATACGGCAAAGGTGGCCAGCAGGCCCGCCATCTTGTCTTCCGAGGGGAAGAAGTTTTGTGCGATGTAGACGGCCATATAGCCGAACAAGGCAAAGTCAAACCATTCAACGATCGTACCGGCCGCTGAACCCATCATTACTTTCTTGATGTGACCCGTATCGGTATGTTCCGATTCGGCCACGGTGCTTTCCCTTTGCATACTTATGTCTCCTCAAGTATTGGGACTATCTGTTTTTTGAAATCAAACCCTGTGGGGGTAGCTGGTTTTTTTATTATTTCTACGTGTCTATCTTTTCTTGGTATTGGTTGAAAGCTCGGCTAGAGCATCGGCTGCAACAGGATGAGTTCCTCCTTTCCGTGGGGCTGGGCATCCGGTCCTGGCATGCTTGCAAAGCGCCATCCAGTGCGTGCTAGATAAGCTAATCCTCTGCAAATTGCTTGTCCATTCACTATTCGCGCACTATTATTGATCGCAATGTTATCAATCTAAAATATGAGCAAAACCATGATTCCCGCACGCCTGGATTTGCATCACCTGCGCGCCTTTAAAACGGTGGCCGAACAGTTGCATTTCAAGAAGGCGGCGGAGCTGCTGCACATCACGCAACCGGGCCTGACGCGCATCATCAAAAAGCTGGAAGATGATTTGCAGGTGGACCTGTTTGAACGCAGCACCCGCCAGGTCAAGCTCACAGCGGCAGGTTTTTTATTGCTGCAGGAAATCGAACAGGTTTTTGTGCATCTGGAGCGCGGTATCGAGCTGGCTCAGAAAGCCAAGTTTGGCGATATCGGACACCTGATCATTGCCTATAACGACTATGCGGTGCAGGACGTGCTGCCCAGAACGCTGGAGCACTTCAAGCAGCAGTATTCGAACATCACAACCGATTTGTTATATATGCCCACGCAACAGCAAATACAGGGCTTGCAGCAGGGCAGTCTGGACCTGGGCTTTGGCTTTGCTTTCTCTGATGACCCCGAGGAACTGGGTGTGCTGTGGAAGCCGGTATGCCGTGATGATCCCATCGTTCTTTTGCAGAGCGATCATCCTTTGGCAAAAGAAAAATCCATCCCCTTGGTGGAACTGGCCAATGAGCGTTTTGTGGTGGGCAGCAAGACGCATTGGCAGGTCTGGCGGCGCTATTTCTATTCCCTGTGTCGACATGCCGGTTTTCATCCCAATTCCGTACAGGAAGCCAGCACCATTACCGGCATCATGAGCATGGTGGCGGCCAATATCGGCATTGCCGTTTTGTCGCAGTCCTTGCGCAAGTACGTGCACCGTGATCTGGTGGCGATTGATCTGGACTTGTCGGGCCAGCATCCGCAGTCCTTCATCAACATCATGTGGCAGGAAAGCAATGCCAACCCCTGTGTGCCTTTATTCATCCAGACCATCTCGTCGGAGCTGATGGCAGCCAGTGCGTAAGGCTTGAGTATTTCTCATGGACCCTTGATGAGCGGTCATGATGCAAGGAGGGCGGTTTTGCTACATTGCAATTTTCAACCCTCTGCCCCTTGCTATGAGCACTTCCCAAATACAGTTTGGCCTTGATCATGTCATGTTGCGTGTCCTGGATCTGGAGCGGTCCCTGGCGTTCTACCGCGATATTCTGGGCATGCATGTGGTGCGCCACACGGACTATGAGTCCGGCCGCTTTACCAATGTGTTTCTCAGCTTTGACCAGAGCACACAGTCCAGTCTGGAGCTGACCTGGAACTGGGATCAAAAAGAGCCGTATGAAAAGGGCGGGGCCTTTGGTCATCTGGCCTTGATGGTCCAGGACGTGCATCAGGCGGTGCGTTATCTGGAAGAGCAGGGCGTCAGGATCAAGACACCTCCCAAGCAGATGAATCACGGTAAACGCACGATCGCCTTTGTGTTTGACCCGGATGAGTACCTGATTGAACTGGTGGAGCCTTTGGCCTTGCCGACCTGATACTGGCCTTGGGCGTAGCGTTGACTGGCCCGCATTCAAGAGCAGAATAAAACAAAGACCATGCACCGTTGCGGTGATGGTCTTTGTTTGTTTTTGGAACATGCCATATGAGGGCGCGTTCTGGCTCACAGCCCCAGCGAACTCCACATATCGTCCACTTTCTTCTTGGTGGACTCATCCATCTGGATAGGCGTACCCCATTCGCGCTGGGTTTCTCCGGGCCATTTATTGGTGGCATCCATGCCCATCTTGCCGCCCAGTCCCGAAACGGGCGAGGCAAAGTCCAGATAGTCGATAGGCGTGTTTTCCACCAGCACGGTATCGCGTACCGGGTCCATACGGGTGGTCATGGCCCAGATCACTTCTTTCCAGTCGCGCGTGTTCACATCCTCGTCCACCACCACGATGAACTTGGTGTACATGAACTGGCGCAAGATGCTCCAGACACCAAACATCACGCGCTTGGCATGGCCTGCGTATTGCTTGCGAATCGACACCACGGCCAGGCGGTAGCTGCAGCCTTCGGGAGGCAGGTAGAAGTCCACAATTTCAGGCAATTGCTTGCGCAGCAGGGGCACAAAGACTTCGTTCAGCGCAACGCCCAGAACGGCAGGCTCATCGGGCGGCTTGCCGGTGTAGGTGCTGTGGTAAATCGGGTTGCGGCGCATGGTGATGCGTTCGACAGTAAAGACCGGGAACCAGTCCTGCTCGTTGTAGTAGCCGGTGTGGTCGCCGTAAGGGCCTTCCAGTGCCATTTCGTAGCTGCTGTCGGCGGGCGGCTTCATGCCTTCGGGGACTTCGGGAGCCAGAGCATCCGGGTGATTGCTGGGCAGGATATGTCCTTCCAGGACAATCTCGGCCCAGGCGGGTACGGACAAGTCGCTACCCAGGGCTTTGGCCACTTCGGTGCGCGAGCCGCGCAGCAAACCGGCAAACTGGTATTCGGACAGACTATCGGGCACGGGGGTGACCGCACCCAGAATGGTGGCGGGGTCGGTGCCCAGGGCAACGGCAATCGGGAAGGGCTTGCCGGGGTTGGTCAGTGCATGATCGCGGAAGTCCAAGGCACCGCCACGGTGGGACAACCAGCGCATGATGAGCTTGTTACGGCCAATCAGCTGTTGACGGTAGATACCGAGGTTCTGACGCTTGGCGTGGGGGCCTTTGGTAATCACCAAGCCCCAGGTCAGCAAGGGGGCCACGTCGCCGGGCCAGCACAGTTGCAAGGGGATCTGGTTCAGGTCCACATCCTTGCCTTCCAGCACCACTTCCTGACACGCGGGAGAGCGGACATTCTTGGGGCTCATATCCCACAGGGCGGACTTGAGCATGGATACTTTGGACAGCGCATCACGCATCCCGGTGGGGGCTTGCGGCTCTTTCAGATTGGCCAGCAGCTCGCCAGTGTCGCGTAATGCCGACACATCCTGTGCACCCATGCCCCAGGCGACGCGTTGCGGCGTGCCGAACAAATTGGCCAGGACAGGCATGGCGGCTTTGGAGCCTTGATGCTGGGCATTTTCAAACAAAAGCGCCGGCCCACCGGCACGCAGTACCCGGTCACTGATTTCAGTCATTTCCAGCGAGGTGGAAACTGGCTGCGTAATCCGCTTCAGATCGCCCTTGGCTTCCAGCTGGGCAATAAAGTCTCTCAAGTCACGGTATTTCACAGAAGAACGGGGCTCCGCTTGCAGATATTTTTGGTTAAGACCTTGAACAGGTTCTAAGGTTAACATCGGGCAGTTAGCAATACTAAGGATGATCCCATGGGCTTCCAAGATATGGACTATGTACTTAGTCGCTCGGCCCGCACCCTGACGTATCGCATCGGTGAGTTTGTGCACGTGTGTGCCATGTACCTGGGCATTGCCGTACTGGTGACGATTGCAGCCTGTGTGGTTGTGCCGTCGATGCGCGCTCAGTTTAACCAGCTTTATACCGGTCTCGTGCAAACCCTGCGCCCCGAGGCGGTGAAATACGATGCGTACAGCCAGGCGGTCTGGCCAGCGGACAAGACACAGCCCAACCTGTCCGAAGAGGGCGAGGACTTGAGCCAGACAGAACAGCAGCAAGCTGTCTCTACTTATCAGGGCTTTATGAAGAACCTGCGTGCTTCGGTCACCGGGCAGCCCATTGCGGGCGTCACGGCGGCTCAGCAGCAGGCCTTGCGCAGCTATTTGGCGCGCAAGTACAAGATTGCCTATTCGGTGGCGGGGGCCTTGATCCACACCGCTTTTATTGTGGGCAAGGAAAAGAACCTGGACCCGCAACTGATTCTGGCGGTGATCGCCATTGAGTCACGCTACAACCCCTATGCGGAAAGTCATGTAGGTGCGCAGGGCCTGATGCAGGTGATGACCAAAGTCCATAAAGAGAAGTTCGATATCTATATGGAAGGGACGTTGGCCGTGCTGAGCCCCGAGGCAAATATTCGGGTGGGTGCGCAGATTCTGTCGGACTGTATTCGCCGCCGAGGGTCTATTGAAGGTGGCCTGGCCTGTTATGTGGGCGCAACCGGGCCTAGCGATGGCGGCTATGGCGCGAAGGTGCTGGCTGAACGTCGCCGTATTGCCTTGGCCTCGGGCATTCCGGTCCGGGCACGCTAAACAGTCTGAATGTAAAAAGAAATCGGGCCTTGCGGCCCGAAATACTTTACTGGAGTCGGGCTGCATTGCCCGGCAGACTGAAACGATGCCGGGTTTAGCGGCCCAGAAATTGTCCCAGACGACTGATCGCTTCCTGCAAGCGGTCCATGCCAGTGGCGTAGGACAGGCGCAAGGTATAAGGCGCGTGGGCCGTACCGAAGTCCCGGCCCGGCACAGCGGCCACTCCGGCCTCGTGCAGCAGTTGCTGCGAGAAGGCATCGCTGTCCTGACTGTATTCACGAATATCCGTATAAATATAGAAGGCGCCATCCGGGCGCACGGGTACGCGCAGGCCCAGACGCTCCAGCTCGGGCAGCAGATAATCACGACGCTGTTTGAAAGCCAGCCGACGCTCTTCATAAATCGCCATGGTTTCAGGCTCGAAGCAGGCCAGGGCGGCATGTTGGGCCAGGGAGGGAGCGCAAATTGCCAGACTGGCGGCCATGCGCTCGCAAGCCTCTGTCATCCAGGTGGGCAGGATCAACCAGCCCAGACGCCAGCCCGTCATGTGGAAGTACTTGGAAAAGCTATTGATAACAATAATGTCCTGATCCAGGGTCAGGGCGCTGAGCGGTGCTTCTTCATAAAACAGACCTAGATAAATCTCGTCCATGATGATGAAGCCATCACGGGCGCGCACTTCCTTGATCAGTTCTTGCAGGGCAGGGCGGGAAATCGTTGCGCCGGTGGGATTGTTGGGCGACGCAATCAGAACGCCGCGGGTCTTGGGGCCCCAGTGCTCGCGAATATGCTGGGCACTTAGCTGAAAGCGTTCCTCCGCCGAGGCCGGGATCAGGCGGGCCGTACCACCGGCTGCCATGATGAAGTTCTGGTTGGCCGGGTAGGACGGATCGGGCATCAGCACTTCGTCACCAGGATTGATCAGAGCCAGCGTAGCCAGAGACAGGGCACCGGATGCACCGGCCGTGACCACAATACGCGAGGGGTCGACACGGGCCTGGAACTGCTGCTCGTAATACAGGGCGATGCGTTCACGTAAAGCCGTCAGACCGGCAGGGGCGGTGTACTGACTCAAGCCTTGATTACTGGCCTGATGCAGCGCATCGACCACGGCGTGCGGGGCGGTGAAGTCCGGTTCGCCTATGCCCAGGCTGATAATGTCGCGGCCCGTGGCCTTCAGGGCATTAGCCTGTTTGAAGAGTTCAACAGCATGAAAAGGAAGAACATGTTCGGTACGACTGGCGAGGCGGGACATACGGCAAATCTCGGGTAAAAAGTGTATTGTAGGACCTTGCTCAAAAGGGCGTCAGGTGGCTGTGGCATGTGCGTGTGCCCTGTAGGGGTACAAACCGTCGGGCCAGTGAGACTCAAGTTTAGGTTTGTTGCAGGAAAAGTCTATGGTTTCTTCGTCGCGGCGTGCATTTTTGATGGGGCGTCGTCCTCCCCAAACAGCGTGGCAGACATTTTGTTCACGTTTGAAAGCTCGGGTTCAAGGTGAGTGGTCAGAACTCAGTGCGGAACCGGATCACGAGCAGGCTCGTCTGGAGCCTGCCTCCAGCGCGGATGTCCATATGGTGTTGACGCTGGCCGCCGAGTACGGTGTGACGGTGTGTCTGGAAGGTGTGCCGCAGGCCAGTGAAACCGATGGTCCCTTGATTGTTCTGGCACCGGGCCGACAGATGGCACGCTGTGATCGTCTGGAACCGAATTCCAATCGGTGGTTTGTTCAGCCCGGTTGTCTGCTGGGCGAGATGGAAGCCAAAGGCTTTCAGGGTTTGGCCAATGCTCCGGCTGGCATGACCGTCGCTGCCTGGTTAGCCGACCGGCGTCAGCATGATTGGCCTAGCGGTCGCACCGCCTTGTCGGGCGTGTTGCACTGCTCGGTTATTCTGGCTGACAACACGCAAGCCGCCTTGGGCCCCTTTGGGCAGGAAAACCGTAATCCCCTAGATAGCCTGCGCATGCAGCAGTTGATTCCCGCCCTGTTTCAATTGATGGGAGACTCGGAAACCCAGGCCTTGAGACAAGAACAATGGCCTTGCCGCTACCGCCTGGATGCGCTGGAGCCGATGGAAGGCGAGGGCATCAATCTGGCTCATCTGATGCTGGGCCACGGCGGTGATTTGGCCTGGGTGGAATGGCTGGTGCTGGATGATGCCGTTTTAAGCGGCTCGGACCCGCAAGATTGGTCCTGGCCGAATCAGGAGCAGTCCTGGCAAGCTCAGGATGTGGATAGCCGCATCAAAGCCCTGTTTGATCCAGCGGACCGATTTTCCTATCCGGGCCAGACGCTGTAAGTTTGTCCAGGCCTGCGCTTGACCCATGTTGTAACTCAAGGGCTAGAATGGTCCTTGCTTTGGCCTTGAGGGCCAGGCAAGGTGACTGGGGTTTCGGAGACAAGAACAGCATTCAGCGTATCAAGCCACGCGCTTGTTTGAATTCACGCTGACAGGCAATGGCAGCGCTCTGGCGATCCCGGTCCGTTTTGAATGGATTTTTGGGTAGGTATAAGCATGGACGCCAATTTTCGGAAAGCAGCCCTGGAATATCACGAGCAGGGCAGACCCGGAAAGTTATCGGTCACGCCGACCAAGCAACTCTCCAACCAGCGCGATCTGGCACTGGCCTATTCGCCTGGGGTTGCGGCCGCTTGCGAGGAGATCGTCAACGACCCGCAAAATGCCTTTCGCTACACCGGTCGGGGCAATCTGGTTGGGGTGATTTCCAACGGCACCGCTGTGTTGGGCCTGGGCAATATTGGCGCGCTGGCTTCCAAGCCGGTCATGGAAGGCAAGGCCGTGCTGTTCAAGAGTTTTGCGGGTCTGGATGTCTTTGATATCGAGATCAATGAAACCGACCCAGACAAGCTGGTGGACATTATTGCAGGTCTGGAGCCGACCTTTGGCGGCATCAATCTGGAAGACATTAAAGCACCCGAGTGTTTCGAGGTGGAGCGCAAGCTGCGCCAGCGCATGAGCATTCCTGTTTTCCACGACGACCAGCATGGCACCGCCATTTGTGTGACGGCCGCCTTTCTGAATGGCCTGAGCGTGGTGGGAAAAGACATCAAGCAGGTCAAGGTGGTGACATCGGGGGCTGGTGCGGCCGCGCTGGCTTGCCTGGACCTGATGATTGATATGGGACTGCCGCTGGAAAACGTCTGGGTTACGGATATTGATGGCGTGCTGTATGAAGGTCGTCCCGGCAATCCCGTGCCCGAGCTGGCCCGCTTTGCCAAGCAGACCGACGCCCGCAGCCTGAGTGATGTGATTGAGGGGGCCGATGTGTTTCTGGGCTTGTCCGCCGGTGGCGTGCTCAAGCCCGAGATGTTGAAGAAAATGGCTCCCCGGCCGCTGATTCTGGCCTTGGCCAATCCCAATCCCGAGATCCTGCCTGAAGATGCCCACGCTGTGCGTGACGATGTAGTCATGGCAACCGGCCGTTCGGATTACCCGAACCAGGTCAATAATGTGCTGTGCTTCCCTTATATTTTCCGTGGTGCGCTGGATGTGGGAGCCACCACGATCACGCGCGGCATGGAAAAAGCCGCTGTGCTGGCTATTTGTCAGCTGGCGCGTGAAGAGCAGGATGAAGGCGTAGCCGCTGCTTATGGTCTGGAAGAGGTTTCTTTTGGCCCATCCTTCTTTATTCCCCGTCCGTTCGATTCACGCCTGATCGTGCGCATTGCGCCTGCCGTTGCCAAGGCGGCGATGGACGAGGGCGTGGCGACGCGTCCGATAGCGGATTTGAAAAGCTATATCTATCAGCTGCGTCAGTTCGTCTACAAGTCCGGCTCCTTCATGAAGCCCATCTATTCGCTGGCCCGTGGCCTGGTGCAGGACGGCGCCAAGTCCCGTGTGGTCTTTACCGAGGGTGAGGACGAGCGTGTATTGCGCGCCGTGCAGATTATTGTGGATGAAGGTTTGGCCAGCCCGATTCTGGTGGGGCGTCCGGCTGTCCTGCAGCAACGTATTGAACGCTATGGCCTGCGCCTGCGTTTGGGCATTGATGTGGAAGTGACCAACCCCGAACAGGATGATCGTTTCCACCGTTACTGGACCAGCTATTGGGAAATCATGTCCCGTCGCGGTATCAGTAAAGAGATGGCGCGTGTGGAAATGCGTCGTCGCCCAACCTTGATCGGTGCCATGATGCTGCACCTGGGTGATGCTGATGGCATGATTTGCGGTACGGTGGGCCGTTACGAGAACCATCTGGAGCTGGTCGATCAGGTGATTGGCAAGGCACCCGGCGTGGAAACGTATGCGGCCATGAATATTCTGTTGCTTAGCGAGCGTACCGTGGCCTTGACGGACACGCACGTGAACCACGATCCCGATTCGGATCAGGTGGCCGAGATCACCTTGGCGGCAGCTCGCAAGATGCGTCAGTTCAATATCGAACCCAAGGTGGCCTTGCTGTCCAGCTCCAACTTCGGCACCAATGATTCGCCTGCCGCCGTCACCATGCGGGGTGCGCTGGAGCGTGTGCGCAAGCTGGACCCCAGTCTGGAGGTGGACGGGGAAATGCACGGCGATTGTGCGCTGGATGAAAAGGCCCGCCATCAAATCCTGCCCACCTCGGCCCTGACTGGCGAGGCGAACTTGCTGGTGTGCCCGAATGTGGAGGCGGGCAATATTGCCTACAACCTGCTCAAGACGGCTGCCGGTGGTAACGTGGCAATCGGCCCCTTCCTGTTGGGGGCACGAGCACCGGTTCACATCATGACGTCCACTTCTTCGGTGCGCCGTATCGTCAATATGACGGCGGTCACGGTAGTGGATGCCAACGTCGCTACTGAAGGCTGATACCGATCATGATCCAGCGCTCTCCCGCTCCTGTGGCATTGGTCCTGAATGGGGGCGGGGCGCGCGGTGCGTATCAGGCCGGGGTGCTGGCCGGTTTGCTGGAGCTGCTGGACCCTGATCGCAACCCTCAGTTTCGCAATCCCTTCGATATTATTTGTGGCTCTTCGGCAGGCTCCATCAACGCGGCCGGATTGGCGTGCCGCGCCGACAGGCCTCATGAGGCTGTAGACCATATACAACAGCTGTGGGGCTCGTTGCGCACCAACGATATTTTTCATGCTGACCCTTTGCAGTTGCTGGCGACCAGTGTGCACTGGGTGGCCACGCTGGCCTTGGGCTGGCTGGCGCCGCGTCTGCGTGACCATGTGCCGCACTCCATGCTGGATAATTCGCCCCTGCGCGACCTGCTGGAAGAGAGCCTGGACTTCGACCGTTTGCAGCGCAATCTGGCCCAGCAGCATGTGGGCGCGCTGGCGATTACGGCAGCGGCCTACACCACTGGTGAGCACCTGACTTTCTATCAGTCTGACGAGCGTATTCGCCCCTGGACGCGCAATCTGCGCCGTGCCATCCCCGGTGTCATCGGGGTGGACCACCTGATGGCTTCCAGCGCCATTCCCTTCATGTTTCCGGCTCAGTCTCTGCAAGTGGGCAAGCAAACCCAGTGGTGCGGGGACGGGACGATGCGTCAGTTGGCACCCATCAGTCCGGCCATTCATCTGGGAGCGCACAAGGTGCTGATTGTGGGTACCGGATACGCCGACAACACCTATCACGAACAGGAATCCAAGGATCCGCCATACCCCTCTTTGGCGCAGATCAGTGGCTATGCTTTATCCAACATATTCCTCGATAGTGTGTCAACGGATATTGAGCGTATGGAACGCATCAATACATTGCTTGCCTATATGCCTGCAAATGTATTACAAAGCCAATCGCTGCGTCCTGTCAGCACGTTTGCCATCACCCCCAGCCGCTCGCTGGATGAAATTGCCACTCGGCATATTCATCAGATGCCAACTGCTGCACGTACCCTATTTCGAGTACTTGGTGTATCTTCAAAGTCCGGTCCGACCACAGGCGGTGCATTAATTTCATATTTGTTATTCGAGTCCGGCTACACCCAAGAGCTGATCGAGTTAGGAAAGACCGATACCATGAGTCGTCGTGAAGAAGTGTTAGCGTTTTTTAAGGAAGCGTCCTGATGAGCCAATCCCTGACTTTGCAAGAAGCTTTGCAACAAGGCGGTGTGCTCGACGCAACGGGCCTGACGGCTGCTGATTTTCTGGAGCAGGCACAGGACCAGGGGCTTACCGCCCTGGAAGTAAGTTGCGATCGTGCGCGCAATCGTTCCGCTGTGCTGCGAGCAGTCGCCAAGGCTGTCGATTACCCTGAATTTTTTGGTGGCAATCTGGATGCGCTCTACGATTGCCTGTGTGACACCGTGCTGGATCAGAAAGCAGGCCTGGCCCTGTGGCTGGACAATCTGCACAGTGGTGATCCTGCACTGGAAAAAGACGCCCAGGCTATTTTGGGCGTGTGTGAAGATGTGCATGCCTGGGCCTCGAATAACGAGCGCCGTTTTGTATGTGTCGTTCTGCACGCTGGCAAGCATCCTGACCCTGAACCGGGTGAGACCCCTGCTTCCTACTCCAGCCAGGACGAAGAATAAGCCTTATTCCCAGCCTTGCAAGGCGCTGATCGCTGCTGTCAGCGCCAAGGCGGCGGTTTCGGTTCGCAGCACGCGGTGCCCGAAACGAATCGCCTGAGCCTGGGCACCCAGTGCCACCTTCTGCTCTTCGGGCGACCACCCGCCTTCGGGGCCAATCAAGATAGTCATGGCCTGATCTTGCGGTCCAATGGCCTGCGCCAATTGCTGGGGCGCATCGGGATCACAGAACAGATGCAGGCCAGTTTCCGCCTCGCGGAAATATTCGGCCAATGTCAGCGGCGCTGACAGTTCCATCAAGCGGTTGCGACCACACTGCTCGCTGGCCGACTCAACCACTCTTTGCCAATGGCCCATGCGCTTGGCCTGCCGCTCCGCGTTCAGTTGCAGCACGCTACGTTGCGCGCGAATCGGCACAAAGCGGCTGACGCCCATTTCCACGGCTTTTTCAATAATCCAGTCCATCTTGTCGCTGGAGGCAATGCCTTGCAGCACCGTTATGCGACCGGCCAGCTCGCGGACAGGTGTTTGGGCATCGCCCAGGCTGGCAAAGCCCTTTTTGCCATCAATGCGCAAGGTGGCGGGATACTGGGTTCCGCGCCCGTCAAACAGGACAATGTCCTGACCGTCCTTCAAACGCAGCACCCGGATAGCGTGATGCGCCAGAGCCTCGGGCAGGGCGATCTCGGTCTGGGCCGTCAAGTCCAGGGGGTGGTAGAAACGGGGAGCTGCCATATCAAGACACCATCAAGCATAAAAAACCGCACAAGCATACCGTACCCAGGCTTCGGGGAGAAAGCGCAAGGCCCCAGCTCAAGTGGGGGCGATTTAGCGCCAGCAATGCTAAAATAGCGCGTTTTATAAACTAATCAGGGCCGTGAGCCGTCCGCCTGTCGGAATTGTCGCGCCGCCGCCCCAATGAGCTTCTAATGGATATTGCGTCAGCCTCTGATAAAACCCTAGCCAATGCCATCCGTGCCTTGTCTATGGATGCCGTGCAACAAGCTAATTCGGGCCACCCCGGTGCGCCCATGGGCATGGCCGATATCGCCCAGGTTCTCTGGTCCCGGCACCTGAAACACAACCCTGCCGACCCTGCCTGGTTTGATCGCGACCGTTTTGTGTTGTCAAACGGCCACGGTTCCATGCTGATCTACGCTTTGTTGCACCTTAGTGGCTACGACCTGCCCATGGACGAGCTGCGCAATTTCCGTCAGATGCATTCACGCACTCCCGGCCACCCTGAAGTGGGTATTACCGCGGGCGTGGAAACCACCACAGGTCCTTTGGGCCAGGGTTTGGGCAATGCTGTTGGCTTCGCATTGGCTGAAGCCTTGTTGGCGCGCGAGTTCAACCGCGAAGGCCACGATGTGGTCGACCACCTGACCTGGGTTTTCGCTGGCGACGGCTGTTTGATGGAAGGTATCTCGCACGAGGCTTGCTCCTTGGCCGGTACCTGGAAACTGTCCAAGCTGGTCGTGATGTACGACGATAACGGCATCTCCATCGACGGTAAGGTCGAGAACTGGTTTGGTGACGATACGCCCGCCCGTTTTGAAAGCTACGGCTGGAACGTGATCCGCGCGGTTGATGGCCACGATGCCGCTTCGATCAATAGCGCGATTGAACAGGCTCGCCGCAATGCGAAAGAGGGCACGGGTCCTACCCTGATTTGCTGCCGTACCGTGATCGGCAAGGGTGCTCCTAACGCCGCCGGTTCCGAGAAGGTTCACGGTGCCCCACTGGGCGCTGATGAAATTGCCGCCACCCGTGCAGCACTGGACTGGAACCACGGACCGTTTGAAATTCCTCAGGAAGTCTACCAAGGTTGGGATTGCCGCGAAAAAGGCGGCGCCCAGCAAGCAGAATGGCAAAAGCGCTTTGACGCCTACAGTCAGGCTTATCCTGAACTGGCCGCCGAACTGGCTCGTCGTCTGAAAGGCGAGCTGCCTGCCGACTACAGCGCCAAAGTACAGGCCTTTATTGAAGAAACCGCCCAGAAAGCCGAAACCATTGCATCGCGTAAAGCGTCGCAATTGGCCATCAGCGCCTTGGTCAATGTGCTGCCAGAAATGCTGGGTGGCTCGGCTGACCTGACCGGCTCGAACTTCACCGACTGGAAGGGTGCCGAAGCGGTTCGCGCCCACGCCGACGGTGTGCATTTTGGCCGCCACATCAACTACGGTGTGCGTGAATTCGGTATGGCCGCCATCATGAATGGTCTGGCTCTGCACGGTGGTTACCTGCCTTTTGGCGGTACCTTCCTGACTTTCTCCGACTACTCGCGCAACGCCATCCGTATGGCTGCCTTGATGAAGCAGCGTGTTGTGCACGTGTTTACCCACGACTCCATCGGTCTGGGCGAAGACGGTCCGACACACCAGTCCATCGAGCACGCCAACAGCCTGCGTTTGATCCCCAACCTGCACGTCTGGCGTCCTTGCGACACCACGGAAACGGCGGTGGCCTGGGCTTGCTCGGTCGAGCGTCCTACCAGCATCGGTATGGACGTACAGGACGGTGGTCCTAGTGCCTTGCTCTTGTCGCGCCAGAATCTGCCTTTCGTCGAGCGCGATGCGCAAACCATCCAGAACATTCGTCGTGGTGGCTACGTGCTGCGTGACGCGCAAGATGCGCGCGCCATCATTATGGCAACCGGCTCGGAAGTGGGTTTGGCGCTGCAAGCACAGGAGCAACTGGCTCAGCAAGGTATTGCGACCCGTGTGGTGTCCATGCCTTGTACCAACCTGTTCGACGCGCAGGACAAGCAGTGGCGTGACCAGGTCCTGACACCAGGCATCCCGCGTGTTGCGGTTGAAGCCGGTACCACAGGTCTGTGGTTCAAGTACGTGGGCCTGGAAGGCGCCGTGGTGGGTATTGATACCTACGGCGAATCCGCCCCGGCTGGCGTCCTGTTCAAGCATTTTGGTCTGACGGCAGAGAAGGTCGCTGCGGCCGTTCAAGAAATTTTGTAATTGGAGTCTGACATGACGATTCGCGTCGCAATCAATGGTTATGGTCGTATCGGCCGCATGATCTTGCGTGCCCACTACGAGTACGGCAAAAAACACGATATCGAGATCGTGGCCATCAACGCCTCGGGCGGTGCCGAGATCAACGAACACCTGACTCGCTATGACTCCGTGCATGGCCGTTTCAACGCTGATGTGTCGCTGGATGGCGATCATCTGGTGGTCAACGGCGACCGTATCCGCCTGCTGAGCCAGCGTGATGCGCTGACCCTGCCTTGGGCTGAGCTGGGTGTGGACGTGGTGCTGGAATGTACCGGCGCTTTCACCACCAAGGAAAAGGCCGGTGAGCACATTCAAGCCGGTGCCAAGAAAGTCATCATCTCGGCCCCCGGTGGCAAGGATGTGGACGCCACGATCGTGTACGGCGTGAACCACGACATTCTGAAGAGCACCGATACCGTTATCTCCAACGCATCGTGCACCACCAACTGTTTGGCTCCCCTGGTTGCTCCTTTGCACAAGGAACTGGGTGTGGTCAGCGGTCTGATGACCACCATCCACGCTTACACCAACGACCAGGTCCTGACCGACGTGCGTCACAAGGACATGCGCCGTGCCCGTTCGGCTACCAGCAGCATGATCCCCACCAAGACCGGCGCAGCGGCTGCCGTGGGTCTGGTGCTGCCAGAACTGAATGGCAAGCTGGACGGTTACGCCGTGCGCGTTCCCACCATCAACGTGTCCATGGTTGACCTGACTTTCGTGGCCAGCCGCAACACCAGCGTTGAAGAAGTGAATGGTATTCTGAAAGCCGCTTCGGAAGGCGCCATGAAGGGCATTCTGGACTACTGCACCGAACCTCTGGTTTCCATCGACTTCAACCACACCACCGCTTCCAGCACGGTTGATTCCCTGCTGACCAAAGTGACTGGCGGCAATATGGTCAAAGTGGCTGCCTGGTACGACAACGAATGGGCTTTCTCCATTCGTATGCTCGACAGCACCATCGCACTGATGTCGGCCAAGTAAGATCTGAATAGCAGGGGCGGGATTTCCCGCCCCTGTCACGTTAATTCCCAGAACAAAAAATCATGTCTACAAGCATCAAGACCTTGTCTGCGCTGGCCGAAACGGACGCGCTGCGAGGCAAGCGGGTATTTATCCGCTCTGATCTGAATGTCCCCCTGCAAGACGGACGTATTACCGAAGATACGCGCGTACGTGCCTCGGTGCCTGCCATTCGCATGGCGCTGGATGCCGGCGCTGCGGTGATGGTCACGTCTCACCTGGGTCGCCCTAAAGAAGGCGAGTGCCAGCCTGTGGATTCGCTGGAGCCCGTGGTGCAACGTTTGTCCGAGTTGCTGGGCATGCCCGTTGAGCTGCGTCGCAATTGGCTGGATGGCGTGCAAGTGTCGCCCGGTCAGGTGGTCTTGCTGGAGAACTGCCGCTGCAACGTGGGGGAAAAGAAGAACGATCCCGAGTTGGCTCGCAAAATGGCAGCCTTGTGTGACGTTTACGTAAACGACGCCTTCGGTACGGCTCACCGTGCTGAAGCGACTACCGAAGGTATCGCCCGCTTTGCTCCCGTGGCTTGTGCCGGTCCTTTGCTGGAAGCCGAGTTGAAGGCCTTGGGCCGTGCCCTGAACCAGCCTGCCCGTCCTCTGGTCGCGATTGTGGGTGGTGCCAAGGTGTCCACCAAACTGTCCATCCTGCGCGCTTTGGCTGAAAAGGTTGACCAACTGGTGGTCGGTGGCGGCATTGCCAATACCTTCATGATGGCTAGTGGCCTGTCCGTGGGCCAATCCCTGGTGGAAGAAAGCCAGTTGGAAGAAGCCCGTGAAGTGATCCGCATCATGAAAGAGCGCGGTGCCGAGGTGCCTATCCCTGTGGATGTGGTGTGCGCCAAGTCCTTTGCCGCTGATGCAGCGGCTGAAATCAAGGCTGCTGATCAGGCTCAGGACGATGACATGATTCTGGACGTGGGCCCGCAAACGGCTCAGCAGATCGCTGACATCATTGCCAAGGCTGGCACCGTGGTCTGGAACGGCCCTCTGGGCGTGTTCGAGTTCCCGGCTTTCGCACAAGGCACCGAAACCCTGTCGCGCGCGATTGCAGGCTCCAAGGCCTTCTCGATTGCGGGCGGTGGCGACACTCTGGCAGCGATTGCCCAGTTCAATATCGGCGAAGATGTGGACTACATCTCCACCGGCGGCGGTGCCTTCCTGGAATTCCTGGAAGGCAAGCGCTTGCCAGCCGTGGCTGCGTTGGAAGACAAGGCTTAAGCCAGTCTTTGCTTCGTCAGAAAAAGCCAGTCAACGAAAGTTGGCTGGCTTTTTTGTTTTTTGCCTACTTGGATAGCTCAATCTCGACCATCATCCAAAATCCCTCTTTATAGTCCTCGTGCTCTAACCAGTCTTCAGGTGTGGTCGGTGAGGGGAGGGGGGAGCTATCACCGAAGCAGTGTGCCTTAACCGCTTCTTGGGCAACCCGAGCAAGATTCTGTAATTCATCAGCTGCTGCAAAACAGCCTGGGAAGTCGGGGAAGCGCGCGCCATAGGCGCTATGTTCATCCTTGTGCACGTGGAGTGGATAGAGCATGGGCTGCGCTTTACGCCCCATCTTTAATCAACTGTGCATACCCCTGTAGGGCGTCGGGCCAGTCCAGCTGAAAGCCGCTGTCCAGCAGTCGCTGGTTGCTCAGGCGTTTACCCCCTTCGTTGGACTGACGCCGTTCGGGGTGGGCTACTTCCAGCAGATCCGCCAGTCCGTCGTAAAGCTCAGTAATCCGGTAAGGGCGGCTGTCCGTACCTATATAGCAAGGGAAGGGCGCGGGAGTGCGTAGCAGGTGCCAGCAGGCACGCGCAGCGTCTTCAATATGCAGGCGGTTGGCCCAGTGCTCCGGGTCGTCCGGCACGGTGGCACGGCCTTCACGCAGGCGGTCCAGCAATTGGGTACGCCCTGGCCCGTACAGGCCGCTGGGGCGGATGACGACGGCTTGGGCCGGGATGCGGTGGTGCAGCAGTTGCTCGGCCTCCAGCAGTACCTTGCCATTAAATTGCGTGGGTTCGGTGGGGGAGTTCTCGTCCACCCATTCAGTGCTCGGCCCGTAGACGGCGCTGGACGATACAAAGACAAAGCGTTTCAGGGCTTTCAGGTCCAGCTCGTTGAGCAGGTTTTCCAGGCCGTGCAGAAATACTCGTTCGTAAGCTGCCTGGCTACGCTGGTCGGGAGAGACGGCGTAAAGTACGTGGGTGATTTTGCGGTGCTTCAGGCGCAGGGAGGTGGGCTCGCTCAGATCAGCTTCCACCCATTCGATCCCGCTGTGATCGTCCAGGGGAACATGACGGCGCAGGCCGATCACCGGCCATTCGTGATGGCGGGCCAGCATCCCGGTGCGGGTGCCCAGATCGCCAGCGCCCGCTAAGAGCAAAGTACGTTGTCGAGAGTCCAAAGCAGCAGATCCTTGAGTAGAATGATCTCGAGCAAAGCTCGATTGGCTGAGATAACAATAGCATTGGAGGCGGTCATGGAGTGTCGCAATTGGATTGACGGACAGCAACTTGGCGCGGAGGGCGGTGGTTTGCTACCGGTTATCGACCCCTCCACAGGCGAGACCTTCGCCCGCTTGGCGCAATCGTCCGAGGTGGATATTGATTGGGCCGTACAGGCCGCCCGACGTGCCAGCCAGGGGCCGTGGAGCCGTCTGACGGCCGCCCAACGCAGCCAGTTATTGCTGCGTTGCGCTCGAACTCTGTCTGATGCCCGAGAGGAGCTGGCGCGGCTGGAATCTCGCGATACCGGCAAGCCTTTGCGTCAGGCCCAGTCCGATGCTGCTGCCATTGTCCGCTATTTTGAGTTCTATGCGGGCGCGGTGGACAAGCTGCATGGTCAAACCATCCCGCTGGGCTGGGAGATGACGGCGTTCACCTTGCGTGAACCCTTGGGAGTTACCGCGCACATCATCCCCTGGAATTACCCCTTGCAGATCTTCGGGCGCAGCGTAGCCGCGTCCCTGGCTGCGGGTAATACCTGCGTGGTGAAACCGGCAGAGGATGCCAGCCTGTCCTTGCTGCGCGTGGCCGAGTTGTTGCACGAAGCGGGTTTGCCAGCGGGAGTGCTGAATATCTGCACGGGGCTGGGTAGTGAAGCCGGGCAGGCTCTGTCTGCTCATCCGGATATCAATCACATTTCCTTTACTGGCTCTCCCGGCACAGGCCGTCAGGTGGCCTTGCAAGCAGCGCAGAATTTTGTGCCGGTCACCTTGGAGCTGGGCGGCAAGTCTCCACAAGTCGTGTTCTCGGATGCAGATCTGGATGCCGCTTTGCCGGTCGTGGTCAATGCGATTGTGCAGAATGCAGGGCAGACCTGCTCGGCAGGGAGTCGAGTGCTGATTCAGCGCGCTATTTATGGCGACTTTACCGAGCGTCTGGCCGAAGCCTTCAAGGCGCTGCTGACCGGGGCGGCCAGCGACAATCTGGATTGCGGTCCCCTGATCAGCGCGCAGCAGCAAGCGCGGGTGCGTTCCTATCTGGAAAATCTGGACCAGGATGGCATTGTGGTGCTGGCGCAAGGCAAGCTGGACTCCAAGGCCCCGGCAGGCGGCTTTTACCAAGTGCCTGTTTTATTGGGCCATGTGCCTGTTGAACATCGTCTGGCCCAGGAGGAAATTTTCGGTCCTGTTCTGGTGGCCCAGCCCTTCGGTACAGAGGAAGAAGCCATCGCCATGGCCAATGGCACGCCTTACAGTCTGGTGGCCGGGGTCTGGACCCGCGATGGGGCTCGTCAAGTGCGTATGGCCCGGCAACTGCGAGCCGGGCAGGTCTTTGTGAATAATTACGGTGCGGCAGGTGGGGTGGAACTGCCTTTTGGTGGAACCGGTCAGTCCGGCATAGGCCGCGAGAAGGGCTTTGAAGCCTTGTACGCCCTGACTTCCCTGAAAACGGTTGCGCTACGTCATGCGGCCAACTGATCGTAGGGGTATTTAGGGGTTAGCGCGGCTGTGGCGGCTCCGGTTTTCTGGCAGCATGGCAGCTGAACGCTAAACAGGTTTCACCAATGGCGGCGCAAAGCCGCCATTTCTATATAAAAAGCAGAAGGAGACAAACATGCGATTGCAAGACAAAGTGGCTATCGTGACGGGCGGTGCATCGGGTTTTGGCCTGGGCATTGCACAGCGCTTTGCACGCGAAGGAGCGCGTGTACTGATTGCCGACCTGAATGCAGAGCAAGGGCAGGCCGCAGCGGCCCAGATTCAGGCACAGGGTGGTCAGGCCATTTTTGCCGCTTGCGATGTCTCGCAAGGGGACGAAGTTCATGCCCTGTTGGATATTGCCCTGCGCGAATGCGGTGGGCTGCATATTGTGGTGAACAATGCGGGCACCACGCATCGCAATAAACCGTTGCTGGAGGTCAGCGAAAGCGAGTTCGATCTGGTCTATGCCGTCAACGTGAAAAGCATTTACTGGACCGCCAAACACTTTGTGCCGTATCTGCGCGCCCAGGGCTCGGGCTCTTTCATCAATATTGCGTCTACCGCCGCCTTGCGTCCGCGCCCCGGACTGGTCTGGTACAACGGCACCAAAGGTGCGGTGGTAACCATCAGCAAGGGCATGGCGGCCGAGTTGGGGCCGGATAATATCCGGGTGAACTGCATTAATCCGGTGATTGGTGACACGGCGTTGCTGGAACAGTTCATGGGCATGCCCGATACGCCGGAAAACCGCAGCCGTTTCTTGGCGGGAATTCCGCTGGGACGTTTTTGCACACCCAAGGACGTGGCAGCGGCAGCGCTGTATCTGGCCTCGGACGAGGCCGAGTTCATTACAGGCACTTGCATCGAAGTAGACGGCGGCCGTTGTATTTAAGCCCCACTGCGATTCGTTACAATCGTGCTATTGGCAGGCCCGTTCAGGGCCTGTAGTTTATTTCGCTTCCAAGGAAAAGCATGACATTCAATCGACAGTCTCCCCGCGAGCATCCGGATCAATTGCGTATCGGCTTGGTGTCGGTTTCAGATCGCGCCTCCAGCGGACAGTACCAGGATCAAGGCATACCGGCGCTGCGCAGCTGGCTGGACTCCGCCTTGACGGTAGCGCCTGCCTATCTGGAACGGCTGATTCCCGACGAGCGTGCCCAGATTACCGACACTTTGATCGACTTGGTGGAAGTGGGTTGCGACCTGATTTTGACCACGGGCGGCACTGGTCCGGCGCGTCGCGACGTGACGCCGGAGGCCACTCTGGATGCTGGAACGCGTGAAATGCCCGGTTTCGGTGAACAGATGCGTCAAATCAGTTTAAAATTCGTACCAACAGCGATTTTGTCGCGGCAAGTTGCGGTCATCCGAGAAATTCAGGACCACGCTGCTCTGATTATCAATCTGCCTGGGCAGCCCAAAGCCATTCAGGAAACTCTGGAAGGATTACGGGATTCAGAAACCGGACAAGTATTGGTGCCGGGTATTTTTGCAGCAGTCCCGTATTGCATCGACCTGATTGGTGGACCTTACGCACAAACTCACGAGCATGTGGTCAATGCGTTCCGCCCCAAGTCGGCGCGTCGGACCGCCAGTTAATACGCTTACAAACAATCGGCTGTGCACGGAACCGTGCCCGGCCAAGTTTTTCAATTATTTTAGTCTTCAGGAGGTCTTCTCATGGCCCTAGTTTCCATGCGCCAGCTGCTCGATCACGCGGCCGAGCACGGTTATGGTATTCCAGCGTTCAACGTCAATAACCTGGAGCAGGTCCAGGCCATTATGGAAGCCGCCTCGGAGACGGATAGCCCCGTCATCATGCAGGCATCGGCCGGCGCCCGTAAATACGCAGGCGAAGCGTTTCTGCGTCACCTGATCGAAGCTGCTGTCGAGTCCTACCCCAACATCCCTGTGGTGATGCACCAGGACCACGGCCAGTCCCCCGAGATTTGCAAAGGCGCCATCGAACTGGGTTTCTCCAGTGTGATGATGGACGGCTCTTTGCTGCCCGACGGCAAGACCATTGCCGATTTTGAATACAACGTGGAAGTAACCCGCAAAGTGGTCGAAATGGCTCACAAGCTGGGCGTGACCGTTGAAGGCGAACTGGGCTGCCTGGGTTCCCTGGAAACCATGCAGGGCGACAAGGAAGACGGTCACGGTGCTGACGGCGTTCTGACTCTGGACCAGTTGTTGACCGACCCCGAGCAGGCTGCTGAGTTTGTGACACGCACTCAACTGGACGCACTGGCCATCGCCATCGGTACCAGCCACGGTGCTTACAAGTTCACCCGCAAGCCTACCGGCGACATTCTGTCCATCGAGCGCGTGAAAGAAATTCACCGTCGTTTGCCCAATACTCACCTGGTCATGCACGGCAGCTCCAGCGTGCCTCAGGAACTGCTGGCTGAAATCCGCCAGTTCGGTGGCAACATGAAAGAAACCTACGGCGTGCCTGTGGAAGAAATTCAGGAAGCCATCAAGTACGGTGTGCGCAAGGTCAATATCGACACCGATATCCGTTTGGCCATGACCGCTGCCATCCGTCGTTTCCTGTTCGAAAACCCGGAGAAATTCGACCCACGCGAATATCTGAAACCTGCTCGCGAAGCCGCCAAGAAAGTGTGCGTGGCCCGCTACCAGCAGTTTGGTGCCGCCGGTCAGGCCTCCAAGATCAAGGCCATTCCTTTGCAGGAAATCGCCCGCCAGTACAGCGCCGGCGAGTTGTCCCAGATCGTTCAGTAATTTTGTCAGGCGGAGCAGGAGTGGGCAGCACGACTGCCCGCCCCGGTCTCCGCGTCTTTGCCCGGTGCCGCAGGCGCCGGGATTGTCGTCCCGCCTGCATCCATAGTCAGCGGGATGTTTTCGTTTTAAGGATGAAATCGTGCAAGAGCCCTTACATCAATCCAGCCTGAGCTCCCTGCCGCTACTCGCGCGCGGCAAAGTTCGGGACATGTATGCGGTGGGTGAGGACAAGTTGTTGATTGTGGCCAGTGATCGCATTTCGGCATTCGATGTGATTCTGGACGACCCCATTCCCGGCAAGGGCGCTGTCTTGACGCAGATGACCGAGTTCTGGCTGAACAAGCTGGCGCACATCATCCCTAATCACACGACGGGCGTGAACCCGGTTGATGTGGTGGCGCCTGAAGAGCGCGCCCAAGTGGAAGGCCGCTCCATGGTGGTCAAGCGCTTGAAGCCCATCATGGTGGAAGCCGTGGCTCGTGGTTATCTGATCGGTTCGGGCTGGAAAGACTACCAGGCTACCGGCGCGGTATGTGGCATCACCTTGCCGGCTGGTTTGAAGCAAGCGGCCAAGCTGCCCCACGTGTTGTTTACCCCGGCTGCCAAAGCAGAAATGGGCTCGCACGACGAGAACGTGGATTTCGCCCACGTGGTCAAGGAAGTGGGTCAGGAACTGGCCGAGCAGATCCGTGACGTCACCTTGCGTCTGTACACCGAAGCTGCCGACTACGCGGCCAGCCGTGGCATTCTGATTGCCGATACCAAATTTGAATTTGGCCTGGACGATCAAGGCCAGCTGCATTTGATGGACGAAGTGCTGACCCCGGATTCCTCGCGTTTCTGGCCAGCCGACAGCTATGCTGAAGGCATCAGCCCACCGTCTTACGACAAGCAATTTGTGCGCGATTGGCTGGAAACCCAGGTTTGGGACAAGACGCCACCCGCTCCTCGCTTGCCTGCTGAGGTGGCCGAGCGTACGGCTGACAAATACCGTGAAGCCCTGGAACGCCTGACAGCGTGAACGGTTTACAGCCCGGACAGGTGCTCGCCGTAAACGAGCTGCCTGCTCGTCCTTCGCAGGGTGCCAAGCGGCTGCATGTCCTTGGACGACTTAGCTACAGCGAGCCGGGCTTTGGGGGAGGGCGATGGGCAGAGCAAAGTCTGCCTCGCCGGAAAACCCATCATTGGATGGACCCTGCTGTTTTTCTATTTACCAAGGCGCCTGGCAGCATGGCGCCTTCTTCCTTTTAGGGCGTATCTCTAATGAGCGTACAAACTCCTGCGGCCCCCACAGTGGGCATTGTGATGGGTTCCTCCAGCGACTGGGATGTCATGAGCCAGGCTGTGGCCATTCTGGACGAATTTGGCGTGTCCTATGAGTGCCGTGTGGTCTCTGCCCACCGCATGCCGATTGATATGGTGGACTATGGTGCCCAGGCTCCGGCCCGTGGCCTGAAAGCCATTATTGCCGGGGCAGGCGGCGCGGCTCACTTGCCCGGCATGCTGGCTGCCCTGACGCACTTGCCCGTGTTCGGCGTACCTGTACCTTCGCGCTACCTGCGCGGTGAAGATTCCCTACTGTCGATTGTGCAAATGCCCAAGGGCGTGCCGGTTGCCACCTTCGCCATTGGTGAGGCCGGTGCCGCCAATGCCGCGCTGCACGTGATTGCCAATCTGGCGGTCAACGATGCTGTGCTGACTGAAAAACTGATTGCGTACCGTGCCCGCCAGACCGAGGCCGCCCGAGCTATGCGTGTTCCTCCTGCTACTGCCTGATTTTATTTTGTGATGATGACCCCCATGACTGATGTTGCCCTTCTGGTCCCTGGCTCTTGGCTGGGCATGATTGGAGGCGGCCAACTGGGCCGCATGTTCTGCCATAGCGCCCAAAGCCTGGGCTACAAGGTGGCCGTGCTGGACCCGGACACCCATAGCCCTGCAGGCGCGGTGGCGGATCTGCATATCTGTGCGGCCTACGATGACGCCCAAGCGCTTGCCCGTCTGGGGGACTTGTGCCAAGCCGTCAGTACCGAGTTCGAGAACGTACCAGCGCAGTCCTTGCTGACCTTGGCCAAGCACACACGAGTCACGCCGTCCGGCGATGCCGTCGGCATTGTGCAGGATCGTATTCGTGAAAAAGCCTTTATCTCGCAGGCCGGTGTGCCGGTGGCTCCTTATGCGGCCATCGAAAGCCTGGACGATTTGCAGGCCGCTGACAGCGCCTTGTTTCCCGGCATTCTGAAGACAGCGCGCTTTGGTTACGACGGCAAGGGTCAGGCACGTGTGGCAGACCGTGAACAGGCGCTGGCTGCCTTCAAGGAGTTCGGTTCCCAGGCCTGTGTGCTGGAAGCCCTGCAACCCTTGAAGTCCGAAATTTCGGTTGTCCTGGCCCGTGGCCTGGACGATCAGGTCAAAACCTTCCCATGTGCCCGTAACGAGCACCGTGATGGCATTTTGGCCGTGTCCACCATCAGCGCCCAGTTTCAGGATGATGCCTTGTCCGAGCAGGCCCGTCAGGCGGCTGCCGCTATCGCCCGTACGCTGGACTACGTGGGTGTCTTGTGTGTGGAGTTCTTCATTCTGGAAGATGGCCGTTTGTTAGCCAATGAGGTGGCTCCCCGTCCGCACAATAGCGGTCACTACACCATGAACGCCTGCGTCACCAGCCAGTTTGAACAGCAAGCCCGCGTGATGGCGGCCTTGCCTTTGGGTGATACCAGCGCTTTGTGTCCTTCCATGATGCTCAACATCCTGGGCGATATCTGGTTTGATGAACAGGGCCAGATGCGTGAACCTGATTGGGCTGCCTTGCTGGCTGTGCCTGGCGTGTCCTTGCACCTGTACGGCAAGGCCGAGGCCCGTGTTGGCCGCAAGATGGGTCACGTCAATATTGTGGGCGAGTCGGATCAGCAAGTGCGTGAACGCACTGCCCGAGCCGCCGCTGCCTTGCGTATCGCGTTTGATCATGAGTGATTCCACCCGTAGCCCTTCCGAGCAGCAGATAGAGCAAGCCGCCCGTGTGCTGGCACAAGGGGGGCTGGTGGCCTTTCCAACCGAGACAGTCTACGGTCTGGGCGCGGATGCAGAAAACCCGGCGGCGGTGCAACTGATTTACAAGGCCAAGGGCCGCCCTGCGAATCATCCCTTGATTGTGCACGTGGCCCCTGGTGCCGACTTGCGTTATTGGGTGACGGATATTCCGCCCGTGGCGCAGCAATTGATTGATGCCTTCTGGCCGGGTCCTTTGACGCTGATCTTGCCGCGCAATCCGGCTATTCCGGATACGGTCAGTGGCGGGCAAAGCAGCATTGGTATTCGTTGCCCTTCCCATCCGGTGGCACAGGCTTTGCTCAAGCGCATGGCAGAACTCAAGCCCAGCGGTCAGGCCGGTGTGGCGGCGCCTTCGGCCAACAAGTTCGGTCAGGTATCGCCCACGGCGGCCAGCCATGTACGCGATGAATTCGCGGACATGAGTGCAGAGGAACTGCTGATTGTGGAAGCGGGCCCGTCGGAAGTGGGCATCGAGTCCACCATTGTGGACGTGTCGCGTACTCATCAAGGTGTGGGTGCCGTGCTTTTGCGGCCTGGCCACATTAGCGCCGCCATGATTGCCGAGGTTATCGGCTACGAACCCGCCAGCCCGGATCAACAAGCCCCACAGGTTTCGGGCAGCTTGAAAGCGCACTATGCGCCTCGTACCCCTTTATCTTTGTTTGATGAAGACAGCGCGGCTGCGGTGCAGGCTGTTTTGAGCCAGGGGGGCAAGCAGGCCATTGTCGCTTTTGCCTCCTTGCCGCCATTTTCGGCGGAGGTGCACGACTGGTATGTGTGCAGCCCGGATGCGCAGCTTTATGCCCAGGACTTGTACGCCATGTTGCGTCGTCTGGACCAAGGCCAGTACCAACATATTTGGGTGCAGCGTTGCCCGGATACGCCAGACTGGCAGGCGGTCAATGACCGCCTGGGCCGAGCAGCAGCAGCCTTTGAATAAGTCTGCTGTTTAGTAGTGCGTGTGTGCTTTAAGGGCTGAGCTTAGGGACTGAGTGAGTTCGCTACTTAGCGGGCTGTTCGTTTCAGAAAGTCCACAATCGCCTGGTTCACCTGCGCTTCCTTATCCCGGTAGGGCAGGTGACCGCATTGCTCCAGTTCCAGCAGCTCGGTGTGGGGCACCAGCTCCTTGATGCGGCGGATCTGTTCCAGCGTGCCGTACTCATCATCCACGCCCTGAATCGCCAGAATCGGGCAGGTGATACGGCTGACGTCCTCTTCAATATTCCAGTCGCGGAATCGGGGATCGGTCCAGGTGGCGTTCCAGCCCCAGAAAGCGGATTCCACATCATCGTGATAGCGGCCCAGACGTTCGCGTAAAAAGCCTTGCTCGTAGGCTTCGCGGGCAACCAGAATGCCGCGCAGGGAAATGTCTTCCACGAACAGGTGCGGGGCCATCACTACAATGCCTTGCAGCTTGTCGCTAAAGCCACTGGCCGCCAGCAGGGCAATCGAGCCACCATCGCTGTGGCCGACCAGCACAATCGGGCGCTTCTTGCCGTCTTCGCCCAGTTGCTCCAGTAGTTGAGGCAGCACGTCCAGCGACTGCTCATGCAGGTAGTCGGGCTCTTTGGGGCGATTGTCCGGGCGAGGGGTGCTGCGGCCATAGCCATAGCGGGAGTACATCAGGCCGCTGCAGCCGGTTTGTTCGCACAGTTGTGCCGGCCAGTCTTTCCACATGGCAATCGAGCCCAGACCTTCGTGCAGGAACACCAGCAAAGGGGCGGTTTCCCGTTCGGGGGCAATGCGTTGATATTCCAGCTGGATGGCTTGTGAGCCTTGAATCAGGCTCGCAAATTGCAAAGATGAATCGAGTGTTGTCATAGCCTTGGTTGTGCATAGCCCCGAACAAACCGGGCGCTCAGGTAATTAGTAATCAGGAAACTCTCTTTATGCCATAGATTGGTATAAGACGCACAGGCTGGCTTCTCCTGATACCGGATGTGGACAGTTTGCTGCGGTTTGTGGCGCAGTAGGGGCAGGGGCTGCAAATTCTGGCAGAGATGGTAGAGTGGCGATCTCGATCTTTTTTGCCGCCGGGCCGTCCCAAGGTGAAAGCTCCCCCTTGGAGGGGCAGCAAGCCGAAGGTGTAGCGTGGGGGCTTTTTTTGTCGCCGGGCCGCCCCAAGGCAAAAACTCCCCCTCGGGGGGCAGCAAGCCGAAGGTGCAGCGTGGGGGCTTTTTTCGTTGTACAACAACATGAAATTTGCTGAATTTGAAGTGGGTATGGTCATCAAGCACCCACTTGTCCCTGTGACTCGCGAAGAAATGCTGGAATTTGCCCAGAAATACGATCCGCAGTCCTTTCATATTGACGACAAGCAGGCCGAAGAGGGCCATTGGGGCGGTTTGATCGCCAGCGGCTGGCTCACTTGCGGCAAAACCATGCGCATGGCCGTGGATTCTGCCTTGCACGATTCCGAGTCCTTTGGTTCGCCCGGTCTGGAGCGTCTGCGCTGGGTTTTGCCTGTGCGGGCCGGTGATTCAATCCGTCTGGAGGCCACGGTGGCGTCCAAGCGTGTGTCCAGCAGCCGTTCAGATCTGGGCATCATTCGCTGGAATTGGAATGTGTTCAATCAGCGTGATGAGCTGGTGCTGGAAATGGAATCGACCAGCATGTTTGAGTTGAAGTCCGAACAAGAATAAAAAGACCGCCACCGCATAGTTTTGGTTTACCAACTTTCCAGCGGCCACTTTGATCTTGAGACGGCCCTGCGACTGGAAAGAACCTTCATTCCAGGCTTTTTGCCCGCTGCTTATGAAGGGATACTGTTTACCTCGAGTCTCTCGGCAGTAAAAACCGTAAATGCAGACGGGAGAGAAGTCCCCTTACGGCATGTAATTCACCAGTTTGTTCCGGTTGAAACGGACAAGGGCAAAGCCTCTGGCTTTGCCCTGTTTGGTTTGCTTTAGAAGAAAGCCTGAATCCCGGTTTGTGCGCGTCCCAGAATCAGGGCATGTACGTCGTGGGTGCCTTCGTAGGTGTTCACCACTTCCAGATTGACCAGGTGGCGAGCAATACCGAACTCGTCAGAGATACCATTACCTCCCAGCATGTCGCGTGCCAGACGGGCAATATCCAGTGCCTTGCCGCAGGAGTTGCGCTTCATGATGGAGGTGATTTCGACCGCCGCTGTGCCTTCGTCTTTCATGCGTCCCAGACGCAGGCAGCCTTGCAGCGCTAGCGTAATCTCGGTTTGCATATCGGCGAGCTTTTTCTGGATCAACTGATTGGCCGCCAAGGGGCGGCCAAACTGCTTGCGGTCCAGGGTGTACTGGCGGGCGGTATGCCAGCAGGATTCGGCAGCGCCCAAGGCACCCCAGGCAATCCCGAAGCGGGCCGAGTTCAGGCAGGTGAAAGGGCCACGCAAACCCGAGACATGGGGCAGCATCTGGCTGTCTGCAATCTCCACATCGGCCATGACGATTTCGCCGGTCAGGGAAGCACGCAAGCCTACTTTGCCGTGTATGGCCGGGGTGGACAGACCTTTCATGCCTTTTTCCAGAATGAAGCCGCGGATCTTGCCGTCGTCGTCACCACCCACGACTTTGGCCCAGACCACCAGCACATCGGCGATGGGGGAGTTGGTAATCCAGGTCTTGTTGCCGCTCAGACGATAGCCACCGTCCACTTTTACAGCGCGGCTTTCCATGGCGCCGGGGTCTGAGCCATGATTGGGTTCAGTCAGGCCAAAGCAGCCAATCCATTGGCCGCTGGCCAGCTTGGGCAGATATTTCTGTTTTTGTTCTTCGCTGCCAAATTCAAAAATCGGCACCATGACCAGAGAGGATTGCACGCTCATCATGGAGCGGTAGCCTGAATCCACACGCTCCACTTCGCGGGCGATCAAACCATAGCTGACATAGTTCAGACCAGCGCCACCGTAGGCTTCGGGAATGGTGGCCCCCAACAGGCCCAGCGAGCCCATCTCGGCAAAGATGGCGGGGTCAGTCTGTTCGTGGCGAAAGGCCTCCAGTACGCGTGGCAGCAGCTTTTCCTGTGCATAGGCGTGGGCGGCATCGCGCACCATGCGCTCTTCATCGCTCAACTGCTGATTCAACAGCAGGGGGTCGTCCCAATGGAAAGAGGGATTGGCAGACATAGAGGTACTCCGGGAAGATCAAAGAGGGTCAGTCAGGTGGAGCCTGGATGGGCGCCATCAATCTGGAAAATAGAAAAGAGTTGCTTCAGTATCGCTGACAGTCGCCACTATGAGCAGCAAGCGCATCTTCAGGTGGCTGTCGATCAGCGAGATCAATATAAAGTCTCAGCATAGTGTGCATAAAGCGCACAAGGCAATTGATAAAATTGCACAATGTCGTGTTCTGGCGTAACGATCCGGCCCTGCACTGAATGGGCAGGGCGGAGGCGGCATGATTAAGAGGAAGACCTATGAGACAAGGCGTACCCAGTTTGGGCGCATTACAGGCCTTTGAGGCCACGGCCCGTTTGGGGACTTTTTCCCGTGCGGCCGAGGAATTGTCCTTGACGCATAGCGCGGTGTACCGGCAGGTTAGCGGCCTGGAGCAGCGGCTGGGTGTGACCTTGCTGACACGGGTGCGGCGGCGTCTGGTGTTGACTCCGGCAGGGCGCGATTATGCTGCTCGCATCCGTCACCATCTGGAGCAAATCGGCAAGGATACTTTCAGCCTGATTGCACGCGCCGGTGTGGGCCGCAGCATCCATCTGGCCGTGCTTCCTACCTTGTCGACCGTGTGGTTGATGCCGCGTCTGGCCCGTTTCTCCCAGCGCTATCCGGATATCACCGTCAGCCTGTCCGTGCGTACCACTCCGTTTCAGTTTGGCGACCACCCCTTTGATGCTGCCATTTATCATGGACGGCAGTTGTGGCCGCAAACTGAAGGGATCAAGCTGTTTGACGAAGGCGAACTGGTGCCGGTCTGCTCGCCCGAGCTGGCCGCCAGTGACGACTGGCAAAAGCTGGTTCACCTGCATATGTCCACGCGCCCCGATAGCTGGTCGGACTGGTATCGATCTGCCGGTCTGGAGCCTGATTTGCGTGTCAGTTCCGGCCCGCGTTACGAGCTGTTCAGCCTGGTGATGGCGGCATTGCATGCTGACATGGGCGTGGCCTTGATGCCGCGTTTTCTGGTGCAACAGGCGCTGGAGCAGGGCGAGCTGATCATGCCGCTGGATCATGCCATGCCTGTCAGTGAGGCCTATTTTTTTAGTTATCCTACGGCCAATGAGCCCAGCGAAGCGGTGCTTTTGCTGGAACAATGGCTGCTTGAGGACCAAAAGGAGAACACATGAGATTGCACTGGAAACCGGCTCTGATGTCGGCTGCCTTGACCTTGGCGCTGGCGCTACCTGCGCACGCTCGGGAAGCAGCCAGCCAGCATTTGAACCCGGAAACCGCCAGCAGTGTCATGCAGCGTGACAAGCTTGTCACCCAGAAAAGCATGGTGGTGACGGCACATCCTTTGGCGACACAAGCGGGTTTGCGCATCCTGGATCAGGGAGGCAGTGCGGTGGATGCAGCCATTGCGGCTCAGTTGGTTCTGGGGCTGGTGGAACCACAGTCTTCCGGCATAGGCGGTGGCGGCTTCTTGCTGATGTTCCAGCCCAAGACCGGCCTGATGAGCTATGACGGACGGGAAACGGTGCCCGCAGCCAGCAGTCTGGATCGCTTCGAGCTGGACGGTAAAACCATGTCCTTCAAGCAGGCGGTCAATAGTGGTCGCTCGGTAGGCGTACCGGGTTTGCTGCGTGCCCTGGAGTTGATGCATAAAGACGGCGGCGTGCTGCCGTGGGCGAATTTGTTTGACCCGGCGATTGAGCTTGCCGAGGTCGGTTTTGAAGTCAGCCCACGCTTGAATACCTTGATTGCCGATAATCCTGAACTGGCTGACAAGGCGGCTACACGTGCCTATTTTCTGGACGAGCAAGGCAAGCCCTGGCCAGTTGGTCATCGTTTGCAGAACAAGGAATACGCGCAGGTGCTGCGCTTGTTGGCCAGGCAGGGTGCACAGGCTTTTTATCAAGGTGAACTTGCCCAGGATATGGTGGCTGCCGTTGCCGCCGACCCCATTGCGGGTGACCTGGCAGTGTCTGACTTGACGCAGTACCGCGCCTTGCGTCGTGAACCCCTCTGTATGGACTGGCAGCAAGTGGCCCTCTGTGGCATGGCACCGCCCAGTTCCGGGGCTATCAGTGTGATGCAGATGCTGGGAATCTTGCAGCACACGCCCATTGCTGCGGCGAAGCCGCAATCTGTGGAAGCGATTCACTATTTCTCTGAAGCGGGGCGTTTGGCCTTCGCGGATCGGGATGCCTGGGTGGCCGATCCGGCATTTGTGTCTGTCCCTCAGCAGGCTTTGCTGGCTCCGGAGTATCTGAAATCCCGCGCTGCCTTGATTCAGCCAGACCGATCCATGGGACACGCTCAACCGGGTAAGCCCTTGGCCGACTCACAAGCTGCCAGCGATAACACGCCCGAGCTGCCTTCCACGACGCATTTGTCCGTGGCGGATGCCAAGGGGCAAGTGGTGTCCATGACCACTTCGGTCGAGTCAGCTTTTGGTAGCAAGATCATGGTGCATGGTTTCTTGATGAACAATCAGCTGACTGACTTTGCCTTGAGCCCCAAAGACGAAATGGGACGCCTGTCCGTGAATCGGGTGGAGCCCGGCAAGCGTCCACGCAGTTCCATGGCACCGATGATGGTGATGCAGGATGGCCGCCCTGTCATTGCCCTGGGTTCACCCGGTGGCAGTGCCATTATTCCTTACGTGGCTCAAGCCCTGACCGGCATGTTGATGTGGAACCTAGATGCACAACAGGCAGTCAGCCTGCCCCACTACGGCAGCCGCAATTGGGCGACTGAGCTGGAAGCTGGGACTACGGTGACGGAACAGGCGCAGGCCTTGAGGGCAATGGGGCACGAGGTGCGTGAGCAGCCTTTTCCTAGCGGTACGCATGTGATTCGCTGGACTCAGGAGGGACTGGAATCGGGGGTAGACCCTCGGCGTGAAGGTTTAGCGTTAGGGCAATAAGCAGAGCTTGTAGCCGTGTACCCGAGGTAAATATGGGTCTTGCCGACGAGACATGCTGCAAGCGTATGGTGGACTTGGGGAAGCAGTCAGTATGCGGGAGAGGCTGTTGGCAATTTGAAGCAGATACTCGTCAGAGATTGGCAGAGACAGCAGTCGATCGTTGCCTGAGGCTGGTAGAGCTAATTGCCAAGTAGCTAGCAGGCTCATGTCATCTGGCTTCTGAAAAAATGGGTGACCAGTAAAAAGCCCTCAATGCGTGGATCCATATCCATAGCATTGAGGGCTTTTTTTCAGTCTTAAGGCCGGTCTGACCTCGCTGCTTAGCGGAATACCACCGTGCGCTGATCGTTCAGCAAGATGCGATGCTCCACATGGGCGCGCACGGCACGGGCCAGAACCAGAGACTCCACATCGCTACCGATCTGGGTCAGTTCGGCTGGGCTGACCGAGTGGGTCACGTGTTCCACGTCCTGTTCGATGATCGGGCCTTCGTCCAGGTCAGCCGTCACGTAGTGGGCGGTAGCACCAATAATCTTCACACCGCGAGCATGTGCCTGATGGTAGGGGCGTGCGCCCTTGAAGCTGGGCAGGAAGCTGTGGTGAATATTGATGGCGCGGCCAGACAGGGATTGGCACAGATTGGTGGACAGAATCTGCATGTAGCGGGCCAGCACAACCAGATCAATCTTCAGATCACGAGCCAGGTCGATGATTTGCTGCTCTTGCTCGGGGCGAGTTTCCGGTGTCACGGGCAGGTGATGGAAAGGAATGCCGTAAGAAGAAGCCAGACCGGCGTGGTCGGTATGGTTGGAGGCCACAGCAGCAATTTCCACCGGCAGTTGGCCGCTATGGGCGCGGAACAGCAGATCGTTCAGGCAGTGGCCCTGACGGCTGACCAGGATCAGCAAGCGGGCTTTGCGTTGTGCGTCGTAAATATTGGCGTCCATGCTGAATTTTTCAGCAATGGGTGCGAAGCTGGTTTGCAGCGCATTGACGTCCTGCTTTTCGGGCAGGGAAAACTGGATGCGCAGGAAAAAGCGGTTGGTGGCGGCGTCGCCGAACTGCTGTGCCTCAAGAATGTTGCCGTTCTGCTCAAGTAGCCAGCCCGATACGCTGTGGACAATGCCGGTACGATCCGGGCAGGATAGGGTCAAGATGTAATCGTTCATCGACAGTATTGTAAAGATTTCAGAAAAGTTTTTAAGCTGCCTGGGCCAGGGTTTCTTGGCTGTGTTGTGCAATCGCTAAACACGCGGTCAGGCCGGGGGATTCGATGCCGAACAGATTCAGCAGTCCGGGTATGCCGTGCTCGGCGGGACCCGAAAAGACAAAGTCGGCTGCCGCATGGCCTGCGGGCACAATTTTAGGCCGGATACCGCTATAGGCGGGGTTCAGGCTGTTATCAGGCAAAGCGGGCCAGTACTCGCGCACGGCCGCGTAAAAAGATTGGCCCCGCTGCGGATCCATATCGTAGTTCTCGTCCTGTACCCATTCGGTGTCCGGGCCAAAGCGGGCTTGACCGGCCAGATCCAGCGTCAGATGCACACCCAGCCCGGCTTTATTGGGCATGGGGTAGATCAGGTGCTTGAAGGGCGAGCGACCCGCCAAAGAGAAATAGCTGCCTTTGCACAGATAGGCATGCGGGATATGGCTGGCATCCAGCCCCTCGATCTGGCGTGCGGCGGCGACCGCGCCCAAACCAGCCGCATTGATCAGATGGGTGCTTGTCAGGCTGAACGCTTCTGCGCCACCCACATGCACTTCGAAACCTTGTCCGGGTAGGACTCGCGCACTGACAAAAGGCGTATTGAAGACCAGTTGGGCACCGTGGTTTTCTGCATCGCCTTGCAGGGCCAGCATCAAGGCATGGGTATCTACAATGCCGGTGGAAGGAGAGAGCAGGGCGGCGCTGCAATTCAAGGCCGGCTCCAGAGCCTGGGCCTGGGCGGCATTTAGCCACTGCAAATCGTCCACACCACAAGCGCGCGCTTGGGCCTGCAGCTTGAGCAGATCGGCTTCCTGTTCGGGCGTGGTCGCCACAATCAGCTTGCCGCAACGGGCGTGGGCTATATGGTGTTCCTGGCAGTAGTCATACAGCCGGGCTTTGCCTTCTACACACAGCCGGGCCTTCAGGCTGCCCGGCGTGTAGTAAATGCCCGCGTGTATGACCTCTGAATTGCGGGAACTGACGCCATTGCCAATGCTGGCGGTTTGCTCGATCAGCAGAACCTCCATGCCTTGCTGGGCCATTTGTCGGGCGCAGGCCAAACCTACGACTCCCGCTCCCAGCACTATGCAATCGACATCGTTTGCCATGAATCAGGACCTTATTGGCGCGTTGGAGCAAAAGGCGTAGTGTACTCCCGCCATGCTGTCGTCGTCAGGGTTGCGTTGCAACACCCCGTCACGCCAGGGAAGGAGTCAGGTCAAAGTCGCCCGCATGGTAGATCAGGGGCTGATGGGCGCTGCGTTCGCAGTGGGTGACTTCACCGATAAAGATCAGGTGATCGCCTGCCTCATGCACGGCATAAGGCTTGCACTCGAACCAGGCACTGCAGCGCTCGTCGTCCAGCATGAGCAAGCCGTGCGGGGAACGCTTGATGGGGTGATCGCGAAAACGCTCGGCCTGATCGCCCCAGGCAAAGCGCTTGGCCAGCGATAGCTGACTGGCTCCCAAAACGTGAATCACGTAGCCCTGGCCGTCCACAAAGTGTGGCAGGGACTGGGAGCGCTTGGCCAGCGACCACAGCACCAGAGGTGGGTCCAGGGAAACAGAGTTAAAGGAGCTGACGGTCAGGCCAATGGCCTGATCCGGGTGGTCTTTGTTGGCACCGGTCACGACCGTCACGCCAGTGGCGAAACGGCCCAGTGCCGAACGGAAGAAGTCGCTATCGAAGGTAGAAGAAAAAACAGTCATTGCATCAATGCTGAGGGCAGGCGTCCCCAAGGGAACGGCTTAAGGAGCCAGTCGGCTCACCTGCCAGTCAGATGTGTCCTTGCGGTCGAACACCAGCCTGTCGTGCAGGCGCGAGGCACGGCCTTGCCAGAATTCGACATGGTCTGGAGTCAGTCGGAAGCCACCCCAGTGTTCAGGGCGGGCGGGATGTTCACCTAAGCTTTCAGTGTACTGCTTGGCACGGGCATCCAGCTCTGTGCGGCTGATGGGTTGGCTTTGCGGCGAGGCCCAGGCCCCAATGCGAGAGCCCAGAGGACGGCTGTGAAAGTATTCGTCGGATTCGGCCGCGCTGATGCGGCTGATGCGGCCTTCAAAGCGCACCTGGCGCTGCATGGAGGCCCAGAAAAAGGACAGGCTGGCCCAAGGGTTATGGTCCAGGTCCGTACCCTTGCGAGATTGGTAATTCGTAAAGAACACCAGGCCTTGTTCGTCGTAACCCTTGAGCAGAACAATGCGCGCCGATGGGCGGCCTTCCGCGTTCACGGTGGCCAGCGTCATCGCCGTGGGTTCGACTTCCTTTAGCTCAATCGCCTGATCCAGCCAGCGTTGAAATTGCTGGCGAGGATCGGCACAGAGTTCGTTTTCGCTCAGGGAAAAGCGTTCGTATTCGTTACGCAAATCGGCAAGGGACATGGGGCGCTCTTAGGCTTGTTGAGGATTAAGCAGTGCAGTCTGGCTCTGTAGTAATTGAACCACTGATTGCAGGCGTTTATCCAGAATTTTAGAGCGTTGCAGCGCCGAGGCGGTTTCCATGACGTATTCGATGCAAGGGCCGTTGGTTCCCTGGGCCGAGTACACCACTTGTCGCAACTGTTCGTCCGGCATACGGGGGACGTAGGCGTCGGTCTTGCGGTTCATGGTAAAGACCAGGGCACGAATATCGCCCTGGCTGGTGCGGCAGCGCAACCAGCGAGGAATATAGGCACCGCTGGGCATTTCGCGCAGCCATAGGGCATCGAATACCTTGGGGACGCTTTCGGCGGGAATGCGAAAGGCCATGCCCCGGCAAGAACCGCCTACATCCAGCCCGAAAACCAGACCGGGTTGCTCGGGCGTACCGCGGTTGATACGTGACCACAAGCACAGCGCCCGATGGTAACCGCGCAGCAAGGCTTGGCGCTGCTCGGCAAATTCAAAATCGGGACGCCAGATCAGAGAGCCGTAACCATAGACCCACAGGTCTTGTTTTTCACACCACTGCACCTCTTCCAGGGATTGACGCAAAGAGGCGTTGCGCTCTTCGTCAGTCAGGACACGAAAGCTGCACGGTGTGGGTACGGCGGAAGGCGAGGCGGAAATAGAATCGATGTTCACGGCAAAAAGGGGGGTAAGCCAAAATCACAGATGCTTGAAACCTATGACAATTGTAGAGCAAGCACAGTCCACTGTAGCGGGCTTTGATGCTGATAACTAAGGAAAAATACTAATTTGCTTATATGAGTGTTGCTATTTGGCAGGGCCCAGTCAAGCTACCAGGGCATAAGGCCCGTTTCGCAGGCTGGTCAGGGGCAATTAGACGTAGAATTAACGGGTTTGGCCGCATGGGCCGGTGATGGACAGATTGCATGACAGAGCAGCACAACATGGATGCCGAACGCCGTTTCGGCGGTTTGGATCGTTTGTATGGAGCCGGAGCGCGAGAGCGTCTGGCGGCCGCCCATGTGATGGTGGCGGGTATCGGGGGCGTGGGAACCTGGGCGGTGGAAGCGCTGGCCCGTTCGGCCGTAGGCCGAATTACCCTGATTGATCTGGATAATATTGCCGAATCGAATATCAACCGCCAACTGCCTGCTCTGGACAGCACCTTGGGCATGGCCAAGATTGAAGCCATGGCCCAGCGCATTGCGCAGATCAATCCTCAGTGCCAGCTGCAGCTGATTGAAGATTTTGTCACCGAGGATAATGCGGCCAGCCTGATGGAGCAGCGTCCCGACGTGTTTCTGGATTGCACTGACCAGGCTAGTGCCAAGATTGCTCTGATCTTGCAGGCCAGGCGCTGCAAGGTGCCCCTGCTGAGCTGCGGCGGGGCAGGAGGCAAAACCGACCCGCTGACGTTGCGCCGGGGAGACTTGTCGGTAGCACGCCATGATGCCTTGCTGGGCAAGCTGCGCCAGATCCTGCGCAAGCAGCATGGCTTTGCGCGTGGCAGCGATGCTCAGGGCCGCGCCTTGAAGCGTGTGCCCCGCATGGGAGTGGATTGCCTGTGGCTCGAGCAGGAAACGCGTCTGCCACAAAACTGGACCCAGGCCGAAGACGGTGCGCTGCAAGGACTGGCCTGCGCGGGTTATGGCTCCGGGGTCACTGTGACGGCCAGCATGGGCATGCAGGCCGCCGACTACGCCTTAAACCGGATACTGAACCAGTAAGGCGTCCTGCCAGCCACGCAAGGCATTCGAGACTCGGATTGCCTTGGCGTTCAGTAAATCCTCCAGGGAAATCTCGGTTTCACGAACCAGCTTGCTATTGAGAAGCGCCTGCCGTTGCACGCCGGGCAAGAGCCAGCCTTGGGCGGGCGGTGTCCACCACTGGCCCTGTTCGTCCTGAATATAAATATTGCTGCGGCTGCCTTCACAAACCCGGTTCTGTGTATCCAGATAGATCACATCAAAGATTTGGGGATGCTTTTCCAGCAGGGCGCTGGCCTCTTGATACCAGGGGCGATGCGTCGTCTTGTGCGAGAGCAGCGGGTCCTGAGCGGGCAGGGGTATGCGGGACAGGCATAGCTGTAAGGGGCCTTCCAGTGCTGGCAGTGCGTTCGCCTGTGCCTGGGCGCTGGCGTCGGCACCCCACAAGATACGCAGTCGCAAGGGTGTGTTGACCGGGGCCTGGCCCAACGCGGTATGCATGGCCTGCAACCAGGTTTGTGCATCCCAGTCGTAGCCCAGTTCCGTGCAGCTGCGTGCCACGCGCTCCAGATGCAGTTCCAGCAGGGGGATCTGGCCGTCTGCATCTACCCGCAAGGTTTCTATCAATTCAGGTTTGCTTTGGCTCATGATGCTGCCTTTAAGTCAGTGTTACAGGGGTCTGCAAGACACGTGCTTTCCACAAACACTCCAACCATTCCTGGTCCGGGTCCGAGTCCAGCACAATGCCACCGCCCACGCCAAACCTTCCTTGGCCGTGATTGTCCAGTTCCAGACTGCGGATGCTGACATTCAGGGACAAGTCGCCCTGGGGGCTGAGATACCCCACCGAGCCGCAGTAAATACCGCGTCGCTGCGTTTCCAGTTGGCGTATGCATTGCATGGCGGCCAGCTTGGGGGCGCCGGTAATCGAACCACAGGGAAACAGGGCGCGTAGCAGGGTCTGCAGGCTCCAGTCCGGGTCTACCTCGGCCTGGATGCTGGAAGTCATGGTCCAGACGGAAGCGTATTGCTCTATATCGAACAGACTGGTGGTTTGCACGGTGCCGGTGCGGGCCACCTGGCCCAGATCGTTGCGTAGCAAATCCACAATCATCAGGTTTTCGGCCCGGTCTTTCAGGCTGCTTTGCAGCTCCTGGGCGTTTTTCTGATCTTGAACAGGGTCGGTATCGCGCGGGCGCGTGCCTTTCATGGGGCGGGTCCGCACAGTGTTGCCACGTTTTTCCAGAAACAGCTCGGGTGACAGCGACAGGATATGACGGTCACCCAGATCCAGATACGCAGCGTAGGCTACAGGGTGGCGGCTGGCCAGTGCGGTATAGAGATCACGCGGTGCCATGCCGGTTTGAATGCTCAGCGGCATGGTGTAGTTGATCTGGTAAAAATCCCCGGCTTGCAAGCCTTGCTGAACCTGGGCCAGAGCATCCCGATAGTCTTGCTGACTGATTTGCAGGCTGACTTTCAACTCGGGCTTTGCCTGACCATCCCATAAAGCCACTTCCTGCGCCTGCTCAAACACCAGCGCGTTCAGGGGAGCATGGGTCGCCGCTTCGCGAGCAGGCAGACGGGGTTCGAACAGCTCGGCCAGTTCGTAGTCCAGTGCCAGTGCCACCCAGTGACCAGCCTGTCGAGCCTGTTCGATTTTTTCAAAAGCAGTACTTAAGTCTTCCGGGCTACGAGCCTGGATATGGCCCAGGTAGCCCTGCATTTCCAGCGCATAGCCTTTTAGTCTGTCTTCAAATCGGCCATACATGCGCCGTGTTCCTTTAAAAATTCCGCCAGGGCCATGCCGGTATGCGAGGCATGGTTGGCTTGTACTTGATCCGGCGTGCCTTGCACCACTAGCCTGCCGCCGCCTGAGCCGCCTTCGGGGCCCAGATCGACAATCCAGTCTGCTTCGGCAATCAAATCCAGATTATGTTCAATCACCAGCACGGTATGACCGGCATCGACCAGTCGGTGCAGCACCACAATCAGCTTTTCCACATCCGCCATGGACAGGCCTACGCTGGGTTCGTCCAGCACGTACAAGGTGTGCGGAGCCTTGTAGGCGCGGCCTGTGCGAGTCAGACCTTCGTCCAGACGGGCCTTGACCAGTTCGCTGACCAGCTTGACGCGCTGCGCCTCGCCACCGGACAGGGTGGGGGAGGGTTGGCCCAGGGTCAGATAACCCAGGCCCACGCTTTGCATCAGTTGCAGGGGGCGCAATATTTTAGGATGTGCGGCAAAGTATTCAACCGCCTCATCCACATCCATTTGCAAAAGCTGACCGGCGGAGACGTCGCGCCAGGTCACCGCCAGGGTTTCTGGATTGAAGCGCTGGCCGTGGCAGGCGTCACAAGGCACCTTCACGTCCGGCAGGAAGCTCATTTCCAGGGTGCGCATGCCTTGGCCTTCGCACAAGGGGCAGCGGCCATCGCCGGTGTTAAAGGAGAAGCGTGAGGCGCTCCAGCCGCGCAGACGGGCATCGTTGGTGTTGGCAAACAGTTTGCGCACCTCGTCCCAGAAGCCGATATAGGTGGCCGGGCAGGAGCGGGGTGTCTTGCCAATGGGGGTCTGGTCCACTTCCAGCACGCGGTCCAGGCTTTCCCAGCCGCTGATGCTGGAACAACCCTGCCACACCGGTTTTTCTTTGCTGCCGACCACGCGCTGCAAATTATCCAGCAGTACATCGCGGGCAAAGGTGGACTTGCCGGAACCTGACACGCCCGTCACCAGACTGAGCTTGCCCAGCGGAATACCGGCCTGGACCTTGTTCAGGTTATGCAGGCTGGCATCGTGCACCGTCAGCATGGGTGCATCGGCCTGGACGGGACGGCGTGCCTGCATGGGGTGCTTGAGCGGCTCGCGCAGATAGCGGCCAGTCAGCGAATTGGGGTTGGCCTCGATTTCTGCCAGTGTGCCCTGGGCGATGACTTCACCGCCGCGTTTGCCCGCACCGGGGCCCATATCAATAATGTGCTGGGCACGGCGTATGGTGTCTTCATCGTGCTCGACAACCACCAGCGTATTACCGTTGCCTTCCAGACGCGCCATGGCGTTCAGCAGAATCTGGTTGTCGCGCGGGTGCAGACCGATCGTGGGTTCATCCAGCACATAGCACACGCCCTGCAGGTTTGAGCCTAACTGGGCCGCCAGACGGATACGCTGGGCTTCCCCACCCGACAAGGTGGGGGCGGCACGATCCAGCGCCAGATATCCCAGGCCCACTTCGTGCATGAAGTCCAGACGGCTGCGGATTTCGTTCAGAATGTCGCGCGCAATATCGGCCTCGCGGCCACTCATGTTCAGGCTGCCAAAAAAGGTCTGCGCTTCATCCACGGGCAAACCGGCCAGCTTGGCAATGGATTGGTCGCGCCATTCAAAAGCCAGAGAGACCGGGTTCAAGCGTTGGCCGTGACAGCTTGGGCATTCCACGGCTTCGCCTTCGTAGCCGTTATTCCAGCTGTTTTCTTCGCCCGTTTGTTCCTGGTCGAAGCCGGTCAGCTTCAAGCCCGTACCAAAGCAGTCCTTGCACCAGCCGTGCTTGGAGTTGTAGGAGAACATGCGTGGGTCCGGCTCGGGGAAGCTGGTGCCGCAGCACGGGCAAGCCCGCTTGACGGAGAAGTGTTGCTGGCTGGCCGTGGACAGCGGTTGACCTTGTCGGCGTTGCTCCAGCGACATGGAACCCGATGGCGTCAGGGGAGCCAGCACACTGAAGGAGCCGTGACCCAGCTCCAGCGCCTCGCGTATGGCTTGGCGCAGTTGCAGTTCATGGCGTGGATCAATAATCAGGTCGGCCACCGGCAGTTCCAGCGTGTGTTCGCTGTAACGGTCCAGGCGCGGCCAAGGGTTGACGGGGATGAACTCGCCATCCACGCGCAAATGGGTATAGCCCTTGCCCTGCGCCCATTTGGCCAGGTCGGTGTAGTAGCCCTTGCGAGCGGTGACCAGGGGAGCCAGCAAACCAATATGCTCACCCTTATGATCACGCAGCAATTGCGCGGCGATTTGCTCGGCCGTTTGCGGGGCCACAGGCACATGGCAGTCCGGGCAGTATTGGGTGGCCAGCTTCACATACAGCAAGCGCAGGAAATGGTGGATTTCCGTCATGGTGGCCACGGTGGATTTGCGACCCCCACGGCTGGTGCGCTGCTCAATGGCAACGGTAGGTGGAATACCGTAAATCGCGTCCACATCGGGCTGACCGGCAGGCTGCACAATCGCGCGGGCGTAGGCGTTCAGGGACTCCAGGTAGCGGCGTTGACCTTCGTTAAACAGAATGTCGAAGGCCAGGGTGGATTTGCCCGAACCGGAGACACCCGTCACGACGGTGAAGGTGTTGTGCGGGATGTGCACCGAGATGTTCTTCAGATTGTGCTCGCGCGCATTCAGGATGGCGATCTGGCCATCGTTGCTGCCGCTCGAGCTGGCCTTGTAATCCACCTCGGGTTCCTGGAACAGGGCCGAGCCTTTACCCAGAATGGCTTGTTCGTATTCTTTCAGGGCATGGCCGGTGTGCGATTGCTCCAGCGCCATGATGTCGCCAGGCGTACCCGCGCCCAGCAATTGGCCGCCATGCTCGCCACCTTCGGGGCCTAGATCAATAATCCAGTCTGCCGCGCGGATCAGGTCCAGATTGTGCTCAATAATCAGCAGGCTGTGACCAGCGGCCAGCAGCTTGCGGAAGGCGCGCATCAGGCGCGCAATATCGTCAAAGTGCAGGCCGGTGGTGGGCTCGTCGAACAGGAACAGATTGCCTTTCTTGGCGACCTTCACCTGGCTTAGACGGGTGCGCGAAGCCTGGGCCAGATAAGCCGCCAGTTTCAAGCGTTGTGCCTCACCGCCCGAGAGCGTAGGCACAGGTTGGCCCAGTTTCAGGTAATCCAGGCCCACATCGGCCAGGGGTGCCAGGCCGGTTTGCACATCGCGCAGGCCTTCAAAGAACTCCATGGCCTGATGCACGGTCATGTCCAGCACCTCGTCAATCGAGGCGCTGCGACCAAAGTGTTCGATACGCACTTCCAGCACTTCGGGGCGGAAGCGCTTGCCATCGCAATCCGGACAGCGCAGGTACACATCGGACAGGAACTGCATTTCGATATGCTCAAAGCCCGTACCGCCGCAAGTCGGGCAGCGGCCATCGCCACTATTGAAGCTGAAGGTGCCGGGCGTGTAACTGCGTTCTTTGGATAGCGGGGCCTGGGCAAACAGCTTGCGGATAGGGTCAAAGGCACCGACATAACTGGCCGGGTTGGAGCGGGCTGTTTTGCCGATAGGCGTCTGGTCCACCATCACTACTTCGGCAATTTGCTCGGCGCCCAGCAAGGCACCGTAAGGGCCAGGGGCTTCTGTTGGTTTGCCTTGTTGTTTCAGGATGGCTGGGTAGAGCACGTCCTGGATCAGCGTGGATTTGCCCGAGCCGGAAACACCGGTCACGCAGACCAGACGGCCCAGCGGAATGGACACGGAGATATGACGCAGATTGTGTGCGCTTACGTCTTCCAGCAGCAGGCGCGGGGTGTTATCGGCCACAGGCATGGGGCGGGGTGATTCGATGCTCAGCTCGCCACTCAGGTAGCGGCCTGTCAGCGTTTCTGCACCGCGCAAGGCTTGGGGCGAACCATCAAACAGAATCTGACCGCCACGCTCGCCAGGGCCTGGGCCCATGTCCAGAATACGGTCGGCGGCCACCATCACTTGCGGGTCGTGCTCGACCACCACCAGGGTGTTGCCATTGCCGCGCAGACGATGCATTACTTCAATAATGCGGTGCATGTCGCGTGGGTGCAGGCCAATCGAGGGCTCGTCCAGCACGAACAGGGTGTTCACCAGCGAGGTGCCCAGTGCCGTGGTCAGGTTGATACGCTGCACTTCACCGCCAGACAGGGTGCGGCTTTGGCGGTCCAGCGACAAATAGGACAGGCCCACATCGCACAGATAATCCAGGCGGGACAGGGTTTCCTTCAAGAGCAGATCAATGGCCGCATCACGTGCATCGCCAAAGTGCAGGCCTTGGAAAAAGCTGCGTACGTGCTCGATAGGCAAACGCATCAGGTCCGGGACGCTCAGGCCGGGCATGGCATCCAGTTGCTCGCGCAGCCAGTTTGAATGCACGGGCATGAAACGTGGGTAACGGGAATCGGCGGGGGCCGCCTGATCGCCCACACGCCACAAGCTGGCTTCGGGTTTCAGACGCGAGCCGGCGCAGGCCGGGCAGGTGTTGTAGCTGCGGTATTTGGACAGCAGCACACGCACGTGCATCTTGTAGGCGCGCGACTCCAGCCAGTCGAAAAAGCGCTGTGCACCGTACCACTGGGTTTTCCAGGCCTGATTACCGCCTTTCCAGTCCGGGGTGCCGTTAATCACCCAGTCGCGCTCTTCCTGGCTCAAGTCCTTCCAGGGCACGCTCAGGCGTACACCGGCTGCCGGAGCGTAGCGCTCCATCTCGACCTGACATTCTTTGTAGCTGGCTGTCTGCCAAGGGCGGATCGCACCTTCAAGCAGGCTTTTGCTGGGATCGGGAACGACCAGGCCGTAATCAATACCCATCACGCGGCCAAAGCCACGGCAGGATTCACACGCGCCCAGGGGCGAGTTGAAGGAGAAGGTGCTGGCAACCGGCGTGCTGTATTCAATATCGCACTGGGCACAGTGCAGACCCTGGCTGAAACGCCAGGCGGTTTCCGGGCCATCGGCACTGGCCGAAGCATACACCGTCAACTTGCCTTGTCCGTGGCGCAAGGCCGCTTCGATCGCTTCCATGAAACGTTCCGGCTCTACCGTGCTGGCACGGAAGCGGTCCTGAATCACATAGAGAAGCTTTTGCTCCGTGGGGGCGGCTTTGCTGCTTTTGCCCTTTTTCGTGCTGCTGCTGGCCGTGACGGTCTGTGTTTCCTCGTGGTGCAGGCGGGTGTAGCCCTGCTGATGCAGCAAGGTTTCAATTTCTTGCTGCGTGAAGTTGGCCGGAACCTTGACGGCAAAGGTCAGAACCAGGCGTGGGTCATCGTGGTCCTCTGCCAGCTTGCGAATCTGCTTGGCGATGCTGTCGGCATTGTCGCGGCGCACAGGCTGGGCGCACTGGCGGCAATACAACTCGCCCAAGCGGGCGTACAGCAGCTTGATGTAATCGTTCAGCTCCGTCATGGTGCCCACGGTGCTGCGCGAGTTGCGTACCGGGTTCACCTGATCAATGGCAATGGCGGGCAAGATGCCTTCAATGCGATCGACCTGGGGCTTGTCCATGCGGTCCAGGAACTGGCGCGCATAGGGGGAGAAGGTTTCTACATAGCGTCGTTGGCCTTCTGCATACAGAGTGTCAAAGGCCAGCGAACTTTTGCCTGAGCCGGAAACGCCGGTAATAACCAATAACTCGCCCGTTTTGATACGTACATTCAGGTTTTTCAGAGTGTTCTGGCGGGCGCCAAAAATGCGAATTTCTGAGCTCATGGCAAGGTCGGCTTTCTGGAGAGGGCAGAGTAGGGAAGCGGCAGCGAAAAGGCCTGTCAAACAGGCCCCATGCGCCAGTGAGAGCGGTACACGCCAGCAAGGTGTTGCCAGGGATGCACACTCTAGCCTTTGTATCTTAACGCGGATTACGGTAGAATTTCTGGTTAGCTATTGCGCTTTTGTCGGGATCATCCGGCAGGGCTTACATTAAGATCGGAGATCACCATGGCGGAAATCAAACGCACTCGCCGCAACACGCTGGAGCGTCGTTGCCTGGGTAAAGCATTCAAACGTCTGTTTGTGCGCGCACCCAAGGGCGTTTTCAAAATGCTGGAAAAGGTCAAGCGCGTCTAAGTGCCTGGCTTGAGCGGTGTACAAGCAGAAACCTGATTTTTCAGCTTGAAATCACACCCAGCAGCAAAAAAACCACAGGCTTGCCTGTGGTTTTTTTGTGCGCGTTTGATTTTGCTTCGGGTTTGTCTGGAGCCCTGCAGATAGTGCGCTGCACAGCGCCGTGCTTGCTTTATGATGATGTCATTCTGATGCAGATGTAAGTAGCTGCCCGTAACAATAATCAAAACAGTGGTTTATGGGGACACCCGCGTATGGAATGGCGCCATTTGTTCACCGTCCTGACACCTAGCTATAACCGCGCTCACACCTTGGAGCGCGTTTATCGTTCCTTGTGCGAGCAAACCTGTCAGGACTTTGAATGGGTGGTCATTGACGATGGTTCCACAGACGGGACACGGGAACTGGTGCAAGGCTGGCAACAGCAAGCCTCCTTTCCGATTCATTATGCCTGGCAGGAAAATCGTCACAAGAAGGCGGCGTTCAATCACGGCGTGGCTCTGGCCCAAGGTGAACTGGTCGTTGCTTTGGACAGTGATGACACCCTGCTGGTGAATGCGCTCTACGATATGGCGCAGATCTGGGCCGACATCCCTGTATCAGAGCGGGCAGCTTATGCAGGCATTACGGGTCTGTGTGTGCGACCGGATGGCAAGGTCGTCGGGGATATGTTTCCCCAGGATATTTTTGATGCCAGCTCTTTGGACATGAGTTTTCGCTACCACGTGCGGGGCGAGAAGTTCGGCTGTTTGAGTACCGCCGTACTGCGCAAGTTTCCCTTTCCCGATCAGATCGACGGCTTTGTGCCTGAAAGCCTGGTGTGGCGGGCGATTGCCCGTGCGGGCTACAAGAACCGATTTGTGAACACCGTATTCCGTGTCTACCACGACAGCCCGGACTCCTTGTCGGTGCAAGGCAAAACCAGCCAGCAACATGCACTGGGCTTGTGGCTGCTGGCGCAGGATACGGTGGTGAAGTGTCTGCCCTGGTTCCGCTACGAACCCAAGGCGTTCTTGATGGCTGCCGCGCGTTACACCCGCTTTGGGCTGCACCTGCGTGCCAGTGGGCGCAAGCCACCAGCAGGTTATGGCTTGAAAGGCCTGGCCTCTTATCTGCTGGTGGGTTTGATGTGGCCGGTGGGTGTCGCTTTATATCTGCGGGACAAGCGACGGGCCTGAACGCGATTAGTGCAGGGTGTGGCCGTGCACGCCCGGTTCCGGGCTGTCATCGTCGTCGTCCTCGTCGTCTTCATCCGTCTCATCCTCGACGGCGAAGGCATCTTCGCTCAGGGCGAAGGGCAGCAATTCTTCCAGGGTCTCGGTCCAGGCGACTTCCTCGCCTTCTTCGTCCACTTTGATAAAGCGTACAGGCTCGGCATCACTTAACTGGATGGCCCACAGGTAACGGCAGGCGTAGACCGCCGTGTCCTTGGGGTCCAAGCCGCCGCGGTTGCCCACGATGCGGGCCTGTTCGCCGCCTACCTGCACAATCGTGAATTCGCTTTCGTCTTCATTCTTGTCCAGGGGCATGGCAAAGATGACCCATTCAAAGCCGGTTTCTTCCGCTCCCACGATCTCGGCCAGGACGGCACGACCCAGGTAGGCACTCAGCGCATCGGCGGTGCGGCCCAGGGTTTCGATCTCTTCGGTGGTAAATACAAGTTCAGGGGCGTCAGGTGTGGGCATGGCGTTTTTGGATTGTCAGCAAAAGTGAGTATATTACCTGAGACAGGCCTGCACTCAGGCCGGGTGTTTCGTTCTGAACCTGACAGAAGCGCACCTTTCGGGCGCCAAACGCCTACAATCCCAGTTTTCCGAACACGACCTGTTTTTCCTTTTTAGGTTTATATGGCTCAATACGTTTATTCGATGAACCGCGTGGGCAAGATTGTGCCGCCCAAGCGGCAGATTCTGCGCAATATCTCCTTGTCTTTTTTTCCAGGTGCCAAGATTGGTGTGCTGGGCCTGAACGGCTCGGGTAAATCCACTTTGCTCAAGATCATGGCCGGGGTAGATACCGAGATCGAGGGCGAAGCCGTCCCCATGGCGGGGATCAAGATCGGTTACCTGCCACAAGAACCTCAGCTGAATCCCGAGCACAGCGTGCGCGAAGCCGTGCAGGCCGGTTTGGGCCAAGTGTTCGAGGCGCGTCAGCGTCTGGAACAGGTCTACGCCGAATACGCCGAGCCCGACGCAGATTTTGACGCTCTGGCCGCCGAACAGGCCGAACTGGAATCCATTATTGCCGCCGCCGCGACCAGTGGTGCGGACGACATCGAAACCCAAATGGAAATCGCGGCCGATGCGCTGCGTCTGCCACCTTGGGATGCCTCCATTGCCAACCTGTCCGGTGGTGAAAAGCGCCGCGTGGCCTTGTGCCAGTTGCTGCTGTCCAAGCCTGATATGTTGCTGCTGGACGAGCCAACCAACCACCTGGACGCGGAAAGTGTGGATTGGCTGGAAGTGTTCCTGCGCCAGTTCCCCGGCACTGTAGTAGCAGTTACTCACGACCGTTACTTTCTGGACAACGCCGCCGAGTGGATTCTGGAACTGGACCGTGGCCACGGTATTCCCTGGAAGGGCAACTACAGCTCCTGGCTGGAGCAGAAAGACGACCGTCTGAAGCAGGAAGAGGCGTCGGAAAGTGCTCGTCAGCGCACCATCAAGAAAGAGCTGGAGTGGGTGCGCCAGAACCCCAAGGGACGTCAGGCCAAAGCCAAGGCCCGTCTGGCCCGTTTCGAGGAACTGTCCTCGCACGAATACCAGAAGCGCAACGAGACCCAGGAAATCTTCATTCCTGTGGCCGAGCGTTTGGGTAATGAAGTTATTGAGTTTGAAAACGTCAGCAAGGGCTATGGCGATCGTCTGCTGATCGACAACTTGAGCTTCAAGGTGCCAGCTGGTGCCATCGTCGGGATTATTGGTCCTAACGGTGCAGGTAAGTCCACCTTGTTCCGCATGCTGGCCGGTAAAGAGCAGCCTGATTCCGGTACGGTCAAACTGGGCCAAACCGTCAAGCTGGCTTATGTGGATCAGTCGCGCGATGCCCTGGCTAATGAAAAGACCGTCTTTGACGCGATTGCCGATGGCGCAGACCTGCTGACCGTGGGCCGCTTTGAAATGCCATCGCGTGCGTACCTGGGCCGCTTCAACTTCAAGGGCGCGGATCAGAACAAGATCGTGGGCAATCTGTCTGGCGGGGAGCGTGGTCGTCTGCACCTGGCCAAGACCCTGATCGCAGGCGGCAACGTCTTGCTGCTGGACGAACCATCCAACGACCTGGACGTGGAAACCCTGCGTGCTCTGGAAGATGCCCTGCTGGAGTTTGCCGGCTCGGTCATGGTGATCAGTCACGATCGCTGGTTCCTGGACCGTATCGCCACCCACATTCTGGCTTTTGAGGGTGATTCGCAGGTCGTATTCTTTGATGGCAACTATCAGGAATACGAAGCAGACAAGAAGAAGCGTCTGGGCGAAGATGCTGCCAAACCTCGTCGTATCCGCTACAAGTCCCTGAAATAAGGAAAGTGCCATGCCTGTGCTCAATGCTCACCAGTCTTTCGTCCTGATTGTGGATATGCAAACGGGGCTCCTGCCCGCCATTGCAGACCACCAAGCCTTGGTCGAACGGGCCGGGAAGCTGGCACAGGCGGCGCGTCTTTTAGGGGTGCCGGTGCTGGCAACCGAGCATTGGGCCGAGAAAATCGGCCCAACCGATGCTTCTTTGTTACCACATATTGATAAAGTGCTGCATAAAACCCACTTCGATGCCACGCGCGAAGCCGATTTTTTGCCTGCCTTGCCGGTAGGGCGCACACGAGTCTTGTTACTGGGTACAGAGTCTCACGTGTGTGTGTTACAAACTGGCCTGGGTTTGATGGAGCGTGGTTATGAACCTGTGCTGGTCGGGGACTGCGTAGGCTCGCGCCATCCCGAGTCCCGACAAGCTGCCTGGGATCGCTGGGCGATGCATGGATTGGAGCGCGTTAGCGCCGAAATGGCCATGTTTGAATGGTTGGAAACGCCGGCTAACCCCGTATTCAAGCAGGTTCTGGCCCTGATCAAATAAACTGAACAAAAGCTGAATTACATCTGTTGCGTTGCCTAACAATAGGGTCTGGACTAATTGGCTCCGTAGGGTGAAGATAGACTTTAATGCCGTGTTGAGCACGGATACTTCACGGAGGTTTACGGATGAAAATGACGACTATCACTAAAGTGGGTATGGCCACGGTTCTGGCCGTCGTGATGGCGGGCTGCTCTTCCTGGGATGGTATGAGCAAACGTCAAAAGGGTGCCGTAACCGGCGCTGGTCTGGGTGGTGTGGCTGGTGCAGTCATCACTAATGGTGGCGTTCTGGGTACGGTCGGTGGCGCAGCGATTGGTGGCGTGATCGGCGATCAGATCGGCAAGAACCGCTAAATTCAAATTCTCTGATTGAGCTGAAACGCTCATCGGATTAAAAGCCTCAAAGCCTGGGAGATCCCTCCCGGCTTTGAGGCTTTTTTCTTGCTTAGGGCAGTAAGCAGGCTTGCGGTGATGTCTTACGGGTGGTGCCGCTCGTCCATCATGGAGCGATACCATTCGTGAAAGTGCTTCATGCCGTCTTCCAGCGGTGACTGGTAGGGGCCTACCTCGCAGACCCCACGCTCCATCAAGGCGCGGCGGCCGGCATCCATACGTTCGGCAATCTCATCATCTTCTATGGCCGTTTCCATATAGGCGGCGCGTTGTGCTTGCACAAAGTCACGCTCGAAGGCCACGATGTCTTCCGGGTAGTAGAACTCCACCACATTCATGGTTTCCTGCGGCCCCTTGGGGTACAGCGTAGAGAGCACCAGCACATGCGGATAGATCTCGATCATGTGGGTGGGGAAGTAAGTTACCCAGACGGCACCGAAATCCGGTGCTTCGCCCTGGCGGTAGGCCAGCAGATTGTCATGCCATTGGCGATAGGTAGCTGAGCCTGGATTGGCCAGGGCCTGATGCACGCCGACTCGTTGCAGGCTATACCAGTCGCTGAACTCCCACTCCAGGTCATCACAGGTCACGAACTGACCCAGACCGGGGTGGAAGGGGGCGACGTGATAGTCCTCCAGATAGACCTCGATAAAGGTTTTCCAGTTGTAGTTGCACTGGTGGATTTCGACGTGATCAAGCACATAGTCCTGAAAGTCGAATTCAGGGCGGCTGAACAAGGCGGCCATATCCTGGGCTGGATCGCGCGGGCCTTCAAACAGCAGGCCATGGCAATCGCGCAAGGGGTAGCGTTCCAGGTTCAGACAGGGCTTGTCCTTGAAACGGGGAGCCGCCAGCAAGTCGCCTTGCGCGTTATAGGTCCAGTTGTGCAGGGGGCAGACAATATTGCCGCCTGTGCTGCTCAGGGAGCCGTGGCTGGCCTGATTGGACTGGCCGGGCATGCCACCAAGCATCAGGGCCTGGCGATGCCTGCAGACGTTCGAGAGCAGTTCTACGCCGTGTTGGCTGCGTATCAGAGTACGGGCAGCGTTTTCCTGGATCAAGGTGCGCCAGTCGCCGGGTTCGGGAACAAGTTTTTCATTGCCGACGTACAAGGCCGACTGCTGAAAAATACGCTCTTGTTCGCGCTCGAACAGAGCGTGGTCGAAATAGGCGCTAACAGGAAGCTGGGGGTGAGCGGGCACAAGACGTGCCATCTGACCGAGCTCGGTCATGATTCCCTCCGCATGGGTCAATAAGCCAGGCCTCAGGGGACATCGATGGTACTACTTGCCATCTCTGGCGCGAAGAAAAATCGGAACGGGCCGATTACCAAGGGAAAATTGTACCTGATCTATTAGCCGCCTAGCCGCATTGCGCTGCTCGTTGCAGGTGTTTTGCGGCTTGCTTTTGGTATAGGGAGTAGCCATGAAAATGGCCATCCCTTGCGGATGGCCATTTCAAGCAGCAAAGTTTTTCTGTCAGCAACGCTTTACTTGTTTTCCAGCGTGCTGGCATCAATTTGCGGCATTTCGATTTTAACTTCCAGCACTTCCAGCGAGTCCTGGCGATCAAGGTTCACCTTGATGTCATCGGGATTAATCTTCACGTAGCGCGAGATCACTTCGACCAGCTCTTTTTGCAAGCGGGGCAAGTAGTCCGGAGCAACACCCCCTTGGCCACGTTCGTTAATAAGGATCAGTTGCAGACGGTCCTTGGCAACTGTTGCCGACGTTTTCTTGTGACCGAGCAGGAAGGACAGGAAAGACATATTACTTTCCTCCGAACAGGCGCTTGAACAGACCTGGCTTTTCGTAATCCACAAAACGCAATGGTTTTTCGCCACCCAGGTAACGATCTACGATGTCCTGATAGGCCTGGGACACATCACTTTCCTTGATATGGATAACGGGTACTCCTTGGTTGGATGCTTGCAGCACGGTTTCCGACTCGGGGGTGACACCGATCAGCTTGATGCGCAAGATATCTTCAACGTCTTGCAAGGACAGCATCTCGCCGTCCGACACGCGTTTGGGGCTATAACGGGTCAACAACAAATATTCTTTGATGGGCTCTTTGCCCTGTTCACCACGTCGCGATTTGGCGGCCAGAATGCCCAGGATGCGGTCCGAGTCACGAACCGAGGACACTTCGGGGTTGGTCACAACCAGCGCATCATCTGCGAAGTAGGAGGCCATCAAGGCGCCGGTTTCGATACCTGCGGGCGAGTCGCACACAATGTATTCAAAACCCATGCCCTTGAGCTCTTCCAGTACTTTCTCCACACCTTCGCGGGTCAGCGCGTCTTTGTCACGCGTCTGGGAAGCGGGCAGGATGAACAGATTTTCCAGCTGCTTGTCACGGATCAGGGCCTGGTTCAATGTGGCTTCGCCCTGGATCACGTTGACGAAGTCATACACCACGCGTCGCTCGCAACCCATGATCAAGTCCAGGTTGCGCAAGCCAACGTCAAAGTCGATGACCACGGTCTTGTGACCGCGCATCGCAAGACCAGATGCAAAACTGGCACTGGTGGTGGTTTTGCCCACACCACCCTTGCCGGAGGTCACTACAACTATACGCGCCATGACAATCGGATTCCTTTGTTTTTCAAGTCACATAATCGTAAAGCATAACGGGCCTAATTTTGACATCCGTTCTGCCACTTAGCCTACTGCTTAGAAACAAAACATATCAATTGCTTTGTTCCGTGTCAGCTTACACGGTTGCGCTTGCACTTGCTTGCTCTCATGCGGGCTCTCAGTGCAAGCCTCTATAAAAAGCGCCGGCAAAAGCCGGCGCCTTGTACTGTTAGGAGCTCAGAGGATCAAATCTGAGCGTATCTTCTTCCAGCGTGACGACAACGGGCTTGTTGCGTAGCTGTGCATCCAGTCGCGTTTCAATAATGCGATACACACCGGCAATGGCAATCAGTTCCGGGTCCAGCTCGGTGGTGAAGATGCGTGCTTTTGCATCGCCACGGGCACCAGCCATGGCCTTGCCGCGCAGTGGACCGTAGACGTGGATATTGCCATCGGCTACCACTTCTGCACCCTGGCTGACCGCCCCGATCACGATCAGATCCGTGTGGCGCGCGTAGATGCGCTGGCCGGAACGCAGCTGACGGTTGATGATGAGCGCAGCCGGAGCAATAGCGGGCGGTGGCGGGGCGACCGCCGCTGGTGCTTCTTGCTGGGCGGCTTGCGACAACACGGGCACTTCCTTGTCCGGTGCGGCCTGGGTTTGGGGGCGGGCTGGTGGGTTGGACAACTCCACATGCGGCAAGCCGCTGTCGATGGCGTTATCGGCATGGTCAGGGTGGGCAATGATACCCACCGGGTGCAGCTTGTGCTCACGCAAAGCGGCAACCAGTGTGGCCCAATCCACCGGCGCATCAATAGCGCTGGCATCAATGACGACGGGCTCGTCCTCAAAGAAGGAGCCAGCGTCTTTCATGCGTTGAGACAGAGCGGCTAACTGCTCGGCCGTGTCAGCCGAACGCAGCACCACCCGTACGGCGTACAGCGTGGCGCTTTTGAAATCCAGGGCCTGCGGCCCTTTGGCATGAGTCTGATCGTTCACGTCAATAGCCTTAGACCCAAGTGTCTTTCAGAGTCGTAGTACGGTTAAGAACGGGTTTTTCTGGAGTGGAGTCCACACGGTCCGCCACAAAGTAGCCCAGGCGTTCAAACTGCCAGCGAGCATCGGGCGTGGCTTTGGTGCCGGGTTCCAGCCAACCTTGAATCACGCGCAGCGAGTTCGGGTTGATGTGCTCCAGGAAGTCCTGGTCGGCTGCATCGGGCTGAGGGTGGGCAAAGAGACGGTCATACAGACGAATCTCGGCGGCAATCGCGTGCTCGGCGCTGATCCAGGTGATATTGCCCTTGACCTTGACCGAGTCCGCACCGGGCGTGCCGCTCTTGGTGTCGGGCAGGTATTCCGCCAAAACCTGGGTGACATTGCCTTGCTCGTCCTTGACGCAGCCGGTGCAACGCACGACATAGCCGTACTTCAGACGCACGGTATTGCCGGGGAACAGGCGGAAGTACTTTTTGGGTGGCTCTTCCTTGAAGTCCTCGCGCTCGATGTACAGGCGACCGGAGAAGGGGAACTCGCGTTGGCCGGCCTCCGGATTGTGTGGGTTGCGCGGTGCGTGACACAGCTCGCTTTGGCCTTCCGGGTAATTGGTAATGATCAGTTCGATCGGGTCCAGAATGGCAACGCTGCGGTCGGCCACCGGGTCCAGATCATCGCGCAGGGCTTGTTCCAGCAGGCTGTAGTCCACGTGTTGGGCTGCCTTGGACACACCCAGGCGGTCGGTGAACAGGCGGATGGCACCGGCGCTGTAACCACGGCGGCGCAAACCGGCCAGGGTAGGCATGCGCGGATCGTCCCAGCCCGATACGTGGTTTTCCTGAACCAGCTGGCGCAACTTGCGCTTGCTGGTGACCACATAGGACAGGTTCAGACGCGAGAACTCGTACTGCTTGGGCAGCGGGTCGGACAACTGCCCCAGTTCGACCAGGCGTTCCAGAATCCAGTTATAGAAGGGACGCTGGTCTTCAAATTCCAGGGTACACAGACTGTGGGTGATGCGCTCGAGCGCGTCTTCCACAGGGTGCGCCCAGCTGTACATGGGGTAGATACACCATTTGTCGCCAGTGCGATGGTGTTCTGCATGGCGGATACGGTACATGACCGGGTCGCGCATATTGATATTGGGCGAGCCCATATCGATCTTGGCGCGCAGGGCCATGCTGCCATCGGGGTGCTTGCCGTCGCGCATTTCGCGCAGCAGCTTGATGGACTCCTGGGCAGGGCGGTCGCGCCAGGGCGAGTTCACGCCTTTTTCAGTCAGGGTGCCACGGTTGGCACGCATTTCTTCGGCGCTTTGCTCGTCAACGTAGGCATGGCCCGCGTTCACCAGGGCTTCGGCGAACTGGTACATATAGTCGAAGTAGTCGCTGGCAAAGTACAGGTTCTCTTCTTTATTGAAGGTCCAGTCAAAGCCCAGCCATTTCACCATGTCGATAATGGCGTCCACGTACTCCTGTTCTTCTTTTTCAGGATTGGTGTCGTCAAAGCGCAGGTGGCAGGCACCTTGGTAGTCGCTGGCCAGTCCGAAGTTCAAACAGATACTTTTAGCGTGCCCAATGTGCAGATAGCCGTTGGGCTCGGGGGGAAAGCGCGTACGGATACGCGCGGCATCAACAGCCGCCCCTTCCTGGGTACTGGCCGGGCCTGGCTGACCGGCCCAGGATTTTTGTGCGTAACGGCCAGCGCTCAGATCCTGGTCGATGATCGTGCGCAGAAAATTAGATACGGGAGCGGGAGTGGTGTCAGAGGTCATACACGTTTGAAATAAAGAAGCCGACAGACTAATCGACCATTTTGCCACGTTCTTGTTTTAGAGGGGTATTTACCCCATGAACGGGTTCTAAAAAATCAGGGAAGAACTTGGGGTAGTATGGTGGCGTTTGCAGGCCAATTCACCCTACACTAGCGCTCATTATGACGCACTCCGCCCTTTCTCTGTCTCATGCCCAGTTTTTCCTTAGCCTGGGCTTCATGCTGCTGTTTCTGGCCCTGGAGCTGGGACTGGCCTGGGTGTTGCTGTATTTCAAGATCAGAACCTTTGGCAACAAGGCCGCGGCCTGGATGGGGGCGTACCGTTTTTGGGTGCGTCTGTTTGCGCTGGCGTTTATTTTAAGCTTTGCGGCGTCCATGCCCGTGCTGCTTCAGTTTGGCAGTGTCTGGCCGGGCCTGATGGAGCAGGTGGGTGATGTTATCGGTCCCATGCTGGCCGCCTCCATGCTGTCCTTGTTCATTTTCAAATCCTGCTTTTTGGGTGTGATGCTGTTTGCCCAGCGCATGCTGTCCAATCTGGTTCATACCGTGGTGGTGCTGATGGTGGCCCTGGGCGTTACCGTCACGGCGTTCTGGCTGGTGGCGATTGTGGCCTGGATGCAGGTGCCAACGGGTGTCGATGTGATTGAAGGCCATTATGTGGTGATGGAATGGCTGGATGTGCTCAGCACGCCCGCCTTGCCCTGGTATGCCGGTCTTTTGTTTGCAGGCAGTTTGCTGACGGTGGCCTTTTTCATGTTGGGTGTAACCTGCGCCCAGACCATGCAAAAGCCGGTTACCGACCAGGAGCGTCTGGCCTTTCGCAGTGCCCTGTTTCTGGGCGGGGTGGCTTGGCTGGCCCTGATCCTCGCTGTGATAGGCAATGGTTTCATGACTGCGGAGCATCAGCCTGCCAAGGCAGCGGCTGCGGCGGCGTACTGGGAAAGCGGCTCGCAGCCTGATTTGATTCTGGTGGCGGCGCCCTCCGCCATGCAGGACAGTGTTCTGGGTGTGCTGCGCTGGTCTCATGCAGGTGGACGCTGGTTGGGTCGTAATGACAGTGGCATTTTGATGGGTCTGGATCAGTTTTCCGACGCCATGCCGCCCGTCACCCTGACCTTCTGGTCCTTCCGTGCAGCCGTGCTGGCAGGAGCCTTGATGCTGTTCCTGCTGCTGTGGGTCTTGTTGCGCACTCGCCGTTATGGCCTGGACCCGCACTCTCTTTCTTATAGAGAACGTCAGCTCATGGTGGTCGCCTCGGTGTTGGGCTGGATCATGTTGCTGGGTGGCGCAGCCTACGTCTTGTTGGGCTTTTTGCCTTATCTGGTCGGTAACGATATTCAGGCCGTGCAAGTGCAAAGCACCGAGAGCGTCTTTACCGTCGGGCTGGGTTTGCTGAGTTACGGCCTGGTCTACATCTTGTGCATGATTGGTTTTTTCCAGAAGTTGCGACATGCCGTTCGTTTTGGTGTGGTACCGATCGCGCGGCATCGGGGGCGGGCATGATTGACTCTTTTGCAAATGCGTTGGGCCTGGGCGCCCATGATCCGGCGTTCTGGATGCCGCTGGCGTTTCTGGCCCTGTTCTTTTTGATTATTGTGGCCGGGACGGTTCTGGACGGCTTCGATATTGGCGTGGGCTGTCTGTCCTTGCTGGCACCGGACTCCTTGCGTCCCCGCATGCTGTCATTGCTGAGCCCCTGGCGCGATGCCAACGAGTTCTGGCTGTTTCTTGGCCTGGGTTTGTTTGTCTGCGCTTTCCCCAAAGCCTGGGGGGCGGTGATGGGCGGCCTGTACGGACCGTTATGTGCGCTGGGCGTGGGCGTTTTTGCCCGTTCCGTCTCCTTCGAATTCCGACTGCGCGCGCCGGTAGAGCGTCAGTCCCGCTGGCAAATGGGTTTTGCCCTGGGGTCCTGGTTGACGGCGTTCTCCCATGGTGTGTTGCTGGCGCAGGTCGTAGTGGGCTTTCAGAGCGATGCCGGTTATATCTGGTTCTCTGTCTTCATGGGCTTTTGCGCTATTGCCGCGTACTGCTTGCTAGGTGCTAGCTGGCTCATCATGCGTGAAGCAGGCGAGCTGCGTGCCCGGGCGGTCAATTGGGGCCGTCGTTCGGTACGCTGGTTTGCGGCCGGTGCCGTGGGTGTGTCCGTCGTGTTGGCCTTTGTGAATGCCGGCGTGCTGCTTAAATGGAGCGACGGGCCGTATTGGGGCTTGGTATTGTTCCTCTGGGCCTTGATTCTCAGCTGCTTTGTGTCGATTGAAATGAGCCTGCAGCGCATGATCAACAGCAGCTATCGCACCACGACCTTGCCCTTCTTGCTGACCCTGTTCGTGATGGTGTCCGTCATGGCCGGGCTGGCGTTCAGCTTCTTCCCCTATCTGATCCTGGACGAGATGACGATCTGGGACGCCGCCGCCGGGGTGCCAGCCCTGAGCCTGATCCTGTCGGCGATTGTGATTACCTTGCCGATCGTGCTGATTTTCAACGTGTGGGTGTACTGGCGCATGTTTGGATTGTCTCGCCCACCTTTGCCGCCCAGCTTTAAAGGCTGACCTTTTTTATGATTGCCCATTCCGTGCTGTCGATGCGCAAGCGTCTGCAGGGTTTCAAGTGGTTGTCTGATATGCCCGCCATGCTGGCCTGGGCGGTCTTGGCTGGTATTTTGGGTGCCTTGGCGACTTTGGCCTTTCATCAGGGCATGCGCTTGGTGCAGCAAGTTGTCACGGGTCAGCACGGGGGGATCGTCGCAGTCACGGAAAGTCTGCCCTGGTACATGCGCCTCCTGTTTCCCACCTTGGGCGGTTTGTGTGCCGGTATCCTGCTATGGCTGGCAGGGCGTCTGCCGTCGGGAAGCAATTCTGACTATATGGAAGCTGTGGCCATTGGCGATGGCCGTTTGTCCATTCGCCAGGGGCTGCTGCGATCCTTGTCGTCCTTGATGACGGTGGCCTCGGGCGGCTCGATTGGCCGCGAAGGGGCGATGGTGCATCTGGCCTCTTTGTCCGCTTCCGCGATTGGCCGTTTCACCTTGTTTGGTGAAGCCCGTCTGCGCCTGCTGGTGGCCTGTGGCGCCGCAGCCGGTGTGGCAGCCGCCTATGGTGCCCCCATTGCCGGTGCCGTGTTTGTGGCCGAGATTGTGCTGGGCACCATGACCATGAGCAGCTTTGGCCCCCTGTTGATGGCGGCTGTCAGTGCTCACCTGACCATGCGTATGCTGGGTGGTTATCACGCCCCTTACGAAATGACGAACGTTCAGGCCGTTGCAGGTTGGGACATCTTGCCCTTTCTGGTCCTGGGGGTGCTGATTGGTCTGGCTGCACCCGCTTTCCTGAAATTGTTGAATCTGTTCCGCACCCTGTTCAAGCGTACTGGCCTGGGTTTGCCTTTGCGCTTGGCTTTGGGTGGTTTGTTGCTGGGACTTTTGCTGATTGTCATGCCGCGCGTGGCCGGTAATGGCTTTAGCGTAGTGTCCTCCATGCTGCACAGCGACTGGGCCTGGTACAGCGTGCTGCTTATCCTGGCGTTCAAGGTTCTGGCCACAGGGCTGACAGTTGGTTCGGGCGCTGTCGGCGGTGTGTTTACCCCCGCCATCTTTGTGGGCGCGGCCTTTGGCACCTTGTTTGGTCAACTGACTTTGCTGATCTTGCCGGGTCTGGATTTACCGTTGTACTTGTTCACCCTGGTGGGCATGGGCGCGTTTCTGGGGGCCGCCACCAGCGCTCCCTTCATGGCCATACTGATGCTGTTTGAAATGACATTGAGCTATCAGTTGGTGCTGCCCTTGATTGTGGCCTGTGTCATGGCTTATTTTGTGTCCCGTGGTGTGGCCGAGGTCGCCATGTATGAAGTCACCCTGGTGCGCGAGCGGGATGCCTTGCTGCGCCACAAGTTGCGTCACACCACCTTGGCCGAGCTGGTACGTCCGGCTGATACCGTCGTCAGCACCACCACCCAGATGCGCGATGCCTTGCAGATGTTTCTGGACTACCCCGTGCGTTATTTGTATGTGGTGAACGAAGAACAGGTTTATCAAGGTGTGATTGCTCAGCCTGACCTGACTCGAATGTTGTTGGACGACAACGCTGCCCAGGAGCGTGTGGTGGGCGATATTCTGCGCATGGATTTCGTCAAGACGCTCTACCCGAACATGAGTCTGGACGAGGCTCAGGAACACTTTGTGAGCTTTGCCGGAGAGCGTCTGCCCGTATTGAATGGTGACGGCTCGGGTCGTCTGATTGGTGTAGTCTATAAGTCTGCTGTGCTGGAAAAATACTCCGCCATCAAACGCTCCCTGGATGCGAGCGGCGAAGTGATGCTGGATGCCCGGCGCTAAACTCTTTTTGTGACATAAATCATGCGTACAAAAGCTTGCCAGCGAGGCTTGGCAGGCGGGCTGTTGGTCGGTCTTGCCATGCTGTTCGCTGTTCCATTGGCCACCGCTCAAAATCGTGTTGGGCTGGAGAATTTGTCTGCTACCCGCGTGTATGGCGTGGATGAGGCACAGGCCATTCCGGCCCAGGAGCTCCCGCCTGTGGAGCCATTTTTTGATGCTACGCAGTGGCATCGCCAAGGAGATCAGGACTTGCTCAGTCCAGCGGCCTCCATGGATTACACATTTTCCGATTTCAGTCTGAGCGGTGCCAGCACCGCCAGTCTGGCGCGCTCCATCCAATATAGTCAGCAGTCCTCTCCAATTTGGAGTGCCCGCTGGTTGAGCAGTGCGCCCGACCAGGTCTGGCAGTTTGGCGAGCGCAACTGGCGCTATGTGAATGAAGACGGACTGCAGCTGACCCTGGGCAATGACACGGTTACCGCACCGGACTGGGCGCGGCCCGTGGAACTGGGCGGTATCAATATCACTCAGCAGTTCGAGCAGGGCCCGGCCGGGCCATGGCGCTATGCCCTGGCCGTTGGCGCGCTGGACATGACGGGCAAGCAGGATAACGGGGATCTTGTGTATGGCTCTTCGGCTGGCAGCTTGATGCTCAGTACCGATGTCACCAGTCGTACCAGTATTGATACCCAGATGGAAAGCGCTCGTGATTTTGGGCTGACCGGTCTGGGTGCAACCTATCGATCGCCGGACTTTGGCGTGTGGCAGGCCAGCGTGGCCAAAGCTTCCCATGCGGTGGGGCAGGGGTGGCGATATCAGGCAGCCTACGGCCTGGATGTGCTGGATGATTTGCACCTGCAGTGGCAGGGTGAACGCTACCAGGACAATTTTCTGGATTTGAGCCGTTACCAGGGCATGAAGGTGGATGCGGCCAGCAGTCGGCAGATTGTCGGTCTGTCCGTGCCCCTGCGCCGCTGGGGTGAAGTGAAGACTCAGTACGAGGTGCAGCAGGTAGTTGCCGGCGGGGAGAACCGCTACCTTGGGGTCACGCAGCAGTTCTGGTACAGTCCCCACCTTAGGGTGGGTTTGCAAGCTCGCCGTCATCTGGAAAGTCGTCAGTCGAACATCGCGCTGCGTTTTTCTATTCCGATTTTTTAAGCAGGCGGCATGGCCCAGTCAGCACTTGAGGTTCTTCAGGAAGTTTTTGGTTATGACAGTTTTCGTGGTTCTCAGCACGAGATTATCGAGACCCTGATCCAAGGCGGCGACGCCCTGGTCTTGATGCCCACCGGCGGCGGCAAGTCGCTCTGTTACCAGATTCCTGCTTTGGTGAGACCCGGCACCGGCGTGGTAGTGTCTCCCCTGATTGCCTTGATGCAGGATCAGGTGGACGCCCTCAACGAGTTGGGCGTTAACGCGGCGTATCTGAATTCCACCCAGGATTGGCAAACTGCCCGCGAGGTCGAGCGCGAGTTTCTGACGGGGCAGTTGGATCTGCTCTATGTGGCTCCCGAACGGTTGCTGACAGACCGCTGCCTGGATTTGCTGGCACGCGGCCAGATTTCTCTGTTTGCCATTGACGAAGCCCACTGCGTATCGCAATGGGGTCACGATTTTCGCCCTGAATATCTGGGTCTGGATTTGCTGGCCCAGCGTTGGCCGGGTGTGCCACGGGTTGCCTTGACGGCTACCGCCACTCAGTTGACGCGGGTAGAAATTGCCCAGCGCCTGAAGCTGGAAGAGGCCCGGCATTTTGTTGCCAGTTTTGATCGTCCCAATATTTGCTACCGCATCATTGAAAAGAACGAGGTGCGCAAGCAGCTCCTGAGTTTCATTCAGGAGGAGCACTCCGGGGATGCGGGGATTGTGTATTGTCTGTCGCGTTCACGCGTGGAAGACACGGCCGAGTTCCTGTGCAAGAACGGTATTCATGCCTTGCCCTATCATGCAGGGCTGGACGCGCAGCAACGCGCCATTAACCAGGCTCGTTTTCTTCGAGAAGAAGGAGTGGTCATGGTGGCGACCATTGCCTTTGGCATGGGCGTCAACAAACCGGATGTGCGCTTTGTGGCCCACATTGACTTGCCCAAATCGGTGGAAGGGTATTACCAGGAAACCGGGCGGGCAGGGCGCGATGGCGAAGTGGCCACGGCCTGGCTGGCCTATGGCCTGCAGGACGTGGTGCAATTGCACCGCATGATTAACCAGTCGCAAGGCGATGCGGCACATCGACGCCAGCAGGGGCACGCGCTGGATGCCATGTTGGGCCTATGCGAAACCATTTCCTGCCGCCGTCAGCGCTTGTTGGCGTATTTCGATCAGCAGATCGAACCTTGCGGTAACTGCGACACCTGCCTGGAAGCGCCAGAAGCCTGGGATGGCACAGTGGCGGCGCAGAAAATGCTCTCCACCATCTATAGATTGTGGCGTGAGCGCGGTCAGCGCTTCGGGGCCGGGCACCTGATCGACATTTTGCTGGGCAAGCTGACGGATCGTGTCAAAGAGCATGAGCACGACAAGCTGACCGTCTTTGGTGTGGGCAAGGATTTGACCGATCAAGCCTGGCGCGGGGTGCTGCGCCAGTTGCTGGCACACAGTCTGGTTACCGTTGATCCGGAAGGCTACGGCACCTTGTTGCTGACCGAGGCCAGCCGTGAAGTGCTCAAAGGGGAGCGGACCTTGATGTTGCGGCGCGAAACCGTAACACGCGGACCGGCTGCTCACCGAGTAAAAGGTCAGGCGCCTGCCGGACCTGCTCTGGAACCCGACCAGCAGAGGCGGTTCGAGGCTTTGCGCGCCTGGCGTGCGGCTACCGCACGCGAACATGGTGTGCCGGCCTATGTCATTTTCCATGATGCCACTTTGCGCGAAGTGGCTATTCGTTGCCCTAGTTCAGAGGCTGATCTGGAGCCAATTACAGGCATAGGCGTACGCAAAAGAGAGGCCTATGGCGAGGCTTTGCTGCGCTGCGTGCAAGAGTTCCAGACGCAATAGGAAATTGTTAGCAGAGCAAAGTTTGGTTGCATTTTTATGTGCCGAATCTGCTCTGCAGTCCAAAAACCGCTATTCGCTCAATCCGCTATATGTAGTAGAATGACGTCAATATCACACTATATATGGTGTGCATCAACTGACGCTGGCGGCTGCAAAAGCCGCGTCTTCCGTCAATCTTCACCGATTTCCGAGACTGAAATGCAATCAACCGAACAGTTAATGGTCACTAAAAGAGATGGCCGTACAGAACCTATTAACCTCGACAAGATTCACCGAGTGGTTGATTGGGCCGCTGAAGGTCTGAGTAATGTGTCCGTCTCTCAAGTAGAGCTGCGCTCTCACATTCAGTTCTATAACGGCATTCGCACTAGCGACATCCACGAAACGATCATCAAGTCGGCTGCGGATCTGATTTCCGAAGATACGCCTGACTACCAATATCTGGCTGCCCGTCTGGCGATTTTCCATTTGCGCAAAATCGCTTTTGGTCAGTTTGAACCTCCAAGCCTGTTCGATCACGTAACCTTGCAAACCAAGGAAGGTCGCTACGATCCGCATCTGCTGCAAGACTACACGCGCGCCGAGTTCGATGAGCTGGATGCCCATCTGGATCACTGGCGTGACATGAACTTCTCTTACGGTGCCGTCAAGCAGCTGGAAGGCAAGTACCTGATTCAAAACCGCGTGACCAAGCGCATTTACGAAAGCCCCCAGTTCCTGTACATGCTGGTGGCCATGTGCCTGTTCGCCCGTTACCCTGCCGACACTCGCCTGGGCTTTATCAAGCGCTTTTACGACGCGGTATCGCAATTCAAGATTTCCTTGCCCACGCCCATCATGGCTGGTGTGCGCACACCCACCCGTCAGTTCAGCTCTTGCGTGCTGATCGAATGTGACGACAGCCTGGACAGCATCAATGCCACGACCAGCGCCATTGTCCGTTACGTATCGCAGCGCGCCGGTATCGGTATCAACGGTGGTCGCATTCGCGCCGTCGGTAGCGAAATTCGCGGTGGTGAGGCTCAGCACACCGGCTGCCTGCCTTTCTTCAAGATGTTCCAGGCCGCTGTGAAGTCCTGCTCGCAAGGCGGCGTGCGTGGTGGTGCGGCAACCTTGTTCTACCCCATGTGGCACCTGGAAGTGGAAACACTGCTGGTTCTGAAGAACAACCGTGGTGTAGAAGAAAACCGTATCCGTCACCTGGACTACGGTGTTCAGATCAACCGCTTGCTGTACCAACGCTTGATCAAGGGCAGCCATATCACGCTGTTCTCGCCTCATGACGTGCCCGGTCTGTACGAAGCCTTCTTTGCCGACCAGGACGAGTTCGAGCGTCTGTACGAGATGTACGAACAGGATCCCGCCATCCGCAAGCGCAGCCTGCCTGCTGTGGAGCTGTTCTCCCTGCTGATGCAAGAGCGTGCCAGCACCGGCCGTATCTACATTCAGAACGTGGACCACTGCAACACGCACAGCCCATTCCAGGCCGACCGCGCTCCCGTGCGCCAGTCCAACCTGTGCATGGAAATTGCCCTGCCCACCAAGCCTTTGAACGATCTGAACGATCCCGAAGGTGAAATCGCGCTGTGCACGCTGTCGGCTTTCAATCTGGGTGCTCTGGAGTCCCTGGACGAGCTGGACGGTCTGGCTGAACTGATTGTTCGCGCTCTGGATGCTTTGCTGGACTATCAGGACTACCCGGTCAAGGCTGCACTGAACGCAACCAACAAGCGTCGCTCCCTGGGCGTTGGCGTCATCAACTACGCTTACTACCTGGCCAAGAACGGCACCCGTTACTCCGACCCGGCAGCGTTGGGCCTGACCCACCGTACCTTTGAAGCCATCCAGTACTACCTGTTGAAGGCTTCGGTACAGTTGTCGCGTGAATACGGTCCTTGCGACGCCTTTGACGAAACAACCTATGCCAAGGGACTGCTGCCTACCGACACCTACAAGAAAGATGTAGACGGTATTTGCAACGAGCCGCTGCACCTGGACTGGGAAGCCCTGCGTGCTGACATCGTCAAGCACGGTCTGCGCAACTCCACCCTGACCGCCTTGATGCCTTCGGAAACCTCCAGCCAGATTGCCAATGCCACCAATGGTATTGAGCCTCCGCGTGGCCTGGTGTCCGTCAAGCAGTCCAAGGACGGCATCTTGCGTCAGGTGGTGCCCGAATTTGAAAAATATAAGGATCAGTACGAGTTGCTGTGGCAAATGCCCGGTAACGACGACTACCTGAAGTTGGTTGGCGTGATGCAGAAGTTCGTTGACCAGTCGATCTCTGCGAACACCAACTATGACCCACAGCGGTTCGAGGGTGGTCGCGTACCGATGAAGCAACTGCTCAAGGACTTGCTACTGGCCTACAAATACGGTGTGAAGACCTTGTACTACCACAACACCCGCGACGGTGCCGATGATTCGCATGGCGAAGTAGAGGACGACGGTTGCGCAGGCGGCGCGTGCAAGATCTAAGCAAGGGTAAATAGCATCATGACTACCTATAGTACTTTTTCTAAAACGGATAACGACCAGCTCAAAGAACCCATGTTCTTTGGGCAGCCGGTTAACGTGGCTCGCTACGACCAGCAAAAATATCCGATTTTTGAAAAGCTGATTGAAAAGCAGTTGTCCTTCTTCTGGCGTCCGGAAGAAGTGGACATCACCCAGGACCGGATCGACTACCAGAACCTGCCTGACCACGAAAAGCATATTTTCATCAGCAACCTGAAATATCAGACCTTGCTGGACTCCATTCAGGGCCGCAGCCCCAACGTGGCCTTCCTGCCTCTGGTATCGATTCCGGAGCTGGAAACCTGGATTGAAACCTGGGCTTTCTCCGAGACAATTCACTCGCGCTCGTACACGCACATCATTCGCAATATTGCCAATGATCCGTCCGTTATTTTTGACGACATCGTGCGTAACGAAAACATTCAGCTGCGTGCGGCCGATATTTCTTCGTACTACGACGATCTGATCAGCGACACCATGCTGTATGCCCAACTGGGCGCGGGCGAGCATGAGATCAACGGTGAAACCCGCACGCTAAGCGTCTACGAGCTGAAGAAGAAGCTGTACCTGTGCATGATGAGCGTCAATATTCTTGAGGCCATCCGCTTTTACGTCAGCTTTGCCTGCTCCTTCGCTTTTGCCGAGCGCAAGTTGATGGAAGGTAATGCCAAGATCATTCGCTTGATTGCGCGTGATGAAGCGTTGCACCTGACTGGTACGCAACACATCATCAATATTCTGCGTTCCGGTAGCGATGATCCCGAGTTCGCTCAGATTGCCCGCGAACTGGAGCCGGTCTGCTTTGATATGTTCAAAGACGCAGCCGAGCAGGAGAAACAGTGGGCGGATTACCTGTTCCGCGACGGTTCCATGATTGGTCTGAACAAGGACATTCTGGGACAGTACGTGGAATACATCACCAATATCCGTATGGGTGCTGTGGGCCTGAAGCCTGCGTTTGAGTCCGTCAAACACAACCCCATTCCCTGGATCAACACCTGGCTGTCCTCGGACACCGTGCAGGTGGCACCTCAAGAGGTGGAACTGAGCTCTTACCTGGTCGGTCAGATCGACTCGGCCGTGTCGGCTGGCGATTTCGACGGTATCGAGTTATGAGTCAAGTCCGGACAACTGATCATGACTTTCAGTTGCGGGACGGCGAAACTTTGTTGGAAGGTTTGGAACGAACCGGCCATCAGGTTGAGTATCAATGCAGGAGCGGCTATTGCGGCTCCTGCCGTATTCCTCTTGTGTATGGAAAGGTTGCTTATAAAGAGCAGCCTTTAGCGTATGTCGGCCCAGGCGAGGTTCTGCCGTGTTGTTGCACGGTACTCGAACCGATCATGGTCGATTGTCAGCGCATTGCCCGGATTGAGGAGGAACCGGAGGATCAGTTCGGCTTTACCGGGCTGAATCCCTGATTCCTCTGTCTCCCTTTAGCTGGCCAAGCGCTTTTCTTCCAACTTTTCCCAACGCTCAAATAACTGCTCCAGGTCAGTGTTGAGCTGATCCAGTTGTTGGTTGATCTCGTCGGCTCGAGCAGAGCCATCTTTATACAGATCCGGTGCGCTCAGCTGTTCTGCCAGTTCGGCTTGCTGGCTTTCTATGGCTGCAATTTTCTCGGGCAGCGCGTCCAGTTCCTTTTCTTCCCACGGGGCCAGACGGCCAGGCTTGTTAGCCTTGTTGTTGCGCTCTGCAGCAGGTTTTTCAGTAGCGGCGGGAGTTGGAGTGCTGGCTGCCGGTGTCTCGGCTTTGGCTTGCGGGCGTTGTGCCAGCCACTCGTCGTAGCCACCCACATACTCGCCCCAATGGCCGTCGCCTTCGGCTGCAATCACCTGGGTGACCACGTTATCCAGAAAGGTACGGTCGTGGCTGACCAGCAGCACGGTGCCCGTGTAATCCTGAATCAGGTCTTCCAGCAGCTCCAGAGTTTCGATATCCAGGTCGTTGGTCGGTTCGTCCAGTACTAATACATTAGTAGGTTGGGCAAACATGCGGGCCAGCGCCAGTCGGGCACGTTCACCGCCAGACAGACTGCGTACCGGGGAGTGAGCGCGGGCTGCCGGGAACAGGAAGTCTTCCAGGTAGCTCATGATGTGCTTGCGCTGATTGCCAATTTCCACCCACTCACTGCCGGGGCTGATGGTGTCCGCCAGAGTGGCGTTTTCGTCCAGGCGACTGCGCATCTGGTCAAAGTAGCCAATGTTCAGTTTGGTGCCGTGGCGCACGGTGCCAGAATTAGGCTCTTGCAAACCCAGCATGATGCGTAGCAGGGTAGTCTTGCCGGCGCCGTTGTGGCCGATCAGGCCAATACGGTCACCACGCATCAGCACGGTGGAGAAATCCTTGATCAGGATGCGGTCGTCGTAGCCGTGTGTGACATCTTGCAGTTCAGCGACCAGCTTGCCGGAGCGCTGGCCTTCGGAAATGGCGAATTTGACGTCGCCCGAGCGCTCGCGTCGTTCGGCACGATCACGGCGCAATTGTTCCAGGCGGCGAACACGACCTTCATCTCGGGTGCGGCGGGCTTGCACGCCTTTGCGAATCCAGACTTCTTCCTGGGCCAGAAATTTGTCGAATTTGGCATTTTGTTGCTTCTCTGCCTCCAGGTATTCAGCCTTGCGCTCCTGCCATTGGCTGAAGTTACCGGGGAAACTGAACAACTTGCCGCGATCCAGCTCGACAATCCGCGTTGCCACCACATCCAGGAAACGGCGGTCGTGGGTAATGATGACTGCGCTGCCACGGAAATCCAGCAGCAATTGTTCCAGCCAAAGAATGCCGTCAAAGTCCAGGTGGTTGGTGGGTTCGTCCAGCAAGAGCAGGTCGGGTTCGTTCACCAGGGCATTGGCCAGAGCGACGCGTTTACGCTGTCCGCCCGACAAGCTGCCAGCCAGTGCATCCGGATTCAAGCCCAGCTTGTCGATCAGGGCGTTGACGCGGGCAGGGCGTTGCCAGTCTTCGGCTTCGGTGAAATCGCCACACAGCAAATCGTAAATGCTCAGATTCGGATCCAGCTCCGGTTCTTGTTCGACGGTGGCTACTTTCAGCCCGCCCAGTCGTTTGACCTGACCATCGTCGGGAGCTTGACGTTGATCCAGAATTTTCAAAAGCGACGATTTGCCAGCACCATTGCGCCCGATCAGACCGATACGTTCGTTGCTTTGAATGACCAGATCGGCATGGTCCAGCAAAGCATGGTGGCCGAATGCCAATTGGGCATCGGTCAGGGAAATCAGATTGGTGGACATAAGACTCCAGATAAATCAGCGCGTCCTGCGAATTTCTCTATTGTCGCAGGTTACAATGCATCTGTGAGGCAGGCTGGGCAGTCGCGGTACGCAAGTATCGAGGAAGGTCCGGACTCCATAGAGCAGGGTAGCGGCTAACAGCCGTCCGGCAAGTGTGGCATCACGCCAGACGAGCCGAGGACCAGGGCCACAGAGACGAGACCACAGCAAGGGCTTGCGCAAGCAGGCACAGATACGGCGACTTCCGTGTTTTCTTGTACTTCGGTGCAAAGTGCTGTGGGGTGAAACGCGGTAACCTCTACCCGGAGCAATACCAAATAGGCATACGCAGGCTTTTAGCCCGAGAGGCGGCTCGTCTCAGTATGCGGGTAGGTAGCTAGAACCGGCCAGTAATGGTCGGTCCAGAGGAATGATTGCCGGCCAGCGGGTTCCCGCTGGCATACAGAATCCGGCCTATAGGCCTGTCTCACACTTCTCCCGGCGTTCGCCACCAATTGCACCGATTTCGTACATTTGAAAGCAATTGTTAAGGATGTTGAATCCTTGGCAAGAGTCGCTTGCGCGCATTTTTATAACAATTCACTTTTAATGCGCCCTGCAATTTCTTGATTTCACACAGTATTTTTTTTTAGTCACTTCTAGGATAGTGCGCTAAGTGCTTGTTGTGATTGAAAAAATTGCAACCACTGCCTTGACCGCAAAGGCTTTCCCCCGTAGAGTGGGGAAAAGTAGGAAATAGTGTAAAAAAGTGGGGGAAAATAGTGTTCCAAGGCAGCAGCGCACTCACACTGGATGCTAAGGGTCGGATGTCCATTCCGACTCGGCACCGTGACGCGCTTTTGCAGCAGGAACAAGGCCGCTTGACCCTCACTCGCCATCCCGACGGCTGTTTGCTGGTGTATCCGCGCAGTGTGTGGGAAGAAAAGCGCGAACAAATTGCCCGCTTCCCCATGAGTGCCCGTTTCTTGCAACGCCTGCTGCTGGGTAGTGCTCAGGACGTTGATCTGGACTCCGCTGGTCGGATATTGATCGCTCCCGAACTGCGCACCGCAGTGGGGTTGGAGCGCGACGCCATGCTGCTGGGTATGGCCACCCATTTTGAGTTGTGGAATGCGCAGGAACTGGAACGCCGACAGGCCCAGGATCTGGCTGAAAACTCCACAGACGTATTCGACACTTTTTCTTTCTGAGTAAGTCATGACGCTGGTACATCGATCCGTGCTGCTGGAGCCTACGGTGGCGGCCCTCGTGGATCCGTCCTTTGAGGCCCGGCGCTGGGCGCAAAACCCCGAAATCCAGGGTTTGGTCGATGGTGTGTACGTCGATTGCACTTTTGGTCGTGGCGGTCACAGCCGTCTCTTGTTGTCGCACTTGAGTCCCCAGGGGCGCCTGATCGTGATCGACAAGGATCCGCAAGCGATCGCCGTGGCCCAGGAGCTGGCAGCACAAGATAGCCGTGTGACGGTTGTACATAGTGGTTTTGGTGATTTGGCCAAGGCTCTGGACGAGCTGGATGTGGGGCCATTGCAAGGCGTCATGATGGATTTGGGCATTTCCTCGCCACAAATCGACGACGCAGAACGAGGTTTCTCTTTTATGCGCGAAGGTCCGTTGGACATGCGCATGGATACCAGCGGTGGTTTGACCGCTGAACAGTGGCTGGCCGAGGTCAGCGTAGAGGTTTTAAAGGAGGTCATTGCAGAATATGGCGAAGAACGGTTTGCTTTCCAGATTGCAAAGGCGATTGTTGATCGCCGCCAATCCCGCCCGCTACATACAACGCGTGATCTCGCCGAGCTCGTCGCCGGTGTCGTCCGCACGCGCGAAAAGGGTCAACATCCGGCAACCAGGACCTTCCAGGCTATACGGATTTACCTCAATCGTGAGCTCGAAGAGCTCGCGTACGCGCTTCCGTCAATTCTGAGTCGATTGGCGACTCGGGGCAGGCTTGCGGTGATTGCATTTCATTCACTGGAGGACCGCATGGTCAAACAGTTCATGAACGCAGCTGCGCGTCCCGCGCAGGAACAGTCACGTCTACCTATCCTAGAAAAAGACTTGCCCCAGCCTCTGGTGCAGTCTTTGGGCAGAATCTTGCCCACCGACGAGGAGTCCGGCGACAACCCCCGAGCCCGCTCGGCGGTATTACGTGTGGTGCAACGCACCGACACTCCCATCCCCCAGGACTGGATGCGCAGTGCCAGCGAGCGCCTGTTGCAACAGGCCGCCTATAGCCGACAGCCCGCCGGCAAGCGAGGCCGCCGATGATGCGCCTGGTCATCACCCTCTCTTTGGTGTTGATGCTTTCGGCCATCTCTTTGGTGACGGCGCGCTATCAGGCGCGCGAGCTGTTTGTGCAAACCGATCGTCTGGTCACCAAAGCCGGTGAACTGGATACGGACTGGCGTCGTCTGCAACTGGAACGGGCCGAGCTGGCCCGTAACGCTCGCGTGGACGATATTGGTCGCAACGAATTGGGCCTGGTGTTGAGCTCTCCCGAGCGCACTCTCTATTTGCAAGGGGGTGAGCTGAGCTCGACCCAGGTGCAGTCCGGAGGGCGGCCATGAAACGATTCGGCTATCACGAAAATCCCGTCCTGAGCGTCCAGATTCCATTCTGGCGCTCGCGTTTGGTGCTGGTCCTCTTGTTTCTGGGTTTTGGCGCCCTGATCGTCAAGGCTTTGTATTTGCAGGGCCTGTCTACCGAATTTTTGCAGCAGCAAGGCGAGCGCCGTTACGAGCGCACCCAGGTGCTGCCGCCCATGCGTGGCAAGGTTTTTGATCGTACGGGTTCTGTGGTGCTGGCCTCCAGTGTGCCTGTCAAAGCCATCTGGGCTATTCCTGATGATGCTCGGAATGCCAAACCCGAGCAGATCGGTCAGTTGGCCAAGCTCCTTGGTATGGGGCAGTCCGATATCGAGCGTCGTCTGTCCGTTGAAGATCGTAACTTCGTCTACATCAAGCGTCAGGTGGATGTGGATGTGGCGGCTCAAATCGCTGAACTGAAAATCCCTGGTATCCACCAACAAGAAGAAATGCGTCGTTTCTATCCCGAAGGGGATGTCATGGCGCACATTGTGGGCTTTACGAATATTGAAGACCAGGGCATCGAGGGCATTGAGCTTGCCTTCAACTCTGCCTTGTCCGGCACGCCCGGTTCGCGCCGCGTAATTCGTGACCGTCTGGGACGTGTGGTGGAGGACGTGCGCGCCATTATCCCGCCTACCCACGGTCAGGATTTGCACTTGTCCATTGATGCCGGCTTGCAGTTCGACGCGTACACCGCCTTGAAAAAAGGTATGGAAGACGTCAAGGCCAATGCCGCTGCGGCCGTGGTCATGGACGTGAAAACCGGGGAGATTCTGGCCCTGGTGAACTTGCCTACCTACAACCCCAATGACCGGGATGATCGCAAGGGTCCGGCCCTGCGTAACCGTGCCTTGACCGACACCTTTGAGCCCGGTTCCATCATGAAGCCGTTTACCGTGGCTCTGGCGCTGGATATCAACCGCATCACCACCGCCACCCAGTTCAACACGGGCAATGGTCAGTACCGCTACCAAGGTAGCGTGATCAGTGACGTTAGTCGCAACAATGGCATGCTGGATGCTGCCGGTATTTTGCGTCGGTCCAGCAATATTGGCATGACCATGATTTCCGAGCGCCTGACTTCGCAGGAAATGTGGAACAAGTTTACCGAGCTGGGTTTTGGTCGTTCTCCGCAGGCCGATTTTCCCGGTATTGCCAGTGGAAGACTGCGCCCCTGGGAGCGTTGGCGTCCCATCGAGCGCGCCACCATGTCGTATGGCTATGGCCTGTCGGTTTCCCTGCTGCAAATTGCCCACGCCTACACGGCGTTTGCGCGTAATGGCGACATGGTTTCCATGACTTTGCTCAAGCGTGAAGGCAAGCCCGCCAGCGTTCAGGTTTACACCCCTAAAGTGGCCGCGGAAGTTCGCGCCATGCTGGAAGCCGCGGCGGGGCCCGCCGGTGCCCGTCTGGCTCAGGTGCAAGGCTATCGCGTCGCTGGCAAGAGCGGTACGGCCCGCAAGATTGTGGATGGTCGCTACAGCAAGTCCTTGTATCGCGGCTCTTTTGTCGGCTTCGCGCCTGTCTCCGACCCTCGCATTGTGGTGGCCGTCACGATCGACGAACCACATAGTTCCAATTATTACGGCGGGCGTATTGCCGCGCCGATTTTTTCAGAAATTGTGGCCCGGAGCTTGCGACGCCTAGGTGTCCAGCCTGATGCGCCCATAGATTCGCTGGTGGCCGTTGGCCCCGGTGCGGAGAATGTACGATGAACGCCGCAGCAATATTGGAGTGGCTGGCGCAGCATGTAGCGCCCACGGCTAATCTGTGTTTGGATTCCCGCCAGATCAAGGCGGGTGATGCGTTTTTCGCCTGCCGCGGCCATCAGGGTGATGGTCGTGAGTACGAAGTTCAGGCTGTGCAGCAAGGTGCAGTGGCCATTGTGCGCGAGCGGGGCGATCAAACAGTTGATCCCGGTGTGCCTGTTTTGCAGGTTCCCAATCTGGGTGCCTTGCTGGGTGAAGTGGCCCACGAATGGTGGGGCCGTCCTTCCGAGGCCATGACTGTCGTGGCGGTGACCGGCACCAATGGCAAGACGTCCACCGTGCAGTGGGTGGCGTCGGCCTTGAATCATTCCCAAGTGCCTTGCGGCACGATCGGTACGCTGGGCGTGACCTTGCCCGATGGCTCCAATCTGGGTGGCGTCCTGACCACGCCGGACGTGCTGACCGTACACCGTAGCCTGGCTGCTATTCGCGCCCAAGGCGGCAATGCCGTGGCCCTGGAAGCCTCGTCCATTGGTCTGGAGCAAGGCCGTCTGGATGGTGTCCGTATTGATATTGCCGGGTTCACCAATCTGACGCATGACCATCTGGACTATCACCACAGCATGGAAGAGTACAAACAGGCCAAGCTGCGCCTGTTCAGTTGGCCTGGTCTGCGTAGCGCCGTCGTGAACGCTGACGATGAAACGGGCCGTGAATTGATGCAGGCCGGTCTGGCCGCCCGTGTGATTTCCTACTCCATGAGCCAGCCCGAGGTAGATTTGCTGGCTCAGGACGTGCATACCGGTGCCGACGGCCAGGTATTCAATCTGGTGACCGCTCACGGCACCGCACAAATTTTGACCCACTTGCTGGGCGAGCATAACGTGGCCAACCTTCTGTTGGTGGCGGGTGTACTGCAAGAAGTGGGTTGGCCTGTGTCCAAGATCGCCCGCATCATGGACAAGCTGGAGTCCGTGCCTGGTCGTTTGCAAATTGTGACGCCCAAGAGCACCGCAGGTCGTCAGCCCTTGCCTTTGGTCGTGGTGGATTACGCTCATACTGCCGATGCACTGGAACGCGCCCTGCAAGCCTTGCGTGAAGTGGCCAGCGTACGTGGCGGCAAGCTGATTTGCGTATTTGGTTGCGGCGGTAACCGCGACACGGCCAAGCGCCCCATTATGGGTGAAGTGGCGGCTCGTCTGGCTGACAGCGTTCTGGTCACGACCGACAACCCGCGTTTTGAAGATCCTGCCGAAATCATTCGTCAGATCGTGGCTGGTATGCCTGAGGCGCCGGCCGTGCAAATGGATCGGGCTCGCGCCATCCTGTCTTCGATCTGGGCTGCCAGCCCTGAAGATATTGTTTTGCTGGCCGGTAAGGGCCACGAAACCTACCAGGAAGTGCAGGGCGAGCGCTCTGTGTTTGACGATTCCGACTGGGCCAAAGCCGCCTTGCTGTGGTTGCGTGGCGTGCGTTTGAGCACCGATTCCCGCAGCCTGAGCAAAGGTGATGTGTTCCTGGCCCTGAGCGGCGAGCAGTTCGATGGTCATCGCTATCTGGAAAAAGCGAAAGAGCAGGGCGCTGTGGCGGCCCTCGTGGCTCAGCGTGATGCCGACGTCGAACTGCCACAAATTGTGCTGGGCGATACGCGTCGTGCGCTGATGACCTTGGCGACCGAGTGGCGCTCGCGCTTTGACATCCCTGTCATCGGCGTGACCGGCAGCAATGGCAAGACCACGACCAAGGAAATGATTGCCGCGATCTTGCGCGCCTGGTTGGGCGAAGCAGAAAGCTTGGCAACTCGCGGTAATTTGAACAACGATCTGGGCGTACCCCTGTCCATCCTGCGTTTGAGCTCCGAGCACAAAGCCGCCGTTCTGGAAATGGGCATGAACCACCCCGGTGAGATTGCCGTGCTGGCGTCCATGGCTCGCCCCACGATTGCCCTGATCAATAACGCACAGCGTGAACACCAGGAGTTCATGCACAGTGTGGAAGCAGTGGCTCGTGAAAACGGTGCCGTGATTGACGCGCTGCCACAAGATGGTGCGCTGGTGATTCCTGATGATGATGCCTTCAGCGCCATGTGGGCTGAGCAGGCTGGTCAGCGTCCCGTATTGCGTTTTGGCCTGAGCGGTCAGGAAACGGTCTTTGCGGCCGATATGTTTGTCGAGCCAGCTCAAACCCGTTTTGTGTTGCATGTGGCAGGCCAGTCTGCTGCCCTGACCTTGAACAGCCCCGGTATCCACAACCTGCGCAATGCCTTGGCCGCTGCTGCTTGCGCTCATGCCGCCGGTGCGCCGTTGAGCGCGATTGTGCAGGGTCTGGAAAGCTTCCGTCCTGTCACGGGCCGTATGCAGCCCAAGCAACTGTCTTCCGGTTACCAGTTGATTGACGACACCTACAACGCCAACCCGGATTCGGTACGTGCTGCCATTGATGTGCTGGCACAGCTGAAAGGCCGCAAGGTGCTGGTGCTGGGCAATATGGCCGAGATCGGTGATAACAGCTCCGAATTGCATGCTGAAGTGGGTGCCTACGCCAAAGAGCGTGGCATGGATGAATTGCTGACCTTGGGTGGCGATGCCAGCCATGCTGCCCAGGCTTTTGGTGCGCGTGCGCATCAATTCGAGACTTTGGAAGACATGGTGGCTTATCTGCTGGCCCTGGAGCCATCCCATGTGTTGATCAAGGGTTCGCGCAGCGCCCGTATGGAGCGTGTGGTTGCCGCCCTGGAAAACCACTTCTCCCATAATGAAGGGGCCACTCATGCTTCTTGAACTGGCACGTTGGCTATCGGACGATCATATTCGCGCCTTTGGGGTGTTTGAGTACATCACCCTGCGTGCTATTTTGGCCAGCGCCACCGCGCTGGCAATTGGCTTGTTGGCAGGACCCTGGGTGATTCGCAAGCTGACCGAACTGAAGATTGGTCAGGCTGTCCGCGCTTACGGTCCGGAATCGCATTTGCAAAAGAACGGCACGCCCACCATGGGCGGTGTCCTGATCCTGATTTCTATCGGTATCAGTACCTTGTTGTGGGCAGACTGGACCAACCGTTTTGTGTGGGTTGTTCTGCTGGTGACTTTTGGTTTTGGCTGGATTGGTTGGGCAGACGACTACAAGAAAGTCGTCAATCGTGACCCCGAAGGCATGTCCTCGCGTCAGAAATTTTTCTGGCAAGCCTTGATCGGTATCGTTGCGGCCGTGTACCTGAGCTTTGCCGTTTCGGTGCCTGCCAATACTGAGCTGTGGCCCTTGTTCAAAGAGTGGGTCTTGAGCGGCTTCACCATGCCCCTGCCTACGCAGGCTGACCTGATTGTGCCGTTCTTCAAGTCCGTCAGCTACCCGCTGGGGGTGCTGGGCTTTGTGGTACTGACCTGGGCAGTGATTGTTGGCTCCAGCAACGCCGTCAACCTGACGGACGGCCTGGACGGTCTGGCCATCATGCCTACCGTGCTGGTGGGCGCTGCCCTGGGCATTTTTGCCTACGTGGTTGGCCGGGTCGACTACTCCAAATATCTCTTGTTCCCCTATATCCCCGGCGCGGGCGAGTTGATGGTGATCTGTGCAGCCATTGCCGGTGCGGGTCTGGCCTTTTTGTGGTTCAACGCCTATCCCGCTCAAGTGTTCATGGGTGATGTGGGTGCGCTGGCCCTGGGCGGTGCGCTGGGCACGATCGCGGTGATCGTTCGCCAGGAAATCGTGCTGTTCATTATGGGTGGCGTGTTTGTGGTGGAAACCTTGTCGGTGATGCTGCAGGTGACCTGGTTCAAGTACACCAAGAAACGCTACGGGCAGGGCAGACGAATGTTCCGTATGGCGCCGCTGCACCATCATTTTGAAGTTGGCGGCTGGAAAGAAACACAGGTGGTGGTTCGCTTCTGGATCATCACCATGATGCTGGTCATGGTCGGTCTGTCTACATTGAAATTGCGATGAATGCGTTGAGTTTTCCTTCGATCCGTAAAGACGGTCTCATGCTTATCCTGGGGTTAGGCGAGACAGGCTTTGCTGCGGCTCGCTGGTCTTTGGCCCAGGGGGCCAGCATTCGTTTGGCGGATACGCGTGAAAACGTACAGGGTCTGGACAAGCTTCAGGCCCTGAGCAGCTCGGCTCTGGATACGCGTCTGGGGCAAAACGCCCTGCAGGCCGATAGCCTGAACGACGTGCATACCCTGGTGATCAGCCCCGGCTTGTCGCCCCTGGATCCTGCTCTGGCCGCATTTTTAAGCCAGGCACGAGATCGTGGAATCGAAGTCATTGGCGAGATCGAGCTATTTGCCCGTGCCTTGAAAGATCTGGCTGATCAAGGCCATGAAAGCCGTGTGGTGGCCATTACCGGCACCAATGGCAAGACTACCGTCACGGCCATGACGCGCCACTTGCTGGAGCAGGCAGGTGTTTCTGCACTGGCGGTGGGCAATATCAGCCCTGCTGCGCTGACCGCCCTGTGCGACGCTCTGGAAAACAATGCCTTGCCGCAGGTCTGGGTGCTGGAGTTGTCCAGCTTCCAGCTGGATAGCACTTTTAGCTTGCAGGCGGATGCTGGCGTTGTACTGAATATTTCGCAGGATCATCTGGACTGGCACGGCGGTATGGACGCTTACGTCGAGTCCAAGCAGCGCATGTACAGCATGTGTGATGTGGCCTTGGTCAATCGTGATGATCCAGCCGTTATGGCCATGATTCCCGATGCCAGCCAAGAGTCGGTGCGCAGCTTCGGTTTGGACCAGCCCGCTTTGCTGGGCGATATGGGCTTGCTGACGGATGGCGGCATGCAGTGGTTGGTGGCCAATGAGCCTACCGATTTTGAACTGCCGGCCACAGGCCTGAAAAAACGTAATGCACCGGCTGAGCCTGCCGTGCGCGGTAAAGGTGGCTTGAAACGCTTGATGCCGGTTGAGGCTTTGCAGATCAAGGGGCGTCACAACGCCTTGAATGCCCAAGCAGCCTTGTTGCTGGCTCGTTGTCTTGGTCTGGGTTGGGCTGAGTTGCTCAATGGTCTGCGCACCTATCAAGGGGAGCCGCACCGTGTCGAACTGGTGCGTGTGATGGACGGTGTTCAATATCTGGATGACAGCAAAGGTACTAATGTCGGCGCGACTGTTGCCGCCTTGCGCGGGTTTGATCAGCGTGTCTGGCTGATTGCCGGTGGTTTGGGCAAAGGCCAGGATTTTGAGCCGCTGGCCGTTGCGGCTGCCTCGAATGTGGCCGAAGTGTTTTTGATTGGGCAGGACGCCAAGCTGATTGCCTCTGTTCTGGACGCTCATGATGTCCGTCATCGTTTCTGCGAGGGTCTGGAAGCCGCTGTGCAAGCTGCTGCCGAGCAGGCGCGTTCGGGCGATGTGGTCTTGCTGTCTCCGGCCTGCGCCAGCATGGATATGTTCAAAAGCTATCACCATCGCGGCATGTGTTTTGTCGCCGCCGTGACCGAGATGGCACTGGATAGAGGAGAGCCGGCATGAGTCTGTTTGCTGAGCTGACCTCGGGTGTCAATGCCGTACGTCCCGGACGCACGGCATTGCCTGCGTTTGATCGCCCCTTGCTGGCCGCCACACTGATGCTGACCCTGTTTGGTTTGCTGATGGTGTATTCGGCCTCGATCGCTTTGGCAGACGGACCGCGCTATGAAAGCTACGGTCGTTACTACTTTGTAATTCGCCACGCCTTGTTCATTGTGGTGGGTGTGGTGCTGGCCATGTTTACCGCAACCGTGCCGCTGCGTGTGTGGCAGAAGTTGGCCGTGCCTCTGTTTGCTCTGGCTATTTTCTTGCTGCTGGTGGTGCTGGTTCCCGGCATTGGCCGTGAAGTAAACGGTGCACGTCGCTGGTTGCCTTTGGGCATCATCAACTTCCAGCCTTCGGAGCTGATGAAAGTAGCCATGGTTCTGTATGCCGCTGATTACACCGTGCGCAAGCAGCAGCATCTGCATACCTTTATTCGGGGTTTCCTGCCTATGGCGGTGGCCCTGGGTCTGGTTGGTGTGTTGCTGTTGATGGAGCCTGACTTGGGCGCCTTCATGGTCATTGTGGCCATTGCGGTGGGCATTTTGTTCATTGGCGGAATTAACGGCAAGTTGTTCTCTGCCTTGCTGGGCATTATGGTCAGCAGCTTCCTTTTGCTGATCTGGCTCTCACCGTGGCGTCGTGAACGTTTGTTCGTGTATCTGGACCCCTGGAATCCTGACAATGCTTATGGCAGTGCCTATCAGTTGTCGCACTCGCTGATTGCTTTGGGCCGAGGCGAATGGTTTGGCGTGGGTCTGGGTTCCAGCGTGGAAAAACTGCATTACCTGCCTGAAGCCCACACCGACTTCATCGTCGCGGTAATTGGTGAAGAGCTGGGCTTTGTTGGCGTGGCCGCCCTGATCCTGACCTTTGGCTTTGTCGTATGGCGCAGCTTCAATATTGGTCGTCAGGCCTGCGCCATGGATCGCTTGTTCAGCGGTGTCGTCGCTCAAGGTGTGGCGCTGTGGTTCGGCGTGCAGGCTTTTATCAATATAGGTGTGGTGCTGGGTTTGTTGCCTACCAAGGGTCTGACCTTGCCTTTGGTCAGTTACGGTGGTTCGGGCATTGTGATGAATCTGGTGGCTTTTGCCTTGTTGCTGCGGGTGGATTTTGAGAATCGGCAAATGATGCGAGGTAAGCGCACATGAGCACTCCAACCATCCTGATCATGGCAGGCGGTACAGGCGGGCACATCATGCCCGGGCTGGCCGTGGCTGAAGCCATGCAGCAACGCGGCTGGCAAGTGTTGTGGCTGGGTCATCCCGAGCGCATGGAAGGTAGCTTGGTCCCACAGCATGGGATTAAAATGCTGCCTCTGCGATTTTCCGGACTACGAGGCAAAGGCGTGAAGGCATTGCTCTCTTTACCCTTTACTTTGATCCGTGCCTGCTGGCAGGCGCATCGCTGCCTGCAGGAAGCCAAGCCGGATGTGGTACTGGGTATGGGCGGCTACGTGGCTTTCCCCGGTGGCCTGATGTCTTTTGTGTCGCGCCGCCCGCTGGTAGTGCACGAGCAAAATGCGGTGGCCGGTACGGCGAATCGCTACCTGGCCAAAATGGCGACCAGTGTGTTGACCGGCTTCCCCGGTGCCTTGCCTGGTGCAGTAACTGTGGGCAACCCGGTGCGCGATGCCTTCGTAGGCCAAGGTCCGGCTGCCGAGCGTTATGCCAAACGCAGCGGACCGCTACGCATTCTGGTGGTGGGGGGCAGCCTGGGGGCCGCCGCGCTGAACAAAGTGGTGCCTGAGGCCATGGCGCTGATCCCTGCCGATCAGCGTCCGCATCTAACCCATCAGTCCGGCCAGCAGCATCTGGAAAGCTTGCAGCAAAGCTACGCAGACAATCAGGTGCAGGCCGACTGCAAGGCCTTTATTGGCGATATGGCGCAGGCCATGAAAGAGGCCGATGTGCTGATTTGTCGCGCCGGTGCCATGACGGTAGCTGAAGTGGCTGCAATCGGCGTAGCAGCTCTGTTCGTGCCGCTGCCACACGCGATTGACGATCACCAGACAGCCAACGCCCGCTACCTGAGCGAATGCTCGGGTGCGTGGCTCAAGAAACAATCGGAGTTGACGGCTCAGTGGCTTGCGCAGTGGTTGCAAGGACTGAACCGTGAAGAATTAAGTCGTGTGGCCAGCCACGCGCAAGAACATGCACAGTTGAATGCCACGCAGCAGATTGCCGAAGCATGTCAGCAGGCGGCAAGGAGGGTGGGATGAAACACCGCATTCAACATATTCATTTTGTAGGGATTGGCGGCTCGGGCATGAGCGGCATTGCCGAAGTCATGCTGAACCTGGGCTTTGCCATCAGTGGCTCGGATATTCAGGAAACGGCGGTAACTCGTCGCCTGGAGCAGCTGGGTGCTCGTATCGTGATCGGCCATAAAGCCGAAAACGTCGCTGGCATGGGCGCTATCGTCACCTCCACCGCCATTGCGGGTGACAACCCCGAAGTGCTGGCCGCGCGTGCCGCCCGCATTCCGGTGGTGCCACGTGCCCTGATGCTGGCCGAGCTGATGCGCTTGAAGCGCGGCATTGCCGTGGCTGGTACGCACGGCAAGACCACCACCACCAGCCTGGTAGCCAGCCTGCTGGGCGCGGCTGATCTGGACCCGACCTTTGTGATCGGTGGTCGCCTGAATTCGGCCGGTGCCAATGCCCGCTTGGGGCAGGGCGATTACATCGTGGTGGAAGCGGATGAGTCTGATGCTTCTTTCCTGAACCTGTTGCCGGTGATGGCCATCATCACCAATATCGACGTCGACCATATGGACACCTATGGTCATGACGTTGCCCGACTGAAAAGCGCCTTCATCGACTTCACGCACCGCCTGCCGTTTTACGGTAGCGCCATCGTGTGCAACGACGATGCGAATGTGCGCGAAATCATTCCTTTTGTATCGCGTCCTGTCACGACTTACGGCATTGATACAGATGCCCAGGTCCGCGCGATCAACATCGAAAGCCGTGGCACCACCATGTGTTTTGATGTGCAGCGCAAAGGGGCCACAGGCGATCTTCCCCTGCTGTCCGTGTGCCTGAATCTGCCCGGAAAGCACAATGTACTCAATGCCTTGGCTGCCATTGCGGTTGCCACTGAGCTGGGTGTCAGTGACGAGGTCATAGCCCGTGGCCTGAAAGAGTTCACCGGCGTGGGGCGCCGCTTCTCCATGGTGGGTGACTTCCCGGTTTCCCAGGAGCAAGGTGGTGGCACGTTTACCGTTGTTGACGATTATGGTCACCATCCTGTCGAAATGGCTGCTACCTTGGCGGCCGCACGTGGTGCTTGGCCTGATCGCCGCATCGTGCTGGCATTCCAGCCGCACCGCTACACACGCACCCGTGATTGCTTTGAAGATTTCGTGCAGGTACTTAGCCAGGCCGATGCGGTCCTCCTTGGAGAGGTCTATCCCGCCGGTGAGGCTCCCCTTGTGGCCGCCGATGGCCGTGCCTTGAGTCGCGCAGTGCGTGTGCTCGGCAAGGTCGAACCCATTTTCGTGGCCGAAATCAGCGATATGGCACAAGCCGTTCTGGACTTTGTCCGTGACGGCGATGTGGTGTTGGTAATGGGTGCAGGGTCCATCAGCCGGATCCCTGCTCAATTGGGAGAAATGGCATGACAGCGGATTTTGGTCGGGTCGGCGTGTTGTACGGCGGCAAGTCCGCCGAACGTGAAGTGTCCTTGATGTCTGGCGCAGGCGTGCATGAAGCGCTGTGCAGCATGGGCGTGGATGCGCATTTGTTCGATATGGGCGAGAAAGGACTGACCGAACTGGCTCAGGCCGGTTTTGACCGCGTGTTTATTGCTTTGCATGGTCGTTACGGCGAAGACGGCACCTTGCAGGGTGCTTTGGAGTGGATGGGCATTCCTTACACCGGCAGCGGTGTGATGGCCTCCGGCCTGGCCATGGACAAGATCATGACCAAGCACATCTGGCAGCACCTGGGTTTGCCCACTCCCGGTTTTGCGCAACTGGATCATGTCAGCCGGGTTGCCGCTGCGGTTGAACGTCTGGGCGTGCCCCTGATCATGAAGCCGCCCCATGAAGGTTCCACCGTGGGGGTAGTGCGTGTGGATCGCGCCGAGGAGGCTGTTGCCGCCTTTGAAACCGCCATGCATTACGACACGGTCGTGCTGGCTGAGCAATTCATTCGTGGTCGCGAATTGACTGTACCCATCATCGGCGTGGGCGCCCAGGCACGTGCCTTGCCCGTGATCGATATTGTGGCCCCACAAGGCAATTACGACTTTGAACACAAGTATTACTCGGACGAAACCCAGTACTTCTGTCCTGCAGATCTGTCGCCTGAATTGACGGCACATATCCAGGATCTGTCCGTCCGTGCGTTCAATGCACTGGGCTGCGAGGGCTGGGGCCGTGCCGATTTCATGCTGGACGAGCAAAACCGCCCCTGGCTGCTGGAGATGAATACCTCTCCGGGCATGACCAGCCACTCTTTGGTGCCCATGGCAGCCAAAGCAGAGGGCACCAGCTACGCCCAGTTGTGCGTGAACATTTTGGCAACGGCGCGCTGCAAGGTGCAGGCCATTGCTCGCAGCCTATAGAACGGGGAGCCTGACTCATGTTTTCCGATGCACGTCTGACCAACCTGATCGCCAATACGCTGGCTTTGCTAGCGGTATCGGCATTGGTGATCAGTGTTGTGGTTTGGGCTGTGCGTCGTCCGTACTTCAATATCGAACGCATTCAGATCGAGTCCTCGCAAGGCGAGCGTCTGGCCTATGTGACTCCTGAAGGGGTGAAAGCCACGATTGCCGGTCGCCTGCAAGGCAACTTCTTCACAGTAGATCTGGACAAGTCCCGCGCCCTGATTGAAACGGCTCCTTGGGTACGTCGCGCGCAGATCCGCCGCGTTTGGCCCAATAGCTTGTCGGTACGGATTGAAGAACAGCAGCCGCTGGCCTATTGGAACGAAGACGAAATGATCAACACCTGGGGTGAATCATTTTCGGCCAATAAAGCCGTGGTGCCTGATGACGTGGATTTACCCCAGCTAAGCGGTCCTCCGAATTCGGAGCGTCTGGTGGTGCAACGGTATGCCGAGCTGGCACGCTGGTTTGGGCCGCTGGATGTACAGGTCAGTGAAGTGACGCTGAGCCCGCGCTACGCCTGGGATGTAGTGTTGTCCAACGGCATGCAGCTAAGCCTGGGGCGTGACCCGGCTGCTGATATTGCCGACCCGCACGGTCGTAAAGGTGCATTGCCCTTTGCGGTACGTGTTGAACGATTTGTGCAGGCTTGGCCTGCCTTGATGCAACGGCTTGGCGACCGTGCTTTGCAAAGTGCCGACTTACGTTACCCGAATGGCTTTGCGATAACGCTGGCTCCGGTTTCATCTACCCCTGTGAAGTAAAGAACATATGACTCGTGACATCAAAGACCTGATCGTTGCATTGGACATCGGCACCAGCAAAGTGGTTGCGGTGGTGGCCGAAGTGCTGCCGGAAGGCCGGTTTGAAGTGCTTGGTCTGGGACAGCATGAATCCCAGGGCATGCGCAAAGGGGTGGTCGTCAATATCGAGACGACAGTCAATTCCATCCAGCGCGCTTTGGAAGAGGCGGAGTTGATGGCCGATTGCAAGATCCGTGAGGTCTACACCGGAATTGCAGGCAGCCACATCACCAGCTTTAACTCCAGTGGCATGGTGGCGGTGAAAGACAAGGAAGTCACGGCGACCGATGTGGCACGCGTGATTGAAACGGCCAAGGCCGTGAACATCCCCACCGACCAGCAAGTGCTGCACGTGCTGACACAGGAGTTCATCGTGGATTCGCAAGAAGATATTCGCGAACCCATAGGCATGAGCGGTCTGCGTCTGGAAGTGCGGGTACACATTGTGACCGGTGCCGTCAGCGCGGCGCAGAACATCGTCAAGTGTGTGCGTCGTTGTGGCCTGGAAGTACAGGACCTGATTTTGCAGCCTCTGGCCTCCAGCCTGTCTTGCCTGACGGCGGACGAGAAAGAGCTGGGCGTGGTGCTGGTGGACATCGGTGGCGGTACGACCGATATCGCCATCTACACCGGCGGTGCGATTCGTCATACCGACGTGATCCCGATCGCGGGCGACCAGATCACCAGCGACATTGCCGCCATGTTGCGCACCCCTACGCCGGATGCGGAAGAGATCAAGCTGCGTTTTGGTGTGGCCAAGCAATCGCTGGCCCATCCGGAAGAAATGATTGAAGTGCCCGGGCTGGGTGATCGTCCCAACCGCCAGGTCAAGCGCCAGGCCCTGGGTGCTGTGATCGAGCCGCGTGTGGAAGAGCTTTTTACCTTTGTGCAGCAAAGCCTGCGCGAATCGGGCTACGAAGACTTGCTGTCCTCGGGCGTGGTGTTGACTGGTGGTACGGCCATGTTGCCGGGCATCGTGGAGCTGGCCGAGGACGTGTTCCTGAAACCTGTGCGTATTGCTGTGCCCAGCTATGAAGGTAGCTTGGCTGATGTCATGCGCAACCCACGCTTTTCGACCGTGATGGGCTTGTTGACCGAAGCACGCCTGCAAAGCGCTCGTGGCCGCAAGGTGGCTCAGCAAAAAGGCAGCGTCAAAGGTCTGATGGCCCGTATGAAGGAATGGTTCATGAATTAAGGGCGTTGCAAGACGCTCAGGTCGGGCAGCCTGAAAGGGCGGTCCAGGAGGCAGTTCAAACCGGGTGCGAACCCCTTGGTTGGCAGATGTTTTGAGCTGATTCCAAATTTCAGTTGTATCGGGGAAGTACGTAGAAACTTGACTAATTAAGTGTTTGAGTGGGAGTCAATCATGATGAACTTTGAAATGTTAGATACCAGCGGTAGCGGCACGGTCATCAAGGTCGTGGGCGTGGGCGGCGCAGGCGGTAACGCTGTGACGCATATGATCAACTCTGGTGTTCAGGGCGTTGATTTCATTTGCGCCAATACCGATTCGCAGGCGCTGGCCAGCAGCGATGCACCTATCCAGATTCGTCTGGGCCGCAGCGGCCTGGGCGCCGGTGCCAAGCCTGACCAAGGCCGTGCAGCCGCTGAAACCGCTCGCGAAGAAATTCGCGCAGCCTTGAACGGCGCCAACATGGTGTTTATTACAGCCGGTATGGGCGGTGGCACCGGTACGGGTGCCAGCCCCGTTGTGGCTGAAGTGGCCAAGGAATTGGGCATTTTGACCGTGGGTGTCGTCACCAAACCTTTCTCCTTTGAAGGCAATCGCCGTCTGCGCATGGCCGAAGAAGGGATCGAGGAGCTGAGCAAGCACGTTCACTCCCTGATCGTTGTATTGAATGAAAACCTGTACGACTTGATGGATGAGGACGCAACACAGTCCGATTGCTTCAAGGCAGCTGACGATGTCTTGCACAATGCCTGCGCGGGTATTGCCGAGATCATCAATGTTGAAGGTAACGTGAACGTCGACTTCGAAGACGTGAAAACCATCATGGGCGAGCAAGGCCAGGCCATGATGGGTACCGCTGTGGCTTCCGGCTCGAACCGCGCTCGTGAAGCGGCTGAGCGTGCCATCGCTTGCCCATTGCTGGAAGGTGTGGACCTGCACGGTGCCCGCGGCATGCTGGTGAACATCACCTCTTCGTCGTCCCTGAAGATGCGCGAAACGCGCGAAATCATGGACACCATCCGTGGCTACGCTGCAGAAGACGCCACCGTTATCTTTGGTACCGCTTACGATGAGTCCATGGGCGACAGCCTGCGCGTGACCGTTGTGGCTACCGGCTTGGGTCGCAAGCAAGCGCGCCCACAGTTGGTACAAAACAACGAAGAAGTGTTACGTACAGGTACGGACAACATGCCTGTCATCGGTGCGGATTACGCCAACGCCGACGTGCCTGCCGTCATCCGCAATCCACGCAGCCAGGCTTCGGCTCAGGTGCGTGCACTGGAGACTGCCGGTATGGATCACTTCGACATTCCGGCGTTCTTGCGCAAGCAGGCTGATTAAAAATCAGGTTCGGCGATTACCCGAGTCGCCAATTTGATTTCTCCCACGACTCCCCCTGGGCGTTCGCGCTCAGGGGGCGTAAGTGCTTTGTTGTGTCGTGGTGTTTGACGCTTGACAATTGCTTATGTTTTTAGAAAGCGTATAGTGGATAACCCGTATTACGGTTACAATAGTCTTTGCGAACAACACTTTACAAATACAAGAACAGCCATGCTTCGTCAGCGCACCATCAAGAATGTCATCAGTACCAAAGGAGTCGGCTTGCACTCTGGTCGTCGTGTCGAACTGACACTGCGCCCTGCTGCGCCTGACACGGGTATTGTGTTTCACCGTATCGATCTGCCCGAAATCGTGGATTTGCCCGCGCAGGCAGACAAGGTCGGTGGTACGCGTATGGCTTCGGTGCTGATCAAGGATAATGTTCGGGTTTCAACCGTCGAGCATTTGATGTCGGCCATCGCTGGCCTGGGCATTGATAATCTGCACGTGGACCTGACGGCTGAAGAAGTGCCCATCATGGATGGCAGCGCCGGCACATTCGTTTATTTGTTGCGTTCGGCGGGCTTGCAGGAGCAGGAAGCCGCCAAGAAGTTTTTGCGTGTCCTCAAACCCATCGAAGTCTCTGAAGGCGAGGGGCAGGACATCAAGTGGGCCCGTCTGGAGCCCTACGAAGGCTTTGCCCTTCAGTTTTCTATCGATTTTCACCACCCGGCCATTGATGCAACGGCCAATTTTGCCGAGGTGGATTTTGCGCATGACTCGTACGTGAAGACTATTTCACGTGCGCGCACCTTCGGGTTCGCCAGCGAAGTGGAAGCTTTGCGTGCGGCCGGTCTGGCCCGTGGCGGCAGTTTGGACAATGCCATTGTCATGGACGAGTACCGTGTCCTGAACAGCGACGGTCTGCGTTACGAGGACGAGTTCGTCAAGCACAAGATTCTGGATGCTATTGGCGACTTGTACCTGATTGGCCACCCCCTGATTGCACGCTATGTGGCGTGCAAATCCGGCCATGGTTTGAATAACCAGCTGGCGCGTGCCTTGCTGGCCGCCCAGGATAGTTGGGAGCTGGTGACTTTCGAGTCGGCTGCCAGTGCACCCCACGCTTTTTCCAGCGAGTGGAAATTCGCTTGATACTTGCTTAGGGGCCCGATCCTGGTGCTTTGCTTAGCCGCGATGATGACGCAACAAGCGTTCGATGGCTTGCGCCAAGGGACCTTGCGGCAATGAGTCATGCAGCTTTTCAAATGATTCCAAGGCCCGTTCGTCCAGGACTTGTACCTGGCGTGCGGGCTTTTCTGTCACAGCTGCAAACAAATGGGCTTGCACGTGCACCAGCGCCTCGCTAATGTTCCAGCCAGCGGCATTCATCTGCCGTGTGACAGTGGGCAACAGCTGACGCAGCTTGGCCGCATGTGCGGCGCTGGGAACTGCCAGCGTCAATTGCTGTCTGTCTATACGGGCTACTTTACAAGCCTTGCCCAAAGCAGGTGGCAAGGCTTTGCTTACATGGGTCTGCGCCGCCATCAGCTGCCGGGCCATTTCCAGTACCTGGGAACCTTGCTGGTCGCTGGCCAGCCAACCCAAAGCGTGGCTTTGCCCGCTACTGCGTTTTGGCGCGGATGAGGAAAAAGGGGGCTTCCAGGTCATGTTCGAGGTTATACGATAGTGGATCAACATAAAGACTATACGTCCTTAGATGCCAAAGCCAAAGGGGTGCGCCGTACGGTGATCGCCCTGGTGGCTTTGGTATCGCTGGGTGTTTCCGCAGCGGCGGGAGCTCTGGTGCAGTCGCACTGGGGTGAACGCGGTGGCGTGTCGCTGGACGCGGATATGGCCCAGAGCCAGGCCGCTGCCATGCAGGACAACGTGACCCGCCTGGCCGAAAAAGTCGGCGGTTTGCAGGCCAAACTGATCGAGATGGACGGTGTCAGCAAGCGCGTGGCCAAGGCGGCCGGCATTGAGTACACCGATCCGGAGCTGGCCGGTGCCATGCCCGTGCAGGATCTGGCCGTCATGGACAGCATGGATGGAGCCGACCTGGTCTGGAACGCCGACCGCCTGGGCGAGCAGCTGGATAATCTGGCCAAACAGATGTCCGAGCAACAGGACTGGTTTCAGATGCTGGATTCCGTGCTGACCGAGCGTACCGGCAACGAAGCCCGTCTGCCCAATTACCGTCCGGTGGACTATGACGAGGTAGCTTCTTCCTTTGGCTGGCGTCGTCACCCGATCTCGGGCCGTCATGCCTTGCACGAAGGCCTGGACTTTCCAGCGCCCAAGGGGACGCCTATCTATGCCGCATCCGGTGGGGTGGTATCGGAAGCCCGCTATATGACAGGTTACGGCAAGCTGGTGGAAATCAATCACGGCAATGGCATGAGCACGCGATACGCCCATGCCTCATCAATCGTTGTTAAATTAGGCGACGTAGTAGAAAAAGGGCAGTTGATCGCCCGTGTCGGATCTACCGGGCAGTCCACAGGCTCACACCTGCACTTTGAAGTGCGCATGGCCGGACATGCCCTGGATCCCAAGCTTTTTCTGCCGGCGCGTGAGTACGTAGAGCAGCAAGTCGCGCAATTGGATTCGGACAAGTAGTTCCGTCTTGCAGCATGTGCGTTAAACTGATTGTTTGCTTGCGCATCCCTTTTAACCAGAGATAGGCTCGAGGCACAGATTCAAGCCCTTGCGGCCTCGCCTACATTGACGACACAAGAATGGTTTCATTGCTGAAAAAGCTTATTGGCAGTCGTAACGACCGATTGCTCAAACAGTACCGTAAGCAGGTCGCCCAGATTAATGCTCTTGAGCCTACTATTCAGGGCCTGAGTGACGAGGCCTTGGCAGCCAAGACGCAGGAGCTGCGCCAACGTGTTCAGGATGGCGCCTCGCTTAACTCGCTCCTGCCCGAGGCTTTTGCTGTAGTGCGCGAGGCGGGTGTCCGTGTATTTGGCATGCGCCACTTTGACGTGCAGATGCTCGGTGCCATTGCCTTGCACAACGGCAAGATTTCCGAAATGCGTACGGGTGAGGGTAAAACCCTGACTGCGACCTTGGCCGTGTACCTGAATGCACTGTCCGGTAAAGGCGTGCACGTGGTGACCGTCAACGATTACCTGGCTCGACGCGATGCGAACTGGATGGGGCGTCTGTACAACTTCCTGGGTCTGAGCGTGGGCGTCGTAGTTCCCCAGCAAGACAATGCCGAGAAGATTGCTGCCTATCAGGCTGACATTACCTACGGTACCAACAACGAATTTGGTTTTGACTACCTGCGTGACAATATGGAATACCGCGCCGAGGATCGCCGCCAGCGCGGTTTGTCCTACGCGATTGTCGACGAAGTTGACTCCATCCTGATCGACGAAGCCCGTACACCGCTGATCATCTCCGGCCAGGCCGAAGACAATACCGAGCTGTACGTGCGCATGAACGTGGTCCCGCCCATGCTGACCCGCATGACGCAAGAGCCTCGTCCACACGAGCCCGAGCCCGAAGGCGACTTCTGGGTCGATGAAAAGGGCCAGCAGGTTCATATTTCCGAAGCCGGTCACGAACGTGCCGAGCAGATCCTGACCGAAATCGGTTTGCTTCCCGAAGGCGAGTCGCTGTACGAGCCACGCCACATTTCCCTGATGCACCACCTGATGGTCGCCCTGCGCGCCCACAACCTGTTCTTCCGCGATCAGCAATACGTGGTCCAGGACGGCGAAGTGGTGATTGTGGACGAATTTACCGGCCGTTTGATGGCTGGTCGCCGCTGGTCGGATGGCTTGCACCAGGCTGTGGAAGCCAAGGAAGGCGTTCGCATCCAGAACGAAAACCAGACGCTGGCGTCGATTACTTTCCAGAACTACTTCCGTATGTACGACAAGCTGTCGGGCATGACGGGTACGGCCGATACCGAAGCCTATGAGTTCCAGGAAATCTATAGTCTTGAAACCGTCATCATTCCACCGAATCGTCCGCTGGCCCGTAAGGATCAGAACGACCAGGTCTTCAAAACCGATGACGAGAAGTTCAATGCCATTCTGAAAGACATTCAGGACTGCCACGAACGTGGTCAGCCTGTACTGGTGGGTACCACCAGCATTGAAAACTCCGAGCTGATCTCCACACGCCTGAATGCCGCTGGCGTCAAGCACGAGGTACTGAACGCCAAGCAACACGCCCGTGAAGCCGACATCGTGGCTGAAGCTGGTATGCCCGGTCACGTGACCATCGCCACCAATATGGCCGGTCGTGGTACGGACATTGTCTTGGGTGGCAGCATCGAACGTGCAATTTCTCAGGTGCGTGAAGACGAGTCCCTGAGTGCCGAGCAAAAAGAAGCCAAGATCCAGGCTATTCGTGCTGCTTGGGAACCGCTGAACCAGCAGGTCAAACAGGCTGGTGGTTTGCGCATTATTGGTACCGAGCGTCACGAATCCCGCCGTATTGACAACCAGCTGCGTGGTCGTGCCGGTCGCCAGGGTGACCCAGGTTCCTCGCGTTTCTACCTGTCGCTGGAAGATTCGCTGATGCGCATCTTCGCCGGTGATCGTGTGCGCGCCATCATGGAGCGTCTGCGTTTGCCTGAAGGCGAGCCTATCGAAGCCCGCATGGTGACTCGTTCCATCGAATCCGCTCAGCGCAAGGTCGAGGCCCGCAACTTCGATATTCGTAAACAGCTGCTGCAGTATGACGACGTGGCCAACGATCAGCGCAAGGTGATCTATGCTCAGCGTAATGAAGTGCTGGAGTCGGCTGATATTTCCGACACCATCAGCAGCCTGCGCGAAGCCGCCGTTAGCCGTCTGTTCCGTGAATACGTGCCGCAAGACACCATGGAAGAGCAATGGGATATTCCCGGCTTGACCACCGCTTTGCAGAGCACCTTCCAGATTGAGCTGCCTTTGGCTGAAATGCTGGAGAAAGAGTCCAATCTGACCGACGATGACTTGCATGATCGCGTTATCGAAGAATCCCAGCGTCTGCTGCAAGCCAAGATTGATCTGGTTGGTCAGCCTAACTGGGGCAATTTCGAGCGTTCCGTGCTCTTGCAGTCCATTGATACGCAATGGCGTGGCCATTTGCAGGCCCTGGATCACCTGCGTCAGGGGATTCATCTGCGCGGTTATGCCCAGAAAGACCCCAAACAGGAATACAAGCGCGAAGCTTTCGAGCTGTTCTCCGACATGCTGGACCGTGTGCGTGATGAAGTGGTCAAAGTGCTGATGACCGTGCGTATTCAGACTCCGGAGCAGGTCGAGGAAGCCGCGGTTGAGGTTCCTGCCAACTCCAATGTCCGTTTCCATCATTCGGACTACGATGCTGCCTTGAGCGGTGAAGATCCCGGTCTGGACGAAGCGGCCAAGGGCGAAGTGCCACGCGTGGGCCGTAACGATCCTTGCCCATGCGGCAGCGGCAAGAAATACAAGCAGTGCCATGGCCGCTTGAATTGATTCTGACTCAAGCTGCCCAGCCTGCAGGCTGCGAGATCAAACCCCATGCGCCCCTGGCGCATGGGGTTTTTTCTTGGATGCCAGCTTTGTTGCTGCGAACTGATCTGTGAATGGTTATATCCCGCTCATGCAGGGCCGTTTTTCCCTGTAAGCTACGGGACGCAGCTTGGTGCTACCGGCTGCGGCTGATCGTTTCTTCTGTGTGTTTTTCTATGACAACATCTCCCTTATTACATCGTGTTGCCCTGATCGGAGCGGGCGAAGTCGCGCGTTTTTATGGTGCTGCCTTGAAGTTGGCTGGTGTGCAGGTGCCGTTTATCCTGGTGCGCCGGGAAAGTGCCGCAGCCAGCGAACTGGCGCAGCAATTGGGAGCGAAACTGTGTTTGCAGGCGGATACGGATTGGCGGAGTCTTGACGGCGTGTTGTCGGCAGTGACGGGAACACAGGCATACATAGTGGCCAAGGCCGTCATGCCGCATTTGTCTGTGAAAGCGCTGTACATGGATTTGTGTACGGCCGAGCCCCAGGACATGGAGAGCATGGACGTTTTGGCGCAAGAGCACGGAATCGAGCTGGCTGACCTGGCGATTATGGGCTCTGTGCCCTCTACAGGCGCTCAGACGGCTTTGTTGGCGGCAGGGCAAGGGTCAGGCAGGGCTGCGGCGTTTTGGCAGGCTCAGGGCGCTTCTGTGCGTATCTTGCCGGGACAGGCGGGGGATGCAATGCGCTTGAAGCTGCTGCGCAGTTTGATGACCAAGGGGCTGGAGGCCTTGGGAATTGAAAACTTGATGCTGGCCGAGCGCATGGGTTTGCGGGCCGAGCTGTATGAAGTCCTGGAGGATTTGAATCAGCGGGGCTTGCAGGACTTCATGGAGTCCTGCCTGCGCAGCCATCTGGTGCACGGCGTGCGCCGCCGAGACGAGGTTCTGCAAGTGCGTCGTCAGCTGGAGCTGGCAGGCATTGCGCCGCGAGTGACCAATGGCGTACTGGATTTTTTTGAGCACACAGCGCAGACCGAGTCTTTGCAAAGAGCTCAGGCCGTGGGGACACAGGAGAGTCTGGAAGTGTTCTTGGAAGAGGCCCGACTGTCGTCCTCACGATCTTAGTTGTTTGGAAGGACAGTTTGGTGCGCGTGTTTGAGTTTGCAGCAACTTCTGAGATTGGCTACCACGTTTTTCCCCGGGAAAAGGTAGAGAGCTTGTGCTTAACAAGATAAGGCAAACATACTGAAATCCAACGGGTCAACGGGTCAACGGGTCAACGGGTCAACGGGTCAACGGGTCAACGGGTCAACGGGTCAACGGGTCAACGGGTCAACGGGTCAACGGGTCAACGGGTCAACGGGTCAACGGGTCAACGGGTCAACGGGTCAACGGGTCAACGGGTCAACGGGTCAACGGGTCAACGGGTCAACGGGTCAACGGGTCAACGGGTCAACGGGTCAACGGGTCAACGGGTCAACGGGTCAACGGGTCAACGGGTCAACGGGTCAACGGGTCAACGGGTCAACGGGTCAACGGGTCAACGGGTCAACGGGTCAACGGGTCAACGGGTCAACGGGTCAACGGGTCAACGGGTCAACGGGTCAACGGGTCAACGGGTCAACGGGTCAACGGGTCAACGGGTCAACGGGTCAACGGGTCAACGGGTCAACGGGTCAACGGGTCAACGGGTCAACGGGTCAACGGGTCAACGGGTCAACGGGTCAACGGGTCAACGGGTCAACGGGTCAACGGGTCAACGGGTCAACGGGTCAACGGGTCAACGGGTCAACGGGTCAACGGATCAACGGATCAACGGATCAACGGATCAACGGATCAACGGATCAATGGGCCAACGCCCCGATATTTAGGTGTTCCAGTGTTCGGATTTTCAGGTTCCCTGGGGCCAAAAGATTAAAAGAGGCGATTTACTCCTTTTGATGCAGAAATCAAAAAACCGGCCAGAAGCCGGTTTTTTTTAATCATACCCGCAGGCGATTTACAGCAAGAACACCGTCGCCAGTCCCAGGAACAGCAAGAAACCTAGCGAGTCCGTCGCAAAGGTCAGCAATACCGAGGAGCCCACAGCCGGGTCATTGCCAAAGCGATCACGCAGAATCGGGATCATCACGCCCAGCGCCGCGCCAATCAACATATTGCCGATCATGGCGGCCATCATCACGGCAGCAATGGCGATCGAGCCGGAGATAAACCAGGCAAAGAATGCCGTTACCGCGCTGCCACAGACACCAACCAGAAAGGTCACCAGCAGTTCGCGCTTGATCAATGGCAGGACGTTGGAACCTGTGACTCGGCCGGTGGCAATGGCACGAATAATCATGGTCATGGTCTGGTTGCCGGAGTTGCCACCAATACCGGCCACAATCGACATCAGGAAAGCCAGGATCACGATGTGGCTGACGGTGTCCTCAAAGCGCGAGGCAATGAAGGAAGCCGTTGCCGCCGTACAGAGGTTGATCAGCAGCCAGGGAGCCCGGTTGCGGATAGCCGTACGGATGGGCGAGAAAATATCGTCCTCTTGCAGACCGGCACGAGACAGAGCCTGTTCTTCCGAGTCCTCTTGCAGCACGTCCACTACTTCGTCAATGGTGACTCGGCCAATCAGGCGGCCAATATCGTCCACCACAGGAGCAGACACCAGGTCATAACGCTCAAAAGCCCCGGCCGCATCCGAGTCCGAATCCAGCGGATTCAGAGTCAGATAATCGGTGGACATGACAGAGGACACCAGGGTTTCAGGCTCGCTGACCAACATGCGGGTCAGGGACAGTGTGCCTTGTAGTTTATCGGCCCGGTCCACCACGAAAATCTGGTCAGTGTGGTCTGGCAGTTCCTGCAAACGACGCAGGTAACGCAGGACCACTTCCAGGGTGACGTCCTCGCGCACGCGCACCATGTCAAAGTCCATGATGGCGCCCACGGTGTCTTCGGGGTAGCCCATGGCTTCGATCAGTTGCGCACGCTCTTCGTCTGTCAGGCCGCGCTGCACGGCGGCCACCACATCGGGCGGCAGATCAGGCACCAGATCGGCAATTTCGTCGGCATCCATATTGCCGGCGGCGGCGATCAGGTCCGCAGCGTCCATGGAGCGAATCAGCGATTCACGTGCCCAGTCTGCTACTTCCAGTAGCACATCTGCATCGTGCTCGGCATCCACCAACTGCCAGATAGCCTGGCGTTCCAGCTCGGGCAAGGACTCCAGAATGAAGGCAATGTCAGCTGGGTGCAGATCGTTCAGGATGGACTTGATCTCGCTCTCATGCTGGCGATGGATCAAGCCCTCAAGCAGGTTGGAGCGGTCGTCGTCTTCGAACTGGCGCTGGGCCAGCGACTCCACCACTTCCTGGCGCTTGAGGATGTTTTTCAGGCGATACAGTGCCTGCTGCGCATCCTCGGGCTCCAGACGGCGCGGCTTGGGAGTGTCACTGGGCGAAGTAGGGGGTACCAGGTTTTCCTGCATAGGCCTGCCTGTCACGAATACTTAGAGAGGGGGCAGCGGGCGGCTGCGGCGCTCGTCATCGGTAGCCACATAGGTAAGCGTGGCTTCCGTTACCTTGACCGTTTCAAGTTGCAGGCGTTTGCGTTCTGCATACACTTCCACCGAAACCGTAATGGAGGTGCGGCCTGTTTTGATGATTTCTGTGTAGAAACTAAGCAAATCACCCACAAACACGGGCTGCTTGAAGGTGAAGGCATTCACGGAAATGGTGGCAACCCGGCCTTGGGCGCGTCGTGTTGCAGGAATCGCTCCGGCAATGTCCACCTGGGACATGATCCAGCCACCAAACACGTCACCGTGAATATTGGCGTCTGTGGGCATGGGCATGACGCGCAGGGTGGGGGCTCCGTCCGGGAGCGAAGAGATGTTGCTTGAAGTAGTCACAAATACTCCCGTATAGGAAGAAAGGGTGGTGGGACAGATGCCCGTCGCGCGGAGCGCACGCCGTCAACAATAGAACCTGCCATTGTAACGGCAAGCTTTGGCCCCGCTATGAAACATTTGTTAAAGCATCAACGGTGTTGTGCCAGCCAGTCCAGAGCCAATTTGGCCCAATAGCTGGCGCCAATAGGAATCAGGGCGTCGTTGAAGTCGTAGCTGCCGTTGTGCAGCATGCACGGACCCATGCCGTGGCCCTGGCTGCGGTGGTCGCCATCGCCATTGCCTAGCCAGACATAGCAGCCGGGGACTTCTTGCAACATGAAGGAGAAATCTTCGGCGCCCATGGAAGGGCGGATGTCTTGACGCAGCTTGTCGGGGCCGACCAGCTCCCGGATGACTTGCGCGCAAAAGGCCGCTTGCTCGGGATTATTGATGGTGGGAGGGTAGCGGCGGTCAAAGTCGAACTCGGCCTTGCAACCCTGGGCGGCACAGCTTTGCTCGCACAGTTCACGCATGCGGGTCTCGACCAGGTCCAGGGCTTCGGTGGAGAAGGTGCGTACCGTGCCGCGCATGACTGCTTCGTTGGGAATAACGTTATCGGCAGAGCCGGCATGAATCTGGGTAATGCTCAGCACCACGGGTTCAAGGGGGTCCACATTGCGGCTGACAATGGTTTGCAGACTTTGCGCCAGTTGCACGGCCGCCATGATGGGGTCCACGCCCAGATGGGGCATGCCTCCATGGGCGCCTTTGCCTTCAATGCGAATTTCAAAGGTATTGCTGGAGGCCATCATGCCGCCTGGCAAAACCCCGAAGGTGCCGGCAGGCATGCCGGGCCAGTTATGCAGGCCAAAAACAGCTTGCATGGGGAACAGCGTGAACAAGCCATCCTTGATCATTTCGCGTGCGCCGCCAAAACCTTCTTCGGCAGGCTGAAAAATCAGATAGATGGTGCCCGCAAAATCACGGTGCTCGGACAGGTAGCGCGCTGCACCCAGCAGCATGGCGGTATGTCCATCGTGTCCACAGGCATGCATCTTGCCGTCGTGACGGCTTTTGTGTTCGAACTCGTTCAGCTCCTGCATGGGCAGGGCGTCCATATCGGCGCGCAGCCCCACGGATGGACCTTCGCCGCCTGTACCCTTAAGGATACCGACAACGCCTGTCACGCCCAGGCCACGATGTACCGGAATATCCCATTTCTCCAGCCAGGATGCGACTTGATCGGCCGTCCGGGTTTCCTCGAAAGCCAGTTCGGGGTAGGTGTGGAGATCGCGCCGGATAGCCGCAATTTCATGCGACCAGGCGGAAATGGGTTCAAACAGCTTCATGATGCGGGCTTGTCCTTGGGTTTGAACAATAAAGTAGAGTAGAGTTAACCATAAATAAACACGTATTAGGTGACAAGCCCTTGGATACTCAGCAAAAACCTTGGCTCGAGCATTATCCGGCCTCCGTGCCCCATGAGATTCAGTTAGGCGCCGAGCAGACTTTGATCGATTGTCTGGATGCCGCCATGAAAAAGCATAAGGACAGGACTGCGCTGACCTTTATGGGGCATGACATTTCCTATGAACATCTGGACCGTAGCGCGGATGCCTTCGCGGCTTGGTTGCAGGCACAGGGTCTGGAGCGTGACAGCCGTGTGATGCTGATGCTGCCCAATGGTTTGCCCTTCCTGATTTGCCTGCTGGGCACCATGCGGGCGGGCATGGTGGGCGTCAATACCAACCCGCAATACACCGAACGCGAACTGGAGTTCCAACTGGCCGATAGCCAGGCCCAGGTCATTGTGATTCTGGAAACCTTTGCGCATGTGCTGCAGCAAGTTCCTGACAATGTGAAGCCTGCCCACGTGGTGTTGAGTACCGTGGGTGATCTGATGGGGCTCAAGGGCAGCGTGGTGAATTTCGCCGTGCGTTATTTGAAACGCATGGTGCCGTCTTATTCCTTGCCGGGTTCGCACAGTCTGGAGGCCGTGCTGGAGCAGGGCAGCAAATTGAGCCTGAGCCGTCAGCCCGCCAAACCGGATGATCTGGCGCTGTTGCAATACACGGGCGGCACAACGGGCCGTCCTAAAGGCGCCATGCTTAGCCAGCGCAATTTGATGGCAAACGTCTTGCAGGTGGAGGCCGTGGGCTTTCCCGCTTTGGGTGACTTTAAAGGCCCGGCTTACACCATGATGGTGGCCTTGCCGCTCTATCATATCTTCGCGCTGACGGTTTGCGGTCTGTTTGCTATGTATGCAGGTATGCATATGGTGCTGGTGATGAATCCGCGCGATCTCAATTCGGTTTACAAGGCCTGGAAACGCAATCCGCCTGAAGTCGTTCCAGCGGTGAATACCTTGTTCAATGCGCTGGCGAATCACGAAAAATTCCGTACCTTGCCGTTTGCGCAGCTCAAACTGTGTCTGGCCGGCGGTGCCGCCTTGCAAAAAGCCGTGGCCGAGCGTTGGCTGGCTGTGACGGGCTGCCCTTTGATTGAAGGCTATGGTCTGTCGGAAACCTCCCCGGTGGTGGCGGTGAACTCGACGGATTCACGCGATTACAGTGGCACGATTGGATTTCCCTTGCCTTCAACCGATGTGCTCTTGCTGGACGAGCAGGGGCAACCGGTTGCCATGGGCGAACAAGGCGAGCTGGCCGTCAAAGGGCCGCAGGTTATGTCGGCTTACTGGAACCAGCCGGAGGAAACCGCCAATGTCTTTACGCCTAATGGTTTCTTGAAGACAGGTGATATCGGTGTCATGGATCAGCAGGGACGTATTCGTCTGGTGGATCGCAAGAAAGACATGATTCTGGTATCGGGCTTTAACGTCTATCCGAACGAAATTGAAGACGTGGTGGCGGCGCATCCCGATGTGCTGGAAGTGGCGGCGGTGGGGGTGCCCAGCGAGCACAGTGGTGAAAGCATCAAGCTGTTCGTGGTCAAACGTAATCCGTCCTTGACTGAAGCCGATATCAAGCAATGGTGCAAAGAGCGTCTGACGGCGTACAAGCGTCCCCGCATTATTGAGTTCCGGGATGAACTGCCCAAAAGCAATGTGGGCAAGATCTTGCGCCGCGTCCTGCGGGATGAGCAAGCCAAGCCTGAAGCGCAGGCTTGATTTGGCGGTTTGGGGGGACGATTACTCAGCAAATTGCTAAACCTGGCCTGCAACCTGATCTGTATGAAAAAAGCGAGCCGTTTTAAATGGCTCGCTTTTTTATCGGGCGATGAAGATCGGAGCAGGAAGTTTGGCAACTGGCCCCGAATAAGGCGTTAAGGCTTGGGTTTGGTCGGACGCTGTGTCAGCGACGGACGCACCATGCCCAGCAACTCATCGGCAATGTGGGCATTGCCTGCGTAGACGTGACCGCTGACGGGCCAGGGCTCTTCCTGATACAGGTCCTGACACACACCCTTGGCTTCACGCACCAGCAAGGTGCCAGCGGCAACGTCCCAAGGGGCCAGGCCCATTTCCCAGTAACCGTCGTAACGACCGCAAGCCACCCAGGCCAGATCCAGTGCGGCAGCACCCATGCGGCGCACACCACGGCTGCCTGTAATGGAGGCGTTCAGGCTGGGCATGTATTGGTCGGAAAAAGAGAAGTCGCGGAAGGGAAAGCCTGTGGCCAATACCGAGTCCGCCAGTTTTTTCGATGAGGATGTCTGAATACGGCTGCCATTTAACCAGGCGCCCACACCGTACATGGCGGTAAACAGCTCTTCGCGATTGGGGTCGTAGACCACGGCAATGACCGGCGTGTCCTGGGCCAGAACGCCGTTATCCATTTGCGTGCCGGCCGGGGCAATCAGGGCAACTGAGACGGCATAGTGAGGAATGCCGTGCAGGAAGTTGGTCGTGCCATCCAGCGGGTCGATATACCAGGTGGGACGGCCTGTATTCACGCCGCCGCTTTCCTCGGCCACGATATCAATGTCCGGGGTGCGTTCCATCAGCACGCTGATGCAGGCCTGCTCGGCTTCATGATCGGCTTGCGACACCAGATCGTTGTGCATTTTGTTGCTGATCACCAGAGAGCTACGGTCCGACGCATAGGCTTGTAAAATAGCGGCGGCGGCATGGGCTGCGGTAACAGCAGCGTCCAGGCAGGCGCTGAGCGGTAAACGTGACAATGGCATGGCAATCCGGTTTTAAAAAAGAAAAGTCTGAAGCTGAGACTTTTCATTGTACGTGTTTGTTGGTGTCAGTTTGATTAAGGCCAGTTTAAGGGGTTAGAGCGTGTGTGAGTGTTGTTATGGGCAGGAAAATTAATGGCTGCCTCTGCGTTTGAGCCCCTGGTCCCGGCCGTTCTGGAATTCAATGAGCATGGCGTGCCTGTCAGCGCGGTGTATCAGGATAGCTATCACCCGGCAGATGGCCCTTTGGGGCAGGCACGACGGGTGTTTCTGCACGGTAATGGTCTGCCCGAGCGTTGGCGGGGGCGATCCCAGTTTACGATTTGTGAAACCGGCTTTGGACTGGGGGCCAGCTTTCTGGCTACCTGGCAGGCCTGGCGTCAGGACCCGGAGCGCAGCCAGCGGCTGCATTTCGTGTCGGTTGAGGCCCATCCTTTCCGCCAGTCAGATTTGGCGATTCTGTACGCCCGCTTGCCCGAGGAGTTGCAGACCCAAGCCCAGGAACTGCTGGCAGCCTGGCCCATACTGGTGCCGGGCATACACAGGCTGGAGCTGGATAGGGGACAAGTCACACTGACCTTGGCCTTTGGGCAAGCCGAAACCATGATGCGCGAGCTGCACTGCCATGCGGACGCGTTTTACCTGGATGGCTTTGCGCCCCGTGGCAATCCTTCCATGTGGTCGCGGTCGGTCCTGGGGCAACTGGTGCGTCTGGCTGCGCCGGGGGCGACAGCGGCTTCCTGGTGCTGTGCCGGGCAGGTGCGACGTGATCTGGCCTCGGTAGGTTTTGAAGTGGAAAAAGTCCCCGGTGCCGGGGGTAAGTGGTGCACCATTCGCGCTCGCTTGCGTCCCCACCTGGGACGACGCAGCAATTTGCCACCACAGCAAGGGCGGGCGGTAGTGATTGGTGCCGGTTTGGCGGGGGCGGCCTGTGCCTGGGAGTTGGCCCGCAAAGGTGTGCCCGTTCTGGTTTGTGATCCGGCACTGAGCCAGGGCCTGGATGCGACGCATCAAGGTCACCGTCTGGCTGCCATCTCCCCCGTGTTCGCCCTGGATGATGCCCCCTTGGCCCGCTTGAGCCGTAATGCTGTTCTGCATGCCTGGCAGGGCTGGAAAGACTTGCCGGAAGCGGCTCGCCCGCGTCGAGTCGGAACCTTGGTGTTTGGCCAGGCGGGCAATAGTGATGCCGAAATTCAGCAGGCGCTGGAGCGTTTGGCCTTGGACCAGGATTGGGTGCAATGGCTGGATCGTGGGCAGGGCTCGGCCTTGGCCGGGGTGCCGCTGCAAGGCGGTGGCCTGTATTTTCCGCAAGGCATGGTGGTGAATCCCGGTGCACTGGTTGCCCATCTGCTGGATCACCCCTTGATTCAATGTCTGCCAGAGCAGGTGTCCTTGCGAGCCGGCCCGGAGCCGGAAGTGTGGGAGGTCTGCAATCGGCAGGGGGAGTGCCTGGAAAGCAGCAATCGTGTAGTGATAGCTGCGGCAGCCCAAAGCCTGAGTTTGCTGCCCGACGGGTTCTTGGCCCAGCATCCCCTGCCACGGCTGGCGGCCATGCAGCGTCTGGCCGGGCAGGTGACATACTTGCCTGCCGAACAGGCTTTGACTCGTGGCGAAGTGACTTTAAGCGGTCAGGGCTATATCCTGCCTGTAGGCCCGCAGGGGCAAGTCATTGGTAGCACCTACGAACGTTGGGGTGAGGCTGCCCAGGTCAGCCGCCAGGGTCATCAGCAAAATATAGAAAAAGTTTCTGCCATGCTGGCTCATCCCGCTGTGGCGGTGGCAACACCCGAACAAGGATGGGCCGGTTGGCGCTGTGCTTTAAGTGATCATTTGCCCGTGATGGGTTTTGTGCCGGGCCCGCCCGGTTTGTTTATGGCTGCGGCTTACGGCTCACGTGGTTTGAGTTGGAGCCTGCTGGCAGCCAGTTTGTTTGCCGCTTATTGTCTGGAGGAACCCATTCCTTTGGAGCGGCGTTTGGAGCAAGCCTTAATACCTCGCTAAGGCCCTTTTTTCGAATTATTTCGGCGAAATTTGAAGCAACATTTTCCTTTGTAGCGCAAATACGTCAAAATAGTGGCCTTGTTAAGTAATCTTGAGCGTGACCCTGCGATCAGCATCGTGCCGTTCGCTCCACTCTGACGACGTGACACAATTGTTTAATCATCTGAGTTTGTTGACGACGAAACCGGCCCAGGCCGATTTCGCTTTTGTCGAAACCGATTTTGCGCTGCGCATCGAAGCTCATGCGCCGGGTGTTTTTCGTTTCCGCTGTATGCCGGCTACCCGGCTCGATAATGAAAAGCTCAGTACCCGTGCCAAAGCTTTGGGCGATATGCTGCTGGCCCGCCATGAGGCGGTCAGCGAATTTCAACTGGAAGCAGCCGATTCGGGCTGGCGGATTGAGCAGGGCGAGCTTGCCCTGCACATTCAGGCCAATCCGTGGCGCTTTGAAGTCCGGCGTGGCGAGCAACTGCTCTTGAGCAGTGGCGATCAGCCATTGACACTCGAGCAAGAGCCCAACAGTTGCTGGCAGCTGGCTCTGGCCCTGGCCGAGGAAGATGCCCTGTATGGTTTGGGCGAAACCCTGGGCGAGCTGGACCGCCGCGAGGAAACAGTCGACACCGATCGCCCGGACGACCGCAGCCTGCCTTTGCTCTGGAGCACCCAAGGCTGGGGTTTATACATCAATACATTCGAGCGGGTTGAACATGATCTGGGTCAGCAAGATCTGGATGCGTACCGCGCTCGTGTACACGCTGCCGAACTGGATTTCTTCCTGTTCCTGGGTGATCCCAGCGAAATCATCAATCAGTACTCCGCCTTGACGGGCCGTGCTGGTCAGCCCGGTGTCACGCCTATGGGCTTGTGGCTGGATGGCGCTCAGGCGCAGGATGTAACGTCCTTGCGTGAGCTGGCCAATCAGTGCCGCGAGCAGGGCATTGCGCTGGATGTGGCCGTCTTGCCGCCACCGGAGCCTTACGATTTTCAGCAGGACAAGCCTACGCTGGAGTGGGATGCCGCCCGCATGGCTGACCCTCGCGACGCTTTCTCTGCCTTGCAGAATGATCAGTTGCAGCTGGCCGCCTGGACTCGTCCTTGCGTACTGGCGGGCACCAGCTTGTTCGAAGAGTGGGAAGATCGCGGTTGGTTGCTTATCAATGATGACGACGGCTGCGCCTATGTCTTCCCTGGCGATGAGCTAAGCGGTGGTCGCGACTACGGTTTGCTGGACCTGACCCACAAAGACGTGTTCCGCATGTGGACCGAGCGCCAGCGTCAGATGGTCGACGATGGTCTGGGTGCCGTGTTGTGCAATGCCCGTTTTGATATTCCGGATGCCATCACCAGCCGTGGTGGCGAGTCTGGCGCCCTGTTGCGTGCAATTTACCCTGTGCTGGCACGTCAGGCCCTGTTTGATGCTGTTGCCGGTCACAAGACACCGCAAGAAGGCGTGGTTGCCAGCCGCGACCTGAGCCCATCTTCCCAGCGCTTTGCCTGGCAGTTGGGCCCGCAGGTGGAAAATACCTGGGCAGGTCTGACGCAATCCTTGAAGTCCGCCTTGGCTACCGGTAATAGCGGCGTGCCTATCCAGATTCATGGCTGGGGCAATGCGGCTGCATCGACTAGCGAAATGACGCCAGAGTTGTATCTGCGTTGGTTGGCCATGTCGGTTTTCTCGGCAAACTTCAGCCTGCAAGGTATTCCTGCCTTGCGTCCTGATGCGTTTGACGAAGAAACCCAGGCTCAGGTTGCTCATTGGCTGGAGTGGCGTTTCCGTCTGGTGCCTTATGTATTGGGCATTATTGAAGACGCCGTGCGTACTGGCTTGCCGGTACAGCGCTCCATGGCTCAAAGCTTCCCGGCAGATGCCCAGGCTCGCTTGTGGGATACCCAGTATTTGTTGGGTCCTGCCTTGCTGGTGGCTCCTGTCTTGCAGCCCGGCCAGGATATCGAGGTCTACCTGCCTGAAGGCGATGCCTGGTGGGATCTGAGCACGGGCTGGCGCTATGAAGGCGGCACCATCCTGAAAATGACTGTGGGTCTGGACCGCTTGCCGGTCTTTGGCCGCGAAGGCCATATGCTGTGTCTGGGACCGGTGGTCAAGCATACATCCGAGTTCAACTCGGCTCGTTTGCTGGATGAGGTCTGGATGTTTGGCATGCCCGAGCATAGCCCGGTTGTGATGCGCAACAAGATTCGCGTCATGCAGATGCAGGGTTCCAGCTACATCAAGGGTCTGGAAGGATTGAAGATCCTGCCGTCCGAAGGGCTGGAGGTCAAACGCCGTGGTGCCGAGGTTCGTATTTCTCGTGCCCGTTAAGCGCTAGACGAGCCTGATCGTCTTTGAATGCCTCCCGGCATTGGGGTCTGACCTCAGTCTCGGGAGGCATTTTCTATTTTCAGCAGTAAATGCTCCTGGATAGATGTTCCGATTTTGTTTCTGAAACAGGGAAAAGGGCAGGGGCGGGGCCTTAGCAAGACGCTGTTTTCAGGTTTTTTAAAGAAAAACGCCTTTTTCCCAATTATTTTGCATTTAGTGCTTGACGGCTCCTTCGAATCAGGCCATAATTTCATCTTTCAGTAGGGGGTCGTTAGCTCAGTCGGTAGAGCAGCGGACTTTTAATCCGTTGGTCGCGCGTTCGAGTCGCGCACGACCCACCACTAAACTGAAACGTAGAAACAAGGCCGCTCTTAGCGGCCTTTTTCTTTGGGCGCTTGCCTTGCACAGCCAAGGTCACATCCGCGCATTGGCCGGTCGGAAATCTTGCTATACAGTGCAGCCCTCAGTATGGTTTCAATATTTCCTTGGGTTATATCTATCTGGTCATAGTCAAATTTGCTTTATGGTAAATTTCGCTTACAGCTCAGGCTTTTATAACTCGACTGACTAACTAGGCTGAGTTCATCTTGATTCGTCTTGAACACATCTCAAAAACCTATTCCCTGGCAGGCAAGACCGTTCATGCTTTGAACGACGTTTCCTTGCAGATTCACCAAGGAGAGGTCTTCGGTATTATTGGTCGCTCGGGTGCTGGGAAAAGTACGCTGATCCGCATGCTCAATCTGCTTGAGCAACCCAGTTCAGGTCAGGTCTGGGTACAGGATCAGGACATCACACGCTTTTCGGGTGCGCAGTTGCGCGCGTTCCGACAGGGCGTGGGTATGGTGTTCCAGCATTTCAATCTGCTCCATTCCCGCACGGTTCTGGATAATGTCTGTTTTCCTCTGCGCCTGGCAGGGGTGGATCGCGCCCAACGTCACGCTCGCGCTCTGGAAGTGCTGGAGCTGGTGGGCTTGAAGGACCATGCCAATAAGTATCCCCGTCAGTTATCGGGCGGACAACAGCAGCGCGTCGGTATTGCCCGTGCCCTGGCCAATCGGCCGCAGCTTTTGCTGTGCGACGAAGCGACCTCGGCGCTGGATCCGGAAACCACCCAGTCGATCTTGCGTTTGCTGCGCGAGATCAATCAGGAGCTGGGGCTGACGATTGTCCTGATTACGCACGGCATGGACGTGATTCGCTCTGTCTGTGATCGGGTTGCCGTGATTGATGCCGGCAAGATCGTGGAGTGTGGTGAAGTGCTGGATGTGTTCCTGCACCCGCATCATCCCACTACGCAGTCCTTGCTCAGTGAAAGCGGCGTGAACGCTGACGACTGGCATGCCTTGGCAGAAGGTGTGCCCGGTAGTGTCATGCGCTTGAGCGTGCGCGGTGTGGCGACAACGGAGCCTTTGATCAGCCGCATTACCAGCCAGCTGGGGCTAAATGTCAGCATCTTGCAGGGAGCCATTGGCCGCATCAAAACCGAGCCCTACGGACAACTGGTCGTGGCCGTGCAAGGGGATGCGCAGGCTAAAGCAGGGCTGGATGCCTTGCTGACTGAATTGAATGTCCAATTTGAGGTATTGCGACCATGAACTTTAGCAACCTGGATTGGGCGCTGATTGGTGAAGCCACGATTGATACCTTGTTGATGACGGGTATTTCGCTGGGCTTTACCGCAATTATTGGTTTGCCATTAGGCGTGCTGCTGTTTCTGACCAGCCGCAAGCAGATGCTGGACAATGCCTGGATCTACCAGAGCTTGTCCCTGATCGTGAATATTTTGCGGTCCGTGCCGTTCCTGATTCTCCTGATCGTCATTATTCCTTTGACGCGCATTCTGGCTGGTACGTCGTTGGGGGTGCAGGGCGCTATTCCACCCTTGGTCCTGAGCGCCGCGCCGTTTTTTGCCCGTTTGGTGGAAAACGTCCTGCGTGAACTGGACCCCGGTGTGAATGAGGCCTGCCGTGCCATGGGAGCGAACTCCCGTCAGACTGTTTTGCTGGCTTTGCTGCCTGAGGCGACGACCGGCATTGTGGCGGCCCTGATTGTGACCGCGATTGCCCTGGTGGGGTATTCGGCCATGTCCGGTGTGATCGGCGGTGGTGGCCTGGGTGACCTGGCCTTGCGCTTTGGTTATCAACGATATCAAACGGATGTCATGGTGGTGACCGTGACTATCCTGGTGGTGCTGGTGCAACTCCTGCAGGTGTTTGGAGACGCCATGGTGGCTCGCTTGAGCCGAAAATAAGTCCTGGCAGCTATCGTCATAGTCTTGCCTTTCTGAAACTGGAGTCGCTCATGTCTTTGAAGAAATTTGTTCCCGTTCTGGCCTTGTCCGTGTCGGCTCTGCTGGCCAGCGTGGCCCAAGCTGCCGAGACCCTGTCGGTTGCTGCTACCCCCGTGCCGCATGCCGAGCTGCTGGAGTTTGTGAAGCCTGCTTTGGCCAAGGAAGGTGTGAACCTGGATATCAAGGTGTTCACCGATTATGTGCAGCCTAACCAGCAAGTGGCTGACGGCCATATCGATGCCAACTTCTTCCAGCACAAACCTTACCTGGATACGTTCAACAAAGAACACAAAACCGATCTGGTGTCGGTGGCTGTGGTTCATGTTGAGCCCTTCGGTGCTTACTCCACCAAGATCAAGAGCCTGGATGAGCTGAAAGAAGGCGCGCTGGTGGCGATCCCTAACGATCCTTCCAACGGTGCCCGTGCCTTGTTGCTGCTGCAAAAAGCCGGTGTTCTGACTCTGAAAGATCCCTCCAACATTCTGGCAACCTCGCGTGATGTGGACCAGAACCCCAAGAAGCTGAAGTTCAAGGAGCTGGAAGCCGCTACCTTGCCTCGCGTTCTGGCTGATGTGGATATCGCCCTGATCAACACCAACTACGCGCTGGAAGCCGGTCTGAACCCCACCAAGGATGCTTTGGCTATCGAAGGTGCAGACTCCCCTTACGCCAACTTGATCGCTGTAGCTGCCAAGTCCAAGGATGACCCACGCGTGGCCAAGCTGATCCAGGCTCTGCATAGCGAAGACGTGAAGAAATTCATCGCTGACAAGTACAAAGGTTCTATTGTTCCTGCGTTCTGAATTTGAGTGTTGATACGACTCGCTGTATGAAAAAACCTCGGGATTTCCCGAGGTTTTTCTTTTTTTAAAACTATTAAATACAAACAGTTGTGCTGCTTCGGGTAGGATAGATCAACGCTGGGGCAGGTCATGAGCCTGCGCTGACTTGGGTAAAACATCGAACTGGCTGGTTTTGGGTCAGTCCCTACAGAGGAGTAACGGATGTTCAATAAGAAAATGAAAACCCTGATGGCCGGTTTGGCCTTGGCTTTGGCTTTGCCCGCTGGGCAGGCTCTGGCACAACAAGGCAAAGAGCTGGTGGTCGCAACCGATACGGCGTTTGTGCCTTTTGAGTTCAAGCAAAACGGTAAATACACCGGTTTTGACATCGACCTGTGGGATGCGGTCGCCAAGAAGGCCAATCTGAATTACCGCTTCCAGCCTATGGACTTCAACGGTATTATTCCGGGCCTGCAAACTCGCAATCTGGATGCTGCGCTGGCCGGGATCACCATTCGTGATGACCGCAAGCAAGTGATCGATTTCTCCGATCCTTACTACGAAAGCGGTCTGGCCATTCTGGTCAACACCGATAACTCGGCCATCAAGACTGCCTCCGATCTGGAAGGCAAGACTGTGGCGGTGAAGATCGGTACCGCCACGGTGGACTTCATGCAGCGCTCGGTACCTACTGCCAAGCTCAAGCTGTTCCCCAATATCGACAATGCCTTCCTGGAGCTGGCAACAGGCCGTGTGGACGCGGTGGTGCACGATACGCCTAACGTGCAGTACTACGCCCAGACTGGCGGTAAGGATCGTGTGAAGGTCACTGGTGCCGTGAAAAGTGGTGACTTCTACGGTATTGCCTTTCCCAAGGACAGCGAACTGGTTCCGGTCGTGAACCAGGCTTTGAAAGATATTCGTGCTGATGGCACCTACGACAAAATCTACCAGAAATGGTTTGGCAAGCAGCCTGAATAAACAGGCGTAAAGCCAAGCGCATGCCAAGCGGTGATCGCGTGTCGTAACGGGATCACCGCTTTTATTTTTTGACGCTCTGTTGTGGGCGTTTATTCAAAGACAAAGGTAGCACTGTGACTTTTGAATGGGACGCTATCTGGGGGGCTTTACCCAGCCTTCTGGAAGGTACAAAAATGACGCTGCTCATTACCCTTTTGGGGTTGGTGGGTGGCGCTATATTGGGTTTTCTGACCGGGGTGATTACCACCTATATTCGGGTACCGGTCACCTGGCGCCGAGCCGCCTTGTTCGTGTTGGGCATGTTTGCACTGGGCTTTGCGCTCAAGGGCCTGTCCTGGCTGATGAGCAATTGGCTAAGCTTTGTGCCAGCCTGGATCTGGAGCTCCATACAGGCGCTGATCGCTCTGTCGCTATTGGGTTTTTTCAGACGCTATCTGCTGTATGTACTCTCTTTCCTGTGCCAGCTTTACGTGCTGTTCATCCGCGGCACGCCTATCGTGGTGCAGGTGATGTTCATCTACTTCGCGCTGCCCATGCTGGCCAGTATCCGAATTGACGGGCTGACCGCAGCGATCTTCACCTTGATGATCAACTCCGGGGCCTATATTTCCGAGATTGTGCGTGGTGCCTTGCAATCCGTGCCCAAGGGCCTGAAAGAGGCCGGAGAAGCCATGGGCCTGCCATTTCATAAGATCTTGCGCCACATTATTGGACCGGTGGCGTTTCGCCGCATGATTCCCGCCATGGGTAATCAGTGCATCATCAGCTTGAAGGATTCTTCGCTGTTTATTGTGATTGGGGTTGCCGAGCTGACCCGTCAGGGCCAGGAAATTATTGCGAATAACTTCCGTTCGGTGGAGATTTGGGGAGCGGTGGCGGTGATCTATCTGATCCTGACCAGCCTGATTGCCCTGACTCTGAAGTTTATTGAACACCGCATGAGGATTGTATGAGTATTGTCGAGTTCAAGAAGGTAACCAAGCGCTTTGGCGACAATATCGTGCTCGACGATATCAGTCTGAATATTGATAAAGGCGAAGTGGTTGTGGTGGTTGGCCCGTCCGGGTCGGGAAAATCCACCTTCCTGCGCTGCATCAACAAGCTGGAAGACATTCAGGCTGGCGATATCGTGGTCAATGGTTTGAGCGTCAATGGCACGCCCGCTCAGGTGCGCGACTTGCGCCGGGAAGCAGGGATGGTGTTCCAGCAGTTCAATCTGTTTCCACAGATGAGCGCTTTGGAAAACGTCATGTTCGGGCCTATCCATACGCGTGGCACCAGCCGCTCTCAGGCGCGTGAGGAAGCGACGGAGTTGCTGGCCAAGGTCGGCCTGGCCGAGCGTATGAATCATTATCCTAACGAGCTGTCCGGTGGCCAGCAGCAGCGGGTCGCCATTGCTCGTGCCTTGGCGATCAAACCCAAGCTGATGCTGTTTGATGAGCCTACCTCCGCACTGGACCCGGAACTGCGTCAGGAAGTGCTCAAGGTCATGCAGTTGCTGGCTGAGGAGGGCATGACCATGGTGGTGGTGACACACGAGATGGATTTTGCGCGTCGTGTGGGTAGCCGTCTGATCTTTATTGATCAGGGCAGGGTGGCACACGATGGCCCACCTGCGGAGTTGCTGAGCAATCCACCTAGCCAACGTTTGAAAGACTTTTTGCAGCACGTGGCTTAAGAGTCTGGCTGGATCGTCGGCTAAAAAAAGCCCTTCAGGATTTTGGCGATGAAGCCAAGGGCCTGAAGGGCTTTCTTGTGACTATCAGCCTGTGCGTGACAGGTCAGCGCTTATCGGGAGGGCGTCACGTAGATGGTGCGCGTGGCAACGACGCGGTTCGCGCCATCCGGCTTGATGCGGATCGTGACCTGACGGGGCGTAAAGCCGGCGGGCAGCTCTGCGGAGCCATTGATGTAGGCGTAACGGCCTACGCTGACAGGCTGGCTGGGCAGGTCCACATTGCCGCTGCGACCATTGCTGTAGCGGCCAGCAGCAACCAACTCCATGGTGCCGGTGAATTCGGCGTCCTTGCCCTTGTCCTGCATTAGCAGCACAAAGTGGTTCAGTTGGCCGTCCGTAACCGAGAACTCGGCAGCGCGAATGCCAGGGGAGGTGCCGCGCGGGTCAGGAGGCATGGCATCGGCAAATAGCGCGATATCCTTTTCCAGCTTGGTGACCATGGCCTGCAGATCGCTGGTCTGTTTGCCCAGCTTGTCTTCCTTCTGGCTGACATCTTCAAGATCGCGACTGGTCTGGTTCAACTGAGCTTGCAGACGTTGCTTGTCAGCATTGGCGCTGTTGAGGTCATAGTGCAGTTGTTCCGACTGCTCCACGGTCAGGCGCGTAGGGCCATAACTTTTTTGCAAGAACAGCAGGCCACCAGCACCTAGGGCAATACCTGTCAAAAGCAGGACAAACCAGCGTGGAATACGGCGTTTTCGACGGCTGGAGCCGTAGGCGGTGGGTTTGAATACGGTGCGTTTGGAGGAACCAAGCATGAGAACAGACGTTCCTGTCAGACAAGGGACTCAAAGCAAATCAAGTCCCGATTACAAAACCCATTAGCATAGACGTCATTGGGGCTACGGAGGCGGGATGGCTGGCTTTGTTGCCCTTTGTTGTGCTTGGAAACGTCTGCCAGCTAGCCTGGAAAATATCAGTTTACTGTGAGGGTGCTAACGATTCCAAGTGTTGGTTTAACTGGGCTAATCGTTCGGGGGTACCGACATCCATCCAGAAACCTTCATGCAGACTGCCCAGCACCTGCCGGCGCTCGATGGCGGCATGCAGCAGGGGGGCGGCTTTGGCAGGCTGATCTTTGGGCAGATGGGCAAAGAGTTCGGGTTTGTAGACCCCTATGCCGCTCAAGGTGGCGCTGCGGGCACCCGCAAGGGTTTTGGCACATAGGTGCAATTGTCCTTCTTGCATGCCAAAGTCGCCTTCGGGGTGGTGGGGCGGGTTGGGGGTCAGGATCAACCAGGCCTGCTCCGGGCCAGCTTGCAAACGTTCGGCCATGGCAAAGGCTTGGGCAGGGTCCCAGTCGGACCAGATATCGCCATTCATTAACAGGAAAGGCTGGCCCTGGAAAAAATCCATTGCCTTGGCAATGCCACCGGCAGTTTCCAGGGCAGATGATTCAGGCGAGTAGCTCAGGCGCAGGCCCCATTGGCTGCCATCACCCAGAGTGGATTCAATCTGCTCGCCCAGCCAGGCGTGGTTGATGATGACTTCTTGAAAGCCGGCTTTGGCCAGCGCGCGCAAGTGCCAGACGATGAGAGGCCGACCACCTGCTGGAATCAGGGGTTTGGGGCAGGTGTCGGTCAAGGGGCGCATGCGCTCACCTCGACCGGCCGCCAGAATCATGGCGCGCATCAGACCGTCATGCCCAAAACAGTTTGGCGACCTTCCAGGCGGTTCAGCAGGCGCAGCAAACCGTTAAAACACTCGTAGCGGCTGGCCACCTGATGTACATAGCCCAGCAGGCGGGGCATATGGTCCAGATAATGATGTTTGCCGTCACGCAGAGAGAGGCGGGCAAACACACCCAGAATGCGCAGATTGCGTTGCAGGCCCATCCATTCGTATTGCTGGTGGAACACGGCAAAGTCGGCAGGCACATCCAGGCCGGCTTCCATGGCGGCTTGCCAGTAGCGAATTGCCCAGTCCAGTTGCTGCTCTTCCGTCCAGGTAACACGCGCGTCCATCACCAGGGAGGCAATGTCATAGGTGATGGGGCCAGCCAGGGCGTCCTGGTAGTCGATAACACCGGGCTCGCTTTGGCCGGGCAGGGGCATCATCAAATTAGGGCTGTGGAAATCCCGGTGCACGAGTACAGTAGCGCTTTGCACATTGGCCTGAACCAGCTCGGCAAAGGTTTTGCGCAACATCTCCTGATCTTTTTCGCTCAGTTCGAACTGGCGATGTTTTTGGATGTACCACTCGGGGAACACCTGCAGCTCTTCCAGCAAACGCTGTTCGTTGTAGGGAGGCAAGCCCGTGGTGTCGGCTTGTTGCAATTTCACCAAGGTCAACAGCGTACTGCGGTACAGTTTGTCCAGCTCGCTTTGCGGCATGGGGTTTTTCAGCGCGGTCTGAAAATTGTCCTGACCCAGATCGCTGAGCAGCAAAAAGCCTTGTTCAGTGTCTGCTGCCAGGATTTCGGGCACGTGGATGCCCGTCGGTGCCAGCAGTTCGGTAACGTGCACAAAGGGCTTGCAGTCTTCCGTGGCCGGAGGCGCATCCATCAAAACGACGGTTCGATCCTGGGCTTGCAGGCGAAAGTAACGGCGAAAGCTGGCGTCGCTGGAGGCCGTTTGCAGGCTGTCCAGATCCAGTCCAAACCGGGACTTCAGGGTGTTCAGCCAGGTAATTGCTTGCTGCAAACGAGGGTCGGTAGCGGCAGAAATAGAAGCAGACATAAATAAAGGGAAGCAGAAGATCGTAACGGATTAGTGTTTAGCAGTGCCGCTAAACGGCAGGCTTAACTATAATACCGGGTCGCCAGGGTTTTTCGTCTCTGGTGGAACAAATGCAGGACATAAATGCAGGACACAACTGGAGGCGCAGTCTTAGTGCGAGTTGCGGCGTGGTATATCGTGTTGATGATGACAGGCATGGGGGTCGCCCAGGCTCAGTCGTCCGTGCGTCCGTCTTTAAAGACGTCCCCCGGTTTGCAAGTGCGCAAGCTCCAGGAAGAGGATATGGCCGTCTATCTGATAGGCGACCAGATGAAAACACTGGAAGATGGCACCTTGCGTCTGGAAGGTGGTGCTCAGGTCCGGCGCATTGATTCTGTCGTCAAAGGCGACCGGATCGACTATCAGGAAAAAACCGGCCAGGTGGAAGTACGTGGCAACGGCCTGATCATGCGTGATGGGGCTCTGGTGCGCAGCCCGGAGTTTGATTACAACCTGGACGCGGATACAGGGCGCATGTCGTCCCCGGAGTTCTGGCTGGGAGCCACCGGCGGTAGCGGTACCGCGACGCAGGCTGATATTCTCAGTTCCAACCATATGCGGCTATCCGATGTGAATTACTCGGGTTGTCCATGTCCTGAACCTGCCTGGTATATCCAGTCGCCCAAGGTTGATCTGTATTCCAAGGAAAACGAAGGGGTGGCGCGTAATGGCGTCTTGTACTTCAAGGGTATGCCCCTGTTGTATTCCCCTTACCTGACCTTTCCGCTCCGTAAAGAGCGCAAGTCCGGTTTCCTTTTGCCTACTTACGGCATGACGACGCGGGGTGGTGTAGACCTGAGCGTGCCGTATTACCTGAATCTGGCCCCTAATTACGACGCCACCCTGACGCCCCGCTTCATGGCTAAACGCGGCGCCATGTTGGGGGGGGAATTCCGTTATCTGGGTGACAGCTTCTCCGGAGAGTTGACCGGTAACTATCTGCCTGATGACAAGGAGCTGGGTTATAAACGCTGGCTGTTCATGGGGCAGTATCGTCAGAGCCTGCCTGCCAGTTTCTATTTGAATGCGGATATCCGCCGTGTCTCGGATGATGATTATTTCCGTGACTTCAGCAGCTTTGGATTGAACGATTCCACCATTCAGGATCTGGCCAGTACGGTGACTCTGGGTTGGGGCGGTTCCAAGTATTTCCGCTCTCACGTCAGTGCGACGCGCTATCAGACCCTGCAGGATTCTTCTACTGGATATCGTCAGCCACAGTACGACAAATTGCCTGAGTGGTATTTGGGTGCATCCCGTTATAACTGGGGTGGCTTTGATGTAGTCAGCGATAACTATGCAACCCGTTTCCGTTTGCCTTTCTACAGTGGCAATCTAAGCGAATTTGACGGTATGCGCAGTACCCGTCTGGCTCCAGATGGTACGCGTTTCTCGTCCTATACAACGGTGGCTTATCCTGTCATTCGCCCAGGTTGGTACATCACGCCCAAAGCAGGCTTGCACATGAGCCAATACCAGACAGACTGGTATGTGGGTGATCCTAGCCCTTATATGGCCAAGTACGCTGGGCGTTCCCGCACTCAGAGCCGTGTCTTGCCCATCCTGTCCGTGGATACGGGCATGACCTTCGAGCGTGACACCACCTTGTTTGGCAACGACTCCATTCAAACCCTGGAGCCGCGTGTTTACTATCTGTACGTGCCTTATCGCGACCAATCCTCGCTGCCCTTGTACGACACCAGTCTGGCCAGCTTCAACTTTGCCCAGGCTTTCAGCGAAAATATCTTCTCCGGTGGTTGGGACCGTATTTCCAATGCAAACCAGGTCACCGTGGGTCTGACGTCCCGCTGGCTGGATGCCGACACGGGCTTCGAGCGTCTGGTTCTGCAGGCCGCTCAGCGCTTGTATTTTGATAAGCAAACCGTAACACTGGGCGATGAAAAAGCGCGTACCAGCACCCGCTCAGACTATCTGGTCGGTGCCAGTGCGGCTTTGACCAATACGTTCTCGGTCAACTTCGATGCGCAGTTCAATCCAGACGAGAAGCGTCGTAACCGTCTGGCCTCCGGCATTCGTTGGCGTCCTAAACGCCTGGCAACACTGGGTGTGAACTATCGTTATGAGCGTGATCCCCGTCAGGTCGTTGACCCCAACTTCACGCCGACTGACGAAGATCATCGTGGTAAGGAATACGTCTCCATGACGGGCCAATGGCCTTTGAGCAACAAGGTGTACGCTGTGGGACGTTACGATTATTCCATCCAGGAAAGCCGTGGCACGCAAACGGTGCTGGGGCTGGAGTATAAAGGCGACTGTTGTTGGGCGGCTCGTGTGGTGATGCAACGCTATGCGGTTTCGGCCAGGGAAACCAATAAGGCCCTGTTCTTCCAGCTGGAGCTATCCGGTTTGGGCGGAATTGGCAACGACCCTATCAAAATGCTGCGTGACCGTGTGATTGGCTATGAACCCGTCACCAATCCCGTACAGGAAAAAATGATTCATGAGAGGTATGAATAATATGCGTTTCAGCTTGAAAAACCGTACCCTGTCATTGGCTTTGATGGCCGTCATGGGGCTGGGCACGGCTCAAATGGCTCAGGCGCAGTCCAAGCCCGCTGCAGCCAAGGCGGCACCCGCTGCTTCCTCCCAATTTGTGGATGGCATTGCTGCCGTGGTCAATGACGAGGTGATTACCCTGCGTCAGGTTGATCTGGAAGCCGCACAGGTGCTGGAACAGTTAAAGCAGCAGAAAATTCCTGCTCCTGATCATGACATCTTGCGCAAACAGGTTTTGCAACGGTTGATCAATGAGCGCCTGGAGCAGCAGGAAGCTCGCGCCATGGGGATTTCAGTCGGTCCACAGCAAGTGGATGAAGGTGTGCGCATGATTGCTTCGCGCAACAATATGACCGAGGCCCAGTTGCGAGCCGAGATTGAAAAGAATGGCATTAGCTGGGAGCAGTACCGTGCCAATCTGAAGCAGGAAATCCTGCTGGATCAGTTGCGCATGCGTGCGGTCGACAGCAGCATCAATATTACGGACGCCGACATTGATATTTACCTGCGCTCTCAAGGTGGCGCAGGTTTGGGCAATTTGGGGCAATCGGCGGCACAGGCGCAAAATGCACCTGTCAGTCTGGCGCAGATCCTGGTGCGAGTGCCTGAAGGCGCGAACTCCAGCGAAGAAGCGCGTTTGCGGACCAAAGCAGAAGGCCTGCTGGCCCAGGTTCGTTCCGGCGCAGACTTTGCCGGTTTGGCTGCTTCCAACTCGGATGGTCAAGAGGCCCTGAGCGGTGGTGCGTTGGGAACTCGTTCCTTGTCCGACTGGCCTGACTTATTTGCACAAGCTGTCCATAACCTGGCCCCCGGCCAGGTTTCCGACCTGATTCGCAGTGGTCAAGGCTTCCATATTCTGAAGGTGCTGGAGCGTGGCGGTGCTGCGCCAAGCAATACTTCGCCTGTCGCCAGTGCGGCATCGGCGCAGTCCGGTCCCATGATGGTGACCCAGACTCATGCTCGCCATATTCTGGTCAAGCTGTCCAAGGTTATGACTTCCGAGCAGGCTCGTCAGCGCATTGAGCAACTGCAAGTGCGTTTGCGCAATGGCGAGTCCTTCCAGGATCTGGCCAAGCGTTACTCGGAAGACAGCAGCGCACCACAAGGTGGTGATTTGGGTTGGCTCTCGCCTGGCGAGACTGTGCCTCCGTTCGAGCAAGCCATGGACAAGCTGCAACCCGGCAACGATACCGCCGTGGTGGAGTCCCAGTTTGGCTGGCACCTGATCCAGGTGATCGAGCGCCGTACCCGCAATATGGAAGGCGAGTACAAGCGCATGCAGGCCCGTCAGGCTCTGTTCCAGCAGCGTGCCGAGCCTGCCTTTGAAGATTGGCTGAACAGCCTGCGCGGCCGCGCTTACATTGATAACCGTTTGGACCCCGAGTCCAGCACCCGCCGTCGCTAAGGATAAGTATGGCCCAGCATCAGGCGCGCAAGCGCTTTGGACAGAACTTTCTGGAAGATGAGGCCATCATCGACCAGATCATCCGTGCGATTGGCCCTCGGCCTGTCGATAATATGGTGGAAATTGGTCCGGGCCTCTCGGCCCTGACCCGACCGCTGACGCAGGCGCTGGAGCGTTTGCGTGTGGTCGAGATTGACCGTGATCTGGCAGCCCGTCTGCGTAATCACTATTCGCCCAGCAAGCTGGAAATTATTGAGGCCGATGCCTTGAGCGTGGACTTCGGTGCTTTAGGCCCGAATCTGCGTATTGTGGGTAATCTGCCGTACAACATCTCCAGCCCCTTGCTCTTTCATTTGCTGGACTATGCCGATGCCGTGGTGGATCAGCACTTCATGCTGCAACGCGAAGTGATTGATCGCATGGTCGCCAAGCCCGGCTCTTCAGACTACAGCCGCCTGTCGGTGATGTTGCAGTCGCGCTATCGCATGGTGAAGTTGTTTGAAGTGCCGCCCGAGGCATTCAACCCACCACCGCGTGTTGTGTCGGCAGTCGTGCGTATGGTGCCCCTGGCGGCAGATCGTCCCCAGGCGCGTGACGCGCGTGTGTTCAGCCAGGTTGTGGCGCGGGCCTTCTCGCAAAAACGCAAGATGTTGCGCGGTGGTCTGGGTGACTGGACGGCTCATATCGACTGGGAGGCGCTGGAAATTGCACCTACCAGCCGACCGGCTGATTTGTCCCTGGAACAGTACATTGCCCTGGCCGATCACCTGATGGATAAGGGCGTTATTCAAGCCGTCTGATAGACAAAACCCCGTAAAGAAAAACACCCCAAAATTGGATATCGATTCCGTTTTGGGGTGTTTTTTATGGTGGGTCGTGTAAGGCTACTCGTCCTTGGAATGATCTGTTATGCCAGCTTGAGTCTGCTGGGGAAAAAGGTCTTGCCCCCACGCTGAGTCCTGGGCTCCTAGCCAAAGAACCAATAACAAACTGCAATCGAGGCCAGCACGCCTGCCAGATCAGCAATCAAGGCGCATGAAACCGCGTGGCGGGCACGTTGGATGCCGACCGCACCAAAGTAAACCGCCAGCACATAGAAAGTTGTCTCTGTGCTGCCCTGCACGGTCGCACCCAGCAGGGCCGGGAAGCTGTCCACGCCGTGATGCTGCATGGTTTCAATCAACAGGGCACGAGCGGCACCGGCTGAAAAGGGTTTGACCAGAGCGGTAGGCAAGGCATCAATAAAACGCGTATCCAGTCCGGTCAGGTTCACCAGCCAGCGGATTACGTCCAGCACGATATCCAGAGCACCAGAGCTCCGCAGCACGCCCACAGCGCACAGCATGGCAACCAGATAGGGCAGTAGATCCCTGGCGACGCCAAAGCCTTCTTTAGCACCTTCTACAAAGGCCTCATACAGAGGAATCTTGCGTCGCCAGCCCATCAGCAGGAAAAGCCAGATGATGGACAGCAAGGTCAGGTTGCCCATCAGAGAGGACAGTGACTGGATGGCTGCTGCACTGAGCGTGGCCAGCAAGGCCATGAAGGAACCCAGGATCAGCGCAAACACCCCGAACCACAGCATCAGAACGGGATCAAATAAACGCAGGCGCTGAACCAGGGCAACACTGAGCAAGCCTGCCACGGAGGAGGCGGTGGTGGCCAGCAGAATGGGCAGAAACACCATCGTCGGGTCGGGAGCACCTTGTTGAGCCCGGTACATGAAGATGCTGATGGGGATCAGCGTCAGCGACGAAGCATTCAGCACCAGAAACAGGATCTGGGCGTTGGTGGCGGTGTCCGGATGCGGGTTCAGTGTTTGCAGCGACTTCATGGCCCGCAAGCCTATAGGCGTGGCGGCATTGTCCAGACCCAGGCCATTGGCTGCAAAGTTCAGGGTGATCAGCCCCAGAGCCGGGTGACCGGCAGGCACACCGGGCATCAAGCGGCTAAATAGTGGGCCCAACCAGCGGGCCAGGGTGTCGATCAGCCCGGCCTTCTCGGCAATCTTCAAGAAACCCAGCCACAGGGTGAGCGTGCCAAAAAGCAGCAGCATAAGTTGCACGGACAGGGCGGCCATATCGAACAGGCTGCGCACCATCTGCGCAAAAATTTCGCCATTTCCCCCGACCAGCCACTGGTAAAACCCGCTGACGGCGGCAATCAGGAAGAAAAACAGCCAAAGAGTGTTGAGCATAGTGTTGGCAGAAAACAGGGCAGGGAAAAGCCAAGCTAGATTGTCGCAGAATACCGGCGGGTTTTAGCGGCTACGGTATGTAAGGGTAGCGGCACAAATAGTCGCAAAACACGTTTCAGGCACCTTTGTGCCAAGTTGAATAATCAGGGGTGCATAAAAAAAACCGGCCAGTTAAGGCCGGTTCTGTTTGCTTTAATCCACTCGCCCTTTGGCCTGGATCAGCTCAATCTTGTAGCCGTCCGGATCTTCCACAAAGGCGATCACGGTGGTGCCGTGCTTCATGGGGCCGGCTTCGCGCACGACTTTGCCGCCACGAGCCTTGATGTCCTCACAGGCTTTGTAGGCATCAGGCACTTCCAGTGCAATGTGGCCATAGCCGTCGCCCAGATCGTAGGAGGGAGTGTCCCAGTTGTGGGTCAGCTCCAGCACGGCGGCTTCGGACTCGTCCTGATAGCCAACAAAAGCCAGGGTGAAGCGGCCGTCCGGGTAGTCGGACTGGCGCAGCAATTTCATGCCCAGCACTTCGGTGTAAAAGGCCAGAGAACGGTCCAGATTGCCGACACGCAGCATGGTGTGCAGGATACGCATAAGGTAGAGCTCCTAGAGTTCAACCTGCCTTAAAGCAGGGGCAGGGTGCCTGGATCATATTGTCGTAACTGATTGCGCGCATTGACAAAATCAGGGTAGAGCGTTTCGACCAAGGCCCAGAAACGTGGGCCGTGATTCATCTCTTGCAGATGCGCGACCTCGTGAGCGACGACGTAATCAATGATGGATGGGTGAAAGTGTATCAGGCGCCAGTTCAGCATAATCGTGCCGTCACTGTTGCAGGAGCCCCAGCGTTTGGCGGGGGCCGCCAGTCGCAATTTGCTGGCACTCAAGCCCGACAGGTTCAAATAATGTTGCAGCCGCTGCTCAAACCACTGTTTGGCCTGTTTTTGTAGCCAGGCCTGAGTCAGTTCCTGAACACGTTGTGGTTCGGCATCGACGGGTAGGGGTAGGGAGAGGCGTTGGCCTCGTTGAACCTGACCGGCTCGTCCGTCGAAATGTACCTGCTGAATCTGCGGGTTCAGGCTAAGGCGGATGGGCTCGCCCATAAAGGGCAGGGTGTCGCCATCGACCCATTGCAGGCTTTGCAAGGCCAGTTGTTCACGACGCTGCTGGTATTCGCGCAGCTTGCGCAGTATCCAGGCGCTTTTGCTGTGCAGCACCTGCTCGGCCTGACTGATCTTGACCCAGGAGGGCAGGGCAACGGTCAGGCCACTGTCGTTAATGGTCAACCCCAGAGTCCGGCGGCGGGAGCGTTTGAGCTGATAGCCAATGGTGTGGCCATCCAGCTGCACCTGCTGCCATTGCACGCCTTCCGGCAAGTTTTCAGGCCGGACAGTCAGGGCACTTTGGGGGGGCAGAGCAGAACCGGCGGGCGGCTTTTCTTGCCGCTGCGCCGGGTGGGGAAAGGCCGTGTCAGGAAACAGAGCCAGTTGTGGGGGGACCGTCATAGCGTTCCGGATTCAAGACGCGCATTTCGGTTTCAATCCATGTCTGTACGCGTTGGTTTACTTCTTCAGGGGTCAGCCCGGCAGGATCAATGGGAGGACCAAAGGAGATAGTAACCAAGCCCGGCGTCTTGATAAAGGCATTGCGACGCCAGCATTCGCCCGCATTATGCGCCACGGGAATAATGGGTGTGCCGGTACGGCTGGCCAGCAAGGCGCCACCCATCTTGTAGCGGCCGGTAGAGCCTGGGGCGGTACGGGTGCCTTCGGGAAACAACAAGGGCCAGCGGCCTTCGTCAATGCGCTGCTGCCCGATCTTGATCACCTGTTCAAAGGCATCCCGGCCCTTGGCACGGTCAATAGGGATCATGCGCAGCAAAGCCAGCCCCCAACCAAAGAAAGGGACTTTGTGCAGTTCACGCTTGTACACAAAGCACACTTGGCGCGGCATGTAAGAAGGAAAGAACAGCGTTTCCCAGGCCGACTGGTGCTTGGATAGGATGATGGCCTTGCCATCGGGCAGGTTTTCCCAGCCCTTGGTTTGCCAGCGTATGCCCAGGATCGTGCGCGCACCCCAGACAGCCAGACGTGGCCAGCCAGTGGTAAAGCGGTAGCGTATATCCAGGGGCAGTGGCGCAATAATCAGGCAGGCAAAGGCGTAGGGGATAACGGTAATCAACAAAAAGAGTTGATAGAGTGAAGCGCGGATAATGCCCATATCAGTTTCCGTGGAGCCATTTGTCGACAACAGCGGCCAGATCGGCCTCGACGCGCGTGCCTTCGGGCAAGCCGCCTTTCTCTAGGGTACGCATGCCTTTGCCGGTCTGGACCAGCCAGGGGGCACAACCGGCTTGGCTGGCCGCTTGCAGATCGCGCAAGGAATCGCCCACCGAGGGTACGGCTTGCAGGTTCACTTCATAGCGATGTGCAATGTCGCGAAACATGCCGGGGGCCGGTTTGCGACAGGTGCAGCCATCCTCCGGGCCGTGCGGGCAAATAAAGATGGCGTCGATAAAGCCACCCAGCAAGGCCAGTTCCCGGCGCATCTTGGCATGGATGGCATTGAGCGTGGTCATGGAAAACAAACCACGCGCCAGACCGGACTGGTTGGTGGCAATGACCACCTTCCAGCCGTTTTCGGTCAGGCGAGCCAAGGCCTCCAGACTGCCTGGGATGGCCTCCCACTCCTGTGGGCTTTTGATAAAGGCATCGCTGTCATGGTTGATGACACCGTCCCGATCAATGATGGCAAGTTTCACTAGTTAGCCAGCCTGGAAAGATCCGCAACCTGGTTCATCAGTGCATGCAGCTTGGCCAGCAAGGCCAGGCGATTGGCACGGATGGCAGGGTCTTCGGCCATGACCATGACGTCCTGGAAGAAGTTGTCCACGGCACCACGGGCCTGGGCCAGCGTGGCCAGGGAAGCATCAAATTCACCGGCTTCAAACTGGGCCTGGGCAACGGGCTGCAATTCCTGAATCTTGGTAGCCAGCTCGCGCTCGGCGGGCTCGACCAGCAGTTGGTCGTCCAGTGTTGCCAGTTCGCCTTCGGCTTTCTTGAGCAGATTGCTGACGCGCTTGTTGGCGGCAGCCAGGCTCTCGGCTTCAGGGCGTTGGGCAAAAGAGGCGCAAGCCTGAATGCGGGCGTGAACCTGTTCCAGCGGTGGACGCAGGGCCAGCACGGCATCGACCACGCTGCGCTCGTAATCGTTACTGAGCTGATTGCGGTAGCGCTCGTAGATGAAGGTCTGAACCGCATCGACCGTGTCATCGGCCAGAACCCCGTCCTTGAAGAAGGAAGCGGTGGTGTTCAGCAGCGTATCCAGATTCAGACTATTGGCCTTCAATTGGGAACCGGCTTGCAGTTGTTCGTAGGCGCTGATCAGGCCCAGAGCCGCACGGCGCAGGGCGTAGGGGTCGCGTTCGCCAGTTGGAGCCAGACCAATGCCCCAGATACCGACCAGAACTTCGGCACGCTCGGCCAGGAACAGAATGGCTTGGGTCAGGCTGGCTTCTGTGACAGGCTGGTCCAGACGGTGACGGTATTGCTCGCGAATAGCCAGCACGATGTCCTCGGGCTCGCCATCGCCTTGGGCGTAGTAAGCGCCCATCACGCCTTGCAGCTCGGGGAATTCGCCCACCATATTGGAGTTCAAGTCCGCCTTGGCCAGCAAAGCGGCACGACGGGCGTGCTCTTCATTCGCGCCCAGTTGCTTGGCAATGTAGCCAGCCACGGATTGCAGGCGCTCGATGCGGTCCAGCTGCGAACCCAGCTTGTTGTGGTACACGCTGCCGGCCAGCGTAGGAACACGCTCGGCCAGAGTTTGCTTGCGATCGGTTTCAAAGAAGAACTGAGCGTCCGCCAGACGGGGGCGCACCACACGCTCGTTACCTTCGATGATGTTGCTGGGATCATCCACCTTCATATTGCTGACGATCAGGAAGCGATTGGTCAGCTTTTGTGTGGCGGGGTCAAACAGCGGGAAATACTTTTGATTCAGACGCATGGTCAGAATCAGACATTCGGATGGCACTTGCAGGAATTGCTCGTCGAACTGGCCCACGTACACGGTGGGGTATTCGACCAGAGCGGTGACTTCGTTCAGCAGGGCTTCCACTTCGGGATCGTTGCCCAAGGTGGAGTTCAGGCGTTTGGCTTCAGCTTCCAGGTCGGTGCGAATCTGCTCGCGACGAACTTCGAAGGAAGGAACTACCCAGCCTTGCTCCTGGACTTGTGCGGCCCAGCTGTCGGCATCACGGATGTCGAAGGGGGCATCGCACATGAAGCGGTGACCGTGTGTCTGGCGACCGGCTTGCAGGCCCAGGGCGCTGACGGGAACGATGTCCGACCCCCACAGGGCGACCAGGCCGTGAGCAGGGCGTACAAAGCGCACGCTGCTGACACCATCGGCCAACTGATAGCGCATCACTTTAGGGATGGGCAGGTGCGTAATGGACCATTCCAGAGCTTCTTGCAGCCCGTCTTTCAGGGCGGCGCCAGTGGCAATGCCGCTGGCGTACAGGTAATCCTGCTTGCCATCGGATTCGCGCAGCAGGTCGCTGGCCTTCAGATGCTCCAGGCCTTTGGCAGCCAGGCGCTTGGCTAGTGCCGGAGCGATCTCACCATTGGCATCCAGGCCAATATGGGCGGGCATCAGCTTTTCGGTATAAGGCTGGTCTTCGGCTTGCTGGTACGCAGCGCTGAACCAGGCCGCCAGACGGCGAGGCGTAGCATAGGCGCGCACTTCACAGTTCGGGGCCAGCAGGGCTTGCTCGCCCAATACTTTTTGCAGACCTTCGCTAAAGGCTTGCCCCAGCTGTTGCAGCGCTTTGGGGGGGAGTTCTTCGGTGAACAGTTCAATCAGCAAAGGCTGTGTCGTGGAGGCATTCATTACTTGGCCTCCGAGGATTTGTTGCTCAGCATGGGGAAACCTAGGCGTTCGCGGGAGTCGTAGTAAGCCTGTGCGACAGCGCGGGACAGATTGCGGATACGGCCAATATAGGCAGCGCGCTCGGTCACACTGATGGCGCCGCGGGCATCCAGCATATTGAAGGTGTGGGCAGCTTTCAGCGTTTGCTCGTAAGCGGGCAGGGCCAGCGGCACGTCAATGATGCGCTTGGCTTCGGCTTCGTAGTCGTTGAAATGCGCAAACAGCACATCGGTGCTGGCGTGCTCGAAGTTGTAGGTGGATTGCTCCACTTCGTTCTGGTGGAACACGTCGCGGTAGTAAATGCGCTGGCCGTTGTGACCTTCGGTCCAGACCAGATCGTAGACGCTTTCCACACCTTGCAAGTACATGGCCAGACGCTCCAGACCGTAGGTGATCTCGCCCGTGGTTGGCGTGCAGTCCAGACCGCCTACTTGCTGGAAGTAGGTGAACTGGGTGACTTCCATACCATTGAGCCAGACTTCCCAGCCCAGACCCCAGGCGCCCAGTGTCGGGTTTTCCCAGTCGTCTTCAACAAAACGGATGTCGTGCGCTTTGGGGTTGATGCCCAAGGCTTCCAGCGAGCCGATATACAAGTCCAGAATGTTTTCAGGTGCGGGCTTGAGCACGACCTGAAACTGGTAGTAGTGTTGCAGGCGGTTGGGGTTGTCCCCGTAACGCCCGTCTTTGGGGCGGCGCGAAGGCTGCACATAGGCAGCGCGCCACGGTTCAGGGCCGATGGCCCGCAAAAAGGTTGCCGTATGAGAGGTTCCGGCACCGACTTCCATATCGTAGGGCTGAAGCAGAGCGCATCCGTGCTTGTCCCAGTATTGCTGGAGCGTAAGTATGATTTGCTGAAAGGTGAGCATGAGCAATGGCCAGTAAAGCGAGAATCTGCAAAATTTTTCTATTTTAGCGTGAACTGCGCCCTTGCAGCAGAAAAGCGCCCGCAATGGGCTATTTTGGCCGTCCGGGCCATGGGCAAGGCCGCTGTGTACCGGGCGGTCAAGTTGTTTTTAGACGTATCATATGCGTTTGTCCAAATACTGCTTATTTGCTGACCTGATCTTGAAACAGAATCTCGGGCGGCAGTCTAAAGGAGGCTAGGTCCATGAGTGAACTTGTCACGCTTGAACGTATCGGCAAGGTGTTGTTGATTACTTTGAACCGTCCCGAGGCACGCAATGCCATCAACCTGGAAACCGCGCAGGCGCTGGCCCAGGCTCTGGATGAGTTCGATGCCGACCCCAGCATTGCCGTAGGCGTGCTGACAGGGGCCAACAATACCTTCTGCGCCGGTATGGATTTGAAAGCCTTTGCCAAGACTGGCCAGCGCCCTTATGTAGGCGACCGCGGCTTTGCCGGTATTTGCGAGCGTCCACCTGCCAAACCTCTGATTGCTGCTGTGGAAGGCTACTGCCTGGCCGGTGGTTTTGAAATTGCCCTGTCCTGCGATTTGATTGTGGCGGCCAATAGCGCCAACTTTGGCCTGCCTGAAGTGAAACGCGGCATTGTCCCCGGATCGGGCGGCATGGTGCGCTTGCCTAGCCGTATTCCTTACCACATGGCCATGGAAATGGTGCTGACCGGTGGTATGTACCCTGCAGCCCGCATGGCCGAACTGGGTCTGGTCAGCCGTCTGGCCGAACCCGGCAAAACTACCGAGCAGGCGCTGGCACTGGCCGAGCAGATCGCCGCCAACGGTCCTTTGGCCGTGCAAACCGCCAAGAGCATCATTTCCCAGTCGCGCGACTGGCGTCAGTCGGATCTGTTCGATCTGCAGCGTCCCCGTATCGCCGGCATTTTTACCTCTGCAGACGCCAAGGAAGGCGCGACGGCTTTTGCCGAGAAGCGCGAACCTGTCTGGCAGGGCAAATAGTTTTCCCTTGTTCATCCCGTTTTTTATATAGACGCCACCATGACCACGATCAAAGAAGACGATCTGATTCAGTCCATCGCTGATGCGGTGCAGTTCATCAGTTACTACCATCCCACCGACTATCTGGAACATCTGGCCCGCGCTTATGAGCGCGAACAGAACCCGGCGGCCAAAGATGCCATCGCCCAGATCCTGACCAACTCGCGCATGTGTGCCGAGGGCCATCGCCCCATCTGTCAGGACACCGGGGTGGTGAACGTATTCCTGAAAGTGGGCATGGGTGTGCGCTTTGATACCAAGCGCTCCTTGCAGGAGCTCTGTGACGAGGGGGTGCGTCGCGGTTATCTGAATCCGGATAATCCACTGCGTGCCTCCATCCTGAACGACCCCTTGTTCACCCGTAAAAACACGCGCGATAACACACCCTGTATTGTGAATGTGGAACTGGTCGCTGGGGATCAGGTTCACATTCAAGTGGCCGCCAAGGGCGGTGGTTCGGAAAACAAGAGCAAGTTCGTGATGCTCAACCCCAGCGATTCTCTGGTGGACTGGGTGCTCAAGACGGTTCCTACGATGGGCGCTGGCTGGTGTCCTCCGGGCATGCTGGGTATTGGCGTGGGCGGTACGGCTGAAAAAGCCATGCTGATGGCCAAGGAAGCCCTGATGGAAGATATCGATATGTACGAGCTGCTGCAACGCGGCCCGCAAAGCAAGCTGGAAGAGCTGCGTATCGAGCTGTACGAGAAGGTCAATGCTCTGGGTATTGGCGCTCAAGGGCTGGGCGGTTTGACGACCGTGCTGGACGTGAAGATCAATACCTTCCCGACTCATGCCGCTTCCAAGCCTGTGGCCATGATTCCCAACTGTGCGGCAACCCGTCACGTACATTTCTCGCTGGACGGCAACGGCCCCGCCGAGCTGGCACCTCCGCCGCTGTCGGCCTGGCCTGACATTCACTGGGCGCCGGACTACAACAAGTCCCGCCAGGTGAACCTGGACGAGCTGACTCCTGAAGAAGTGGCTTCCTGGACGCCAGGTCAGACCTTGCTGCTGTCGGGCAAGATGTTGACTGGCCGTGACGCCGCTCACAAGCGTATTCAGGACATGCTGGAAAAAGGCGAATCCTTGCCTGTGGACTTCACCAACCGCGTGATTTACTACGTGGGCCCGGTTGATCCTGTGCGTGACGAAGCCGTTGGTCCAGCAGGCCCGACCACCGCCACTCGCATGGACAAGTTCACCGAGATGATGCTGGCCAAAACTGGCCTGATCTCCATGATCGGCAAGGCCGAGCGTGGCCCAACCGCGATTGAAGCGATTCGTGCTCACAAATCGGCTTACCTGATGGCTGTGGGCGGTTCCGCGTACCTGGTTTCCAAGGCCATTCGCAATGCGAAAGTGGTGGCTTTTGAGGACCTGGGTATGGAAGCCATTTACGAGTTCGAAGTTCAGGACATGCCCGTGACCGTGGCTGTGGACTCGCAAGGCGTATCCGTGCATAACACCGGTCCTGCCGAGTGGCGCAAGCGTATCGCAGAGATCTCGTTGGTCGCTGTGTAAGACGTCAAACGGGAAGTTTGGGCTTCCCGGCGCTATCGATACAAAACCCGCCTGAGTGTTTCTGGTCTGCTTGTAATAACAGCGTCAGCACAACATTCAATGCGGGTTTTTTTATGCCTGTCGTTTGTATGAGCTTTGCTTGGCTGCCTGAATGTTCTGGTTTTAGGAGAGGTTCATTACCGCCACAGATGCCAGGGCCGTATATTTCTGGTGGCTCAAGAGGTCGCGTAAACAAAAATTCGATCTGTTGATCTGCCTGCCGTTAGAAGCAGATGATCCCAGACCCGCTCTTTGCCTGGGTACTGGCTTTTTCAGCATCGCCCGTTCAGGACTTGATCAGCAAGCCGCGCAGTAATAAATCCAGTGCAGCCAGCCCTTTTACCAAGCGGGCATCCCCATCCTCTCCCTGCGCAATCCAGAAGGCGGCTTCGGCCAGACTGCCGTAAATCAGGGAAGCCAGGGCGTGGGGATCTGCCTGTTCAATCCGACCTTGATCTATCAGTGCCTGAATCAAGCCTTCCATGGAACCCACGCAATACTGATGCGATTCGGGTGATGCGCCCCCCAGTACGGCCTTGGCATCACACAAGACAATGCGCTGCATTTCCGGTTCCAGCGCCATTTCCAGATAGGCATGGCAGCGGCGTACAAACCCGTCCCATGCGTCCTCGGCATTGTTTGAAATAGCCTGCAGGCGCTCGTCCATTTCTGCATCGATCTGGTCGACCACCGCCGCCAGCAAACCCTTTTTGTCACCGAAATGATGGTAGAGCGCACCACGTGTCAGGCCCGCTTGCGCCGTCAACTCGTCCATGGATGTGTCGGCATAGCCACGTTCCGCAAAGAACGTGCGAGCGGTGGCGAGCAGGGTGGCGCGGGTTTCTTCCATCTCGGCGCGGGTACGGCGTGCCATAGTTTCTCCTTACATACGAGCTGAATGTATATTTACATGCACGGCGTATATATATATCATTTTAAACATACGCCCTGTATGTATTGTCGACGCATCACCGTGTCGTGGCAAGCGGGCGCTCACGGAGAATGTAATGGCTCAGCCTTATCGAGAACTTTTTGCCGCGCCTGGCACACGGGGATTCGCCTTGGCCGGGCTGCTGGCCCGGATTCCGCTGCCCATGATAGGGATAGGAATCATCACCATGCTGTCGCAACTGCGGGGCAGCTATGCCTTGGCGGGGGCGGTGTCCGCCTCCTTTGTATTGAGCTATGCGCTGCTATCGCCACAAGTGTCCCGTTGGGTGGACCGGCGTGGGCAAAGCCGTGTTCTGCCGCTAGCAACAGCCATTAGTGTGCTGGGCCTGCTGCTCTTGTTTGGGGCGACATGGTGGCAGGCGCCTGATTGGATCTTGTTTGCAGGCGCGGTGCTGGCCGGTTTCATGCCTAGCATGTCGGCCATGGTGCGTGCTCGCTGGACGGCGATTTATCGTGGGCAGGATCGCTTGCAAACAGCGTATTCGCTGGAAACCGTGCTGGATGAAGTCACCTTTATTGCCGGGCCGCCTTTGTCGGTGGGTTTGGCGGTCCTGGTGTTTCCACAAGCCGGTGTGCTGGCTGCTGCGCTATTGCTGATTGCCGGTGTGTCGGCTCTGTTGTTGCAAAAGGGGACTGAGCCGCCGATCCAAGCGCAGGAGCAGGGCAGCCGCCCTTCGGTCCTGCGTCTGAATAGTGTGCGTTTGCTGGCATTGCTGATGGTCGCCATGGGCGTGATTGTGGGTACTGTGGATATTGTCAGCGTGGCCTTTGCCCAGCAGATGAGGCAGCCGGGGGCGGCCAGCCTGGTGCTGTCGGCTTACGCCTTGGGTTCTTGCGCAGCAGGTCTGGTGTTTGGTGGTTTGAAGCTGAACATCCCTTTGCATCGCCTGCTTCTGTTGGGCGGTTTGGCTACCGCCGCCACGACCTTGCCTTTATTGCTGGTGGCCAGCGTGGCACAGCTGGCAGGGGCGGTTTTGCTGGCTGGTCTGTTTTTCGCCCCCACCATGATTGTGGCCATGTCGCTGGTCGAGCGTGTGGTGTCGGAGCAGCAATTAACCGAGGGCATGACCTGGCTGCTGGCTGGTCTGAATATTGGTGTGGCTATGGGGGCTGCCGCTTCGGGGCGGATGGTGGATCAGGGCGGAGCCAGCTCCGGCTTTATGGTTGCGCTCTATGCCGCTGCCCTGATCGTCTTGCTTGCCTTGTGCAGCTATCAAAGTTTGCGCGCACCCGTAGTAGCCCGCTCCTGCGCTGTCTAGACTTCTTTCTTTGAGCATGTAGCGATGAATACCTCTTCTCTATCCATGACCGGGCAGCCCAGCAAGCGGCAGTCCTGGCTGGCCGTTATCGCCGTTGGCCTAGCCACTTTTTCTGTGGTCACGACGGAAATGCTGCCCGTAGGTTTACTGACTCCCATTGCAGACAGTTTGCAGACTTCCACGGGGACGGCTGCTTTGCTGATTTCCTTGCCTGCCTTGTTGGCAGCCCTGTTTGCGCCTCTGGTGGTGCTGGCCTCTGGTGGTGTGGACAGACGACGCATTCTGTGCGGTTTGCTGGCCTTGCTGGTAATGGCCAATATAGCGTCCGCCCTGGCCCCCGGCATCGGCTGGATGCTGGCCGCCCGTGTTCTGGTTGGTTTTTGTATGGGAGGCATCTGGGCCATTGCAGGTGGCTTGGCATCCCGTCTGGTTCCGGCTCAGTCTGCAGGTTTGGCAACCTCGATCATCTTCGGTGGGGTTGCCGCCGCTTCTGTGTTGGGCGTGCCATTGGGCGCATTGATGGGTGAACTGGCTGGATGGCGCTGGGCGTTTGGCGGCATGGCGCTGCTGAGCGCTTTGGTGTTGATCTTCCATCTGGCCGTGATTCCGCCCCTGTCCGTGTCGCGCTCGACCACATGGCGTCAGTTCGCCGAGCAGTTTGGCAATCGGCAGTTATGGTTTGGTTTGCTCTTGACCCTGATTCTGGTCGCGGGGCATTTCAGCGCATTTACCTTTGTGCGTCCTCTTTTGCTGTCTGTTTCCGGCATAGGTGCTCAATGGATAGGAGCCTTGTTGTTTGCTTATGGAGTGGCCGGGATTGTGGGCAATTTCCTGATCGGGATGTCGGCGGCCAAACGCACTGGAGCCAGCTTGATGGCGATAGCGTTGGGTCTAAGCATCACTGCTTTGCTTTTCTTGACAGTGGGTAGATCACCGCTGAGTGGAGGTGCGATTTTGCTGCTTTGGGGCCTGGCGTATGGCGGGGTGTCGGTAGGGCTGATGAGCTGGATGATGAGGGCCGCTGCCAATGCTGTTGAGGTGGCTACGTCGTTGTACGTGGCTGTGTTCAATATCGGCATAGCGCTTGGCTCCTGGCTGGGCGGGCAGACTGTGGATGCCTACGGTTTAAGCGCGAATCTGGGGTTGGCCGGAGCCGGATCGTTTGTTGTGTTTTTGCTGCTTTTCGGAACAATTTTGCATCAAAAAAAATGAGCAGAAAAACGGGCCCGGGCTGATTTTTCCGGGTTTGCCAGGGCGCAAGCGCGGGTTATTGCTTATTGGAGTCTTGGAGGAGCGCTGCGACGATGTCTGTCAGAACTCCTTGAAATATTCTGTACATCGTTATGTTGTACGGTATAGGGATGCTTTCTGGCTGACCTCCCTTATGGGCACACAACGTCGGTATGGGTGGTCTTAATTAAGGGCCTTGTATGACGCAACTTCAGCGCTCCATCACTATTCCGCAGCTCAACCCCACAATCTGGAACACTCTTGAGCTCGTGCGCTTACGCCAAACCCCCTGGCACAAGAAACAAGCAGTTTTTGAACAATTACAGTCGCTGGGATTAGTCCAAGCCATCCCGCAAACGACGCAGACTCCTTCCCCTTTCCCCGCTCCCCTGATAGCCATGTTGACCGAAGAAGGGCGGCAATTGCTGGAAGCTCGATCCAATCATCAAGAGGCCTTGATCAAGCTTTTGGACGCGTGATCCTTTAGCTTGAACTGGTTTGCCTGGCTTGTCCTTTGCCGGACAGGCCAGGCCGCTTGCCCTCTTTGAACGTTTTCTGGATAAGTGACGCCTTGAGCGAAAACTGTATAATGCTGTTTTTATATACAGTATTTCGATCATGGAGCTATCGCGCAAACTCGAGATTCTGGCCGACGCGGCAAAGTACGATGCCTCTTGCGCCAGCAGTGCCGCGCCCAAACGGGATTCCCGTGGGCGTACGGGTCTTGGGGCCAGTACGGGGGCCGGCATCTGTCATAGCTTTACGCCTGACGGGCGCTGCGTATCGCTGCTCAAAATACTGCTGACCAATTTTTGTCAGTATGACTGCCTGTATTGCGTGAACCGGCGCTCCAGCAACGTGCCACGCGCGCGTTTTCGGCCTGCCGAAGTGGTTGATCTGACGCTGGATTTTTATCGGCGTAACTATATAGATGGTCTGTTTCTGAGCTCGGGCATCATACGAAGTTCGGACTACACCATGGAGAGCCTGGTCGAGGTGGCGCGCTCCTTGCGCGAAGATCACCATTTTCGCGGCTATATCCACCTTAAAACCATTCCTGATGCAGATCCCCAGCTGATTACGTTGGCTGGTCTTTATGCAGACCGCCTCAGCGTCAACATCGAGCTTCCCACAGACGCTGGCCTGAGCCGTCTTGCGCCCGAGAAAAGTGGGCATACGATCAAGCGCGCCATGGGCGTCATTCGTCTGTCCCAGGAACAGGCTCAGGAGGAGAAGCGGCCTAAAGTGCCTGCCGGGCAAAGTACACAAATGATTGTCGGTGCGGATGCAGCGGATGACCGCAATATCTTGCAAACGGCGCAGACCTTGTACGGAGCCTACAAGCTCAAGCGGGTGTATTACTCGGCATTCAGCCCCATCCCGGACAGTTCGTCGGCGCTGCCAGCCCAGCCGCCGCCGCTCTTGCGGGAGCATCGTCTGTATCAGGCCGATTTCCTGCTGCGTAGCTACGGTTTCCGGGCCGAGGAGCTGTTTCAGGATAAGGGCGATTTACCCTTGGATATTGATCCCAAGCTGTCTTGGGCCTTGTCCAATCGAGCGGTTTTTCCGGTAGATCTGAATCGGGCGCCCGAGCGTCTGATTGCGCGTGTTCCGGGTATAGGCATACGCAATGCCAAGCGCCTGGTCGAGCTTCGTCAGATGCGGGCGATCCGATATCAGGACTTGATTCGCTTGCGGTGTTCCATCAAGACATTGCAGCCGTTTGTAGTGGTCCAGGATTACCGTCCCGGCCTTGCTGAAGCCGCGTCAGACAAGCTGCGACGCATGCTCTCGAGCAATCCGCAGCAACTGAGCTTGCTATGAATCCTCCTTGTGTGACGACCTTGCTTCTTTCTGGCAGCAGGAGCCAACAGTCATGATGACTCTGATGGTGAACGGCGGTTATCTGGCCTGGCGCGAGCAGGCATTACGCGCTTTGGCCGAGGGCTGGTCGCCGGAGGAGCTTTGTTGGGCAGAAGCAAGCCCGGATTTAGGGCGGCAAGGGCAGCAAATCGGGTTGGAGTATGAAGCGTCCCATGCGCCGCTTCCCTCTCCTGTTTCCTTGCAAGAGCCCCAGGCGCAGCAGCCCGTTTCCAGTGTGTCTATGCGTATTTCCAAAGGGCTGGCTGCCTTGCTGCAGGATGCGGCCCTGTGTCGTGCGCCGGCGCGTTGGGCTTTACTTTACCGTGTCCTGTGGCGCTGGCATCAGGGTGATCGCAGTGTGGAGTCTGTAGCAAACGAAGATGGTGCCCGTTTGTACGAGATGGCCAAAGCGGTGCGTAAGGAAAAACACGACATGATGGCTTATGTACGGTTCCGCCATTGTGGCAAGGGCATGCAGCCCGAGTACTGGGCCTGGTTTGAACCCGAGCACGATGTGCTGGAGTGGATTGCAGACTATTTCTCCAAACGCATGGGGGGCACGTCGTGGTGTATCGCGACGCCGCAAGGGCTTGCACTGTGGGATGGTCGGAATCTGCAGCTGCAGGATGCCCCCGACAATATAGAGGCGTTACGGGCTGGCCCGGCCGATGATCAGGTGGAGGCCTTGTGGTTGCGCTATTACCAAAGCATTTTCAATCCCGCGCGGCTGAATGAAACCGCTTTGCAGCAGAGCATGCCAGTGCGATTCTGGAAAGGCCTGCCCGAAGCCAGCTTGATTCCCGCCATGATTAGCGAGGCCCGTAATGGCGCCCGGCGAGTGGGGCAGTTTAGTGCGGTAGCCCGGATGCCGGGCAAGTCAGTCGCGGTGGAGGCCCACAGCGCACAGCCTCACCGCAGTGAACCGTCTGTACTGGAAGCCTGTCGTCGCTGCGGCCTATGGGAGCACGCTACGCAAGCAGTGCCGGGAGAAGGCCCGGCAACAGCGCGCATGATGTTGCTGGGCGAGCAACCCGGTGATTACGAGGATTTGGCAGGGCGTGTCTTTGTCGGTCCTGCAGGGCGGGTTCTGGATCAGGCTTTGCAGCGTGCCGGTATTGAACGCAATGCGCTGTATCTGAGCAATGCCGTCAAGCATTTCAAATGGAAAGGGCGAGGCAAGCAGCGTTTGCATGTCAGCCCCTCTCAAGCCGAAGTGCAGGCATGTGGGCACTGGTTGCAGGAAGAACTGGCGCGCCTTGAACCTGCTGTCATCGTTACTTTTGGGGTGACGGCCTTATCTGCTTTGCTGGGAACCCAAGTGCCGCTTGCTCAGTATTTGGCCAAGCCGTTTCTTTTAGGGCAGACGTGGGTAATTGCAGCTTGGCATCCTTCGTATGCGCTGCGTGTGGACTCTGCGGCCCGCCGCGAGGAAATTGTCAGCAGTATTACCCAGGTCTTGCAAATAGGATGGCGGCTGGCGACAGGCCCCGCTACGGACGAGGGCCTGGCCGCGGGTATCAACTCAGCCGCTTGATTTCCTGGTCTTGCACGTTGACCAGTAACTCACTGATGTGGCCTTGAGTCAGTTCAAGTTCAGGAGCCAGATCAGCCAGTGGTACCAGCACAAAAGCACGTTCATGCATGCGGGGGTGGGGTACGATTAGCCGCTCTGTGTTGATCTGCTCTTGCCCGTAAAGCAGCAAGTCCAGATCCAGGGTACGGGGGGCATTACGGTACAGGCGCGTGCGGCCGTGCTCTTGCTCGATGTGTTGCAGACGGTCCAGCAAGGTCTCGGGGGCCAGGGTGCAGGAAAAGCGAACGACTGTATTGACGTAATCCGGACCACTGGAATCGACGGGAGCCGTGCTGTAGAAATGGGCCAGCGTCAGATCCTGGATGCCAGCAGTAGCGGCCAGTTCAGCCGCTGCTGTGTCCAGAGTTTGTCGTGCTTCGCCCAGATTCGCGCCCATGGCGACGAAAACGGTGGTGCTGCCTGGAATCACGATTCGCTTCCACCCGTTGCGTTGCTGCGCTTGGCGTTGGAGCGACGGCGGCGGGTACGGCGCTGGCCGCTGCGCGAGCCGGTAGCGGCGGTGCCAGCGGGTTTACGTACGGCAATCATATTGCTGCGTTCTTCGTCACCGGCATCGGCCAGATCCATCCACCACTGTGCCTGCACGCTATCCACCTCTTTGGCTTCGGCGCGTAGTTGTAAAAAATCCACAGCGGCACGGAAACGAGGTTGTTCCGTCATGCGCCAGATAGCGCGATTGGCGATGCGCTCAAAACGGGGCTGCATGAACCAGATTTCGCGCATATCCGACTGGAAGCGCTTTTGAATCGGCATGATGCGGCTTTGTTTTTCCAGGATCAGGTCGGCGGCTTCCAGCAAGGCTTGCTGGGGATGCATGTCCTGGGCACTGCGTCGTTCCCATTCTTGCTTGACCAGCTTCCAGAGCAGGCAGGCATAGATAAAGCTGGGGCTGACCGATTTGCCAGCACGAACGCGGGTGTCGGTGCGGGCCAGGGCCATATCCAGGAATTCAGAGCCACCGGGCAGGCGTTGAACCGGCTCGACCATAGGCAAGAGCTTGCTGTGCAGACCCAGCGCCTGCAGGCGCTGGATGCAGTCCATGGCGTGGCCGCAGTTCAGCAGCTTGAGTGTTTCGTCAGCCAGACGGGACTCGGGTACGTTCTCGATCAGACGCGACAAGGAACGAATGGGCGCATCCGTTGCCGGTTCGATGGTGGCATCCAGCTTGGAGGCAAAGCGCACGGCACGCAGCATGCGCACCGGGTCTTCGCGATAGCGGGTTTCCGCATCACCAATAATGCGTACCTGGCGGTCTTTCAGATCGGCTACCCCGTTGTGGTAGTCGATGACGGTTTCAGTCAGGGGATCGTAGTACAGCGCGTTCAGTGTGAAGTCGCGGCGTGCGGCATCGTCTTCGATGGTGCCGTACTCGTTGTCGCGCAGGATGCGGCCATGTTCATCCGTTTGCTTGCCGCTATCATCGGCCCGGAAAGTCGAGGTTTCGATGATTTCCTGGCCAAACACCACGTGAACCAGGCGGAAGCGGCGGCCAATGATGCGGGCACGACGGAACAGGGGGCGGATTTGCTCGGGTGTGGCGTTGGTTGCCACGTCAAAGTCCTTGGGCTCCAGGCCCACCAGCAAATCGCGCACCGCGCCGCCCACGACATAGGCTTGATAGCCTTCGTGGTTCAGGACCTCGCACACTTTGATGGCATGACGCGAGACCAGACGCCGGTCTATGCCATGTTCTTCTCGTGTGTAGCGGCGCGGCCCTTTGGGACGCGCGCTTTTGGCTGGTTTGAGCAGCCGGTCGACAAATGTTTTTATTGTTCGCTTGAGCATGCGTCTGATTTTACGATTTGCTGTCCATCATGTCAGCGAACAAATCGATGACGACCCAATTGCGTTCGGTGGCCACGGCACGCAGCTTGTCGCTGGGGTTGGTTGCCACGGGGTCGGTCACCACTTCCATCAGGGGCAGATCGTTGGGCGAATCGCTGTAAAACCAGCTGCGCTCGAAGTCGGCCAAAGTTTTGCCCATGGTTTGCAGCCACTGCTCCACACGGGTGATCTTGCCAGCCTGAAAGCTGGGCACGCCGCTGATCTTGCCGGTGTAGCGGCCGTCTTTCATTTCGGGGGTGGTGGCGATCAGGTGGTCTACGCCCAATGCAGCAGCTATGGGGCGCGTCACGAATTCGTTGGTAGCGGTCACGATTGCCACCAGATGGCCCTGGTCCTGATGTTGGGCCAACAGTTCGCGTGCAGCGGGGCTGATCGAGGGCAGGATCACGGCCTGCATGAATTCGTCCTGCCAGGCCAGCAACTCTTCCTGGCTGGCATTGGTGAGCAGGCCCAACATGAATTCGGCCGATTCCTCGGCCGTCAGCAATCCCTGGTTATAGCGTTCCATCAGGTCTTCATTCAGACGAATGGCTTCAGCGGGGTCACCGACGCGGCCGGTACGGGCCAGGAAGTCAGCCCACTGGTAATCGCTATCTAAAGGAAGCAGAGTGTGGTCCAGATCAAACAGGGCAATAAAAGAAGAAGCAGTCATGACTCAACTAGAAGATTGGGTCTGGCTGTTGGCCAGAAGTTCTTTGAGCAGGGGTAAAGTGATGGGGCGTTTCTTTACCAGTGAATAATTGTCCAGCGCATCGATCAGTGCGCTCAAGCGGTTCATATCGCGATCGTAGTGAGTCAGTATCCAGCTGAGCACTTCCGCTTGCAGCTGCAGACCGCGGGCAGCGGCTCGCTGTTGCATGGCTTCGGCCCGATGGGCGTCCGACAGGTATTCCAGCCTGAATACCAGGTCCCAGCCCAGGCGTGTGCGCAAGTCCTCGCGCACGGACATGGTTTTGGGAGCCCGGTCGCCGGAGACCAGCAGCGTGAAGGCGTCTGGCCGGGTGGCCGACTCGCGCCAGCGATTGTACAGTGCAAATACGGCAGCCTGTCCGTGCTCGTCAAAACGTTCGATATCGTCGATGGCCAAGAGGCTGGGAGGGGCTTTGTCATCGGTAGCGATGTCAAAGATGGGCTGGGAGGGTGTATCTGAACTAAAATAGCGGCTGTCGTCTTGACTGGCCATCGCCCGCAGCAGATGTGTTCGACCTGCGCCGGGCGGTCCCCACAGGTAAACCGCGCGTCCTGGACTGCATTGACGCAGAGCCTGCAACGCAGCCTGATTCGCTCCGGCAACAAAGTTGTCCAAAGAGGCAGGCGGTGCTGGAGATATATCCAGAATCAGTTGCTCGGTCATGTGTCGTACAATTTCGTCCAACTCGCAATTTTCACATATCCCACGGCTTTTCCCATGAAAAACACTACTTCTGTTTCCTTGACCTACCGCGATGCAGGCGTGGATATCGACGCGGGCGATGCCCTGGTCGATCGTATTAAACCACTGGCTGCCAAAACCATGCGTGCAGGCGTCATGGCTGGAATCGGAGGCTTTGGCGCTTTGTTTGAAGTGCCTACCCACCTTAAAGAGCCCGTTCTGGTGTCCGGCACCGACGGTGTTGGTACCAAACTACGCCTGGCATTTGACTGGCAGCGCCACGACACTGTGGGTATAGACCTGGTGGCCATGAGTGTCAACGACATTCTAGTCCAGGGCGCAGAACCCTTGTACTTTCTGGATTACTTTGCCTGCGGCAAGCTGTCGGTCGACACGGCAGCTCAAGTAGTTGGCGGCATTGCCAAGGGTTGTGAACTGTCCGCTTGTGCCCTGATCGGTGGTGAAACGGCAGAGATGCCCGGCATGTACCCCGAAGGCGAGTACGACCTGGCCGGTTTTGCAGTGGGAGCGGTAGAAAAATCGCGCATTATCGATGGCAAGTCCATTGTTCCTGGTGACGTGGTTCTGGGTCTGGCTTCCAGCGGTGCCCACTCCAACGGTTACTCCCTGATTCGCAAGATTCTCAAGCACGCCAACGCCAAGCCTACCGACGAGCTTGATGGCCGTCCTTTGGCTGACGTGGTCATGGAACCCACCCGCATCTACGTGAAATCCGTGCTGGCTGCCTTGGCTGCCCACGGTGCGGACATCAAGGGCCTGGCTCACATCACGGGTGGCGGCTTGCTGGAAAACGTGCCACGCATTCTGCAAAAGCACCTGACTGCCCGTCTGAAGCGCGATTCCTGGACCATGCCTGCCTTGTTCCAGTGGTTGCAAAGCAACGGTAACGTGGCCGACGAAGAAATGTACCGTGTGTTCAACTGCGGTATCGGCATGATCATCATTGTTCCTGCTGACAAGGCAGACGCCATCAGCGCCACTTTGTCCGAGCAAGGCGAAACCGTCTACCAATTGGGCGAAATCCTGGAGCGTCAGGAAGGTCAGGCACAGACCGAAGTGGTCTAAAAACCTCTGATCTTTCCGTCAGTAAAAAAGCCAGCTCATCAAGCTGGCTTTTTTTATTCCTGCATCCTGCTTTGAATTGCCCTGTATTACCGCATCGAATCTGATGTATTTGTTTTTCAAATAAATATTATATGGATTTGATTATGTCGTTTTTCGAGCTAATCCGAATTTAGGTATTACTCGTACATTCCATAATGTTCCCCGAACAGCAAGGCTCCTACAGTAACGGCAAGCACATAGAAATTTCAGCTGAAATGTTAGAAGCAATTTCTTAGGGGGAAGAAAATGGAGCACAGCGATTTATCTTTGAAAGACCCGCATCCTGCTTTGCACAACGAAGACTTGGCGCCTTTGCCACGACAAAAACGCTTGTGGGGCTGGTTCGAGATTTTCAACGTCTGGTCTAACGATATTCAAAGTCTGTTTGGCTACACCTTGGCCGCCACCTTGTTTATTTCTTATGGTCTGAATGGTTGGGCCGTATTTGCTGGCATCTTGCTGGCCGGTTTTATTGTGATGGGGCTGGTGAATCTGAGCGGTAAACCCAGCGTGCTGTATGGCGTTCCCTATCCTGTGATTGCCCGTATCAGCATGGGGGTGAAGGGCGCCAAGTTTCCTGCTCTGGTGCGCGGGATTGTGGCCATTTTCTGGTATGGCGTGCAGACCTACTTTGCCTCCACGGCCTTGGCGCTGTTGTTCAATGCCTTGCTGGATCATCCCGGCGGAGCCTTGTTCCTGGGGCTGGATTGGGTGGGGTGGGTGTCTTACGTGGTGGTCTGCATCCTGCAGCTGGGTATTTTCCTGATGGGCATGAAGTGGATTACGCGCTTCCTGAACTGGGCGGGCCCGTTGGTGTATCTGGTGATGTTCGCCTTGCTGGCCGTGATCTGGTACAAGGCTGGCGGTGGTTTGCTCGATAAAGTGGGTGAGATCTTTGCCGGTAAAGGCTCTTACGAAGGCGGACCCTTGATGGCCTTTGGCGCGGTAGTAGGAACCATGGTGGCGTACTTTGCTGCCGTTGTGATCAACTACGGCGACTTCTCGCGCTTTGTGAAAGACGAGCGCAGCATGCGTATCGGTAACTTCATGGGCTTGCCTGTCAGCCTGGCCGTATTCTCCTTCCTGGCCTTGTTCATTACCGCCGGTACAGCTGTGTTGTTTGGCGAAACCTTGACCAACCCTACCGATATTGTGGATCGCGTCGATAGTCTGGCTTTAACGGTGATCGCGGCTTTGACCTTCTTTGCCGCAACCGTGGGTATCAACCTGGTGGCGAACTTTATTCCACCGGCCTTTGATTTGGCCAACCTCAAGCCCGAGCTGATCTCTGCCAAGATGGGCGGCATTCTGACAGCCGTAATTGCTTTCTTTATCGGTGCCTTGTGGCTGCCCTTGATCAGCGCTATCGGCATTACGGGTTTTGTGGATACCTTGGGCGCCTTGCTGGCTCCCTTGTACGGCATCATGATTGTGGACTTCTACTTGATCCGCAAACAGCGTGTCGTGGTGTCGGATCTGTTCAGCCTGGCAGAAAGCGGTACCTACTACTTCCAGAATGGCTGGAACAAGCGTGCAATGGCCGCTTTCTTCCTGGCGGCGGTGTTCTCGGTAGCGACTGTCTGGGTGCCTGCGCTGGCGAATATGGCGGGTTACGGCTGGCTGATTGGTGCCTTGTTGGGTGGCGCGTTCCAATACGTGGCCATGCGCACCAAAGTTTTGCCCAAGCTGAGCGGCGCTTCGGTGTAAGAGGCGTTTCGGGTAAAAAAACGGTCTCTTTGAACGGCCCCTTGGCAGTCGGATACTATCCGGCCGTCAAGGGGCCGTTCCTACGAGCGAGCCTGGTGTATCAGGCTGGCCAGATCTGGCGTGCCGCTTGCACAATCTGCTCGGCGGCTTGCGGGCTCTGGCAGTTGAATTGCAGACGCTCGGGTTCGGAGCGTAGCCAGGTCAATTGACGTTTGGCTAGCTGGCGAGTCGCGGCAATCGCCTGTTCGATCGCCACGTCCAGGCTGACTTCGCCGTCCAGATACGACCACAGTTGCCGATAGCCCACACAGCGAATGGAGGGCAGACCGGGATGTAAATCAGGGCGCTGGTACAGCTTCTCCACTTCCTGCAGCAGCCCTTGCGCGATCATGTCGTGATAGCGAGCCGCAATGCGCTTATGCAGCCAGGATCTATCTTCTGGCTCCAGGCTCATGGTGACGTACTGGTGGCTCTCTTCTTGCGGCTGGGCTTTGTCCTTGAGCCAGTCACTCATGGTCTTGCCACTGATATGGAAAATCTCCAGCGCACGTTGAATGCGCTGGCTGTCGCGGGGAGCCAGTCGGGCAGCTGTCACCGGGTCGATGCGGGTCAGTTCCTCGTGCATGCCGGGCCAGCCAATCTCCTGGGCACGCTCATCCAGCTGCTGGCGAATGGCAGGGTCTGCCTGCGGCAAGTCGTTCAAGCCTTCGCGTAAGGCTTTGTAATACAGCATGGTGCCGCCACACAGCACGGGGTAATGCCCGCGCGTCCGGATTTCTTGAATAAGACGGGTCGCGTCGGTGGCGAACTCTGCGGCTGAGTAGCTTTCTACCGGGTCGCGTATGTCCAGCAAGTGGTGGGGGATAGCGGCTTGTTCTTCGGCGCTGGGTTTGGCGGTGCCAATGTCCATGTCACGGTAAATCGTGGCCGAGTCCATCACAATCACTTCAATCGGCCAGTGTTGCGCCAGGATATGCGTGCTTGCGCTTTTGCCGCTGGCCGTCGGGCCAGCCAGGCACAGAATGGGTAAATCGTTCATTGTCCACGCATAAAAAGTTTGTCCAGCTCGCTGAGCTTCCATTGGAACCAGGTGGGGCGGCCGTGATTACACAGGTCGGCCCGGTCAGTTTGTTCCATCTTGCGAAGCAGGGCGTTCATCTCGGGGATGCTCAGGCGACGATTGGCGCGTACGGCGCCGTGGCAGGCCATGGTGGAGAGCAGTTCGTTGCGTTGCTCATCCAGGTGGCGTGACGAGCCTACCTGGGCCAGATCGCGCAGTACGGCACGGGCCAGCGATTCGATATCGCCTTGGGCCAGGAGGGCGGGGACGGCACGCACGGCCATGGTGGTGGGGCCTGCCGGATTCATGCTCAGGCCCAGATCGGCCAGGGTTTCCTGATGCTCATCCAGCAAGGCGATATCACTTTCTGAGCAACTGAATACGACCGGCACCAGCAGATCCTGACGGGGCAGTTCGCGGCCATCCAGAGCCTGCTTTAATTGTTCGTAGACCACGCGTTCATGTGCGGCGTGCATGTCCACCAGAATCATGCCCTGACGGGTTTCGGACAGAATATAGATGCCGTGCAACTGCCCCAGGGCCATGCCCAAAGGAAATTCGTCCGTTGTGCTGTCTGTCTCGCTTTGGTAGCTGGTGACTGGCGTGTTGCTGGGAGCAGGCTCAATCGGGCGATACATGCTTTTCCAGTCGACATTGCCGCCTCCAGATGGCTCGCGCAGGCTGAAACTGGATTGCCAACCTTGACGGGCCGGATGGCTATACGGCATGGCGGGTTCGCTGCTGGTGTAGGAGCTGCTGGGTGCGCCAGGCGTGGCCGAAGGGTAGGGTGTGCCCGTTATAGGAGGCTGGGTAGCGCCTTCAGGTAAAGGCATGGCGGCAACAGGCGTTTCGCCGGCCATGCTGCCTTGCGCCAAGGTTTGTCCGACAGACTGCAGCACAAAGCGGTAGACGGCACCGCTGTCACGGAAGCGAACCTCGTGCTTGGCGGGGTGTACGTTCACATCCAGCGTGGATGGGGCAATGTCCAGAAACAGGGCATAGGCAGGCTGGCGATCTCCATGCAGTACATCGGCATAAGCACTGCGTATAGCATGCGAGACGGTGCGGTCGCGTACAAAACGGCCATTCACGAACAAGAACTGTTTGTCTGCACTGGGGCGAGCATGGGCGGGGTGAATCACCAGACCACGCAAGCTGATCAGGCCTTGTTCCTGGGCGACAGGCAGGCTTTGCTCAATAAACTCTTTGCCCAAAATATCCAGCAGGCGTTGCTCCAGTGTGCCGCTGCGCCAGTGGCGTTGGGGCTTGTCATTGTGAAACAGTCGGAAAGCGATCTGCGGCTGTGCCAGGGCAATGCGCTCCAGCGCGGTCACGCAATGGCCGTACTCCGTGCCTTCCGTACGCAGGAACTTGCGACGGGCAGGGATTTCGTCAAATAGCTGACGTACATCCACATGCGTGCCAATCTGCCCGGAGGCGGGCTGGGGTTCGCTTTGACCCAGTGAGTACTCCCAGGCGTGCGGGTCGTCCTGAGTGCGCGAGTTGATCGTCAGGCGGGCTACCGAGGCAATTGAGGGCAGGGCTTCCCCCCGAAAGCCCATGGAGGCCACGGACTCCAGTTCTTCCAGCGAGCGAATCTTGCTGGTGGCATGTTGCAGCAGCGCCAGGGGCAATTCTTCCTGGGTGATGCCGTGGCCATCGTCGCTGACAGAGATGCGGCGTATGCCGCCGCCGTCCAGGCGAATCTCGATGGCACTGGCTCCGGCGTCAATCGCGTTTTCCAGCAATTCCTTCAGGACAGATGCCGGGCGCTCGATAACTTCACCGGCTGCAATTTGGCTTACAAGCAAGTCCGGGAGTGGGATAATACGGCGTCTTGATGACATAGGGCGGCTGGCCTTGTGTGTATTCAGGGTTGAACATTACACGTTCAACGGGTTTCAAACGGTAGCGGCTTATTTTAACCGCTTGCTCTATGGTGTCGGTCTGGCCAGTATCGGACTGGCTGGATTGTTATTTTGGTGTGGAACTATGCCCGATTTACTCAGCATGATCCTTCATATTGACCAGTACCTGGGTGTGTGGGTCGAGCAGTATGGAGCCTGGATTTATCTTGTTCTGTTCTTGATTATATTTGGCGAGACCGGGCTTGTGGTTTTGCCCTTCCTGCCGGGCGATTCCCTGTTGTTTATTGCTGGAGCCTTTGGCGCTTCGGGCATGCTGGACCCGGTCATGCTGGGTGGCCTGCTGATCGTGGCAGCCGTGCTGGGTAATACCGTGAACTATCACGTGGGTCGGTATATAGGCCCGAAAGTCTTTACCCAGGAATCCCGATTCCTGGATCGTCGTGCGTTGGTCAAAACCCATGCTTTCTATGAAAAGCATGGTGGCAAGACCATCGTCATTTCCCGCTTCCTGCCTTTGTTCCGTACTTTTGCGCCTTTTGTAGCGGGTGTGGGCCATATGAATGCCATGCGCTTTCAGATGTACAACATTACTGGCGCGGTGCTGTGGATTTGCAGCTTGATTACGCTGGGCTACTTCTTTGGTAATGTGCCTTTCATCAAGGCGCATTTGAATACCATTGTGCTGATTGGTATTGCGGCAGCGGCAGTGCCTGTTGTGGCTGGGGCCTTGTGGAAAATCTTCAAGCGCAAGAGCAAGGGTGATGCGACTTTGTAGGATTTGAGATCGGATTGCTTGCTTGTTAAAGGTTAAGGAAAGGACGCCAGTAGGCGTCCTTTTTTATTTCGGGAACCTGTCAGATATCGCTGTTGTGGGCGAGGGGGTAAAAGCTGTCGCAAAATCTGGGCTCAAGTGTTCAAGTGTTCAAGGTAACTATTGGCACTCTCCGTATTTTTGAAAAAGCCGCCTCTGTTTCAGCCTTTAGCAAAGAATGCCTCAGCTTTCTTGAGGGGGAGCCGCTAGTCTGCAGGCGGGGCCCTGGCCTGTGCTGCGCACGGGTACCCTTGTCTCCTGAGCTATCCAGGCGCCCCGTGAACTCGCGCGATAGCTCGTCCCCCGGACGAGCTATAAGCGTCGCGCTCAAACAGCACGGGGCTTGTATCCTGGATAGCTCAAGAGCCTGCGGCCAGAACCCTGACTCGCCTGCAGACTAGCGGCTCCCCCTCAAGAAAAGGCCATGCCGATTCAGGTTCAAACTGGTCTTTGCCCAAAGACGCTCTCTTTTCCGAACAGCCTCAGACTCTACGGAAACAAAAAAAGCGCAGCAAAAATGCTGCGCTTTTTTCATCGAACCAAGCAGATAGTTAGCTACGGCTGGCCAGTGCCGGAAACTCGGCAAAATATCCCCGGATGCCGGTCAGAATGGCTTGGGCAATTTTGTCCTGATGCGAAGAACTACGTAGCAGACGCTCTTCTTCCGGATTACTGATAAATGCCGTTTCGATCAGAATCGATGGAATATCGGGTGCTTTCAACACAGCAAAACCAGCGCGTTCAACATTGCGCTTGTGCAGGCGGTTGATCTTGCCGATCTCGCCCAGCAGGCGCGAGCCCACTTTCACCGAGTCGTTAATCTGTGCGGCTGTGGACAGGTCCAGCAGAATCTGTGCGACCTGACGGTTGTGGGAACCCAGGTTCAGACCACCGATCAAGTCAGCATCGTTCTCTTTCTTGGCCAGCCAACGGGCCGCCGAGCTGGTTGCACCGTTCTGGGACAGGGCGTAGATGGACGAGCCACGCGCACTGGGCTTGATCCAGGCGTCGGCATGAATACTGATGAACAGGTCGGCTTTCACCCGACGCGCTTTTTGTACACGCACTTGCAGCGGCACGAAGAAGTCCGAGTCACGCGTCAAATAAGTACGCATATTGGGCTGAGCATCAATCAGACGCTTCAAGCGGCGGGCGATATTCAGCACCACATCTTTTTCACGGGTCCCACCGGGGCCGATGGCACCGGGGTCCTCTCCACCGTGGCCGGGGTCCAGCGCAATCAGCAAAGGACGATTGGGAGTACCCGGCGTGGCTGCAGGCGAAGGGGAGCGCGGTGGAGTCGTGACAGGAGGCGGCGTACGAGCGACGGGCGGCAAGGTTTGCCCTTGTACCGTAGGGACAGGCGCGTCAGGCGAGTTTTGAGCCAGGCTTTCCAGGACGGAAGCCAGGGGGTCGTTATCGTCCTGAATTTGCAAGGCCAGCAGCGGGTCTTGCGCCACACGCGGGTACAAGTCCAGCACCAGACGGTACTTGTATTCGCCAACGGGCTTGAGCGTAAAAATCTGGGGAGCGACGGCCTGTTTCAGATCCAGCACCAGACGCACGACGTCGGGGCGGTTCTGGCCCACGCGCACGGAGCGAATGTAGGGGTCATTGGGGCGGACCTTGGAAACCAGCTCCTCGATGGTGCGGTTCATGGTCAGGCCCTGGATGTCCACCACCATGCGATGGGGGTTTTCCAGTGTGAAGTGCTCGGCCTTGAGCTCGCTATCCATTTCCAGGGTGACGCGGGTGTATTCGTCTGCCGGCCAGGTACGGACGGCCACGATGGTGCTGGCGTTCGCCAGCCGCGGTATGACGGGAAGCAGGAACAGGGTGGTGGCCGTGGCGACGAATCGGCGACGGGCCTTGCCGGCTGGGGCTACTTCTGCAGGCTGGGGGCGAGTGTCGTAATCCATAGCGTTCCTTTGGCGCTGCGTGCATCCAGGGTGGCCAAACGACCGTCACCGCAATAATCCAGGTGTAAATCCAGATCGGGCTCGGGCAATAAATCCCCTGCTTTTTCGGGCCATTCGATCAGCACAACAGCATTGTCTTGCAAAATATCGCGAAAACCTGCGTCGACCCATTCTCGTGGATCGCTAAATCTATAAAAATCAAGATGATAGAAGTATAAGCTAGAAACTTTATAACTTTCAAGCAAAGCGTAGCTAGGACTTTTGATACGACCGGTAACGCCACAAGCCCGTAACAGGGCCCGAACAAAGTGGGTTTTACCGGCGCCCAGGTCACCATGAAGATGAATTCGTCCACCCACAGGCACACCGGGAACCTGACCGCTTAGCAGCGGGGCAAGGCGCTCGGCCAAGGCGGTGGTGGCGTCCTCGTCAGGCAAGGACAGGGTTAAAGCTTGCGGATTCATAGGCTTGGATCAGGTAGCGAGGGATAACCACAATGGAATGGTCAAGCCCGCTAGTATAGTGCCGATCGACATGGTCAGCGCGACCAGACGGCTATCGGCTCCCATGCGGGCAGCCAGTACGTGGGCAGAAGAGGCCGTAGGCAGGGCAGCAAATACCAGTAACATCTGGCGCTCCAATGTGCTCATATCCAACACCCAGGCAATTGCCAGGGCCGCCAAGGGCAAAGCCAGCAGCTTGATGGCCGTAATCCAGCCGATCAAGGCCCCCGCACGCCGCGAGCCTTGCAGGGACAAGGTGGCGCCTACACACAACAAACCAATCCCCAGGGCACAAGCCCCCAAGCGGCTAAAGGCCAATTGAACCGGGCCTGGTACGGACAAACCAGCCAGATTCCAGGCCAGTGCAGCAACAGTAGACAGAATCAGGGGATTTTTAAGCAGCTCGATGGCGATACGGCCTTGCTGCCCCCGCGCTAGCACGGTCACTGCCACCATATTGGCCATGGGAACAGAAAAGCCCACCAGCAAAGCCATAACGGCGACACCCGATGGCCCGGCAATCGCACTGGCCAGAGACATCCCCAAATAGGTATTGAAGCGAAAGGCGCATTGAGTCAGGGCCGCGTGCTGCAAATGTTCGGGTTTCAGAATGGGCAGGGCCAGCCAGGCCAGAACCGTGCCTACGGCAATTAAAACAGCCGCAGCGACCAATAAAGGCCAGGTATCGCCCAGATTGAGCGGAATACGAGTAATGGAATCAAACAGCAGGGCTGGAAACAGGACGTAATAGACTAGCTTCTCCGCACCCTGGAAAAAATCCCGACTGAAATGAAAGCGATGCAGCAGTAAAGCCCCCAGTGCAATTAACAGGAAATCGGGCAGAATCAGCGGGAATATTGTGGCCATGATGAGGGTAAATAGAAGCAGATATAGGTATATCCCCTGTAGGTATCTGCTTTCAGAATTAACAATTGATGGGGATTAGCTGCGCTATTATTGGTTAGTTCCCCTTACCCAGGGGATGGATCTACAAAAAGACTAAAGAGGAGATGTTCCCATGATAGAGAAGTTTCCCAAGAAATTTGCGCTGCTATCCCTTTGTGCAAGTTTGTCCATAATCGGCACGGCTAATGTCGCTCATGCTCAAGCGGATTATCCGAATCAAGCGATTCGCGTCATTGTTCCTTTTGCGCCAGGCGGCTCCACCGATATTGTGGCGCGCATTGTGACCAAGGGCATGAGCGAAGTGCTGGGCCAGTCCATGGTGGTAGAAAACAAGGGTGGTGCCGGGGGCGCTATTGGAGCGGCAGAAGCGGCTCGCGCCAAACCTGACGGCTATACCTTGTCAATTGCCACCATTTCGACTCTGGCAGTAAATCCCGCTTGCCGCCCCAATGATTTGCCTTACGACCCCTTGAAAGACTTTGTGCCGGTCAGCAACTTTGCCAACCTGCCCAACGTGATCGAGGTCAACCCCAAATTCCCGGCACAGAACTTCAAGGAGTTCGTGCAGCAACTGAAAGACAATCCAGGTAAGTATTCTTACGGCAGCTCGGGCACTTGCTCGGTGCTGCACTTGTTTGGCGAAGCCTTCAAGCTGGAAACTGGCACCGACATCGTGCACGTGCCTTACCGTGGTGCCGGTCCGGCTGTGACGGATGCGGTCGGTGGCCAGATCAATGCCATGTTTGATAACTTGCCGTCGTCCATGGCCCAGATCCAGGCTGGCAACTTGCGCGCACTGGCGATTGCCTGGCCCGAGCGTCTGCCTGCTCTGAAAGATGTGCCGACCTTGGCCGAAGAAGGCTACCCGCAGTTGAACAGCCCGGCCTGGTATGGTCTGCTGGCTCCCAAGGGTACGCCGCCTGAGATCGTTGCCAAGCTGCATGCCGCTGCCGCTGAAGCCTTGAAGAAGCCCGAAATTATTTCGGCTTTGGAAAAGCAGGGAGCAACACCGTCGGGTAACTCGCCTGAAGAGTTCGCCAAGGAAATCAAGGAGCAGTACGACTGGGCCCACGACGTGGTCAAGAAAGGCAATATCAAGCTGGAATAAGCTCGTCTCAGTCTTTTCTCGCCGACTGGCAAGGAACAGCACCCCAAGTGCCAAGCTCATTTTGGTGCTTGGGGTGTTTTGTTATGGCTCCGTCTTATCCGGGTTATAGCGACCTAGACATGCCTGTATCAAAACGGTCAGGAGTCCCAGGTTTCCGCGTACGCTGCTGATTTTCGTTGGGACCTGTCCTTTGGGGTAAAGTCGGCTGGTAGGTAATTCAACACAGGTATAGCCAAGCTTGGGTATCCGATAGGACAGGTAGGCCAGTAGTTCGTAATTAGCAAAAATATCGCGGAAAGGAGCGACACGAGGGTCTAGCAAGATACGTCGGCTATAGGCTCGAAAGCCTTGCGTGGTGTCGGTCCAGCGGAATCCAGAAAACAGGCTCAACATGGGCGCATGGATTAGACGTATCGCCAAATCGCGGGACAGAGGCGTGTTTTTTGCAAACCCACCCGCAATGTAGCGAGAGGCCTGAACGAAATCGGTTCCTTGTTTTAAGGATTGAATAAATTCGGGGATGGCTTGCGGGTCGTCCTTGTCGTTCCCGTCAATGGTGATGATTCCTTCATAGCCGCTTGTTAGACAAAAGGCATAGGCGCAACGCAATTGAGCACTCAGTTTTCCGCTACCCGTTTTGACAAGCAGGCCGCGCACTCCCAGTTGCTGTAATAGCATGGGTTCCAGTGAGCCGTCAGTACTGCCCCCATCAATAAGAATGATGTCAGCGTGCTTTTCGATTTGAGCATCTGCCATGCGTTGCAGAAGGCTATGTATGCGAGCCCCTTCATTGATTACGGGGATAACGACGCAATAGTCATGTCGTTTTCCTTGCCAGAAGGTACATTCGTAAGCAGGTACTTGCCAGTTTGCGGGCGCGGGTGAAATGGGGCTCATGTGCTTCGGAAAGTGATGAAAATAACACCGACAATGACCAATACGATGCCGATGAGTGTGGTGGTGGGGAATGCTTCACGAAAGAGCAGGTGAGACATGATTGCAACGCTCGCAATGGCCCCAGAGGTCAAAATGGGGTGCGCAACATTCAGGGGTAGTCTTGTCAGGGCGGCGGCATAAAGCAGAAAAGCTATTCCATAGAGAACTAGTCCTAGCCAAAATGGCCAGTTGCTCAAGGCGGCCATGGGGTCGGAGAGCGATGGAAAGCGGCGGGGGGGCATCATGGCCAATTTGACGAGCACACTGGCGCTGGCGTTCGCTGCAATACCCAAGAAAAGAATCAGCCATTTCATAGCGGCTGCTCAAGTGCGGGGTTGCGATAAGCCTGAATGGCAACGTGCAAGGCTCGTGAAATGCTTTGCAAGGCAGGTTCTGTTTCGGTAGCCAACATTTCTATGGTGACGATGGCTTTGGGCAGGGATTGGGCCAGGGCTGATGCCATTTTCCCATGGTCTGTTCCGTTATCGCCTAATGGCACCAATTGTGGTTCGCTTGCATGGACATGGCCGATCAGCGCTGCGTAAGAGTTCAGCACCTGGGCTACATCCTCCTGGTTGATGGTAATAGCCCCTGTGTCCAGTTGCATGCGTAAAGCCGGGTGGTTGACGGCTTTGACCACTAAGGCTGTTTCCTGACTGTTAGTCATGAAGTTGGCACCATAGCAGACTGGATTAGGCTCCAGGCATAGCAGAACGCCCTCATCGGCGGCGTAGTTGGCTGCTTGCTGGAAAAACTGGATTGCGCTGTCTGTGGCCTCTTGGTCGCTTAGACTATGACGATCCCGGTTGCGGGGGGAACCAAAGACCAGACGTGTTGCGCCCAGTATGCCTGCAATCCGAAAAATGGCCTGGAGGCGGGTAAGCAGCCCTGAGCGAGATGCTTTATCGCCAAAGACATTCAGGCCAGTGGTGCCAAACAACAAGGACTGCATGCCGATGATGCTGATACCACGTTCATGCCACCACTGTTTCACTGCCATGATTTCGGCTTTGGTCGCCAGCTCAGGGGATGAGAAGTATTTGCCCGGCGCAATATCGATGGCGTCAATCTGATGCTGTTCAAGCAATGTGGCGATACGCTGATCTTCTTCAGGCTGCCAGGCGATATTGGAAATGGACAGTCGCATAGTTAGCCCTTCTCCTGAGATAGCGTGACAGGTTCGGTTTGGACATAAGCCCGTATAGCTTGGATGGACTCTTTGCGACTGTATTGGTAGGCACCATGAGCCTCATACAGTTTGGTGTGCAAGCTTCGGATGTCGTAGTGGGCAGGAGGGTGGTCCGTCACGTTTTCAAAGAACTGGTTAAAGCCGTGTGTGGCAATCTCTGCGACGCTCACGGGTTCAGCACATAAATGCAGTAGCTCCAAATCTGCTTTTAGTGCCGTTTGCAAGTCATACCAAAGGTTGATCATAGGGTAAAACTGGAACAGCGCCTGGCTATCAATCGCTTGTAGATTATTGCTGTTCAGAAAATCGAACAGGATATTTTTACTAAGGCCAGGCCCAACCAGACCAGGAAGACGGACAATCAGGTGATTCTCGAATCGTTGGGTAACGAATTTCTCCAGCATGCGACGGTGCAGGCCGTAAGGGTGCAGATTGCTTTCATCGACTTCGCTGGACTCATCGACATGAATCGGGCTTTTGAATACATCTACCGTGCTGATGAGTACAAATTTTTTGCAGGTAATCCGGTCCAGATGCGCAATCAGTTGTTCAATGACTTCTTTGTCATGGGCAGGCTCCTTGTTGGCCAGCCATTTTTTGGCGGGAGCAGCGCAGCAATAGACGGTGTCATATGGTTGAGTGCCGATTTGATCGGCATTGGTGCTACGAAAGTTGTGCCCGAAAGCACGCTGACGACTGAGTGTCTGGCCTACAAAACCGGAGTATCCGATCAGGGCATCTTCATTCATGGTCTCTGAGTCCTTCTTGGTAGCGTAAGCAGAGCGTGGCTCTGCATGTCTCTATGGGGTAGTGCTGGATGATAAAAGCATCCAAGGCAGGAAAGCGCTGTTTCATTGAACGGCCATCAATGTTGTAGGACCAAAAGGTAGAGGAGTAAATCAACACCGGCACATTGCTGAGCTTTACGTCATTGATCAGCTCGTCTTCATAGTCCGCTGATGCATAGACGGGGTAGGTAAAGCGGCTGCAGGCGGGTAAACGGGTAAGGCCGTTGATCAGACCATGATTGGCAAGATCAAACACGCAGTGAGCTTTGTGGCGCTGCAATTCGGCACTCGCCCACTGTATGTCGGGTGCAACGGTATCTTGATCCAGCTGTTTTTTGATCAGGGGGGTGACCCATCCATATCGGCTTTGCGTAAGTTCAGGGTCAACGTCCTGGCTCAGGGCAAATATATAAACTGAAAATAGCAGTGAGGCGCACAAGGCCAGATTGGCGACGAAGCGCTGCCCGGTGTAACGAGGCGTGTTCGCCTGCAGCAGGCAGGCGGCAGCAAGAGCAGGGACGAAAGTAGTGTGTTCTAGTCCGATCAGGAAGCTTTGCCACAGCAGCCAGATTGCTGCTGCCCCAAACAGCCATTGCATTCTGGATTGGATGCAGGGGGTTCGAATCGCCAGCAGCATCGGAATCCATAACGCGTAATGAATATGCTCCGGATCTGCCCGGTTTGTCCCTATTTTGGTGAAGAGTGCCGCAAGCAAGGACAGAGCAATCAGTTCCGACAAGGCTTTTTTCAGACTATGGGCGCGCCAGTGCGAGAACCAGCAGCCGAGTACGGCCAGTATATTGAGTTGTACGGCAAACTCGATGAGAGGTGTGGTTTGTGGCCCGGCGGCCAGGCGCCATTGCGCTGATGTGCGCATTAGTACCAGAATATTTTCCAGTAACGAAGCAGGGGAAAGAATAGGATGTATCAGGCCCGCCAAAGCAAGGGTCAGCACGAACATAGCCAACGCGATCAGGTAGTCTCGCTGACGAGGTAAGAGAACGAGGGTTGCCGTACCCAGAGCCAGGCAAGCCGCGATACCACGGTCAAAGCTCCAGACCAGCCCCAGGGCCATGCTCAGACCGAATGCCACTTGCTGTGCTCTCCGTATTTGTCGGCTGTATCCTGGTTTGATCAGCAAGTAGAAAAGCAGGAGGCAGAGCAAAAGAAACAGATCTCGGTAGCCGACAGTAAAGGCCGCTGACAAAGCCAGGCACAGTGCGGGTAATCCTGGACGTGGCTGGTCTGATAGGCGAATTCCTAAAATAGAGACCAGCAAGCAGGCTATCAAGCCTAAAAGACAATACAGAAAGAAGGTAGGCAGAAAGCTGTAATGGGTGTCGCTCAGGCTGGAGATGAGTAAATACGGGATGTAATCCAGGGCCCCATGAATGGATAGTGCGGGAAAGGGGGAACCGGCTGTGTCCGACAAAGACTGTGCAACGGCGAAATACTCCCCTTGGTGAAAAGGGTCCTGGAAGAAATAGTTTGAGCCCTGGACAGTGAAGCGGCCGGAGAATTTTTCAATTAGGGCAGCGGGCAGACACAAGGCAAGAATGGCTGGTGCAGTGATGCGGTGTTGGAGGTCAACGGATTTCATCTTCTATTTTTTCCAGGACATCATAGATGTTGTCGACTTTTCCACCCAGTATTGACCAGCAGCCCGGCAAAGTATGGTGGCGCTCGAACAAGATGGGACGGCCATCGTCTGTCTCATTACGGCTGAGTACGGTCTTTACTTCGAACAAAGACTCTTTATATTGGGCTTTGGCCATCGCTGGCATATAGCGTTGTACGTCCCGAATCATACGATCAAAGCGAGACTGGTAATCATAGGTGCGCAAGCGTTGATAAGGGTCTAACGTAGGTTGATCCTGCCAGTGAAGGTGCGGTGTGTAGCGTACATGCGATAGCGTGTGGAGTTGGCGAGCGGGAAAGGGCATGACCGAGAAAAAGGGGCCGTCCATGACGGTGATGCCCAGTGAAGCCAGTTCTGAAGGCATTTGAATCAGTGCCATCTCCGTGATTTCATGTTTGAGTTTGCTTTGGATAGGCGGAAAGTCTCCCCCTAATTGGTTCAAGCCGCTGTAGGTACAGTTCAGAATGCGTTGCGTTTGAATATTTTTGGGGGCGGCGTCCTGATCGGTGATCTGTAGGCTCAGGCGGCCAGGATTATCTTGGCCGACAGTGCTTGCTTTAACTCCGCAAAGGACGGTGACTCCAGCATCGCTCAGGGCCTGCCTGGCCCAGGAGGCTAATGTGGTGCTATCAAACGCATACTCATCCACCAGAAAAACGTTTTCGATGAGTTTGGGATTAAATAGGGCAAGCAAGGTTGGGGGGGCATTTTCGATGCGGGCGTCAATTTGTTGGCAAAATTTGATAAATTGCCTGGCGGTGACTTTCGAATTGCGACGAGCAATGGCGTAGAGCTTGAGATGCTCTTTGTAGATGGCTTGCGGCCATTCTTGCAGAAAACGGGGCAGATTGATTCTGCTTCTATAGGCAGTGACGAAACTGCGTGGATAGTGGTAACCATTATGTACTCGAGCCTGGTTGTTGTATGAGGCCCGCGTCATTAACGCTTTTTCTTGTTCTACCAAGCATACCCGCCAGTTTCGTTGACGAGCCAGGAAGACGGCAATGGCACATCCATAAAAACCGCCCCCAATCACCACCGCATCCCATGATGAATTGTCCCCGGTCGTTCTTTCCATGGTCACGACTGCCCGCTTGAGCGCGCTGTGCTGGATTCTTGTTCCTGGATGTTGAGTTTTTCGCGGCGGCTTATGCGGGCGCTGGTGAACTCTTGGGCAATATGATAAAGCGGTCCTTCGTTGGATAGGCTGGCCATGTTCAGTATGTACTCGCCCAGTACAAGCAGTACCAGGGAAATTAAGAAGAACATGCCTGATTGTTGCAGCGAAAGGCTGATCCAGCCTTCGGCAATATTGTCTTTGTAAAACGCAATAAACAAGACATACAGGGAATACAGCAGATTGGCCACCGCACCGAACAGGGAAAGTGTAGTAACCAGGCGCATAGGGGCGCGGGTGGTTGAAACCAGCAGGCGCATGCCTCGGTCTACGCTGTGGCCCAGTCGTCTTGGCTTGGCAGTTCCGGGTAATACGCTTTTGTAATGCAATGTGGTTTTGGCAAAGCCCCCGGTAGCGGGCAAGTGGCGGTATGTGATTGCAGGTTGGGGGTGCTGCAATATGAAGTTCACGACTCGTTTACTGAGCACGCGATATGGTGGCGCCTCATTTGCCAGATTGATTCCACTAAGACGTTTGTACAGAATGTTGAACGTGGTAAAGGCCAAGCGGTAAGCCAAGGTTCTTGGGTAGGGTTGCTGGTTCAGGGCGAAGACGACATCGGAGCCACTGACGGCATGCGCTAACATTTCAGGCAGGAAATCGAGGTCATCGGCGACAGGATTGAATACGGCCACAAAATCACCCAGGGCGTTTTCAAGTCCCACCCATGACGCCGTGTCAGTATCCACTTCTTTGGTTAGTGCATAAACCTGCAAGTTCGGCAAACCTTGTTCGCTGGCAAGAGCCTGAAGCGTGCTGATGCTGTTATCAGTAGATGCATTGTCAACCACGATGAGCTCGTAGTCGCTGACCAAGGGGGACAGTTTTTCCGAGATATGGGTCAGCATAGGTTCAAGTTGCTCTGCTTGATTGCGTACTACACAGACCAATGACAAGAAAACAGGATAAAAGATCATGTGGCTCCCGGCAGATCTGTGACGGAGGTAAAAACCAGAAATGCAAGACAAGGACGGAAGGAATAGGCTGAATGTAGCATTTTATGTCCAAGTCTAATTGGGAGAGTAGATATAAAAAACCGGCCTGCACAGGCCGGTTTTTCATTTCAGCCCTAAGGCCTAGCCACGATTGGCTTGCAGCACGGTCAAGGCCGTCATATTAATGATGCGGCGTACGGTCGAGCTGTAAGTCAGGATGTGTACAGGAGCATTGGCGCCCATCAGGAAAGGACCGATGGCCACGTTGCTGCCAGCAGCAGTCTTTAGCAGGTTGTAGCTGATGTTGCCAGCGTCCACGTTCGGGCAGACCAGCAGGTTGGCCGAGCCTTTCAGCGAAGAGTTAGGCAAGGTGCGGCTGCGCAGGGCTTCGTCCAGCGCGCAGTCGGCGTGCATTTCGCCGTCCACTTGCAGTTCGGGAGCCTGTTCCTGAATCAGCTTCAGGGCCTCGCGCATCTTGGGACCGGAAGCGGCCGAGTCCGAACCGAAGTTGGAGCGCGACAGCAGGGCGACCTTGGGTTCCAGGCTCAGCGTGCTCAACATGCGGGCGGCTTCAATCGTGTATTCCGCAATTTCCTGTGCGTTCGGGTCGTCGTTGACGTGCGTGTCAGTCAGGGCAACGGTGCGCTCGCCCAGCAGCAGGATGTTCATGGCGGCGTACACGCTGGAGTCGGGTTTGCGACCGATCATCTCGTCGATGTAGCGCAGGTGGTTGTGGTAGGAACCGATCGTGCCGCAGATCATGCCGTCGGCATCACCCAGGTGCACCATGGTCGAGCCAATCAGGGTCAGGCGGCGACGCATTTCCACGCGAGCCATTTCCTTGCTGATACCGCGACGGCACATTTTTTCCCAGTACGTGGTCCAGTACTGGTGGAAACGGTCGTCAGACTCGGGGTTGGTCACTTCCACATCCACGCCCAAACGCAGGCGCAGACCAAATTTCTTGATGCGGGACAGCAGCACGGCAGGGCGGCCAACCAGAATCGGGTGGGCCAGCTTCTCGTCCACAATCACTTGCACGGCACGCAGCACACGTTCTTCTTCACCTTCGGTAAAGACGATGCGAGCCTTGCCGCCTTCGCGCACCAATTGCTTGGCTACGGCAAACACGGGCTTCATGAACGCGCCGGAGTGGTAGACAAACTGTTGCAGCTTGGCGATGTAGCCTTCCAGGTCAGCGATAGGGCGGGTTGCCACGCCTTCTTCCATGGCGGCCTGGGCCACGGCGGGGGCGATGCGCACGATCAGACGTGGGTCGAATGGCTTGGGAATCAGGTAGTCGGGGCCAAAGCTCAGGCCGTAACCACCGTAGGCTGCGGCCACGGCTTCGTCCTGCTCTTCTTCAGCCAGAGCCGCAATCGCGCGGGCAGCAGCTTTTTCCATGCCACGGGTAATCGTGGTAGCGCCCACATCCAGCGCACCGCGGAAGATGTAGGGGAAGCACAGCACGTTATTGACCTGGTTCGGGAAGTCCGAACGGCCGGTTGCCATGATGACGTCATCGCGAGCGGCTTTGGCGACTTCAGGCAAAATTTCGGGGGTGGGGTTGGCCAGCGCCATCACGAAGGGACGGTCTGCCATTTTCTGCAGCATTTCAGCTTTCAGTACGCCACCGGCGGACAGGCCCACGAACACGTCAGCATTTTCGATGACATCAGCCAGCTTGCGTGCTTCGGTTTCTTTGGCGAAACGGGCCAGTTCAGGAACCTGGTGACCAGGGCGGCCTTTGTAGACCACGCCGTCAATGTCGGTGACCCAGACATTTTCTTCGGGCAGGCCCATGTCCACCATCAAGTCCAGGCAAGCCAGTGCGGCCGCACCGGCACCGGAGGTCACAACCTTGATCTTCTTGATATCTTTGCCGACCACTTTCAGGCCGTTCAGGAAAGCCGCCGTCACGCAAATGGCGGTACCGTGCTGGTCGTCGTGAAAGACGGGGATGTTCATGCGTTCGCGCAGCTTGCGCTCAACTTCAAAACACTCGGGTGCCTTGATGTCTTCCAGGTTGATGCCACCGAAGGTGGGCTCCAGACCGGCGATGATATCCACCAGCTTGTCGGGATCGGTTTCGTTGATCTCGATGTCAAACACGTCCAGGCCAGCAAATTTCTTGAACAGAACGGCCTTGCCTTCCATCACGGGCTTGGAGGCCAGGGCACCAATATTGCCCAGACCCAACACAGCGGTACCGTTAGAGATCACGCCCACCAGATTGCCCCGGCCGGTGTAGCGGAAGGCGTTTTTCGGGTCGACCACGATTTCTTCGCAGGCGGCAGCAACACCAGGGGAATAGGCCAGGCCCAGGTCACGTTGGCTGACCAGGGGTTTGGTCGCGGCAATGGTGACTTTGCCGGGAATGGGGAACTCGTGGTAATCCAGGGCGGCTTGTCGATCTACAGGTGAACTCATCGTGTCCTCTTGCTCAGGCGCCAAACAGGTGTTTGGTGAAATCCAGGGAAGGCGTGGCGAATAGTGCGCCAGCGCCGGCTTTCAACAAGTGTAGATAATTAAACAGTCCGCAGTATTAGGGCTTATTATTGCCCTATTAGTAAATGCTTATAGATAGGGGCAAAGGCTTGGAAACAAACGATATCGCCCATCGCCTGGTACAACGACTCAGGTTGCGTCACCTGGCTCTGCTGATCGAGATCGACCGCTTGGGCTCGCTGACCAAAGTGGCGGATTTAATGGCGATGACTCAGCCTGCGGTCACTCAAGCCTTGGCCGAGGTGGAGCAAGTCTTTGGCACACCGCTATTCCTGCGTTCATCGCGTGGTATGGAGGCAACAGCGCAAGGGCAGATCGTGATTTCACGTGCTCGGGCCATGGTGCAGGACATGGAGTTGCTGAGTCTGGACTTGCAGGCGCACAGCATGGGACGACAAGCACATTTGCGGCTGGGGGTGATTCCCCTGGTGTCCGGCAAGCTGGTTTCCACGGCCTTGCGGGCAACTCGCCCTCAAGGGCAGGTGGTGTCCGTCAGCATCACCGAAGGGCTAACGGAAACGCTGCTGGAACAACTGCGTGACCACGCTTTGGATGCAGTGGTGGCGCGCAGCTCTCCGGACTTGAATATGAAAGGGCTGCGCCATGAAGCCTTGTACGCGCAGCAACCACGCTTGATTGCCAGCCGGGAGCTGGCGGGGCGATTGGGCCGACGCAAGTTGGACTGGGCGCAATTGCAGGATCTGGACTGGATTCTGGGACCGCGCAATACCCCGATGCGGCGGCAGGTGGCGAATCTGTTTTTGCGGGCAGGCTTGTTGGAGCCGGTGCCCAGTGTGGAAACCTCTTCACCCAAGCTGATCGGTGAACTGATCGTGAATCACTCCCGTGCTGTGTCTGTGGTCCCGACCGAAATTGCTGAAGAATTGGTACGCGTGTCCGGCGTGGCGATTGTGCCGTACTCCTTTGAGTGGGGCTTGTCGCCTATCGCGCTTTTTACGCGGGTGGCCGGCCAGCAGCGTCCGGTGGACAAGTTGTTCGCGCAGGAGCTGAAACGGGTGTGCACTGATAAGACGGTGCCCTTGGAGCGGGGGGCTTTTTTCTACTAATGTCGTTCTGTCTGCTGCGGGCTGATTGCTAGTGTTACACCGTGAGCGCCCTATGCCGAGCGGGCAGGGCAAGGGCTGGAAGCAGGTTGTCATATCTGCTCAAAAAACCGGGGCAGCTCAGTGATAAGAACCGCCCCCCGCTTTCATGCTCAGAAGTCTGGAAGGAGGGGCGGTGTACGGCGCCTGGCTTATTGCTGCCGGGACTACGCAAGCAGTGGCTTACTGGTTCACATACCAGATGGCCTTGGTTTGCTGGTACTGATCCAGGGCCTCCATTCCCTTGTCCTTGCCGCCAAAACCGGACAGTTTGAAGCCGCCAAAGGGCGCGGTGATGTCGCCTTCGGAAAAGCCATTTACCGAAACGGTGCCTGCCTTGATTTTGCGCGAGACACGCTGCGCCCGCCGTACATCAAGCGTGTAGAGGGAGGCGGCCAGGCCATATTGGGTATCGTTTGCCAAGGCGATGGCTTGCTCTTCTGTCTCGAAGGTCGTGATGGCCAGAACGGGGCCGAACACTTCCTCCTGGAACAGGCGGTCTTCCGGGGTGATGTGATCGAAGATGGTGGGCTCGATATACCAACCACTGCCCAGGTTACTGTGAATGCGCCCCCCATGAACCAACTTGGCGTTTTTGCCGGGGTTCTGCAGAAAGCTGGCCACTTTTTCAAAGTGCGCTTGTTCTACCATCGGCCCGATAGACACATCCGGGTCCGTAGGCAGACCTACTTTCCAGGAGTTTAGCCCCTGTTTGAGTTTTTGCAGTAGCGTATCTTTCAGGCTGCTGTGTACGATCAGGCGGGAGCCGCAGCTGCAGTTTTCGCTCATGTTCCAGAATGCGGCCGCCAGGATGGACGGAACTGCTTCGTCCAGCAGGGCATCCTCAAAAACGACCTGGGGGCTTTTCCCGCCGCATTCCAGCACGACCTCCTTCAGATTGCTTTCTGCGGAATACTTCAGGAACAGGCGGCCCACTTCGGTGGAGCCGGTAAACGACACAATGTCCACGTCCCCGTGCCGGCCCAAAGGCTCTCCGACTTCCTCGCCTGTGCCTGTGATCAAGATCAGGGCTCCTGCGGGAACGCCTGCCTGATGTGCCAGCTGTGTCATGCGGTAGGCGCTCAGGCTGGTTAGCTCGGACGGTTTCACAATGACCGAGTTGCCGCACACCAGCGCAGGGGCAACTTTCCAGGCGTACATTTGAGCCGGGAAATTCCAGGGCAGGACGGCCGCCACCACACCAATGGGCTCCTTGGTGATCAAACCCAGTGCGTCGGAGCCGGTTGGGGAAATTCGGCCAAAGCATTTATCGGCCGTCTCTGCATACCAGCTGAAGGTATCGATGGTGGCGGGCATGTCGGTGTTCAGGCATTCAGTAATGGGCTTGCCTGCGTCCACACAATCAAGTGCGGCCAGTTCCTCGGCGTGTTGCTCCAGCAAGGCTACCCATTTGAGCATGATCTTTTTGCGTTCTGCCGGAGACAGTTCAGACCACTCGCCGGACTCAAAGCTTGTGCGCGCGGCAGCGACCGCTGCTTGTACATCCGAGGCTTGGCCGGCAGCGATTTTGCCAATTACGGCCAGGTCGATAGGGCTGACGTTATCGAGCAGGGCCGAAGCCGTGGTTTGATAGCCAGGAATCAAATGGGAAGCGTGCAGCTTTCCGGCGCGGGCCAACTCAAAGACAGTCTCTTGTTGCGTGGGCATTCAAGCCTCCTGTTCTACTTGATAAGCGTTGATCTGGGCCAGGAAGTCATCTCGTTCCTGCGCGTCGACTGGCAGCAGAGGCAAGCGTACCGAACCGACATCAATGCCGTGACGCACGCAGCCCAGTTTGGCTTTCTGGTTGTAGTTGCCAGACTCCATGGCGGCAATGGCGGGCAACATGGCAGCCATCATGCGACGTACCGTGTCCCAGTCTTCTTGCTCGGCGGCTTTCAGCATTTGGACCTGCTCGGCAGGAAACACATTGGCCCCGCCACTGATCCAGCTACGAACTCCCCAGAACAGGAAATCGGCTGCCTGGTCATCGCAACCACAAACAACCTGAAAATCGGGCAGATTGGCATTGACCATGGCAACCACCCGGCTGAAGTTGCCGCTGCTCTCCTTGATGCCCACAATGTTCTTGACCTTGGCCAGTTCGTAAACGGATTCAAGCTCGATCTGGATGCCAATGCGTGCCGGGAAGTTGTACATGACGATGGGCAGTTCAGTGGCCGCGGCGACCTCCTTGAAATACGCCACCACTTCATTCTGGCCGGGCAGGCTGTAAGGGGTGGGAGAGAGCATCAGTGCCTCATACCCTAGCTCTTCCGCTTCACGGATTCGGCTGATGGCTTCGGCAGGCGACATGGAGTTCACGCCGGCAATCAGTGTTGTACGGCCACGGCCAGTTCTGGCAACAATCTCCAGTACGCGGCGACGCTCCTGTGCACTGAGCGCGTAGTATTCGCCCGTGGTTCCACAAGCCACGATGCCGCCTACTCCGGCTTCAATAAAACACTCAACCAGACGTTCCAGCGCAGCTTCGTTTAACTGGTTGTTGGCGTCAAAGGGGGTAACGATGGGAACGAGGATTCCGTTCAGATTCATGATGTCTCCAGATTATTAATAGTTGATCTATCGGTTTATTCAATGACTTTGCGGGTGAAGGCGCTGAGGTAGGCCATCAGCGTCTCGGAGCCCTGCAAGGCCTGTTCGGGGTTTCCATCCTGGATGCCTTCGGCCAGGGTCAAATGAGCTTGGGCTCCGGCCTCCAGGTCCCCTTCATATTGATAGGCGTACCAGAACCGTCGGCACTGAACGATCATGGGAGTGACCGCTTGCACAGCAAAGGTGTTGCGACAGGCCTGGTGGATGACTTCGTCCAGATGCTGGTCGGCCAGCATGTAGGCGTCGATATCCTTGGCGTCGGCAGCATCCACCATGGCCTGGGCGTGACCGAGCAAGGCGCTGCGCTGGGCTGGAGTCGCCCAGCGGGCGGCGCCCTGCACAATCAGGCGCTCCAGGACACGGCGCGTTTCAATCAGAGTCAGATGTTCAGCCACACGGATTTCACTGACACGCAGGCCGCGGCGGGGCTGTTGCTCGATCAATCCCAAGGCCACCATGCGCATCAGGGCTTCACGCAAGGGGGTGCGTCCCAAACCTGTCATTTCCACCAAATCACTTTCTACAATGGCCTGACCAGGCTCCAGTTTGAGAGTGGCAATTAACTGCTCAATTGCTTGATAGGCGATTTCAGCGGCACGAGAAGAGGGGGTGGGGGCGCTACTCACGGAGACTCCAATATAAAAATTGCGTTAAAAGCCGGACACTTGCTGGGGTAGCCAGGTGGCAATCGCCGGAAACAGGGCGACGATCAGCAAGGTCAGCAATTGAGCAAGAATAAACGGCACTACACCTCGACAAACTTGTCCGTAGGTCATGTCTTTCGGGGCAATGGACAGCAGGTAAAAAATGGAAGAGGCCAGGGGCGGTGTCAGATAGCTGGTCTGAATGACAACGATCACCATCACGCCAAACCATAAGGGGTCCAGCCCGGTAGCCACAATAAAGGGCAGGAAAAGCGGAACGCAAATCAGCACGTTCGCTGTCCAGTCCAGTACAAAGCCCAGCAGAAAGACGATGCCCAGGAACAGAATGATCGTACCTGTACTGCCCAGTCCCAAGTCGCTGGTCAGCATCTGTACCAGCTTGGCACCACCATTGGCCGCGAAGGCGCCGGTAAACATGGTGCCTCCCGCCACGATCAGCATGATCATTGCCGTAATGCGTACCGTGATTCGCAAGGCTCCACTGAAAACTTCCCAGTTGAACTGACGGTAGAAGATGCACAGAACAGCGGCGGCAGCAGCGCCCAAGGCGGCGGCCTCGGTGGGTGATGCGATGCCTTTCATCAAGGAACCCAGAACAGCGATGATCAGCAGCATCATGGGAACCAGACCACGCATCGTGATACTGATTTTTTCTCCCAAAGGTCGGCGCATATCCTCGTCATCTGCCCGTGGGCCCAGCTCCGGCTTGAGCGTGGTGGCGATCAGGATGTAAGCCACAAAGAGCGTGGTCATCAACAGGCCCGGAAAGAGCATGGCAGCAAACAGCTCGCCAACCGGAACCTGTGCCAGAGAGGCATAGACGACTGCGACCACCGAGGGAGGAATCATGGTGCCCAGGGAACCCCCGGCGCAGATCGTGCCTGCGATCAGTGAGTTGTTGTAGCGAAAGCGCTTCATGGCCGGGATGGCCATCAGCCCCACCATGATTTCTACCGCGCCAACCACGCCTGCTGCAGCGGCAAAGGTCGCCGCCATGGCGATGGTGGCAATGGCCAGCCCGCCTGGCAGGCCGCCCAGCCATAACTGCATGGTGCGAAACAGGCGTGCGGCAATGCCCGAGCGCTCCAGCAGGGCTCCCATCAGCACAAACATGGGAATCGCTGACAGGATATGGTTGGTGGCCGCTCCATACAAAGCACCATACATCTGGTCAAAGACCATGGGGCCAAAGGCGTACCAACCGGCCAGAAAAGCGGGCAGGATCAGCGCAAAAGCCACAGGCATGCCCTGAAAAATCAGCAGGAACAGAGCAGGGAACATCAGTCCGGCGATCCATAAATTCATGGGCTCACCTCGACGTCAGCAGTGTTCTGTTCTTTGACCGCACAGCGCAAGCCATGGGCCAGCAGTTGCAAGGTAAAGGCGATCAGGCCAATGGCAATGCAGGCGTAGAAGGGCCACATCACCGGCGCCCAGGGGCTGACCATTTCGACTTCGTTCAGCTTCCAGGCCATCCAGGCTTTCTGTATCCCGACTTTGCTCAAGATGGCAAACAGCGGAAACAGCACCAGCAGGTACAGGAGCACGTCAGACATACGGGCCAGGGACTTGGGCAAGTGCTTGCGAACCACATCAATACTGATGTGTTCGTTCTGACGCATCACCCAGGCCATGCCCAGCAGAAAAATAGCCCCATTCATCATGTACGCCACATCAAAGGCCCAGACGGTGGGGGCATGCAGAACATAACGGGCAAAGACTTCCCATACCATGGCGGTGACCAGGATTGCCGCCGCCATTTCCGCCAGCCGAGCGCTTGCAAGAGCGATAAAGTCGATCAGTTTTGAAATAGGCTGCAGCATGGCAGCTCTCCTTCAGAAAGTGGGACTTAGTCTCGGATCAGGTAATTGCTTTCACTGCGCCAACGGTTCAGGAATCCGTCGTAATCAGTCAGCAAATTCTTCATGTAGTCGTTGCCCGATTGCGCTTGCGCTTCGGCTTTCTTGTGTACCCAATCATTGCCGGCATCCGCCAATTGCTTGATGAAGGCCGGGTCCAGAGTGATGACTTCATTGCGACCCTGGCGGTACTTCTCCATGGCTTTGATGTCGGCGTTGTAGAAGTAGTCCAGGGATTGGTGGGTGGTCAGTTCAGCAGCGGCCTCGATCAGTTGCTGCAAATCGGCCGGCACTTTATCCCAGGTTTCCTGCTTCAGGACGACTTCCCACATAAAGGTGGGCTGATGCACACCAGGGACCACAATGTATTTGGCGGCCTGATGAAAACCTTCGGGGGTATTGGAGGAGGGGGTAGCCCATTCCACCGCATCGACCCCTTTGCGCTGCAACAGGGTGTACGTGTCGCCGGGTGGCACCACGGTGGGAACGGCACCGAAATAGTCTTTCATTACGTCCGCCCAGGCACCGGAAGTGCGATATTTCAGGCCTTTCAAGTCCTCTGCAGTTCGGATGGGGGTGTTGGAGTGGGCCAGCACTTCCGTCGAACCCAAACCGACAATCATGGTTTTGAGACCGTTTTTGGAACGCAGCTCCTGCAGTTTTTCCTTGCCGCCGCCTTCATACAGCCAGACGCGATAAGCATCAGGTCCCATGCCACCGGGGTAGCCAGCAAAAATGGCATTGGCCGGGTCCTGGTTGACCAGGTAGCTGGAGGTGGAGTGCCCCGCCTCTACCACGCCGGTCTCTACCGCTTCAAAAACTTTAAGGGCGGGAACAATAACACCTGCTCCAAAGGGCTGAATCTCGACACGATCCCCCGTCATGAGCTTCACGTTCTTTGCAAAACGCTCCAGAAAATTCTGATAAAACGGGGAGCCTTCGGGTACGGAAGTTGGTACGCGCCAACTGATTTCGGCCGCTTGCGCCGAGGCCATGCTGCTCAGCAGAAACAGGCCGGCCAGGGTGGATGCAACAAGTTTGGATTTCATGTTTGTCTCCGGTGGTTTTTTTATAGAGTCCAGCTCCGTCGCAGGCTGGCGGCCAGCGTCAAAGCATGGGATGGATCTTAATATTTTCTAAATATATTAACAACATATTTAGATTGGGGTTTGTCCTAGAAAGCGCCGGAGGTGGCTTGCTGATTGGGTTTCGGTGTTCGTTTTGGATGGTGGAAGGACAGGGTAAGGGCGTTCCAGACCTGGTTTTGACGCGGATTTTCAGCGGTGAAATCATTCGTGATGCGGATTTTTTCATGCTTGTTTGAAGCACTGCGGGGCAGCCTTGTTGAGCTGTTTCAATCCTTTCGTCCCCGCGGTCTAGCTGGTACACTTTGCGACTGCTTTTTTAGAAGCGCACGGCGGCAGGACAGGGTCTTTGGACCGTTCTTTTGCTGTAGCACTTTCGGTAGCAGCAGGCAGGAAAATAGCTGGTTGTTTACAAACAAGAGAGGGCGTCGAATCTACTCTTGCGTGTTGTAAAGCCTGGATTCCTGCGGTGCATGTAGTGTCTGGCCCGCCTGGGCCCACTGCGCAGACAAGCCACCGGGCCCATAGTTAAATGGATATAACTTTCCCCTCCTAAGGGAAGATTGCAGGTTCGATTCCTGCTGGGCCCGCCATTCTTATGCATGACGCCTGCCCGGCTTCATGGTCCTGAAGGCTCGTTCTGATAGGCCGAGCTTTGATATCCCACTTGATGATTAGCATCCTGTGCTTTTTGCGCAGGGCTGTTCGTGCCCGCTCGTTTTCTTTTTTCGAGCCAGCCCTGTTTTGAGCAACAAGGCTGGCTTGAGCACCTGACTAATCGTTCATGATGACAATTCAAGAGTCATGCGCGCTATGGAATGCGGGAGGCGCTAATGGAACGGTCGATTGTCAAAACCCGGAGATGAGCTTCTGGGGTTGTGTTGCTGTCCCCATGCTTTGCCGGGATTTCTTGTTGAGGACAGATAGTCATCTACATTCCCGGTCCAGAGCTTGAATCCCAGACAACTTTTCCATTTGTCTTGTTGATAAAGCCAGTGAGTTTGGCAAACGGAGCAGCGAAACAGGCTCTGTGCTCCCTGGTCTCCATAGTCCTCTGTTTTGGTGACGCGTTCCATATAAGCATGCTTAGGTGTATACGCTTTGGAAAGCGGCAGAGTCTGGCACAAAATACACATGGTTTTATGGTCAATCTTGCCCACTTCTTGCTCCTTTTTAAATAAAGGCTATGGGAAATAGCGTGTTTTAAAAAAAGACAGCAATGTACTTTCTACAAAAACTATCAAACTGAAAGCAAGATAGTCAGCCTGCATCTTACAAATCTTGTTGGGGCTTGGGTAGTGTCAGCTGTAAAAGGATATTTCGTTCGGAAATACCCGTAAAAAAAATAGAGGAGTTCTTGTCTATCCTTGCATCAGACAAGGGGATAAGGCTGGGTCAAATCGTTTGGCTGGCTTGTCGTCGGTGTGACTCAAGTCGGTGGCAGGAAAATCAGGTGTGTCCTTGATCGAGCTCTGTTTGAATTTTGCCCAGTTTCGTTTTTATTTGAAATATATGAGGCGGGCTCCCGACTAAACTGCTTTTATTTATAAGGAATTTGCCATGAAAAACGACAAGCGTTCCTTGAAAAAAGACCCGTTTTCCTCCTCTGCGTGCAGGCAGGAGGAGCCACCCGTGGTCAAACCTTGCAAGCCAGATTCTGTAGACAGTTTGTTTGACTGCTTTGCCAAGACCGTGACCCGCTTTGCCGGCTCGCCCATCATGTTCTCTGTTGCTGTTTTAGCCGTGCTGGTCTGGGCCTTGTCCGGGCCTTATTTTAATTATTCGGAGACCTGGCAGTTAATTATCAATACCGGAACCACGATTATTACTTTCTTGATGGTGTTTTTAATTCAGCAAAATCAGAATAAAGATAGCAAGGCACTGCATATAAAACTTGATGAGCTGATTATTTCACTGACCGATGCCAATGAGCGCTTGATTGATGTTGAGGAACTGGATGAAAAGCAGCTCAAGAAATTGGAGGCCTATTATTCCTCCATCGCGTTGAAAGCACGCCGACGTCTGGACGGCGATACATAAAGATAAAAGGGCCTTGCGGCCCTTTTTTTTTACAGCATCTTGTTGCGTTGCTGCTCGGCCCGCGAGGCCCCGATCGGCGTTTCGACTTGCTTTTGCTCTTCTGGCGGGGGCAGCACGGCAGGAAATCCCAAGGATTGAATCCACAGCTCGCGAGACCAACCCTGGGTATGGTACAGGTGATGGCCCTCATCGGGAGCGACGGCGTCATGAGCCTGTTTGAGTAAAGTCGCCAGTTTCTTGTCTCTGCTCTGCTCGCCAACCAGGCCAATCAACTGCCAATTCAGATGGTCTTTGGTTTCGGCCAGAATGACACATTCGGATGCGACCAGCTCTGCCGCTTTCGGATCCCCTGCCTGTTTGGCCAACCCCATGGCCTTGACCAGTGCAGAGGCGATCTGTTTCAGTACTTGTCGGCCGGGTGTTTGTTTGGCGGGGTCCAGTGCCAGCTCCTCAAAGATACTTTTCAGCACCTGTTGGTGTGTCAGTGTTTCTTCCAGGTAGCCTTCCCATTCTTTTTTCAGGTCCGCGTTATTGGCACAGGAAATGGCTGCTTTATAGACTTGCTCCCCACCCAATTCAGTTTCCAGGGCTTGATACAAGAGTTCATGCAGCTGTTCGGTGTTGGCTTTATGTAATGTCATTGTTCGCTCCAGTCCAGAGGTTGAGGGTTGGAACTGACACCATAAATGCTGCGGGGCGTACAGATTATGCGATTTGATGAGGAGTGATACGGGCTGTGAATGGCGTAAGGCTTGGGTAACAATATTGCCCGATCGGGTTTGAAAAGGGTTATTGGAGCTGCCCTGCAAACCGTCTGCTTGCCTGTGGTAGGATTGTGCGCTTTATCGCAGCTTCGATGCGGGCTGAGGGCCTGTGCATCGGATTTGCCACTCCATTTTTGAACGCATCGTCTCGTCCGGCTGAATCTCTTTCAGTGCCAGGCTGATGCACCGCAGCAGGGTAGTCATGACACTCCAGGGTTGGAAACGCCGCGTTTTCTACGTGGGTTTGTTCGAGTTTTTTGCCATTGTTTTTTCTTCTTTCTTGCTGGCGTACTTTGCCGGTGGGGAGGCTTCAGAGTCCGCGCCCATTGCTGTGGCGATCTCGGTGATTGCGATTGTCTGGAACTACGTGTTCAACACGGCGTTCGAACATTGGGAATCCCGCCAAGCTGTCAAAGGCCGCAGTTTGTTGCGCCGCAGTGTGCATGCCATCAGCTTTGAGGCTGGCCTGGTGATTGCTATCGTGCCTTTGTATATGTGGTGGTATCAGGTCGGCTTGCTGGAAGCCTTGCGTATGGAAGTAGCCATTCTGGTGTTCTTTCTGATTTATTCCTTTATTTTCAGCTGGACCTTTGACCGGGTATTCGGTTTGCCGGCCAGTGCGGCTTGACCCCGTCGTCCAAGAAAAAGCCGCGTAATGCGGCTTTTTTTGTTTCTGCTGGATTGGCTTTCTCACTGCACCTGAGCTTCCCGCCGCGCCTGACAGATACGGGCGTGGTGTACGTCTGCCCACTTCACCAGTTCTCGCATAGGTACCAGAAAAGACTGCCCCAATTCGGTGAGCGTGTATTCCACGCGGGGCGGTACTTCGGCGTATAAGGTCCGTTGTACAAACCCATCGGTTTCCAGCCTTTTGAGCGTACGCGAGAGCATTTGACGGGAAATATCACCGATTTCCCGACCCAGCTCATTAAAGCGCAGTGTGCCCGGTGCCAGCGATTCCAGGATCAGCAGGCTCCATTGGTCGCCAATCCGATCCAGTACATCCCGGATGGGACAGGGTTGTTCAAATTCTTCCTGAATGGGGCTGGAAGCCAATGTGGCTGCGCTTGATGAGGACATGGTGGCTTGCTTTCCTGTGTTCAATAGTCACTTCCGTGTGACCTGGTATGGCCTGCGTGACTTCTTGTGGACGGTCAAAAAACTGTCTAGCATCACGCTTAATGGTCTACTTTCTAGACCAGGTCTTTATTTGAGCACACAAGGAGCTGTTATGTCTCGTATTGCATTGATAGGTGCTTCTGGCGAAGTCGGTTCGCGCCTTTTGAAAGAACTCTCGGATCGCGGTCATACGGTGACAGCGATTGCTCGCCATACTGAAAAAATTGCCAGCCTGCCCAATGTCACCGCAGTTCAGGGCGATGTGAATGATCTGGATGGTTTGATTGCGCTATTGAAAGGGCACGATATTGCAATTAGTGCGGTTCGTTTTGCGTCGTCAGATCCTTCCAAGCTGATTACGGCGGTTCGTGCGGCCGGTGTGCCGCGTTATCTGGTGGTAGGCGGTGCCGCCAGCCTTGAAGTGGCCCCCGGTCAGCGATTGATTGATCAGCCTGCTTTCCCGGACGCTTACCGGACCGAGGCCTTGGGTGGCATTGCCTTTCTGGATCAGTTGCGTCAGGAAAAAGAACTGGATTGGACTTTCCTGTCGCCCTCGGCAGAGTTTGGCCCCGGTCAGCGCACAGGCAAATTCCGTATCGGCAAAGACAGCCTTTTGGTCTCCGACCAAGGCAGCAAGATTTCTTATGAGGATTACGCCATCGCTTTGGTGGACGAGATTGAACGTCCTGCCCATTCGCGCCAGCGCTTCACCGTAGGTTATTGAATAGGGAGTGGGACTGATGAAAGGTTTAATCCGATGGGTATCTCCAGTTTTATTAGCGGGCTCTTTCTTGTTGAGCACAAATGCAGCGTTGGCTGCCAATTCGCCGACTCGTGATGTGGCTCAGGAAGAGAGCAATCGCAAGCTGGTGGTCGATTTTTACGACAGCTTCTTTAACAAGCATCAGGTGCAGGAAGCGGCGGCGGTCGTAGCTGAGGACTATATCCAGCACAACCCGGAGGTGCCGGACGGAAAAGCGCCTTTCGTGGGGTATTTTGATGGCTATTTCAAAGAGAACCCGCAGTCTCGCGCACGGATTGTGCGTAGTGCCGCAGACGGCGATCTGGTTTATCTGCATGTGCATTCGACCAATGGCAAGGCCGATCGCGGGCACGCTGTGATGGATATTTTCCGGGTGCAAGACGGCAAGATTGTGGAGCACTGGGATGTGATTCAGGCCGTGCCCGAGCAGGCGGCCAACAGCAATACCATGTTCTAAGCTCACTATTCGGGCAACCCGTTCTTTACCACCAATAAGGCAGCAGCCTTGCGCGGCGCCGTAAGGGGGCAAGACTTTGCCCCGTTATAACGAGGACTTATGCTTACACCAAATAAAAGACCCGCCAGCCATGGCGGGTCTTTTTGATAAGGGGGGTAAGCGGAGTTCTTCTTTGGGCAACCGTTTGTGCTGTTGCTTGGTGAAGTTTCGATTGCGAGTTGTCTAAGCCGTTTGCATCTTGATCTTGGCTTCGCGAATCGGCAGATTGACGATGGCCGCCAGTACGGCCAAGACAATATCAGCCCACCACATCCAGCTGTAGTCACCAAAGCGGGTCAAGGCGATACCCCCCAGCCATGCGCCCAGAAAGCCGCCGATCTGGTGCGAGAACAAGGCCAGACCAAACAGGGTTGCCAGATAGCGCGTGCCAAACAGCTTGGCGACGATATTGGCGGTAGGGGGCACGGTAGCCAGCCAGGTCAGCCCCAGGCCGATGGCAAAGATGTAAAACACCAGATCGGTTTTAGGCATCATCAAGTACCACAGGATCAGCACGGCGCGCGAGGCATACATCAGGGCCAGCACGTACTTGCTGCGCCAGCGGGCAATGCAGGAACCGGCGGCAATACTGCCAAAGATATTGGCCAGGCCGATCAAGGCCAGCGACCAGCTTGCTACCGAAGGTGGCAGCCCGCACAAGTCAATTTCCCCCGGTAAGTGGGTGACTAGAAAAGCAATGTGAAAACCGCAGGTGAAAAAGCCCAGACTCAGCAGCAAGTAGCTGCGATCCTTCATGGCGCTTTTCAGTGTCTCGGCCAGACCGGGACCGCTGACAACAGGAGCTGGGGTGGCTGCGGCTTTTTCGGGCTTGCTGCCCGGACTTAGCTTGCGAATCAGAGGCAGGGTCAGCAGGGCGGTCAGGGCCAGAACCCAAAAGGTCGACATCCAGCCGACCCAGCCGATCAGCTTTTGCACCACGGGGGCAAAGACGAACTGCCCGAAGGAGCCGCCGGCATTGATCAGGCCCGAGGCCTGACCGCGGGCGTGATCCGGAATACGTTGGGCGGCAGCGCCAATCAAGGTGGAGAAACTGGCCGCGCCCGAACCAATATTGGCCAGCAGGCCCAGCGTCAGGGTCAGCCCTAGCCCGGTACCAATAAACGGCGTTACCGCACAGCCCAGTGCCAGAATCAGAAGGCCCGCGATCAGAACCCGGTCCGGGCCCCAGCGGTCGGAGCAGGCACCGGCAATAGGCTGGATGGCCCCCCAGGCAAGTTGGCCCACGGCCATGGCAAAGCTGATGGACATGATGCCCATGCCGGTTGCCTTATCAATGGGGCCAACGAACAGGCCAAAGGATTGGCGTATCCCCATGGTAACCATCAGGATGCCAGCAGCCGCCAAAGTCACCGTCATGACGGCGGGCTGGCGCAAGGATTGAAACATGGGGTCCCCTCTTATTATTCAGGTTTGAATTATCTGGCGAAATGTCAAAGAGGTGCAATCTCCTGCTTTTGTGAAGAGCGATGGAGCGGACAGTGTTGTAGTCCGCTGCTATCCAGTTCCAGTTCCAGTTCCAGTTCCAGTTGCGGGAGGAGGAGGTGGTGGTGGTGGTGGTGGTGGTGGTGGTGGTGGTGGTGGTGGTGGTGGTGGTGGTGGTGGTGGTGGTGGTGGTGGTGGTGGTGGTGGTGGTGGTGGTGGTGGTGGTGGTGGTGGTGGTGGTGGTGGTGGTGGTGGTGGTGGTGGTGGTGGTGGTGGTGGTGGTGGTGGTGGTGGTGGTGGTGGTGGTGGTGGTGGTGGTGGTGGTGGTGGTGGTGGTGGTGGTGGTGGTGGTGGTGGTGGTGGTGGTGGTGGTGGTGGTGGTGGTGGTGGTGGTGGTGGTGGTGGTGGTGGTGGTGGTGGTGGTGGTGGTGGTGGTGGTGGTGGTGGTGGTGGTGGTGGTGGTGGTGGTGGTGGTGGTGGTGGTGGTGGTGGTGGTGGTGGTGGTGGTGGTGGTGGTGGTGGTGGTGGTGGTGGTGGTGGTGGTGGTGGTGGTGGTGGTGGTGGTGGTGGCTGCGCGTGGCAGGAAGTGCAGGGAGCAGAACCAGGCTGTTTATTGTGGCGTTTGAGGGTTCAAGCAAGTGCGTGACAAAAAAAAGACGGGCTGACTGCGCCGTCTTTTTATACCTGCTGCCAAGTAAGATCAGCCTTTTTCCAGGCCAGCCTGTACGGGGCGAGCCCCCAGCTTGTCGATCAGAACCTGGGGATTGATACCCAGCAAATAGCCGCGTCGGCCACCATTGATGTAAATGGTGTCGAACTCCAGCAGCTCTTCCTCCAGCCATACAGGCATGGCCTTGCGAGTGGCAAAAGGCGAGGTGCCGCCAACCATATAGCCCGAATGGCGTTGGGCCACATCCGGTTTGCAGGGGGCGATCTTTTTCGCGCCGGTTTGGCGGGCCAGATTCTTGGTGGAGACCTCACGGTCGCCGTGCATCACGATGATCAGGGGCTTGGCGCTTTCATCTTCCATGATCAGGGTCTTGGCCACCCGGTGCAGGTCCAGACCCAGCTGGGCTGCCGCTTCCATGGCTCCGCCATGATCGACATAGTTGTAGCTATGCTCGGTAAAGGAAATGCCATTTTTACGTAGCCACTGTGTGGCCGGTGTTTCGCTAACGTGTTTTTCTTTAGCCATATCTTGGTAGTGCGCTTAGGCGCGTGGATGATGGGCTGCGTGCAAGGCTTTCAAGCGCTCACGTGCCACATGAGTATAAATCTGGGTCGTGGAAATGTCGGCGTGTCCCAAGAGCATTTGCACCACGCGCAAGTCGGCGCCGTGATTGAGCAAATGGGTCGCGAAAGCATGACGTAAAACGTGCGGGGACAAGGGGGCCAGAATACCGGCCTGAACCGCATATTTCTTGACGATCAACCAAAAAGACTGGCGGCTCATGCAAGTGCCGCGTCCTGTAATAAATACAAAGTCGCTGCGGCGCTGGCCCAGCAAGGCAGGGCGGGACTCCTGCATATAACGTTCGATCCAGTGCAGGGCCTCCTGTCCCAAAGGCACCAGCCTGTCCTTCCCCCCCTTGCCCTGGTCGATGCGCAGCACGCCATCGCTCAGGCTCAGGTTCTGCAAGGGCAGTTCAGTCAGTTCCGTGACGCGCAAACCGCTGGCATACAAGGTTTCCAGCATGCTGCGATCGCGCAGCCCCAAGGGATTATGTATGTCCGGGGCAGCCAGCAGGCGTTCTACCTGTTCTTCGGACAAGGTGTGCGGGACGCGTGGGGCCTGTCGGGCGCTGCTCAATTCCAGGCAGGGATCGTCCTGCCGCATACCTTCTTGCACTGTCCAGTTGTAAAAGCGACGTAAGGTGGCCAGCCTGCGATTGGCTGTGCTGGCCTTGCTCTGATCTGCCTGGCTGGCCATCCATTCCCGCAAATCCTTGGCTTCCAACTGTTCCAGCGCTTTGCCTTCGCGCTCTTGTTGAGCCCATTCCTCCAGGCGTTCCAGATCCTGCCGATACGCTTGTTGGGTGTTGGCAGACAGGCCGTCCTGCAACCAGAGCATGGTGATGAAATCGGAAATCAGACTGGCTTGCGTCATGAGGATGGAAGAGTCGTAAAGCGTGCTTTTGGCAGCCGGAATAAAGCTGGAATGCCATCATGCTATCACTCCGAGATGATGAGCTTCATTCAGCAGACGGGTAGATTTACGCTATATACCTATATATATTTCCTGATTATACTAATTCGTTACACCTGCCCTTGGAGGAGAAAACAATGTTCAAACGTGTCGTATCGGTCGCTGCCTTATCCCTGTTCTTGCAAGGCACCGCGCAAGCCGATGAATTGGTTGTGGCCGCCGCCGCCAGTCTGACCAACGCCTTCAAGGAATTGGCTGGCCAGTTTGAGGCAGAGCATCCTGGCACCAAAGTGCTGACCAGTTTTGCGGCATCGGACGTGCTGTTGCAGCAGATCGTCAATGGCGCTCCTGTGGATGTGTTTGCTTCGGCAGATCAGAAAGCCATGAACAAGGCCGAAGAGGCCAAGGCTGTGGATCCTGCTACCCGCAAGAATTTTGTGCAGAATCAGGTTGTGCTGATTGTGCCTAGCGACAACCCTGCCAAGGTTACGAACGCTGGCGATCTGGGCAAGGCGGAAGTCAAACGCGTTGCTTTGGGTAATCCGGCTGTCGTCCCTGTGGGTCGTTATACTCAGGCCGCTCTGGAGAAAGCCGGTCAGTGGGATGCGGTGAAACAGCGTGAAATTCTGGGCCAGAATGTGCGCCAGGTGCTGGATTATGTCGCTCGTGGTGAAGTGGAAGCCGGTTTCGTGTTCGCGACTGACGCGGCCATCATGAAAGACAAGGTGGAAGTGCTGGAAGTGCTCAAGACCACGGAACCTGTCACTTACCCGATCGCCTTGGTGCAGCGCGAAGGCCGTAATGACAAGGCTCAGGCTTTCCAGGATTTCGTCATGTCTGAATCCGGACAGCAAGTGCTGGCAAAATACGGTTTTGCCAAGCCTTGACAGGATTTTGATCGTCGGATGACTTCACTTTGGATTCCCCTGTGCTTATCGCTCAAGGTCGCCGGTTGGGCGACCTTGTTTGCCTGTGTGCTGGGTATAGGAGTGGCCTATGCCTTGTCGCGCTGGCAGTCGCGCTGGTGTGATCTGCTTGATTCCATCTTGACCTTGCCCATGGTTTTGCCGCCTACCGTCATCGGCTATTACCTGCTGGTCTTGCTGGGTCGGCGCAGTGCCTTTGGGCAATGGCTCTCCAGTATGGGGATTGAACTGGTCTTTACCTGGCAGGGCGCGGTGATTGCCGCCACTGTCGTGGCCTTTCCCATGATTTTGAAGGCAGCGCGTGCGGCTTTTGAGGACGTGGACCCCCGCCTGGAAAATGCGGCCAGCGTGCTGGGCCTGAAACCCCTGGCCATCTTCTTTCGTGTCAGTCTGCCTTTGGCAGCGCGTGGCATCATGGCAGGCGTTTTGCTGGCCTTTGCCCGCGCTTTGGGCGAGTTCGGCGCTACGTTGATGATCGCGGGCAGCATACCGGGGCGCACCCAAACCATGTCCATCGCCATTTACGAGGCAGTCCAGGCAGGGGAGGATCAGCAGGCATTGGTGCTGGTCGCTATTATTTCGATTACTTGTGTGCTGGTCTTGTGGAGTACCAGTGCCTTGTCACCCCGTCACGTACGCCGTAAAAGAGGGATGCAATGAGCCTGACTGTACAGATTCAACGCACCGTGGTCAGCGAGGCCCGTCATTTTGACTTGAATATCCAGATTCAAACCGAAGCCCGTCATATTGCCCTGTACGGGCCTTCGGGTTCGGGCAAGTCCTTGACGGTGCAAAGCGTGGCGGGCTTGTTGCGGCCCGACCATGGCCGCATTCAAATTGGCGATCAGGTCTATTTTGATTCTGAAAAAGGCATCAACCTGAAACCACGCGAGCGTCGGGTGGCGTACCTGTTTCAGGACTACGGCCTGTTCCCGCATCTGACGGCGGCACAGAATATTTGCTTTGGTCTGAACACGGGCTTGTTCAACCGCTCCGTGCGAGACATGCCTGCGGCTGCCCAGCGTTGGGTAGAAGCGTTTCAGCTGGAGTCGGTATTAAGCAGCTATCCCGCCCAGTTGTCTGGCGGGCAAAAGCAGCGTTGTGCCCTGGCGCGAGCCTTGGCTATTGAACCTCAGCTGCTTTTGCTGGATGAGCCTTTGGCGGCCCTGGATCAGGACTTGCGTGCGCGTTTGCGGGCTGAACTGGCTCAGTTGCAAAGCCAGATCGATATTCCCACTATCCTGATCACACACGATCCTGAGGATGCCAGGGCCCTGGCCCAAGAGGTCTATCGTATTCGCGATGGACGCATTATCGAATGCTGTACCAGCGCGGATCTGGAAGTTCTTACAGCGTAGCGATCATCACGCTGGATGCCTTGAACAGTGCATAGGCGGACTGGCCTGCTTCCAGGTGCAAGCGCTGTGTGCTGTCCAGGGTGATGCTGGCGGTGACTGTCAGGCCCTGTGGCAGTTCCAGACGTACTTCTGCATTGACGGCACCGGTAATGACATCGGTAATCGTGCCGGGCAGTTGATTGCGTGCGGACAGGGAGTTACGGGTGTCGCCCGTGCCAATCATGATCGAGGACGCTTTCAGAAAGGCCAGAACTTTCTGCCCCTCACGCAGGCCCAGGTTTTCCGTGCTTTCTCGTGTGATGGACGCGACCACGATTTGGCCCTGGCCAATATCCACATGAATTTCGTCGTTGACGGCTCCCGTTTTAATCGTGGTAACGATACCGGCCAGTTGGTTGCGAGCCGAAGTTTGCATGATCATGGTTTGGAGTAACTCCATTTGAGTCGCCACGGAAGGCATTAAACGACCAATACGGCTCATGAAGCGTTGATGCAGCCGGTCGTAGGTTTGATACAGCTCCAGCAGTTCGACGGCTTTGGGAGTCAGGGTGGCACCGCCACCACGATGACCGCCCGTACTGCGCAGCACCAGAGGTTCGCCCGCCATATTATTCATGATGTCGATGGCGTCCCAGGCCGCCTTGTAGCTGATGCCAATATGACGGGCAGCGGCAGAGATCGAACCCTGCTCGGCAATCGCTGCCAGCAAGGCCATACGGCGGGCGCTACCCCAGGTATGGTCGCCAGTGCGCAGCGACAGGCTGCCGGTTAATTCGGTATTGGGGGTGTGTGAACTAGACATGGTGATAAGTGTAAGGGCGGGAACAAACTAGGGATAGAGCGCCGGTACAATGGCCGGATCAGCGCTGCTGGCCGTTCTGTTTTCTTGCAACCTTAACTGGTTTTTTCTATGTACGACACCCCTGCTGTTTCCATGGCTCAATTGCAGGAGCTCAATAGTGCCGAGACGGTTGTCTTGACCGTGAACAAGCGCTATGCGCGCCGCCTGCTGGGACATTTGTCGGCCCGTCTGGCGGGTGCTGGCGGGACAGTTGCCGTACCGGAAATTGTGCCTTTGGGCGCGTGGCTGGCGCAGGCCAGTGATCAGCTCTGCTTTTCCGAACAATGGCAACCGGCCGCGCACCAGATGGATCGTTTCGCCGCCTTGCAGCGCTGGGAGCACAGTATCGAGCAGTGCGAGGAAGAGGGCTATTTTCTGGATGTCGGTCAGGCGGCGCGTCTGGCTTGTGAAGCCGATACCTTGCTGGATGAGTGGAATATCGAGCTGAAACCCGGCGAGGCTAGCGTGGATTTTGAACGCTTCATGCAATGGCGCTCTCACTACCGGCAAAGCCTGGAGCAGGCAGATCTGGATGATGCAAACCTGGCTGCGGAGCGTGTGCTCAAAGCGGTGTGGGCAGGCGCCTTGCACATGCGTCATCGCCATATGGTGCTGCATGGTTTTCATGAATATTCGCCACGCCTGCAAAGATTGTTGAGTGGTTTGCAGGACATGGGGGTAGAGATTCTGCAGCTGCAGCATGAAGAGGCTCCGGCGACAGAGGTGTATCGGGTGCAGGCGCAGGATACGGATACGGAATGGCGCCTGGCGGTGCAGTGGGCGCGTCGTCAATTGGACGAGGACCCGGATCGCACAGTAGCCATTGTGGCCGCGCAGCTGGAAACGCAATTGCCGTTGGTGCATCGTCTTTTGCGACAGGCCATGCACACGGATCAAGGTGCTTTGCCCTATAACGTGGCAGCAGCCCGATCCTTGGCTGAGTGGCCAGTGGTTGAAGCGGCCATGGCCTGGTTGAAGGCCTTGTTTACGCTGGCGACCAAGGGGCAGGCCGAGCCCGCCATGCTGGGCGAAGCCTTGCGTTTGGGAGCGTGTCAGGCAGAACAGTCCGAAGCAGGCGGCCGTGCCCGCATTGACAAGGCCTGGCGCGACAACCGCATTACACAAGTTAGCCGTAAAGAATTTGCCGACATGCTCAGCTTCCACACACCCGAACTGGCTCTGGCCTGGGGCAAGGCGGTGGAACGCTTCGAGTCCGTATCGGCAGGCGCTCAAGGAGTGGATACCTGGGCGTCGGTCATGCGCCAATGCCTGGAGGCTTTGGGCTTTCCGGGCACTAACCGTCTGGATAGTGCCCAGTTTCAAACTCTGGAGGCTTTGGAAGCCTTGCTGCTGCAATTGGCGCAGCAAGCGCCGGTCTTGGGTCGCATCAGTGCCTTGAAGGCACAAAGCGCTTTGGCCCGCATGGCCCGTGAAAATTTGTTCCAGCCACAACGAGACCCACGTTCCCGGCTGGACGTGCTGGGTTTTCTGGAAGCGGAAGGCGGGCGCTGGGATGCCGTATGGGTGCTGGGCCTGACCGATGATATTTTGCCTGCCGCGGTCAAACCCAATCCTTTGATTCCTGCCCAGGTGTTGCGTCGAGTCTCGGCACCTCGCAGTACGCCAGAGCGGGAGCTGGAATGGGCGCGCTGGATGCTGAGTGCCTTGCTACGCTGTGGGAATCAGGTTTTGCTAAGTGCGCCTTTGCATCAGGGCGAACAGGAGCTGAGGCCCAGTCCCTTGATTGCTCATTGGCCTGTGCTTGAAATGCCTTGGGCGGTGCAGGCAGAGCAGGCCGTCGCACAGGAAGCCTTGCTGGACGAGCAAGGCCCCAGCTTGAAACAGGAAGAGCGCATACGTGGCGGGATCAGTGTGCTGGATACCCAGGCTCGCAATCCCTTGTGGGCGTTTGTGAAGTTTCGTCTACATGGTCAGGCCTTGCCCGACTACGCCCGTGTGGGCGATATGAATACACGCGGGATGTTCCTGCACCGCGCCGTCGAATTGTTCTGGCTGCGTGTGAAGGATCAGGACAGCCTGCATGAGCTGATTGGTGAGGATTCGCTGCTGGATGTGGTGCAAGCATGTATCGAACAGGCCGCTCAGGAAGAGCTGGCCGATTATGGTCCGGTGCTGCGCAGCCTGGAAATGGAGCGGGGTCTGGCGGTCTTGAACGAGTACGCCCATCAGGAAGCCCAGCGCCCGCCGTTTGCTCTGGGGGCGACGGAGCATGAATTGAGCTGGAATCGAGGCTTGTTACGTCTGAACCTGCGTCTGGATCGCTTGGATGATCTGGCTGATGGCGAGCAATTGCTGCTGGACTACAAAACCGGCATAGGCGAGCTGCGGCCCGATAAAGACTGGCTGCGGCCCAGACCCGTGAATCTGCAATTGCCGTTTTATGCTGCTGCCTTGCAGGATCAAGGCCGTAGCGTCAGTGGTTTGGCCTTTGTACGCTTGCATGCCCGACAGGTCGGTTTAAGCGGTTTGGCCGCGCCCGGCATGGATATTGAGGGTCTGACCGAATTGGAAAGCGCCCAGCAGTGGACCGCCCAAATCGCGCAGTGGAAACAGGCGGTGGAAGGCTTGGCAGATGAGTTCCTGCAAGGGCAGGCCGCCAATCAGATCTGGAACCGCAACGATCTGCTGTATTGCGATGTTTTGCCCTTTTTACGTTTGTTCCAGGAAGACCTCCAAGACAATGGAGGAGAGGTGTAATGGTGACAGTCCCTAGCGATAGCCCCGCCCGTGCACGGGCACTGGACCCCGAGTCCTCCTTTCTGGTCCAGGCCCCAGCCGGTTCCGGCAAGACAGAGCTGCTGACCGACCGGATTCTGGCCTTGCTGGCTCGCGTGCAGCGGCCAGAAGAAATTGTGGCCATTACCTTCACCCGTAAAGCTGCGGCTGAAATGCATGCGCGTGTACTGGAGAAGTTGGCCGCTGCCAATCAGGAACGGCCTGCCGAGCCCTACCGGGTACGCAGTTGGGAACTGGCGCGTGCCGCCATGCAGCGTAATCAGGAGCAACAGTGGGATTTGCTGGCTTACCCGGCCCGTTTAAGCATCCGGACCATCGACTCCTTGTGTGCCCACCTGGTACGCGCCATGCCCTGGATTACGGGGCTGGGCGGGGTTCCGGCCATTACCGATAAGGCCCAGGAGCATTACGAAGCGGCGGCTTGGGCCACGCTGGAGATGGCGGAAAGCGTGCCCAGCGTGGCGCGTTTTCTGGAACACATGGATGTGAACCTGCTGCAGGCGCAAGCTCTGTTGGCCGGTATGTTGGCCAGCCGCGATCAGTGGTTGCCAGCGGTGGGGCAGGGCGGTGATGTGGCGCTTTTGCAAGACAGCTTGCGCGAGGTGGTGGAGCAGCAGTTGCAGCAGCTAAGCGATTCACTGCCACCCGGTTGGGCGCGAACTTTGGCGCCTTTGGCCTGCTTTGCGGCCTCGAATCTGGAAAGTGGCGATGTGCTGGCCTTGGCGGATTGGCAAGGCGATAACCTGGCCCCGGTCATGGACGATTTGCCGCGCTGGCGTGGTCTGGCAGCCTTGTTGCTGACGGATAAAGGCGATCTGCGCAAAAGCCTGACGGTGCGTAATGGCTTTCCCCCAAAAACGGCACAAAAAGAAATGCTGACCGAGTGGTTGAGCAATTGTCTGGGGGCTGAGCCCTGGATTGCTCGCCTGGCCAGTGCACGCCTTTTGCCCGAGCAATACTCCCCCCAACAGCAAGAAGTCCTGTCCAATCTGATTCAGGTCTTGTGGCTGGCTGCGGCGCAATTGAAACTTCGCTTTGCCGAGAAAGCTGAGGTCGATTTCACCGAGATTGCCCAACGTGCCTTGCAAGCCTTGGGTGATGCCGACGAGCCGGGCGAGCTGCTCTTGCGCATGGACAGGTCCATACGCCATTTGCTGGTAGACGAGTTCCAGGACACCAGCCAATCCCAGGTGCAGTTGCTGGAACGCCTGACCAGCGGCTGGGAGCCTGGCGATGGGCGCAGTCTGTTTTTGGTGGGCGACCCCATGCAGTCCATTTACCGTTTTCGCAAGGCGGAAGTGGGTTTGTTTTTGCAAGTCTGGCAAGCTCGACGCTTGGGCGAAGTAGAGCTGGAGCCACTGAATCTCAGTAATAACTTCCGTTCACATCCGCGCTTGGTGGAATGGGTTAACAAGGTGGGGGCGCAACTGTTTCCGGCTCGACCTGATCCGGATCTGGGCATGGTCACCTACGAACATTCGACCGCCTTCAAGCCCGATATTCCCGAGTGGGCGGTGCATTTTCACCCGTCCTGGCATTTCCGAGTGGCTAGGGGAGAGGATGCTGTGCCGTCGCAGCAAGCGGCTCAAGAGCGTGCAGTGCAGGAGGCGGTTCAGTGCGCAGCTCAAGCTCTGGAACGTTATCAGGACAGTGAGCATCCGGTGGCAATTCTGGTGCGAGCACGCTCGCACTTGCATGGTCTGGTGCGCAAGCTGGGCGAGCAGGGCATCCCGTGTCGAGCCGTAGAACTGGAGCCCTTGCAACAGCGTCCTGTGGTGGCTGATCTGGTGCAATTGGTCCGTGCCTTGGCGCACCCGGCTGATCGACTGGCTTGGCTGTCTGTCTTGCGCTCGCCATTGATCGGCCTGCGTTTGGAGAGCCTGCACCGCCTGTGCGCCTTGCACCCTACACAGACCTTGGCCGAGCTTACACACAATCAGGATTTTGAAGACTGGGATGCCAACGAGCGTGCTCGTCTGCTATTTGCTTGCCAGATCTTGCTGGACAAAGGCAATCGTAGTGGCTTGATGCCTTTTGCTGCCTGGGTGCAGGAATGCTGGACGCGCTTGGGCGGGCCGCAAGTCTATCCAAGCCTGGCTGATCAGGCGGATGCAGAACAAGTCTTGCGTCTGCTGGAGGAGTTATGCCCTTACGGACCGCCCGACCAGCAACAACTGCAGGCCCGTGTGGAGTCGCTGTATGCCACCCCGCAGGGCACGGGCAAGGCCGTGGAGGTGATGACAATTCACAAGTCCAAGGGGCTGGAGTTTGAAACTGTCATCTTGTTTGGCTTGCACAAGCAGTCAGCAGCCGACTCCGAGCCGTTGATTCGTCTGGAGCACAGCGCCGAGCGCCTGATTCTGGGGCCCATCAGCCATAAGGGCAGCGAGCAGCGCGATCCGGTGTCGCAGTTTCTGGCGGCGCGGGAGCGTATCCGGGCCGAGCAGGAAAGCCACCGCTTGTTATATGTGGCCCTGACGCGTGCCCGTCAGGAGCTGCATCTGTTTGCGGAATTGAGCATCACCCAGGATAAGGGCCTGCGCGAGCCGGATGGCCGCTCCTTGCTGAGCCGTGTCTGGCCGGTCCTGGATCAGCCACAGGCTCCTGTTTGGCAAGCCGAGCAGGGCGGACAGCAAGAGGAAGCCGGGCAAGGTTCCGCGGCATTGTTGCAGCGTGTGGTGAGCTTGCCGGCCGCGCCGCCCGAGCAGTTGCAGGCCGACAGCCCGCAGTATCAAAGCTGGCAGTGGTCCCTGGACACGACTCATGAAAAAGCCATTGGTACGGTTGCCCACGACTGGCTGGAAAAGCTGGGCCGTGAAGGGCTGGAGCAATGGCCGGTAGAACGCTTGCAGCAAGGCCGCGCCGTGATGCGTCGTCAACTGCTGCGTGCTGGTGTGCCAGCGACCTATCTGGATGAAGCCGCCCAATCCCTGTTTGAAGCGATTACTGCGACCGTACAGACGGAACGGGGCCGCTGGCTTCTGGGCGTCAGCCGAGCTTACCGGGAATGGTCCTTGCTGGACGTCAGTGGCCGTGTGTCGATTATTGACCTGGCCATTTCCCAGGAAGATCACTGGCTGGTGGTGGATTACAAGACCGGACGACCTGCCGAGCATGAAAGTTTGGACGATTTCAAGGCACGGATGCTGGAGCGTTATGCGCCGCAATTGCAGCGGTATTGTGAGCAGGTGCAGGCTCTGGATGGCCGGCCCGCGCAGGCTGCGCTTTATTTCCCGAGAGCCGATCTTTGGCTGCCGTATTGATGCTACACTATTGGTCGGCGGGCCCCTCCGCATGGTTCGGCGGTGAATCTGGTCAGGTCGGGAACGAAGCAGCCACAGCCGTGCAGAATCAGTGCCGGAGTCAGGCTCGCCACTTCATTTGCTTATCGGGTTATGCGCGCCCGGTCTATCTGCTTCCCTTCAGCACCGAATCCGGTACACTTTTCCTTTCGCTTATTTGTATTGATGGTTCACGCCGTCCGGAATTCGCATGACCTATCTCGTTCTGGCCCGCAAGTGGCGCCCCCGTTCCTTTGACACCTTGGTTGGTCAGGACCACGTGGTGCGCGCTCTGACGCACGCCCTGGATACCCAGCGCCTGCACCATGCCTGGCTGTTTACGGGCACACGCGGCGTGGGCAAGACCACCTTGTCGCGTATTCTGGCCAAGTCGCTGAACTGCGAAACTGGCATCACTTCCAAGCCCTGTGGCGTTTGCCGCGCTTGTACCGAGATTGATGCTGGCCGCTTTATTGATTATGTAGAGCTGGACGCCGCTTCCAACCGTGGTGTGGAAGAGATGACCCAGCTGCTGGAGCAGGCGGTCTACGCCCCCAGCTCGGGCCGTTACAAGGTCTACATGATTGACGAAGTTCACATGCTGACCGGGCACGCCTTTAACGCCATGCTCAAGACGCTGGAAGAGCCGCCAGCGCACGTCAAATTCATTCTGGCCACGACCGATCCGCAAAAGATTCCGGTCACGGTCTTGTCGCGCTGTCTGCAATTCAATTTGAAGCAGATGACAGTGCCCGCGATTGTGGGCCACCTGCAAGACATTCTGACCCAGGAAGAAATGCAGTTCGAGCTGCCTGCCTTGCGTTTGCTGGCACAGGCAGCCGATGGCTCCATGCGCGATGCCTTGTCGCTGAGCGACCAGGCCATTGCTTATAGCGCAGGCGATCTTAGCGCCCAGGCTGTACAAGCCATGCTGGGCACCATTGATCAACGCCACCTGGCGCAATTGCTGCAAGCGCTGGTCGCTTATGATGCGCAGGCCATTATGGGTGTGGCCGATGATCTGGCCTTGCGCGGCCTGTCTTATTCGGGCGCTCTGGCTGATCTGGCCACCTTGTTGTCCCGTATCGCCATCGAGCAGCGCATTCCCGGCACGATTTCTGATGATGATCCTTTGGCTGAGGCAGTGCGGCAATTAGCGCCCATGCTCTCGCCCGATCATGTGCAGTTGTTTTATTCGGTAGCGGTGCATAGCCGTCAGGAGCTGTCTTTGGCTCCGGATGAGTACGCCGGTTTTGTGATGGCGTGCTTGCGCATGCTGGCTTTGCTGCCTGAGCCTGTTTCGGCGTATGTGCCGCCAGCAGGGCCTTCGGGGTCTGATACTGCTGGTGCTGCTCAGGCTGCTCAGGCTGCTCAGGCTGCTCCCGCTCCTGCGGCAGCCCCCGCTGCCTCAGAGCTTGCGTCGGCACCGGCTACCTCTACCGCCTCTGCCGCGCCTCTACAGCAAGCTGCGCAGGGTGCGCAAACAGAGCCGAGCGCACAAACTGCACAAGCAGCGCAAACCACTCAGCCTGCGGTTAACCCACAGGCCGCGTCTCAGCAGGCACAGGCTTCTGCCCCTGCAGCCGCCCCGGTCGCTGATGTTGCCAGTGCACATGCAGCCCAAGCAGCGCCTGTCGCAGAATCCATCCCCGCTGACGACGATTTTGTCCCGGCCTGGGAAGATGCTCCCGAGCCTGCCGGTGCAGGGGCCAGCTATGACTCTTCAGAGTCTGCCCCAGCGGATGCAAGCTTTGAAGCCGGTTCCGCGACCAGTCAGCCTCAAGAAGCTGCGACTGCAGTTGCTGACAGCAGCGCTGTTGAAGCCGCCCAAGCGGCATCGACGCCGTCAGCCCAGCCAGCCGCAGAGCCCACCTCCGCATCCCAGGCTGATTCCTCTACCGACCCTGTAGCGGAATCCCCCAAAGCCCAGGGCAAGAGCAGTGCTCAGCCCCTGATGTCGTCTCAGGCTCAGGCCGCCGCCCGAGTAGAACCCGTGGCTGAAGAAGCGCCGCCAGCCGTCTCCACCCAGGACGGCCCGGAAGAGCCCGCCTGGCTGTCCGAGGGCATGGACGAAGAGTTCGAGAATTACCAACCTCTGGATATGGACGCGGCTCGTGCCGAAGAAGACGGCGATGTACCGTCTGTGTCCCTGTCTGATCGCTTCATGCCCGATACTGAACTGGGCCTGCCTGTACCGCAAAGCGGCTCGGACAGCCCGCGTACCGTCCGTCTGGGCGGCATGAAACCGGAAACCTGGCCCGAAGTGGCAACCAGCCTGCCCTTAAGTGGCTGGGCCGCTGAATTGGCCCGCCAGAGCGAATGGCTGGGCGTGAAAGGCCAGGAAATCCATCTGCGTGCCAAAATCAAGGCCACTGAAGGCAGCCAGGGCAAAGCGCGCTTGCGCACCGTTTTGTCGGAATACTTTGCCCAGTCCATTCAGTTGGTGATCGAATACGGGGATACGGGCGATGCTACCGCGCATGCCGTGGAGCAGGCCAAGCTGGCCGAGCGCCAGCGGCAGGCCGAAGAGCAGGTTGCCCAGGATCCCTTTGTCTTGAGCCTGATCCAGGACTTTGACGGCAGCGTCAAAGCCGGGTCAATCAAGGCCACTCCTTTGGTGCGGGCCGCCTGAACGGCCCCTTGTCAATTTATATCAATCAGGAAAACCAAACCATGATGAAAGGTCAGATTGCCGGCTTGATGCGCCAGGCGCAGCAAATGCAGGAAAACATGAAAAAGGCCCAGGAAGCCTTGGCCGATATCGAGGTCGAGGGCGTTTCCGGTGGTGGTCTGGTCAAGGTCATCATGAACTGCCGCCACGATGTGCGCCGTGTCTCTATCGACCCCAGCCTGCTGGAAGACGAAAAAGAGATGCTGGAAGATTTGATTGCTGCTGCCTTTAACGATGCACAGCGCAAAGCCGAGGCAACCTCGCAGGAAAAAATGGCGGGTGTTACCGCTGGCCTGCCACTGCCACCCGGTATGAAGTTCCCGTTCTAATGAACGAACCGCAGATCGCTGAGCCCGAACCGCTTCGGGCTCTGATCCAGGCTCTGCGTCGGCTACCCGGTGTGGGCGAGCGTAGCGCTCGCCGCATGGCTTACCATTTGTTGCAACACGATCTGGTAGGCGCCGACCAATTGAGCCGCGCTCTTGAACATGCCACGACGGCACTGCAGCACTGCCAGCGCTGCAATGGTTTCACTGTTCAACCTATCTGTGAAACCTGTGCCAATCCCCGCCGTGATCCGGCGTTGTTGTGTGTGGTGGAGACGCCTGCCGATCAAAACATGATCGAGGCTACGCATGGCTATCGAGGCCTTTACTATGTGCTGATGGGGCGTTTGACGCCGCTGGAAGGCATAGGCCCGGATGCCTTGCAATTTGACCGCTTGCTAGAGCGAGCCGGTGATGGCCAAGTGCAGGAAGTGATTCTAGCGACCAATTTCACCGCAGAGGGCGAAACCACCGCCCATCATCTGGCGGAAATGCTCACTAGCCAAGGTTTGAAAGTGACTCGACTGGCACGCGGTGTGCCAGCCGGGAGCGAGCTGGAGTATGTAGACCCCAGCACCATTGCCTGGGCTTTGATGGAGCGTCGCGCCACGTAATCGGGTTTGACCGCTTGGCGGACAAGGGGGGGACACCCCCCTTTGTTTTTTAGTATAAGTATCAAACCTAAATAATTAATGACCAACAACAAGAAGGGGATTGCCATGAAACTGACTCGTCGTCATGCACTCAAGCTGGTTGGAGCATCAGGTCTAGCGCTGTCATTGCCAACGCTGGGCCGTGCGCAAGAAATCGAGAAAAAAAACCTGACCATTGCCGTGGGTGGCAAGGCGCTGATCTACTATCTGCCCTTGTCCATTGCCGAGATCAATGGCTACTTTGATGACGAAGGTCTCAAAGTCAAAGTGGCGGACTTTGCCGGCGGCTCCAAAGCCCTGCAAGCCGTCGTGGGCGGTAGCGCCGATGTGGTATCGGGTGCGTTTGAGCACACCATCAACTTGCAGGCCAAAGGGCAGATGTACCGCGCCTTTGTGCAGCAGGGGCGTGCACCCGCCATTGTTTTGGCTGTGTCCAACAAGACGATGGCTGACTATAAGTCGCCAGCTGATCTGAAAGGCAAGAAAATCGGTGTGACCGCACCGGGCTCCTCGACCAATATGATGGTCAACTTCTATCTGGAACAAAACGGTCTGAAACCCTCGGACGTGGCCTTTATCGGTGTAGGCGCTGGTGCCGGTGCCGTCACCGCCATGCGTACCGGTCAGATTGATGCCATGGCCAACCTGGACCCGGTTATTGGCACCTTGCTTAAAGAAAACGAAGTCCGTGTCATTGCTGACACGCGTACGGTTGCGGATACCAAGACCATTTTTGGCGGCAACATGCCTTCGGCCTGCCTGTACGCCTCCGAAGAGTTCATTACCAAGAATCCCAATACGGCTCAGGCTTTGGCCAATGCCATTGTGCGCGCCGACAAATGGATTCAGGCCAATGATGCCGAAACCATTGCCAAGACCGTACCCGCCACCTACCTGCTCGGTGACGTGGAGCTGTACAAGCAATGTCTGGATGCCAATAAAGAAGCACTCTCGCCAGATGGTCTGGTCGATGCTGATGGCCCCGCTACCGCCTTGAATGCGCTGGCCGCTTTTGTGCCGAATCTGGACGCATCCAAGATTGATACCAGCAAGATCTTCACCAACGAATTTGCTGAAAAAGCCAACAAGAAGTATCCCAATGTCTGAGGCAGCACTTTCTTTAGATAACATCAGCTGTGTTTTTGCCTCCCGCGATGGCAAAGGTACGTACACAGCGGTTCGTGACGCCAGCCTGAACATTGCTCCAGGCGAGTTTGTGTCGGTTGTAGGCCCAACGGGCTGCGGCAAATCCACGCTCCTGAACGTAGGGGCGGGTTTGCTGAGCCCTTCGTCGGGCGAAGTGCGTGTGTTCGGTAAACCCCTGGAAGGGGTGAACGAGCGCGCTGGCTACATGTTCCAGGGCGAAGCACTCATGCCCTGGCGCAGTGCCGAATCCAACGTGATGGCCGGTCTGGAGTTTGCTGGTGTCCTGCAGGACGAGGCCCGCGCCCGTGCCCAGGAATGGCTCAAGCGAGTCGGCCTGGGTGGCTTTGGGGATCGTTATCCGCATCAGATGTCTGGCGGTATGCGCAAACGCGTCATGCTGGCCCAGACCCTGATTCGTGATCCCGACATCATTCTGATGGACGAGCCGTTTTCGGCACTGGACATTCAGACCCGCCAATTGATGGAAAACGAAGTGCTGGAGATCTGGATGGCGCAGCGTAAAGCCGTGCTGTTCATCACTCACGACCTGGACGAAGCCATTGCCATGAGCGATCGGGTGGTGGTTCTGTCGGCCGGGCCGGGTACTCATCCCATCGGCGAATTTCATGTCGATCTTCCACGCCCTCGTGACGTGGCCGAAGTACGCAACGACCCCCGCTTTGTCGAATTGCATGCGGCAATCTGGGCCGTCTTGCGTGATGAAGTTCTGAAGGGTTATGCCCAGCAAAAGCGTGCCTGATATGTCTAAATCTATTACTCAATCCAAGCTGGCCCTGCGCGGCTGGCAAATCTCGCTGCTCATCGTCATTCTGGCTGCCTGGCACTTTTTTACGCTGGACCCCAAAGTGGCTTTCTTCTTTGGGCAGCCATTGGAAGTGGTCAAGGTGATCTGGGCCTGGTTCGTCACCAACGGTGATATTTACCTGCACCTGGGCGTGACCTTGAGCGAAACCCTGCTGGCCTTTGCCATCGGTACGATTGCCGGTCTGGCTTGCGGTCTGTGGCTGGGCCTGTCGCCGCGTGCGGCCGCCTTGCTGGACCCGTACCTGACTGCAGCCAACTCCATGCCCCGAGTCATTCTGGCGCCTATTTTCGGCATGTGGTTCGGTCTGGGTATCTGGTCCAAAGTGGCTCTGGCGGTGACGCTGGTGTTCTTCATCGTGTTCTTTAACGTGTACCAAGGTGTGCGTGAAGTCAGCTCCACACTGCTGGACAATGCCCGCATGCTGGGTGCCAGCCGTCGTCAGTTGCTGCGCCACGTCTATATCCCTTCGGCTACCAGCTGGGTGTTTTCCAGCTTGCACACCTCGGTCGGTCTGGCCTTCGTGGGCGCTGTGGTGGGTGAGTACCTGGGTTCAGCCAGTGGGGTGGGGTATCTGATCCTGCAGGCAGAGGGCACGCTGGATGTGAATACGGTGTTCGCCGGTATTGTGGTGCTGACCGTCTTTGCGCTGATCCTGGATGGACTGGTCAGTGTGTTTGAAGATCGCCTGCTGGCCTGGCGGCCACAAGGTGGCGGTACGGAAAAGCTCTGAACGTATGCCTGAGCAAGCCATCGACTAGCTTGGCTATACGTTGAAAAACCGGCTCCTGTTTCAGGCGCCGGTTTTTTTATGCTTGCTCCTTGTCGTAGGAGCAAGGCAATAGTCAGGTGCTCGCAAATCAGCTTATTGTGCGAGCATTGATGGAACGCATACGCCCAGAATGTGAGACTGTCGGAGCAAACAGCGAGCATTCCTGTTTTTGGAAATGAGAATTGTTGTTATTATCAGCCTTCTCCTTTCCTTACAGGCTCTTTGCTTTCATGTCCGACCGCCGTGCCTTTCGTAAAACCTGGCTTGCTCACTACAGCGAGCTGCTGGGGGCGTGGCGTCGTCGATCTCACGTTGATCACGATGTGGAAGATGCCATGCACGACGCTGTGCTGCGCATACTGGAAAACGGCTCGGTTTCGGCCGATAATCCGGCGGCCTATCTGCAACGCAGTACCTCCAACGGTCTGATCGACCGGCACAGGCGGGAGGAAAAACTGCCCATGGTGCCCTTGCACGAACTGCATGAATCCGAGCATCCCTTGGCAACTGGCCCGGAGTCCCAGGTGTATTCCAGCCAGATGGTCAATGATTTAAGAACGGTGCTGGATGAACTGCCGGACATTTGCAGGCAGGTGTATATTTACCAGCGCCTGGAGGGAAGCTCCCATGCCGAGATTGCCAGTGAACTGGGGATCTCTCGTGCCATGGTGGAAAAGCATATGAACAAAGCGTTGCGACATTTGAGTACAAGGTTACAGAAGTATGCCCCCTGATGTCCTGAACGCAGCGACCGCACAGGATCAGGCGGCCGCCTGGTTTTCTCATCTGCGCTCGGGTGAGGCCTCGCCCGAGGATTGGCGTGCCTTCGAGCAATGGCGACAGTCTGATCAGGAGCATGATCGCTGTTACCGCCATCTGGAGGCGATCTGGCAAGCGACCTTGCAGATTCCCGAGTCCGAGCTGCGGGCTGCCTTGCGGGCTTCGCGCCCATCGGCCCGGGTCAACAAGCCACGCCGTCGTTTTGCCTGGGGCATGACGGCAGGACTGTGTGCGGCGGGTGTGCTTGCCGCTGTAGGAATACGGGCTAGCCTGGATACTGAGCCCTCCTATCAAACCACATTGACGACCCCACGCGGGCTGCACGAAGAATTGCGTCTGCCTGATGGCTCTACCTTGATGGCCAATACCGGCACACGGGCGCAGATTCGTTTTTACGAGAATGAGCGTGTCGTTGACCTGTATGCAGGCGAGGTGTTCTTTGATGTGCAGCCTGATCGGTCCCGACCGTTTGTGGTGCATGCCGGGCAAAGCAGGGTGGTGGTCACAGGGACGCGCTTCAATGTTCTGCATGAGCAGCAGCAATTGCAGGTGACGGTAGAGTCCGGTTCGGTCAAGGTGCAGCAGGGTGCCTGGTGGGACCGGGATACCCGCTTGCTGGAGCGTGGGCAATCCGTTTACACGGCTGAGGATGCTCCTCTGGGACTGGTGGAAAAGGCGGATCTGGATACCAGCCTGGCATGGCGTAACGGCATGATTGTGTTCGAAAACACGCCGCTGGAGCAGGCGGTGGCACAGATCAATCGTTACTTGCCGCAAGCGGCTGTTTTCGATGCGCCCCGTTTTGCCTCCTACAAGGTGGCTGGGGTTTTCAGTGTGAATGAGCCTTTGGCCCTGATTCACACCTTGCCCGACCTGGTGCCGGTGAAAGTTCAAACCTTGCCCAGCGGACAACTGCGAATCAGCGAATAGAGCCCGAGTTTGCCTGGCAATCCAGGCTCTGTTTTTCATTTATCAAAAATAATTCTCATTTTTGTTCCGGTGTTTTGATTCTGGTTCGTCGATAGAGTAAGGGGAGCTGTTTTATGTCGCAGACGGCAGCGCCCATCACCTTGTCTTGAGGCCGCCTTGGGCGTGCCTTGCTACTCTTTGGACCTAGTCAGACTGTGAATACACCGACCTCTTCTGTGTGGCGCAACAAGCCCGCAATCAATACACGCTTGACGATTCTGGCAATCAGCCTGGCCTGCGCCGTCAGCGCCTTGCCGCTGGACGTACGTGCGCAGGCTCAAGCCACCTCCATCAATCTTCCTGTGCAGCCCCTTAGCAAGTCCTTGTTGCAGTTGGGGCAGCAGGCCTCGGTCCAGATCTTCTTCTCTCAGGAGTTGGTGGATGGCCATCAGGCGCCGGCCTTGTCGGGCAGCTATTCTCCTGAGCAGGCGTTGCAGCAGCTCTTGGCGGGCACAGGCATCACGTACAAGCGCAAGGGCAATACCATCAGCCTGACGCCGGACCCGGCCTCCTCGGTGGCCGAGCTGTCCACCATTACTGTCAAGGGCGGGATTCTGGGCGACTTGTCGCCTGCTTATGTGGGCGGGCAAGTGGCAACAGGTGGCAGCCTGGGTTTGCTGGGTTCCGTGGATGTCATGGATAACCCCTTTAGCACCACCAACTACACCTCCGAGCTGCTCTATGACCAGCAGGCCAGAACTCTGGCCGATGTGGTGGTGAATGATGCGGCGGTGCGCACGACGACCTCTACCGGCGGTTTTGGTGAGGACTTTGTGATTCGCGGCTTTGCGGTGGGCAGTGGCGATGTCAGCGTGAACGGCTTGTACAGTCTGGTGTCTTCCAGCCGTGTGCCCGTGCAGATTCTGGAGCGTGTGGAAGTCCTGAAAGGGCCCGGCACCTTGATGCGCGGTATCCCACCCGGAGGGAGTATAGGCGGGGCGATCAATCTGGTGACCAAGCGGGCTGAGGACGAGCCCTTGACCCGCGTGACGGCCAGTTATGTCAGCCAGGCAAATGTGACGGCACAGCTGGATGTGGGTCGCCGCTTCGGTGAAAACAAGGAATGGGGCGTGCGCTTTAACGGCGTCAAGCGCGGTGGAGAAGCCACGTCACGCGACGGCAAGCAGGATCTGGGCATGGCCGCCCTGGGCGTGGATTATAGAGGCGCCCGTTTGCGCTGGTCTGCGGATGTCATCCACCAGGAAGACACGCTGGAAAATATCCGTTCACAAATTGGCTTTCAAAGCGATCTGACCGAGCTGCCTGCACCTCCGGATGGCCGTACCAATTTCTACCCCGGCACTCGCCTGACCCAGCGCGACAACACCATCATGTCCCGTCTGGAATATGACTTCAGCGATTCGGTAACCGGGCATATCGGGGTGGGCTATCGCCACGGCAAGAACCGCCAGATTTTCCCGGTGAATGTGAAACCGGGGAATCCCAATGTGCGCCAGTCTGTGGATGCGGATGGCAATTTCAGCGTGATCTCCACCTTCTATGATTCCTACTCCAAAACGCTAAGTAGCGATGCGGGTTTGAGCGTGGATTTCGACACGGGCAGCGTGGCGCACAAGCTGGCTTTCGGAGTGAGCTATATGGATCAGGAGCTGGGCAATGCCTACAGCCCTGGCACGGAAGTGGCGGACTCCAATATCTATAATCCTGTGCCTATTCCGGTAGGTCCAACAGAGCGGCTGACGCCACAAAAAGCGTCCAGTACCGGCCTGCTCAGCTTTGCCGTGGCAGATACCTTGTCCTTTGCGGATGACCGTGTCTTGCTGACGGTGGGGGCGCGTCGTCAGACCGTGGATGGCACCAGCTTCAATACGACTACAGGTGTAAAAACCTCCGATTACAAGGCCAGCTCCATCTCGCCTTTGGCGGGGATTGTGGTCAAGCCGATAGAGAATGTCTCGGTCTTCGCCAACTTCACCGAAGGTTTGACGCGCGGCACGATTGTTGGGGACACCTACGCGAATCGTGGCGAGATTCTCAAGCCTTTCAAGTCCCGTCAGTATGAGGCGGGTGTGAAAGTGGATTGGGGTGGCATCATGACCTCGGCCTCCCTGTGGCAGATTGCCCGACCTGCAGGGCAAGAGGATGGAAACAATGTGTATGGCTACTTTGGCGAACAGCGCAACCGTGGTTTGGAGCTGAGTGCCTACGGTGAATTGATGCCAGGTTTGCGCATGATGGCCAGTGCTGGCTTTACCCAAGGCAAGCTCACCAAAACCCAGAACGGTGTGAATGAAGGCAACCGGGCACCGGGTGTACCTGCCAGCACCTATAACCTGGGTCTGGATTGGGATACGCCTTGGGTACAAGGCCTGAGCCTGAATGGTCGCGTGATTCATACCTCGTCCCAGTATCTGAACAACACCAATACCTTGAAGCTGCCCGCCATGACCCGCTTTGATGTAGGTGCGCGCTACTACACCGATATTGCGGGCAAGGATGTGGTGATCCGCGCCAATATCGAAAACCTGACCGACAAGCGCTACTGGCTGGCTTCCAGCAACTTTGCCACGAACGGGGCAGGGCGCACGTTCATGTTGTCGGCCTCCGTGAATTTCTGATTCGCTGATTGTTAACGTCAGGCAGGGCTTCGCGGCTGTATTCGATACCGCCTGGCCCTACCTGGACCTGGAAGGGAAAAACAAAATGTTGAAACGATGTTTTCTGATGTCCGTTTTGTCGGCGGCCCTGTTGAGCGTGACCGCGTATGCTCAACCTACCCAGCCATCTGTGCAGCCCTTGAGTCCAGAGTTGGCGCAGCGCAGCTTGATCACGGCCGATGGCGCCTTGCGCAAGGAACTGGCTTACGGGATTTATCAGATGGCTTACAGCGCGTCTGAAAAGGCCCTGTATGTAGCCTCGGCAGAAATGCTTGATGGTGTGCGGGGCGGGGCGCTCTACAAGCTGGACCCGCAGACTCTGGATGTGCTGGGTGTGATTCACACCGATGAAAGCAATTTTGGCTTGAGCAGCAATGCCGAGGGGAATGTACTGTTCATGACGAACAGCCTGAACCCGGCAGTTGCGCGCGTGGAGCTGGGCGAAAAGGGCGGTCTGAAACGTACGGCCTTCAGCAATATGGGGACGGATGGTTTCAAGGTGGGGCCACGTACGGTGAAGCTGGATGAGGCCCATAAGCGTCTTTATGTAGGGGGCGTAGGCAATCCGGCGGTAATCTGGGTGCTGGACACGAGCAGCATGGAAGTGCTCAACACCATTGAGAATGCGGGCAAATGGGTGACCGGTTTATTGTTGGACACGGATCATCGCCGTATGTACGCAGGCAATGGCGACGGTGAAGTGCTGGTGATTGATACGGACAAGAACCAGATCCAACAGCGTTGGAAACCTGCCGGGGACAAGCCGGCGATCTTGCTCAACTTTGCTCTGGACCCGAAGCGCAACCGTTTATACGCCACGGAAAACCAGCATCAGAAAACGGTTTATGTGCTGGATGCCAGCACAGGCAAGCTGCTGGAGCAACTGGACGTAGGGGACGCGCTGGATATTGTCTATAACCCCAAGCGTGACGAGCTGTATGTGTCGCACCGCCAGCAGGGCAAGGTGTCTGTGCTGGATGCGGGCAGCTATGCGAAAAAGGCGGAATACAGCTTGCTTGCTCATCCCAACAGTCTGCTGCTGGGGCCGGACGATCAGCTGTATGTCACGGTGAAAGCTCCCTTCACGCCTGACCATAAGGTCAGCGCCCGCGAAAGTGTGGTGCGTATTGATCTGAGCAAGATCTGATTGCAGCCTGAAGGTTCAAAGCAAATCAGCCCGGCGCAATGCCGGGCTGATTCTTTTTGCTGCTCAAGTTGTTGATCAAGCAGCGGGCTTCTTTCAGGGCTTTGCAGGATGCAAAGCCTTTTTATATCGCAGTGCCAGTGATCAAGCCTGCTGACGCGCTTGCTGAATCAAGGAGTCCAGCTTGATGCCATCCGCGGTGAACTGACGGATGCCTTCGGCCAGCTTTTCAGTAGCCATCGCGTCCTGGTTCAAATCCGTGCGGAAAGTGATTTCGTTACTGGCACGCCATTCGGGGGCAACCGCCTTGGCGCGCGCCACATCCAGCATGGCAGGGACTTCACCCTGGGCTGCATCCAGCTGGCCCAGCAGATCCGGGCTGATGGTCAGCAGATCGCAACCGGCCAGCGCCTTGATCTGGCCGACATTGCGGAAGCTGGCACCCATGATCTCCGTGGGGATGTCATAGGTTTTGTAGTATTCGTAAATGCTGCGGACCGAGCGCACGCCGGGATCGTTCTCGCCCTGGTTGGCGCTTTCGTCCCAGTCCTGGCCAGCGGTTTTCTTGAACCAGTCGTAGATGCGACCCACAAAGGGCGAGATCAGGGTGACTTTGGCCTGGGCGCAGGCGATGGCTTGCGGCAGGCAGAACAAAAGGGTCAGGTTGCAGTTGATGCCTTCGGCCTGCAGCGCACGGGCGGCCTGGATGCCTTCCCAGGTGCTGGCCAGCTTGATCAGTACCCGTTCGCGCGGCACACCGGCCTTTTCGTAATGCTGAATGATATGGCGGGCGCGCTCGACGCTGGCCAGGGTATCAAAGGACAGGCGAGCATCCACTTCGGTGGAGACGCGGCCGGGAACAATGTCCAGAATTTGTTGGCCAAAGGCAACCAGCAACAGGTCGCTGGTTTCTGCCAGGCTGGCGTGAGGGTGGTCGGCGATGACACGGTCCAGCAAGGGGCGATAGGCCGCCTGCTGGACAGCCTTCAAGATCAGGGAAGGATTGGTTGTTGCATCGGTAGGGCGATACGCACGCATCGCTTCAAAATCGCCTGTGTCGGCCACTACGGTTGTGCACTGGCGCAGGGAGTCAAGCTGAGTAGTCATGTCTGTTACTAGTCCATCGCAAAGCCATCAAACCAATCAATTACTGTAGTCGATTTTCCAGGTTTTCGTGCCTGGTTTCGGTGTTATTACCGATAAACTACCGGAAAAACCCCGTTTGAGCATATAATTAGAAGGTTTAATATTAATTTCAGAATCCGGGGTTTTTAACGTGCTGCCGTCTTTATTTCCTGAGGAGTCCCGCACTATCACTAGTGCCGTCCTAGCCCTGGCGGATGGAACCCTATTCAAAGGGGTATCAATCGGTGCCGAGGGGCACTGTGTTGCTGAGATCGTTTTCAATACAGCCATGACGGGCTATCAGGAAATCCTGACAGACCCAAGCTACAGCGGTCAAATTGTTACGCTTACCTATCCGCACATCGGTAATACCGGTGTCAATCCAGAGGACTCCGAATCCACCAAAGCCCACGCTGCCGGGCTTGTCATTCGCGATTGTCCCGCCCGCCTGTCCAACTTCCGCTCCACCCAGTCTTTGCCCGACTACCTGAAAGCTCAGGGCGTTGTGGCCATCTCCGGTATCGACACCCGCAAGCTGACTCGCATTTTGCGCGAGAAAGGCTCCATGGGTGCCTGCATCCTGGTGGGTGATGATGCCGAACGTGCACTGGAACTGGCCCGCTCTTTCCCTGGCCTGAAGGGTCAGGACCTGGCCAAGGTGGTTACCACCGACAAGTCCTACAACTGGACCGAAGGTTCGTGGGAACTGGGCCAAGGTTTCTCCAAGCCCGAAGGCGACCGCTTCCACGTGGTGGCTTACGACTTTGGCGTCAAGGCCAACATCCTGCGCCTGATGGCGGACCGTGGCTGTAAGGTCACCGTCGTGCCTGCGCAAACTCCATTGGCCGATGTGCTGGCTTACGAACCTGATGGCGTGTTCCTGTCCAACGGCCCTGGCGATCCGGAGCCTTGCGATTACGCAATCGAAGCTTGCAAGGGCTTGCTGGAGCGCAAGTTGCCTGTGTTTGGTATTTGCCTGGGTCATCAGATCCTGGGTCTGGCCGTAGGTGCTCAGACCTTGAAGATGAAAAATGGCCACCACGGTGCCAACCACCCTGTGCAGGAACTGGCCAGCGGCCGCGTGTTCATCACCAGCCAGAATCACGGCTTTGCGGTGGATGCCACAACCTTGCCAGCCAATGCCAAGGTCACGCACATTTCTTTGTTCGACCAGAGCCTGCAAGGCTTCGAGTTGACAGATCGCCCCGCGTTTTGCTTCCAGGGTCACCCCGAAGCCACTCCCGGCCCGCGCGATATTGCCTCGCTGTTCGACAAATTCATCAGCCTGATGGCTGCCCACCAGGCCAATAAATAAATCGCACTATGCCAAAGCGTTCAGACTTAAAAAGCATTCTTATCATTGGCGCAGGCCCGATCATCATTGGTCAGGCTTGTGAATTCGACTACTCGGGAGCCCAGGCATGTAAGGCCCTGAAGGCCGAGGGTTACCGGACTGTGCTGGTCAACAGCAACCCGGCCACCATCATGACGGACCCGGATACGGCCGACGTCACCTACATCGAGCCCATCACCTGGCAAGCTGTCGAGAAAATCATTGAAAAAGAGCGTCCCGATGCGCTCTTGCCCACCATGGGCGGCCAAACCGCGCTGAACTGCGCCCTGGATCTGGCCAAGCATGGCGTGCTGGAAAAATTCGGTGTCGAGCTGATCGGTGCCAACGCCGCTGCTATCGAAAAAGCCGAAGACCGCCTGAAATTCAAGGACGCCATGACCTCCATCGGTCTGGAGTCCGCCAAGTCCGGCGTGGCTCACAGCATGGACGAAGCCTGGGCGGTTCAAAAGCGTATCGCTGAAGAAATCGGCACCGCCGGTTTCCCCGTCGTGATTCGCCCCAGCTTCACGCTGGGCGGTACGGGCGGCGGTATTGCCTACAACCCTGAAGAATTCGAAACCATCTGCCGTCGTGGTCTGGAAGCATCGCCAACCAACGAACTGCTGATTGAAGAATCCCTGCTGGGCTGGAAAGAGTTTGAAATGGAAGTCGTGCGTGACCGCGCCGACAACTGCATTATTGTGTGCTCCATTGAAAACCTGGACCCCATGGGTGTGCACACCGGTGACTCCATCACCGTGGCTCCTGCCCAAACCCTGACCGACCGCGAATACCAGATCATGCGTAATGCATCGATCGCCGTCTTGCGCGAAATCGGTGTGGATACCGGTGGTTCGAACGTTCAGTTCGCGGTGAACCCCGATAACGGCCGCATGATCGTTATCGAAATGAACCCGCGCGTGTCTCGTTCCTCGGCTCTGGCTTCCAAAGCCACGGGCTTCCCTATCGCCAAGATCGCTGCGCGTCTGGCCGTGGGTTACACCCTGGACGAGCTGCTGAACGAAATCACCGGCGGTGCGACCCCTGCTTCGTTCGAGCCCACCATCGACTACGTGGTTACCAAGGTGCCACGTTTCGCTTTCGAAAAATTCCCTCAGGCCGATTCGCGCCTGACCACCCAGATGAAGTCCGTAGGTGAAGTGATGGCTATTGGCCGCACTTTCCAGGAATCCTTCCAGAAAGCCCTGCGTGGCCTGGAAGTGGGTGTGGATGGTCTGAACCAGAAAACCACCGACCGCGAAAAACTGCAGGTCGAACTGGGCGAACCCGGCCCAGAGCGTATCTGGTACGTGGGCGATGCTTTCGCTCAAGGCCTGACCCTGGACGAAGTTCACAACCTGACCAAGATCGACCCCTGGTTCCTGGCCCAGATCAAAGAGATCGTGGACATTGAACTGGCTCTGGAGCAAAAGACGCTGGCCGATCTGGACCGCGACACCTTGTTCGGTCTGAAGCGCCGTGGTTTCTCCGATCGCCGTCTGGCTTTTCTGCTGGACACCGTGGAATCGGAAGTGCGCAAACTGCGTCACCAACTGAACGTGCGTCCTGTCTACAAGCGTGTGGACACCTGCGCGGCTGAATTCTCCACCGATACGGCCTATATGTACTCGACCTACGAGGAAGAGTGCGAATCCAATCCTACGAACAAGAAGAAGATCATTGTTCTGGGTGGTGGTCCTAACCGTATTGGTCAGGGTATCGAGTTTGACTACTGCTGCGTGCACGCTGCTCTGGCATTGCGCGAAGATGGTTACGAAACCATCATGGTCAACTGCAACCCCGAAACCGTTTCTACCGACTACGACACCTCCGATCGTCTGTACTTCGAGCCTCTGACTCTGGAAGACGTGCTGGAAATCGTTCACATCGAAAAACCCGTGGGCACCATCGTTCAGTACGGTGGCCAGACTCCGCTGAAATTGGCACGTGCTCTGGAAGCCAACGGTGTACCTATCATCGGTACCAGCCCTGAATCCATTGACGTGGCTGAAGACCGTGAGCGCTTCCAGAAGCTGCTGACCAAGCTGGGTCTGCGTCAGCCGCCAAACCGTACGGCTCGTACCGAAGGCGAAGCCATTGCTCTGGCTGCTGAAATTGGCTACCCCCTGGTGGTGCGCCCAAGCTATGTGCTGGGTGGCCGCGCCATGGAAATTGTGCACGAGCAGCAAGACCTGGAGCGCTACATGCGCGAAGCGGTCAAGGTCAGCAATGACTCGCCCGTGCTGCTGGATCACTTCCTGAACAACGCTACCGAAGTGGACGTGGACTGCCTGGCCGATGGCGAGCGCGTGTTTGTGGGCGGTGTGATGCAACACATTGAACAAGCTGGTGTTCACTCCGGTGACTCCGCTTGCAGCTTGCCTCCTTACTCGCTCAGCGACGAAACCGTAGCTGAAATCAAGCGCCAGACCGCACTCATGGCCAAGGCCTTGAACGTGAAGGGCCTGATGAACGTGCAGTTCGCCATTCAGGATGGTGATGTGTACGTGCTGGAAGTGAATCCACGTGCTTCGCGTACCGTGCCGTTCGTGTCCAAGGCTACCGGTTTGCAGCTGGCCAAGATCGCCGCTCGCGCCATGGCTGGTCAGACTCTGTCTGAGCAAGGCATTACTGAAGAAGTCACGCCGTCTTACTACAGCGTGAAAGAAGCCGTGTTCCCCTTCGTGAAGTTCCCTGGTGTGGATACCATTCTGGGACCTGAAATGAAGTCCACCGGTGAAGTCATGGGCGTGGGCACCTCGTTTGCCGAAGCCTTCGTGAAGTCGCAGATGGCTGCCAGCGTGAACCTGCCCAAGGGCGGTCTGGCCTTCATCAGCGTGCGTGCTCAGGACAAACCACAAGCGGTTGAAGTGGCTCGTGGCCTGATCTCGCTGGGCTTCAAGGTTGTGGCTACCCGCGGTACCGCCAGCGCCATCGAGCAGGCCGGTCTGGCTGTTCAAGTGGTGAACAAGGTTACCGAAGGTCGTCCGCACATTGTGGACATGATCAAGAACGGTGAAGTTTCCTTGGTCATCAATACGGTTGAAGAGCGTCGCAACGCCATCGTTGATTCGCGTACAATCCGTACACATGCGCTGGCTGCCAACCTGGCCTACTACACCACCATTGCCGGTGCTGTGGCGGCGGTTCAAGGCTTGCAGTATCTGAGCCAAGGTGAGGGCTTGAAAGTTTACGCGGTTCAAGAGCTGCACGCTCTGCTCGCGAAACACTAAGTCTTACCCGGCTGGAAAGGCGCACCTTAGTGGTGCGCCTTTTTTTGTTCTTGCATCAGACAAGACCAAGCCGTCGTATTGGGGCAGCACGCAGGCCACCGCCTGCACAGTGCAGAAGTTTTCTTCTTTGGAGATCATGTCGTGAAATGGTTCATTCTTGCCTTGTTCATCGTGTGCACGATTGTTGTGCACTTCAGGGGTCGAGTCAGGCACCGGTTTTCTCGCCAGTTGCTGGATCATTCCACCTTCACGGCTCCTCTGAACGTCTTCATGTACGGCTTTTCGGCAGTACCGAACGAACCGTATCTGGATTTGAAACATTTTCCCGAGCTGAACAAGCTGCTGGAGCACTGCGATGAAATCCGTGCCGAGGCCGAGCAGCTATTTGGCGAAGGCCATATCAAGGCCTCGGACAAGTACAACGATGCGGGTTTCAACTCCTTCTTCAAAACCGGCTGGACGCGTTTTTACCTGAAGTGGTATGACGCGGATCATCCTTCGGCACGCGAACTGTGCCCGGTGACGACCAATCTGCTCAAGGACATTCCTTCGATCAAGGCGGCCATGTTCACCTCCTTGCCACCCGGTGCCCGTTTACCGCGTCACCGCGACCCTTATGCGGGTTCGCTGCGCTTTCACATGGGGCTGATGACGCCTAATAGTCCGGATTGTTATATCGAAGTGGACGGCCAGCGCTACCACTGGCGTGATGGCGAGGCCGTGGTGTTTGATGAAACCTTTATTCACTACGCCGAGAACAAAACGGATCAGAACCGCATTATTTTGTTTGCGGACGTAGAGCGCCCCATGCGTTACCGCTGGGCACAGGCGATCAATCACGCAGTAGGTGGTTTCTTGCTGCGCGCCGCTGCCGCTCCTAACCAGGAAGGCGACCGCACGGGTGGTATCAACCGTATTTTCGGTACGGTTTATGCAGTGCGTCGTTTCGGCAAGGCGATCAAGAAAAAGAACGAAACCCTGTACTACATCCTCAAGTGGTTGCTGGTGCTGGGCATTGCTGCCCTGATCTTCCTGTAAAAAGCAGGCAAAGATGCAAACCGTCTTTATCACGGGTGCCAGCAGCGGTCTGGGCAAAGCGCTAGCCCAGGAATACGCCGCTCAAGGTGCTTGCCTGGGTTTGCTGGGCCGGCGTCAGGAAGAACTCCAGGCGCTGGCTGAGAGCTTGCCCGGTGTGCACCGTATCTATGTGGCGGATGTACGTGACAGAGACGCCTTGCATCAAGCGGCCCAGGACTTTTTGCAGTTCACAGGGCAAAAAATTGATGTGGTCATTGCCAGTGCGGGGATTAGCGCTGGCACCTTGACGGAAGAAACCGAGGATTTTTCCGTCTTCAAAGCCATTGTGGATACAAACCTTCTGGCCATGGTGGCGACCTTCGAGCCTTTTATCGGCACCATGAAAGCGGCGGGGAAGGGAACCTTGGTGGGTATTGCCAGCGTGGCGGGTATTCGTGGTCTGCCTGGTGCAGGAGCTTATAGCAGCTCCAAGGCGGCTGTCATTGCCTACTGCGAAAGCTTGCGGCTGGAGCTGTCGCTGTACGGTGTCTCTGTTGTCACCATTACGCCCGGTTATATTCGCACGGCCATGACGGCACAGAATCCTTACTCCATGCCGTTTCTGATGCCTGCTGAGGACTTTGCCCGCAAAGCCCGCAAGACCATCGAGCAGGGCGTGTCCTATCGAGTCATTCCGTGGCAGATGGGAGTTGTCTCTCGCCTGATGCGTCTTTTACCTAATTGGCTGTATGACCGTCTGGCTCGTCAGGCGCCGCGCAAGCCACGACTGAACAAAAAAAGCTGATCATTGCCCCTGTAGCTGATTTTTGAGGCCCTTAATGGCCTCAGCGTGGCTATGCTTATGGCCGCAACCGCAACCGCAACCGCAACCGCAACCGCAATAGTGCCTGTGGCTCTTCCTGGTATAGGGCCGTCGCTATCGTAAGGATAAAGCTTGCGAGCGTGGCGCTGGAGACACTGTCAGGAACTGATGAGGTGAGTCAGGCGGACAGGACTCCGCACAAGTCTCAGGCTGGTTTATCGAACGCTACAGCTAATCCGATCTGCGGATAGCAGCCTGATCATGGCTATGTATGGCTTAGAGTTGCTCGTCCAGTGCCGTATTCAGATGTGGCAACTGCCCCCACTGCGTACAGGTCCAGTTCAAGTCCGCATCAATGCTGAAGAAGTTCAGGCTGGTATTCAGAATTGCGTGAGTGCGCTTGGCATTCAGCGCCTGCTGGTTCAGCTTGCGCCAAACCATATCAATGACACCGCCATGGGCAAAGACCAGCAGGTTTTTGCCCGTATTGTCCTGCGCCAGCGCCTCAAAGCAGCTCAGAACCCGTGTTTGAAACTGACGCAGTGATTCGCCGCCCTCTACGGCATAATCGATATCGACGGTATCGTCGGGCTGATCCGGGCCATGACGGCCTGCCGCATCCCAGGCTTGACCTTCCAGCTTGCCAAAGCCACGCTCGCGCAGTCCCTGGATTTGCTGGATTTCAATATCCCAATGCTGACAGGCAATTGCCGCTGTTTCCGAGGCACGTTGCAGATCGCTGCTGATGACGGCATCCACAGGCATGTGAAACGCCGGGGAGCTCAGGTAACTTTGCAGGGCACGGGCCTGTTCGCGGCCGGTCTCGTTCAGCTCTATATCCTGCCAGCCCTGTAAACGGCGTACGGCGTTCCAGGCGGTTTCACCATGGCGGATCAGACAAATAGACGTACTCATGCTGGCGTAATCACTCTGCTAGGGAATCGGACTGCCAAAGGCAGGCTGATTGTCTATTGTAATGGGCCAGTCAAGCACAGGCAGATAGAGGGGGTATATACCGCATATAGCGCGAGCATCGACGTCAAAAGGCAGTTTGAAACCTGTATTGGCTGGATCCATGTTGGGGTTTACCGCGTACTGCCTTATTTTCAGGTGCCTTGTTGAGTCTTTCACGTTTAAAATCATGCCTCAACGAATCAGCCAGTGCCTCAGGGAGCACTGCGCGACCGTCTGACGAATTGCGCTGTATTTCTTTATTCCTTTTCTGGAACCCTTTATGTCTCAGTCTTACTTCCCGCGTTGGCGCCGAGTGTCCGGCAGCGAACCCGGTGCGGTTGTGCAGCCCGACGAATGTCTGGCCACGCCGCAAAACATTGCCATGGGTGCGCAGCACGTGGTGGCCATGTTCGGCTCCACCATTCTGGCCCCCTTGTTGATGGGCTTTGATCCCAATCTGGCCATCTTGATGTCCGGTATTGGTACGCTGATTTTCTTTGTGTTTGTCGGTGGCCGGGTTCCCAGCTACCTGGGTTCCAGCTTTGCGTTTATTGGTGGTGTGATTGCGGTTACCGGCTATGCCGGTAGCGGCCCGAATCCCAATATTGGCGTGGCCTTGGGGGCCATTATTATCTGTGGTCTGGTCTATACGCTGATCGGTGTTCTGGTCTGGGTGTTCAATGCCCGTACCCAGGGTGGGGCAGCGCGTTTGATCAACCATTGGATGCCTCCGGTTGTTACCGGCTCGATTGTGGCGGTGATTGGCCTGAACCTGGCTCCTATTGCGGCCAAGGGCGCGATGGGTAGCGGCACCTTCGATTCCATGATGGCCTTGATGACCGTGTTGTGCGTGGGTGGTATTGCGGTCTATACCCGTGGGGTGGCTCAGCGTTTGCTGATTCTGGTGGGTTTGGCTCTGGCTTGCGTGTTGTACTGGGTTTTCACCAATGTGATGGGCTACGGCACCCCAATCAACTTTGCGCCGGTTGCTGAAGCTGCCTGGCTGGGTCTGCCCAGCTTTTCTGCGCCTGTGTTCCAGGCTCATGCCATGACCGTGATTGTGCCGGTGGCCATTATTCTGGTGGCCGAGAATCTGGGTCACATCAAGGCGGTTAGCGCCATGACCGGCCAGGATCTGGACGGTTATCTGGGGCGTGCTTTCGTGGGTGATGGCGTGGCGACCATGCTGTCCGGCTCGGTAGGCGGCACTGGTGTGACGACTTACGCTGAGAATATCGGCGTGATGGCCGCTACCCGTATCTACTCGACGCTGGTGTTTGCCTTTGCTGCCGTGATCGCGATTTTCCTGGGCTTTTCGCCCAAGTTTGGTGCCGTGATTCAGTCGATTCCTGGTCCTGTACTCGGTGGCATGTCTATCGTGGTGTTTGGTTTGATCGCTATTGCGGGCGCCCGTATCTGGGTGGTGAACCAGGTGGATTTCAGCGATAACCGCAATTTGCTGGTGGCAGCCGTCACCCTGATTCTGGGGGCTGGTAACTTCTCCTTGCAGTTTGGCGTAATTCGTCTGGACGGCATTGGCTGCGCCACCTTTGGTGCTATTTTGCTGCACGCTTTGTTGCGAGGCCGTCGCCAGAATATGGTGTAGTCGGCCCAAGGCGAATCAAGACTGGCCTGGCTCTGACTAGTTTGGCCCTCAGCCTGTCGCCAGTCTTGACATAGCCTGCTCTAAACCCGTGGCCCTTGAGCTTCTGTTTTTTTACACAGGGGTTTCAGGGGCTTGCTATTTTCAGGCAGTTTGCCGACAATAGATCTCACACCCCGGTTCTTCGCGGGGTTTTTTTCTGCCGCAGAATTTCTCTGTGTCGGAAAAGCCATATTGGGGCAGCCGGCAGGTTTGGCTTGAGCAGTGTGTTTGAATGTACGCTGTAGGGTCAGCAGGACTTTCAAGTCGGCCGATTCAACCTGTTTGATTGTTTGCCCCATCATCGTTATCCCCCTATCTTCCAGGCGCTCCTGCTACGGAGCGTCTTTTACTTGTTGAGCAGGAATACTATGTCTGCGATCCCATTGACTGCGCAGGGCGCACAACGTTTGCAAGTCGAATTACACCGCCTCAAGACGGTGGAACGCCCGGATGTAATTAACGCCATCGCCGAAGCGCGAGCACAAGGCGATTTGTCCGAGAACGCCGAGTATGATGCCGCGCGCGAGCGCCAAGGCTTTATCGAGGGTCGGATTGCCGAATTGGAAGGCACTTTGTCCAATGCCCAGATTATCGAACCGGCCGCGCTGCAGGCGGATGGCCGCATCGTATTTGGTGCTACGGTTGAAATCGAGGACCTGGAGTCCGGCAACACCGTGACTTACCAGATTGTGGGTGACGTCGAGGCCGATATCCGTGCCAACAAGATCTCCATCTCCAGCCCTGTGGCTCGTGCCCTGATCGGCAAGAGCGAAGGTGATGTGGTCGAGGTCAAGGCGCCCGCCGGTATTCGTGAATACGAAATCCTGTCGATCAGTTACGTTTGACCTTGCTTCTGACAGCAGGCTTGCCCTGCTGTTGATTCGAGCACGCAAAAGAAAGGCCCCTGCACATTGTGCGGGGGCCTTATAATTTACGGCAGTTTAGCGTTTGCCCGAACCGCCCAGTCCGCGACGAGCACCTGCCCGCAAGGACATGGCACTGCCAGGACGGTTGGTATTGCTACGGGGCGCGGCAGCAGGTTTGACTGCCGAGAACTTTTGAACACTGCGTGGTGCGGCCGAGGCTTTCTTCTCCTGGGTGCTGCTGCGTTCAGCTTGCATTTCAGCACGGCGAGCACGTTCCGTCTTGCGCGTACGCTGAACACCGGAAGCGGCCAGCTTTTTGGGCGTGTAAGGCTCCGAAGGCTTGCGTACCGCACGGGTAGGTTTTTCAACAGGCGCTCCCAAAACAGGGGGGCGTTCGATATTGGGTCTGTAGATAGTCAGGATTTTGCCCAGATGATGAATAGGGGCAGCATCGAGCGCATCGCAGATTTGTTCTAACATGGTCAGACGAGCCTGACGGTCATCACCGGCCACACGGATCTTGATGAGCTGGTGAGCCTGCAGGTGGACGGTGATTTCCTTGATCACGGCGTCGGTCAGGCCATTGTCTCCAATCAGGACAACTGGGCGCAGAGCGTGAGCAGCAGCACGAAGTTCGCTGCGCTCATGAGGTGTAAGGTTGAGTTTTGGCATAAAGAGATTGTACGGGAATGGCCAAGAAAAAATTCTCTAAAGAGTGGGTTCAGCAGCATATAAATGACCCCTACGTCAAATTGGCGCAACAAAAAGGGTATCGCGCGCGTGCGGCCTTCAAGCTCAGTGAAATATTGGATCTGGAGAAGATTCAGGTTCAGGGCAAGGTGGTGGTGGACCTGGGGTCTACGCCGGGCAGCTGGTCGCAATTGATACGGGAACGCATGGTCGGCCCTGGCGGTGTGCTCAATGGTCGCATTATCGCACTGGATATATTGGAAATGGAACCAATTGCCGGGGTAGAGTTCATGCAAGGCGACTTTCGCGAGGACTCTGTACTGGAGCAATTGCAAGATTCCTTAAAAGGTGCGGCGGTAGACCTTGTGATTTCGGATATGGCCCCCAACTTGTCTGGTGTGGCATCGGCCGATTCCGCCCGCATCCAGCATTTATGCGAGCTGGCACAGGAATTTGCCCTGCAGCATCTGACCGATGAAGGGGTACTGATCGTCAAAGCCTTCCACGGCAGCGGGTTTTCCCAGATCGTGGAGTCTTTCAAGCAGAATTTTGTCAGAGTCGTCGAGCGTAAACCCAAGGCTTCGCGTGATAAATCCTCCGAAACCTTTCTCGTTGCCCGTGGCTTGAAGCGCAGGTAATTTATGACTTGCCGGGCTTTGAATCGGGTAGAATGAACTATGTATGGCGCTTGTTCAGGTATGTGTAAGCATATGGAGCAAGTTATCGCAATCGCAGGAGATTGGCTTTGAACAATTCGTTTTCCAAAGTCGCGATCTGGATGGTTATTGCGCTGGTGCTGTTTACTGTTTTCAAGCAGTTTGACGGCCGGCCACCAGCCACTGATGGCGTCACTTACACACAATTCATGAATGATGCCCGCTCCGGCCGCATCAGCAAGGTGGATATTCAGGGCGATACCCTGCATGTCACGCCGGATTCTGGCCGCAGCTACTCGCTGACGTCCCCCGGTGACCTGTGGATGGTGCCTGAACTGGTGAAATCCGGTGTGCAGGTATCGGGTAAAGCCCGTGAAGAGCCTTCCTTCCTGACCAGCCTGTTCATCTCCTGGTTCCCCATGTTGCTCCTGATTGGCGTGTGGGTGTTCTTCATGCGTCAGATGCAAGGTGGCGGCAAGGGCGGGGCATTCAGCTTCGGTAAATCCCGTGCACGTTTGCTGGACGAGAACTCCAACCCTGTTACCTTTGCGGACGTGGCCGGTTGCGACGAAGCCAAGGAAGACGTACAGGAACTGGTGGACTTTCTGCGCGACCCAAGCCGCTTCCAGCGTCTGGGTGGCCGCATTCCACGCGGTATCCTGATGGTTGGCTCGCCGGGTACAGGTAAGACCCTGTTGGCTCGTGCCATTGCTGGCGAAGCCAAAGTGCCTTTCTTCAGCATTTCCGGTTCCGACTTCGTCGAAATGTTTGTGGGTGTGGGTGCTTCCCGCGTACGCGACATGTTCGAGACCGCCAAGAAGCAATCGCCTTGCATCATCTTTATCGACGAAATCGACGCCGTGGGCCGCCAGCGTGGCGCAGGCCTTGGCGGTGGTAACGACGAACGTGAACAGACACTGAACCAGTTGCTGGTCGAGATGGACGGTTTTGAAACCGGCCAAGGCGTACTGGTCATTGCTGCAACCAACCGTCCTGACGTACTGGACCCCGCTTTGCTGCGTCCTGGCCGTTTTGACCGTCAAGTGGTTGTTGGCCTGCCTGACATCCGTGGTCGTGAGCAGATTCTGAAAGTGCACATGCGCAAAGTGCCTTTGGCTCCCAACGTGGACGCTGTGGTGCTGGCTCGTGGTACTCCCGGTTTCTCCGGTGCTGATCTGGCCAACCTGGTCAACGAAGCCGCTTTGTTCGCTGCGCGCCGTAATGGTCGCACCGTGGATATGCAGGACTTCGAGCGCGCCAAGGACAAGATCATCATGGGTGCAGAACGTCGCACCATGATCATGCCCGAGGAAGAGCGTCGCAACACCGCTTACCACGAAGCCGGTCACGCCTTGGTAGCTTGCATGCTGCCCAAGACGGACCCGGTTCACAAAGTCACCATCATTCCTCGTGGTCGTGCTTTGGGTGTCACCATGCAGTTGCCGGAAGGCGATCGCTACAGCATGGACAAAGAGCGCCTGTTGAACATGATCGCCGTGCTGTTCGGTGGTCGTATCGCTGAAGAAGTGTTCATGAATCAAATGACCACGGGCGCATCGAACGACTTTGAACGTGCCACGCAAATTGCGCGTGACATCGTAACTCGCTACGGTATGACAGACTCTCTGGGGCCTGTTGTGTACGCCGAGAACGAAGGCGAAGTGTTCCTGGGTCGCAGCGTCACCAAAACCACCCATGTGTCCGAAGCCACCATGCAGAAAGTGGACTTCGAAATCCGCAAGATTATCGACGAACAGTACGCGGTTGCCCGCAAGCTGATCGAAGACAATATGGACAAGATGCATGCCATGGCCAAGGCCTTGCTGGAGTGGGAAACCATTGATGCCGACCAGATCGACGACATCATGAAAGGTTTGCCACCACGGGCTCCACACGTGCCCAACAGCAATGACAACACACCCTCCGATGGCTCCACGCCACCAGCCGCTGGTCCTCGCCCAGCCGATGACAAGGGTGCCGCGGCGACAACGCCGGTTGCTTAACTTACAACATAGGCCATGCCTATTTCATGAATTACCCTGAGTGGTCTTGTGGGCGCTTCCAGTTTGGGCTGGAGCGCCCTTTGGTTATGGGGATTGTGAATGTCACCCCAGACTCCTTTTATGACGGCAACGCACACAATGATTTGCCTCGGGCGCTGGACCACGCCCGTCAATTAATCGCCGAAGGCGCAGACATTCTGGATATTGGTGGCGAGTCGACTCGTCCCGGTGCCGAACCCGTTTCCCTGGAACAAGAGCTTGAGCGTGTCATCCCTCTGATCGAGGGCTTGCGCGACAGCGGTGTGGCCTTGTCGGTGGATACGTTCAAGCCTGAGGTCATGCGCGCCAGCCTGGCGGCCGGTGCAGACATGATCAATGACATCTATGCCTTGCGCATGCCCGGTGCCCTCGAGGCCGTCAAGGACTCCAATTGCGGTCTGTGCATCATGCACATGCAAGGTGAGCCCCGGACCATGCAAGAGCAGGTTCACTACGATGATGTGGTCGTTGATGTACGTCATTTTTTGCAACAACGATGTGACGCCATAGTGAGCGCAGGCATTCAATCCGAGCGTATCATGCTGGATCCCGGCTTTGGCTTCGGTAAAACAGCGGCACATAATTATCAGTTGCTACGGGATTTGCAGCAGGCGGCAGTGCCTGGTTACCCCTGGTTGATCGGCTTGTCGCGCAAATCCATGATTGGCCATGTCACGGGGAAACCCGCCAGTGAGCGTTTGATTGGCAGTCTATCGGCAGCCCTTGCCTGCGTGGCACGGGGCGCAAAAATTGTCCGTGTCCATGATGTAGCCGCCACGCGCGAAGCGCTGGATGTGTGGAACGCGGTTGAATGTGGAGTCTCTGAATGAGCGATCGTAAGTATTTCGGCACCGATGGTGTCCGCGGTGAAGTAGGTGGCCCAACGATTAACCCGGAGTTCGCTTTGCGCCTGGGTTACGCTGCCGGGCAGGTTCTGGCTGCCCAGTATGAAGGTACAGGCCGCCCCACCGTGGTGATTGGCAAGGACACCCGTATTTCTGGCTACATGCTGGAATCGGCGCTGGAAGCCGGTTTGTCGGCCGCCGGGATTGATGTATTGCTGGCTGGCCCTGTGCCTACGCCCGCTGTGGCCTATTTGACGCGTACGCTGCGCCTGACGGCCGGTATCGTGATCTCTGCCTCGCACAACCCGTATTACGACAACGGTATCAAGTTCTTTTCCGCACAGGGCACCAAGCTGCCTGACGAGATCGAGCTGAAAATCGAGCAAGCCATTGACCAGCCCATGCACTGGGTGAAGTCCGAGTCCCTGGGCCGCGCCCGTCGTCTGGCTGACTCGGCTGGTCGTTATATTGAATTTTGCAAGAGTGCCTTCCCGAATGACTTGAACCTGAACGGGCTCAAGATTGTTGTGGATGCCGCTCATGGCGCGGCTTACAACATCGCTCCGCACGTGTTCCGCGAATTGGGTGCCGAAGTGGTTGCCGTGGGTGTTCAACCTGATGGGTTCAACATCAATCAGGAAGTGGGCGCGACTTATCCCGAGAAGCTGGCCGAAGAAGTACGCAAGCACGGCGCAGATTTGGGTATTGCGTTGGATGGTGACGCAGATCGTCTGCAAATGGTCGATTCCCAGGGACGCATTTACAATGGCGATGAACTATTGTATCTAATTGTTGCTGATCATCTGCAGACCCAGCCTGTAAAAGGCGTGGTTGGCACGCTGATGACCAACCTGGGTTTCGAGAAGAAAATGCAGGAATTGGGCGTGGAGTTTGCCCGCGCCAAAGTGGGCGACCGCTACGTGCTGGAATTGATGCAGCAAAACGGCTGGGTGTTCGGTGGCGAAAGCTCCGGTCACCTGCTGTGCCTGGACTGGCACACCACAGGCGATGGTATTATTGCCGCCTTGCAAGTGCTGACCGCCCTGTGCCATAGCGGCAAGAGCCTGCCAGAACTGATGGAAGGCCTGAAGATGTACCCGCAAATTATGGTTAACGTGCCATTGCAAGCGGGCCAGGACTGGAAAAACCATGCGGGTTTGCAACAGGCAACCCGTGAAGTGGAGCAAATGTTGGGCGACCGTGGGCGAGTGCTTATTCGTGCATCAGGTACGGAACCCAAGCTGCGCTTGATGGTGGAAGCAGAACAAGCCGATCTGGCTCAAGCAGGCATCGATACCTTGCTTGCAGTGGATTTAATGAAATAGTAATGTGGCTATCAAATACCTGAAACATTGTTTGTGCATGATGCACGAAAGTGTTTGGAGTCATCACGATGCTAAATCTTGAGCGCGAACGTACTGAAGTGGATTGGGCGAATACTTGGGCAGGTCATACCGTTGGAGGCCTGGCCTTGCGCCTGGCTCGTACCCAGGCTGAGCTTGAATGCCTTCAGCGCTTGCGTTTTCAGGTTTTCACCCAGGAAATGAATGCCGTCTTTCCAGACCAGCACAATGGTCTGGATATAGACCGCTTCGACCCCTGGTGCGAGCATTTCATGGTTACCGAACCCGAAGAAAACCGGGTTGTAGGAACCTACCGCTTGCTGACCCCTGAAAATGCCAATAAAGCGGGCGGCTATTACTCAGAGTCCGAATTCGATATCAGCGCCCTGGATGCGCTGCGCCCCAGCCTGGTTGAGGTTGGGCGCTCCTGCATCCATCCCGACTACCGTAATGGCTCGGCCATCATGATGCTGTGGGGTGGCATTGCTGCCCTGACGCGTGTAGGCGGTTACCGTTACCTTCTGGGTTGTGCCAGTGTCAGTTTGCGTGACGATGGCGTCACCGCCGCCGAAGTCTGGCGTGTGGCCCAAAAGTCCATGCAGGACAATAAGCACATTCCGCATGTGCAGCCCTTGAATCGCTATCCGGTTGAACGACTGAACAGCGATTTGCCAGCGCGCATTCCACCGCTGATCAAAGGTTACCTGAAGCTGGGGGCCACGATTTGTGGGGAGCCTGCCTGGGATCCGGACTTCAATACGGCAGACTTTCCTGTCCTGCTGGATCTGGAAGCCATGGACGAGCGCTATAAACGTCACTTTGGCCTGGTCTGATTGCGTACTGCTCAGGCCTGAACAAGTCGGGCCTGAATAGGGCCTGCGAATAAAAAGAACCCCCGAAAGTTGGATGGCAATCCAACTTTCGGGGGTTTTTTAGGTTCTGATGATCTGCTTGGTTTGGCTTGGTTTGGCTTGGCTTGGCTGGCTTTGGCGCTGTCAATGAGCGGCTCGGCCAGCTAGCGTCAGCCATACTCCAATCAACGGGCCTGTCAGCAAGGCTATCGGGGCTGTAAGCTGGGTGGAGTGTTTTTCAACAGGCCCACCTGGCCGCTACACGTCCAGCAGGCCTTGTCAGACCAGCTCCAGGCTCAAATCATTGATATCGCTTTGCCAAGCCTGTACTTCAGCCAGCAAGGAGGCCTGGGATAGGGGATGGCTGGCCATCCATTCGTGATCCAGATGAATCATGACGGTTTTGCCACGCGCTTGCAGGCTCAGCGGCAAGGTTTCCCTGTCCTCGCGACGGCGCATCAGCATGACGGCCAGACGCAGGCTCAGCAATGTCAGCCACCAGGCGTTATTGGACTCAAAGCGCTTGAGCTTGCCCAGCTTGCCCTGGTGACCCAGGCTCAGGAAGCTCAACAAGGCTTGGTCGTCGTTGGAAAAACCGGGCATATCGGCATGTTCCAGCACGTAGGCCGTGTGCTTGTGGTAATCCGCATGTGCAATGCTCAGGCCCACTTCATGAAGATCGGCGGCCCAGCCCAATTGACGCTGCAGTTCCTGCACTTCAGGGGTGTCGGGCAGCTTCAGTTGTGCGAAGAACTTCATCGCCGCATCGTGCACACGATGGGCCTGGCGTGTGTCGACCTGATAGCGCTTCATCATTTGCTGAACGGTCTGGTCACGCTGATCGTGTTCCGATTCGCGCCCCAGCATGTCGTACAGAACACCCACACGCAGTGCGCCTTCACCAGGCAGTATCTGGCGAATCTTCAGCTCCTGGAAGGCGGCCATCATAATGGCCAGACCTGCCGCCAGCACGGGCGCGCGGTGAGGCTTGATACCGCTCAGATTGCGTGTGTCCACCTTGCCATCGTGTACCAGGCGTTTGCGCAGCAATTCCATGCCTTCCAGGGTGATCCCCTTTTTGGACATGCCGTTCTCTTGCAGGATGGCGATCAGACCCTTGGCGGTTCCGGAGGAGCCATACGCTTCCTGCCAGCCCGTTTTGCGGTATTGGCGCGTAATTCCTTCCAGTTCGCGACGAGCCGTCAGAATCGCATTGCTCATGCGCTCTTCGGTGATCACGCCATCGGAGAAAAATTTGTCGGTATAGCTGACACAGCCCATGTAGAGCGAGGACAGCAGCAGAGGTTTGAGGCCCTTGCCAATAATGACTTCGGTCGAACCACCGCCGATGTCGATCATCAGACGGCGATTGGGGGAGGGGGGCAGCTCGTTGCTGATCCCCGAGAAAATCAGGCGGGCTTCCTCGTGGCCGGAGATGACCTCGATAGGAAAGCCAAAGGCTGCCTCGGCAGCCGGCAGAACCTCGCTTAAATTGCGTGCCACCCGGAAGGTATTGGTGGCCACAGCGCGAACGCGATTGGGGTGAAAACCGGCCAGACGTTCGTTGAAGCGTTTCAGAATGACTACGGCGCGTTCAATGGCATCGGGACTGATGTATTTGTCGGGACCCATGCCAGCGGCGAGTCGGACGGATTCATTCAGGCGGTCAATGGTGTAGATCTGGGCATGACCGTTGTGCTGAACCACTCGTCCAATGGATAAACGAAAGCTGTTGGAGCCCAGGTCCACAGCGGCAAGAAGTTGTTCCATGAGGCATCGCTCGGGATGATTACTGTGCGATTATAAGGACATTAATCATGGGTTTTGTTACATAAACCGGAAAATTAAGAAAAGTTAGACGAAAGCATCTTGGGAAAGGCGATGTGATATTTGCGCTCCTGCCAGGCAGAGCTGTTTTAGACTTGAATTGCTACGGGTCATAGAGCTGTAACATTCATGTAGTAAAAGTCTCACGATCCCATTTTCTTTGGCTTTTTAACGACCTCACCATGCTGCCTTCTCCAGATTCAACCTTGCTAAACCGTGAGTTGTCCTTGCTCAAGTTCAATGAGCGAGTGCTGGCCATGGCCGAAAATTCGACCACGCCTTTGCTGGAGCGCTTGCGCTACATCTGTATCGTGAGCTCTAACCTGGATGAATTCTTTGAAATTCGTATTTCCAGTCTGAAAGAACAGATCTTGCAAAATCCTCATCAAGTGGGGGATGACGGGTTTTTGCCTCAACAAGCGTTTGACAAGGTGCAGGCTGCGGCTCACCAATTGGTCGAGAAACAAAACGACTTGCTGATGGACGAGGTCTTGCCGACCTTGATGGATGAAGGCATAGGGCTGCTGCTGACCGCGCTATGGACACCTGCTCAGCGTGAGTGGGCGTATCAAACCTTTTTGCGTGACGTTATGCCTTTGCTCACGCCTATTGGTCTGGACCCGGCGCATCCCTTTCCGCGCGTCTACAACAAAAGCCTGAACTACATTGTTGAGCTGAGCGGTGAAGATGCCTTCGCCCGTACCGGCACGATTGCCATTGTGCAGGCACCCCGTGCCTTGCCACGCGTGATTCGTGTGCCAGACGATATCGCCGGCATTCCCCAGGGTTATATGCTGCTGACCTCCCTGATCAGCGTATTTGTGGGCGAGCTTTTTCCCGGCATGGACGTAAAGGGCTGCTATCAGTGGCGTGTTACCCGTAATAGCGATCTGTTTGTGGACGAGGAAGAAGTCACCAACTTGCGCGCCGCCTTGCAGGGCGAGCTGTCGCAACGTAACTTTGGTGCGGCCGTACGTCTGGAAATTGACCGTTCCATGCCCGAGCGCCTGGAGCGCTTTTTGCAAAGCGAGTTTTCGCTGAATGTGCCAGATACTTATCGCGTCAGCGGCCCGGTCAATCTGACGCGTCTGATGCAGCTGTGTAATGTGCCAGACCGTCCGGATCTTCTGTTCCCGGATTACCGTGCGCCTATTCCGGCGCCGTTTGATTCTTCATTTGAATCCCCCGCACAGTTTTTTGAGGCGATTTCCCGCAAAGACCAACTGCTGCACCATCCGTATCAGTCCTTCCAGCCCGTCTTGAGCTTCTTGCGTGCCGCAGCGGCGGACCCGGCCGTCGTCGGTATCAAGCAGACGATTTACCGTACTGGTGAAGATTCGGAGTTGATGAATATCCTCCTGTCGGCGGCGCGTGCTGGCAAAGAGGTAACGGTGGTGGTGGAGCTGATGGCTCGTTTTGACGAACAGACCAACATCAATTGGGCTGCCAAGCTGGAAGAGGTGGGAGCACACGTCAGTTACGGGGTGGTGGGTCACAAGACCCACGCCAAGATGGCCCTGGTGTTGCGTCGTGAAGGGGGGGCGATCCGGCGTTATGGCCATTTGGGTACGGGTAACTATCACCCGCGCACTGCTCGCCTGTACACGGACTTTGGCCTGATTACCGCTAATCAGGAAATTTGCGAGGACATGGACAAGGTGTTTTCCATGCTGACCGGGCTGGGTGCCTGGAGGCCCCTGAAGCGCTTGCTGCAGTCGCCGTTCACCTTGCATGACAGCATGATGGATCGCATCCAGGCGGAAACCGAGCGCGCCCTGGCAGGCAAGAAAGCCCGCATCATGGCCAAGATGAACTCGCTGCTGGAGCCCAAGATCATTCAGGCGCTTTATGATGCAAGCCAGGCCGGAGTCAGGGTAGACCTGATCGTGCGTGGTGCTTGCGCCTTGCGTCCGGGGGTCAAGGGTTTGTCGGAGAACATCCAGGTGCGTTCAATCATCGGACGCTTTCTGGAGCACTCGCGTGTTTTCTATTTCTACAATGGCGGTCAGGAAGAGGTCTTTATTTCCTCGGCCGACTGGATGGACCGGAACTTCTTTCGTCGTGTGGAGCTGGGTGTGCCAGTGCTGGACCGCAGCCTGAAAAAGCGGGTCATTGCCGAAGCCTTCACTTATGCCTTGCGTGACAACCAGTTGTCCTGGAAGGCCAATCCGGATGGCACTTATAACCGCATCCGCAGTCGCGGTGCCCCGTTCAATCTGCATCTGAGCATGATGCAGCGCTTGGGCGGTGTGTGAAATACAGACTGTCATGAACGTGTCATATAGTCTGTTTACTATGACGACACATACAGGGTGGGCCTGTGATCTGACTATCATCAAGAGGATTTCTCGATGTTAAAACGTGTATTCAACAAGGTAAGTATTGCTCTGGCGTTCAGCGCTTTTGCGGCTACTGCCACAGCTGCAGACGTAACCGGTGCTGGTGCGTCGTTCCCTTACCCAATCTATGCCAAATGGGCGGCTGAATACGCCAAACAAACGAATAACCGCGTCAACTACCAGTCGATTGGTTCGGGTGGTGGTCAGCAGCAGATTATTGCCAAGACCGTGGATTTCGGTGCTTCGGACGACCCAATGAAGGTCGAAACACTGGAAAAAGAAAACCTGTTGCAGTTCCCCGCCGTGATCGGTGGTGTGGTGCCTGTGATCAACGTCGAAGGCATTGAGCCTGGCAAGCTGAAACTGTCCGGTAAAGTACTGGGCGATATCTACCTGGCCAAGATCACCAAGTGGGACGATGCAGCCATCAAGGAACTGAACCCCGATTTGACCTTGCCTAACAAGGACATCGTGGTGGTTCACCGCTCCGACGGTTCGGGCACCACTTTCGGTTGGACCAACTATCTGTCCAAAGTGTCCCCGGACTGGAAGTCCCAGGTTGGTGAAGGCAAGGCTGTGAAGTGGCCTACCGGTCAAGGTGGCAAGGGTAACGAAGGCGTGGCTGCTTACGTACGCCAGCTGCAGAACTCGATCGGCTACGTTGAATACGCTTACGCCAAGCAAAACAAACTGTCCTGGACCCAGTTGCAGAACAAGGACGGCCAATTCGTCCAGCCTGGTCAGGAAAGCTTTGCTGCCGCCGCTGCCAACGCAGACTGGGCCGGTACGCCTGGCATGGGTGTGATTCTGACCGAAGAGCCTGGCGCAAAATCCTGGCCTATCACTTCGGCTACCTTCATCCTGATGCACAAGGTCCAGGACAAGCCCGAGAACGGTAAAGAAGTGCTGAACTTCTTTAACTGGGCCTTCGAGAACGGTGCCAAATCTGCTGAAGAGCTGGATTACGTTGCGTTGCCTAAGGACGTAACCGACCAGATCAAGGCGGCCTGGGCATCGGAGATCAAGTCCAAAGACGGCGCTGCGGTCTGGAAGTAAGATTCGTGTTCAAATACAGGTCAGTTGTAAATTGATCCTGCGAGACGGCCCACCTCTAGGTGGTGCCGTCTTTATTATGTAAAAATTACGGTTTTGTCTTGAACGCACAGCGCGTAGCGTTATCCGGTTTGTTGGGCTGGAGCAGCCTTGGCTGTTACAGAATCTGTGAATCGGTTGCAGTGCGTTCGTCCTATTCCGGCCTGACCCTTCATCTGTCTACATGAAATCAAATCAGAACGCCTTTATGGACGGCATTTTCAAGAACATGACACGCTCGTTTGCGTTTCTCGTGTTCATATTGCTGGCTGCCATCTCTATTTCCCTGATCTATGGAAGCCGGGAATCCATTGCCGAATACGGTTTCTCTTTTCTCTGGACGAATAACTGGGATCCGGTCAATAACGAATATGGCGCATTGGTGCCCATTGCCGGTACCTTGCTGACTTCTTTCATCGCACTCTGTATTGCCGTGCCGGTCTCGTTTGGCATTGCGATGTTCCTGACAGAGCTCTCGCCAGCCTGGTTGCGTCGCCCTCTGGGTACGGCCATTGAAATGCTGGCTGCGATTCCCTCCATTATTTACGGTATGTGGGGCCTGTTTGTTTTTGTGCCCCTGTTCCAGCGCTATGTACAGCCTGGCCTGATCTCCTTTTTTGACGGGGTGCCAGTGCTGGGTCAGATCTTTGCGGGCCCTCCCTTCGGGATTGGTGTGTTCACCGCCGGTCTGATTCTGTCCATTATGGTGATCCCCTTCATTACCGCCGTGATGCGCGACGTGTTCGAGCTGGTGCCTCCCATGCTCAAGGAGTCCGCTTATGGTCTGGGCAGCACGACCTGGGAAGTGATGTGGCGTGTGGTGCTGCCTTTCACCAAGAACGGGGTGATTGGCGGGATCATGTTGGGTCTGGGACGTGCGCTGGGTGAAACCATGGCTGTCACCTTTGTGATTGGTAACTCCTTTAACTTGCCAAGCTCGCTGTTTTCGCCCTCGAACTCGATTGCGTCTGCACTGGCCAACGAGTTTAACGAAGCCGGTGGCATGCAGAAATCCGCCTTGCTGGAGCTGGGTCTGATCCTGTTCCTGATCACCACGGTTGTATTGGCGATCTCCAAGTTGCTCTTGTTGCGTCTGGCCAAGAACGAAGGCACGTCGCGCTAAGGATCACCTACCATGTTTGATAAAAAATCCGCAATTAGTCTGAGCAACCCGATTTACAAACGCAGGCAGGTGTTTAACCGCCTGATGCTGGGTGTGTCTTTTACTGCCTTGATCTTTGGCCTTTTCTGGCTGTTCTGGATCATCTGGACCCTGATCGAAAAGGGCAGCAGTGCCATGGCCTGGTCCCTGCTGTTTGAAAGCACCCCGCCTCCTGGTGGTGAGGGTGGTTTGCTGAACGCCATTGTCGGCAGCGTCATGATGGCTGGCGTCGGTACTCTGATCGGCACACCTATCGGCATTCTGGCCGGCACCTATCTGGCCGAATACGGTCAGCGTGGCTGGCTGGCTCCGGCCACCCGCTTTTTGAACGACGTGCTGTTGTCGGCACCGTCCATCATTATTGGTCTGTTCATCTATGCCGTATACGTGGCACAGGTGGGGCACTACTCGGGTTGGGCCGGTTCCTTGGCTTTGGCTATTTTGGTGATCCCCGTGGTGGTACGTTCCACAGACAATATGTTGATGCTGGTTCCCAACGGTCTGCGCGAAGCCGCGGCGGCTCTGGGCTGCCCCAAGTGGAAGATTGTGATGTCCATCTCCTACCGTGCTGCCTTGCCCGGTATCGTGACGGGCGTTCTGCTGGCTGTGGCTCGTATTGCGGGTGAAACGGCTCCCTTGTTGTTCACCGCCTTGAACAACCAGTTCATGTCCCTGAACATGAACGCGCCGCTGGCCAACTTGCCGGTGGTGATTTTCCAATATGCTGCCAGCCCCTTTGAGGACTGGAACCGTCTGGCCTGGGCAGGTGCGGTGCTGATTACCTTGCTGGTCTTGGGTATCAATATCCTGGCTCGCAGCCTTTTCCGCCAAAAATAACGTTTTCACGGAGCGCCCTAGTCGGCCAACGCTATGAGTCAAATTATTACCTCCGACGAATCGACCAAGATTGAAATCCGCAACCTGAATTTCTTCTATGGCAAATTCCATGCCCTGCGCAATGTGAACATGTCTATCAAGGAAAAGAAGGTCACGGCCTTTATCGGACCATCCGGTTGCGGTAAATCCACCTTGCTGCGCACGCTGAACCGCATGTACGAGCTGTACCCCGGCCAGCGCGCTGAAGGTGAAATCCTGCTGGACAATGAGAACCTGCTGACTTCCAAGCAGGATATTTCCCTGATCCGCGCCAAAGTGGGCATGGTGTTCCAGAAACCGACACCGTTCCCCATGAGCATTTATGACAACGTGGCCTTTGGCGTGCGTTTGTTCGAGCGCCTGAGCAAAGGCGAAATGGACGAGCGTGTGGAATGGGCCTTGTCCAAAGCTGCGCTGTGGAACGAAGTGAAAGACAAGCTGCACCAAAGCGGTAACGGCCTGTCCGGTGGTCAGCAACAGCGTCTGTGCATTGCCCGTGGTGTGGCGATCAAACCCGAAGTTCTGCTGCTGGACGAGCCTTGCTCGGCACTGGACCCGATTTCCACGGCCAAGATTGAAGAGCTGATTGCTGAACTGAAAGCGGATTACACCGTGGTGATCGTGACCCACAACATGCAGCAAGCGGCTCGTTGCTCGGATTACACCGCCTATATGTATCTGGGCGAGCTGATGGAATTTGGTGAAACTGACCAGATCTTCGTGAAGCCCGCTCGCAAGGAAACCGAAGACTACATCACGGGTCGTTTCGGTTAATCAGACGGATGCGGGCAGAGCGGCCTTGCGGCGCTTTGCCTGGAGTTTGAATAAAGCCATACCCCCACATCGGGACAGTCGTTCCTGTGTGGCACACACCCCAATCGCTGGATTTACGTCCAAGGATTGGGGTGTTTTTTTATCCATTGGGGCGGCGATACAGTGTTGGCTCCAGTAAAGGGAGTAGCGACGGCCTTGTGTTGTGCGGGTGCCGCCTGCAGCTTGTGCCTTTACTGGCTCAATTTGCGTAAAGCATGACGTATGACTTTGCCGGTGGTTGTCATGGGCAGGGCATCGACAAACTCAATCAGCCGTGGGTACTCATGTGCAGCCACCCGGCGTTTGATGTGCTCCTGAATCTCCTTGACCAGCTCCTGGGACGGTTCGATATCCTCCTTCAGCACCACAAAAGCTTTCACGACTTCGGTGCGTTCGGGGTCGGGGACACCGATCACTGCCGCCATGGCGACAGCGGGATGCCCCATCAGGCCATCCTCAATCGGGCCGGGCCCAATGCGGTAGCCGGAGCTGGTGATGACATCATCATCGCGGCCTACGAACTGGATATAGCCATCCTCGTCCTGCATGCCTTTGTCGCCGGTCAGCAGCCAGTCACCCACAAATTTCTCGCGAGTGGCTTCAGGCCGTTGCCAGTAACCCAGGAACATAACCGGATCGGGGGACTGCACGGCAATATGGCCTTCGATGCCGGGTTTCTGAATTTGCCCCTGATCATCCACAATCGCGACCTTGTGACCAGGCACGGCCTTGCCGATCTTGCCCGCCTGTCCTGGAAACCAGGCCGAGCAAGAGGACACGATCATATTGCACTCGGTTTGTCCGTAGAACTCGTTGATGGTGATGCCCAGTTCCTGCTTCGCCCAATCCAGCAACTGTACGCCTAGTGACTCCCCGCCACTGGCAATGGATTGCAGCTTCAAAGGCCATTGCTCGCGTGACCATTGGCTGCGACGCAGCATTTTCAGGGCAGTAGGGGGCAGGAAAGTATGCGTGACACCGTGCTCGGACATCAGTTTCCAGGTAGCCTCGGCATCGAATTTGGGGAAGCGGTAGGCCAGCACGGGTATGCCGTGATGCCAGGCCGGTAGCAGCACATCCAGCAGGCCGCCAATCCAGGCCCAGTCGGCGGGCGTCCACATCAGGCCTTCGCCTGTGGGCAGGAAGTTGTGCGACATCTCTACGCCCGGCAGATGCCCCAGCAGCACGCGGTGGGCATGTAGAGCACCTTTGGCCGAACCTGTGGTGCCGGAGGTATAGATCAGCACGGCGGGGGCGTCTGCGCGGGTGTTCAATGTGCGCGGTGCCGGTTCGGGGTGGGCGGCAATGGCTTGCCATAAGGAAAGTGCATCGCCCTGATCCTGCTGGCTGTCACTTTGGTAAAGATGTTTGAGCTGTGGCAGGTGCTCGCGCAAGGGCAACACCGTCTCCAGGCCTTGTTGATCGGTAATCAAGGTGCTGGCACCGGAATCATTCAGCCTGTAGCGCAGCGCGTCCGTGCCAAACAGGGTGAACAAGGGCATGGCAATGGCGCCAATCTTGTAGGTCGCCAAATGCGCCAGCGCCGTTTCAAGTCCTTGAGCCAGAAAGATGGCGATACGGTCGCCTGCCTGAATACCCTGGGCTTGCCAGGCAGCCGCTAAAGAATCGGACCAGGCTTTGAGCTGATCGAAGGTGTAGCGCTTGATCTGACCATCGGGCAATTGCTGGATCAGGGCCAGACGCCCGGACCCGTCAGCCCATTTGTCGCAGGTGTCGTGAGCGATGTTGTAGTGCTCGGGGATGGACCAGTGAAATTCCGAGTAGCTTTGTGAGTAAACCGAATCAGCAGACAGCATGAGAGGCACTTTTCCCAAAGGTGAAACAGACTCCCATCCTAACGCCTTGAGCGGGATGACCCTATCCGGGCTAATCAGTAGAAAAGAAAAACGGCGCTGGGGGGGCGCCGTTTTTCGTCCTGCTACCGACTTCTACTGCTAAAACAACTGCGTGTTGTCACTGCTACTGCTTGCGAACATCAACTGCTTAGGGGAAAGTGATGTGATGATCAGGACTTGGTGGCCTCTTTCGTGGCGCTGTCACGTTGTTGATCGTGACCGGAGCGGTGGCCGCGACGATGCTGACCGTCGTTCTTGCGCTCTACAACCGTAAACTCGCCATTGGCACCCTCGGAACGGACACGTACAACCTTGCCGTCCTTATCAACCACCATGGCCATGATGTTGTCGCCTCGCTGATGCAGGCTGCCCACTTTGGTGTAGCCGGCATCTTTCAGGCGCTGGTAGGCGGGACCGATATCGGTGACTTGATCAGCGGTCAGCGGTTTGTGGTCGCGGGCCTGACGGGCTTGTTTCTGCGTGCTCTGTGTTTGGGCTGCGCTTGTGGCTTCCTGTGCAATGGCAGCGGTGCCACCCAACAGACTTGCGCTCAATACCAGGGCAGAAAAGAGGGAAGTGCGTTTCATGTATAGCTCCTTCATGTAATCAAAAAGTGGTGCTGTCAGATTCCTGGGTAGCTTCCTTTTGAGGTGGGAAGGTTTGTTTGTCCTGTCAGCCTGGTGCCCATTATGGACAGGTGGCTCTGAATCTAAACTGAAGCCGCTGTTCATGTTATGTTCATCCGCAGCTTGCTATATAAGGGGGAGTGATCGTTTGATCCCTCTTTTTTTCTGCACGTACCGATTCTTATGACGTCCATTAAACAATCCGCCTTGCTGATGAGTTTGGCCGCCGTTTTGACGGCGGTGATGCCATTGGCACTGGCCCATTCTCACGATTACCCTGACTGCGGCAGCAAAAAGCAGAAAGGTGATTCGTCGTGGGACAGGGATCAGCGTTCGGATTGGTCTGGACATGATTACCTCGGGGACGATGACTGTTTTCGTCGTTTGCCCCCTCCGCCGCCTCCACCCCCACCTCCCCCTCCTAATGAGCGTTTCGGCCCCAGCCCGTACTGGCCTCCGGGCCCGGCCTATCGGGGCCACGATCAGGCCCGCGAAGCCGTGCGCCGTGGAGAAGCCTTGCCGCTGCGGGAAGTCCTGAAGCGGGTTCGCGAGACCTATCCCGGACGAGTGCTGCGTGTGCAGTTTGAATATGACGAGCGCTTTGAGCTCTGGGTGTATGACTTGCGCATGCTGGTTGACGACAACCGCCTGTTGCGTTTGAAAGTGGACGCCTTGACCGCCAAAGTGTTGCTTGTGCGCGGCGTGAAACGCTCGCATTCCCGAGGACATTAAGATGCGGATACTGGTTGTTGAAGACGAACCTACCTTGGCATCGCAATTGCAGCAGGCGCTGGAACGGGCTGGCTATGCCGTTCAGGTGGCCCATGATGGTGAGCAAGGCCATTATCAGGGCGAGGTAGAGGCCTTTGATGCTGTAGTGCTGGATCTGGGTTTGCCGGGCATGGACGGGGTATCGGTCTTGCGTCGCTGGCGTGCTTCGGACATCAATATGCCGGTGCTGATTCTGACCGCCCGCAATGATTGGCACGACAAGGTCGAAGGTATGGATGCGGGTGCAGACGATTACGTGGCCAAACCCTTTCACATGGAAGAGCTGCTGGCTCGTATGCGCGCTTTGCTGCGCCGTGCGGCCGGTCAGGCGAACCCACGTTTGCAGCTGGGCAAATTGGAGCTGGACGCGCGCTCGTCCTCCATCAGTTGTGCGGGCATGGTCTTGTCGCTGACCAGCCATGAATACCGTTTGCTGGCGTTCATGATGCATCACCCTGGCCAAGTGCTGTCGCGTACTCAACTGACCGAGCATATTTACTCTCAGGACTTCGAGCGCGACTCCAATACCATCGAGGTTTTTATCGGCCGTCTGCGCAAGAAATTGCCCGCCGGTTATATCGAAACGGTGCGAGGTATGGGCTACCGTCTGGTGGACCCTGAAGCATGATCGCCTTGCGGGGTCATACCATTCTGGGCTCTCTGCGTGGCCGCCTGCTGCTGGGGACTTTGGCCTGGATTCTGATCAGTATTGTTCTGGCCGGTTTGGGCCTGAACCGCTTGTTTCAAGACCACGTTTACCGTCAGTTCGAGCAGCGTTTGCAAACCCACCTGGACCAGATCATGGCGGACGTGAATCTGGACAATGCGGATGGGGTGACTTTGCAATCGCGCCTGAGCGATCCTTTATTTGAGCAGCCTTATTCGGGTATGTACTGGCAGATTGCACGCCAGGAAGCGGGCAGTGAGCAGTGGACGGTGGTTTTGCGCTCGACCTCCTTGTGGGACGAGGCTCTGGATGTGAATGCTCCCGATTCGCCCAATGGTGTTTTGTCGCTGACGGGGCCGGAAAAGCAACGCCTGGTTGTGTTGCGTCAGGAACTGGACGAGGTGAATGACAAGGGACAAAGCTTGCAGATCATGGTGGCTGGCAACCGGGAGCTTCTGGCCGAACCATTAGCCCGTTTTGAGCGGATTCTGTTCCTGTCGCTAGGTGGTTTGGCCGTGGGTTTGATCCTGGCGGCAATCTTGCAAGTGGTGCTGGCCTTGTACCCTCTGCATCTTTTGCGACGTCGTTTGCTGGACGTGCAGGAGGGGCGGGAGCCACAAGTCAGTGGCAATTTCCCCAGTGAAATTCAACCCTTGGTGGATGATTTCAATGCTGTACTCAGTGCTAATGCGGGTATGGTGGATCGCGCACGGGCGCAGGCGGGAAATCTTGCCCATGCGGTCAAAACCCCGCTAACAATTATGGGCAACGCCGCGCAAGCCGAAGATCCGCATTTGGCGGCTTTGGTTAGCGAGCAGGTGGCCTTGGCCCAGCGTCAGGTTGACCACCACTTGTCTCGTGCACGAGCCATGGCGGTACGTGCCATAGGTGTGCGTACGGATGTGTCTAGTTGTCTGCAGTCCTTGTGTCGGGTGATGGGGCGTTTGCATAGCGACAAGCAGATTCATCTGGATTTACCCGATCAGGAGTTGATCTTTAAAGGCGAAGAGCAGGACTTGCAGGAGATGGCTGGAAACCTGTTGGATAACGCCTGCAAATGGGCGACGCAGAATGTGTGGTGTCAGGTGTGGCAGCAGGACAATGTGCTGCATCTGGTGGTGGAAGATGACGGTCCTGGCCTGGAGCCGGAGCAGTTGGAGCGTGTGTTTGGTCGTGGCCAGCGTGCGGATGAGCGACATCCAGGCTTTGGACTGGGACTGGATATTGTGCGTGAGCTGGCGCGCAGCTATCAGGGGAAAGTGCAAGCCAGTGCGTCGGAGAAAGGGGGGTTACGACTGGATTTGACCTTGGCAAGTTAAGGCCGGAAGCCAGGTGCCAACGCCAACTAACTTTAACTCCCGTGCAAGTGCAGTAGCGTCGAGGTACCTGAGGCCAGCGGACTGAGTGGCTAGGGTGAACAAGGGGAGGCAGGTGGGGGTTATGCTTGATCATCCATGAAAAACGCCCGGCGAAGCGGGCGTTTTCCAGCACATGAATCGGGCCAGCCTTAGTTCCAGGGGCCGCCATCGCCACCCAGGCTGTAGCGTCCGGCGCCGATCAAGCCGACTGTGAGCGCACCAATCAGGAACATGCCTTGCAACTCCAATGCCCAAATACCTTGGGCATTGAAACTGCCGATCTGGTTGCTATGGGCCAGCAACAAGGCAATGACCATGTTCATGGCTACAATCAAACCGCCGGCACGGGCGTAAAAACCCAGAATCATCAGGACGGGAGCAATCACTTCGCCTATGTACACGCCCCAGGCCAGAAAGCCGGGCATATTGTTGGCGATCAGCATTCTTTCGATTCCTCCGATGCCATAACGTATCTTGGCGATGCCGTGCAGCAGGATCAACACACCGACCGTGACACGCAGCAAGAGTTTTCCAAGATCATCACGAGACATACAGGCGCTCCATTATGTAGTGGGACAGGAAGGTGCGTTATTGTAGAAGACCGGGTTCTTAAAAGTATGACGGAGCATTTACATGACACAAAAGCAGGCTGTCGCAGCAGAACTGGCCCCCAGCGGGGTTTTGCGTGTTGCCATGAATTATGGCAATCCCGTCCTGGCCCAACGCGGTGCCAATGAGCAGTCGCCCAAAGGGGTCTCGGCGGACCTGGCGCGCAGTGTGGCGCAAGAGCTGGGCCTGAGCGTGCAATTTCATGGCTACGATGCGGCTCAGGCTGTCGTAGAGGCGGTCTACAGGGACGAGTGGGATCTGGCTTTTTTGGCGATTGATCCCAAGCGTGCGGAAAAGATTCGCTTCAGTGAAGCCTATGTGCATATCGAAGGCACCTATCTGGTGCGTGACGAGTCCGCCTTTCAGAACGTGGATCAGCTGGATCAGCAAGGCGTGTGCATTGCCGTTGGCAAAGGGGCGGCCTACGATTTGTTCCTGAGCCGTCATTTAAAACATGCCGATCTGGTACGGGCAACGACCTCTGCCGATGCGATTGATCTGTTTGTGGAAGAAGAGCTGGATGCCGCTGCGGGCGTACGACAGCCTTTGGAGCGCTATGCCCGCTCCCGCAGCGGCTTGCGTGTGCTGCCCGACAGTTTCACTGTGATTCGTCAGGCCATGGCGGTGCCGTCAGAGCGTACGCTGGCCCATGCCTGGGTTGAGGCCTTTATTGCCCGGCAGAAAAAGGAAGGGATGGTGGCGCAGTTCCTGGCTGATAGCGGTCAGGCGAATGTCACCGTACCGGAATAGGCGCAAGACGCGTATTCAATTCGTCTTGCAGGGCCTGTCTGAACAGGGCCTGCGCCTTGCCCACATCCTGTCCCTTGGATTGCAGAAGATAAATGGGCAAGTCCAGACCATTGCTGCCGGTAGAGAACTGGATACGGTGCAAACGGCCAGACTCCAGTGAGGGCCGCAGGCAAGACAAGGGCAGATTTGCCCAACCCAATCCCCGTTCCACCAGTTCCAGTGTCATGGGCAGACTGTCCGTTTTCCATTGACGCAGGCTGAGCATGGAACGGTCCTTGCGTATATCCTTGTCGGGGCTGGTAATCACAATCTGCCTGTAGGCTTTCAAATCTTCCAGGGGCCTGGGGCTGTCATGTAGCAAGGGATGGCCGGGTGCAGCGACAGCGCTAATGGTTTCGGTCCACAGCGATTGCACAATCCCCACGCTTTCCAGTTCCCGCCCGCCATAGGCAATGCACAGATCCAGCTCGCGCTTTTGCAATGCTTCGACCAGCGCGTCTTGGGGCGCGGTTCGCAGTTCTATGTCCAGACCGGGATAGCGTTGCTCCAGAGCCTGCAAGGCAATCAACGCCGGTTCGGGATCGACATCGCACACGATACCCAGCCGTAAATGGCTTTCCAATCCCCCCGATAATTCCTGCAAATGCAGTCGCAAACTCTGCAAGCGGCTGGCGATCAGCTTGGCGTCGGGCAGCATGGCCAGTAGTTCGGCCGTGGGTACAGGTTCACGTCGGCTGCGGTCAAAAAGCGACAGATCCAGCTCGGCCTCCAGATTGGCCACGGCCATGCTGACGGCCGATTGTGTGCGGCGCAACGCCCGCGCGGCGGCGGAGAAGGAGCCGTGTTCAACCACGGCAAGCAAGAGCTCAAGATGATCACTGGTAAGCATGGCTAAACCATAAGTAAAACTGATGGAATCTGACTTTTTCTAGAAGCTGTACTGCGGATAATCATGCTTTCTGAGCTTTTGATCAAGGATATTTATCGTGCAGGGATGGAAAAGAAGAGTCGTCTACATAGGGATGTTCGAGTTGCTGGGCATGATGGTAGCGGCAACCGTATTGGGGCACTTGAGTGGGGCAGGGGCCATGGAAAGCGGGATGCTGTCTTTCATGATCAGCACCTGCGCAGTATCGGTGAACCTGTTCTACAACATGCTGTTTGAAGCCTGGGAGCGCCGTCGTCAGATTCAGGCGCGTACGTTCTGGCACCGGGTGCTGCACGTGACCGGTTTTCAGATTGTGCTGGTGTCTTTGCTGATTCCGCTGATTGCGTGGTGGCTAAATGTCAGTTTGTGGAAAGCTTTTTTGATGGAAGCGGTGTTGCTGGCTTTCTTTCCCATCTTCGCCTTTATCTACAACTGGGCATTTGATTCTATTTTTGGTTTGCCCGACTCGGTGGGTGTGAGCGCCAGCCAAAGTTAAATGACGCAGTGAACCGAACTGGCAAAACTAAAAGGCCTTGCAGATTGCTCTGCAAGGCCTTTGAATTTTTTGGTCGGGGCGGCGGGATTCGAACTCGCGACCCTCTGGTCCCAAACCAGATGCGCTACCAGGCTGCGCTACGCCCCGACTAAGAAGAAAATTATATCCCGTCGTGGTGAACTTGGCAAGCATAGACCCACATCAAAAAGGGGCTTGCACGCATTTATCGGAAGTCAGCTAATTTTCAGCCCTGTAAAGATGTGTTTCTTATGTTGGGCTTAAACATTTTAGGTGCTTATAGTTAAGTGACAAGCTGATCATAAGGCATTGTGTTCTTTGTTTTTTTCCACACGAGTAGCATTCATGCACCGGGGGCAGGCAAAGAAGTTGGGGGCGAATGCTGCTCATCATTTTTCCAAAAGGAGAAAGGACGATGAGCCAAGTTTCACAGGGTGGAATACTGACACGGCGGCATTTTCTGACCATGGTCGGTTATGCCGCAGGTGGCGCGGCCATGTATCAGGCCATGATGCGCCTGGGCCATGCGGCGGAGGGCAGCTACGATGGCCCGATTCGCCTGGAGGGCAAGCCCAAGCCAGGGACCTCTGTGGTGATCCTGGGAGCGGGGCTGGCTGGCATGGTGGCCGCTTTGGAGCTGCGCAATGCAGGCTACAAAGTCAAAATCCTGGAATATCGTGAAAAAGTGGGAGGGCGGAACTGGTCCTTGCACGGCGGTGACAGCTACACTGAACTGGGCGGGGCCAAGCAGGATGTGAAGTTCGACAAGGATCAGTACATCAATCCGGGGCCTTGGCGTATTCCCTTCCATCACAGGGCCTTGCTGGACTATTGCAAGCGGCTCAAGGTCAAGCTGGAACCCTTTATCCAGTACAACTACAACGCGTACTTGCATAGCAAAGAGCATTTTGATGGCAAGCCCCAGCGTTTTCGCCATATCCATGCGGATTTCCAAGGACAGGTCTCCGAGCTTTTGTCCAAAGCCATCAATACTCAATCGCTCGATGCTCCCTTGTCCAAAGAGGACCAGGAAAAGCTGCTGGAGGCTTTGCGTAGTTGGGGAGCGCTGGATAAAAACATGGCCTATGTGAAAGGTCATGCCAGTTCCGAGGTCCGCGGTTTCGAGCGTGATCCGGGAGGTGGCCTCAATGCCCAGCCCGAGTTTTCCGAGCCCTTGAAGCTGGCAGATATTGTGCGCTCCAGCGTTTGGCACAATATGGGCATTCATGATTTGTACGAGTTTCAGCAGACCATGTTTCAGCCGGTCGGCGGCATGGACCAGATTGGCGCTGCTTTTGGCAAGGAGCTGGAGGGACTGTTTACCTTTAATGCCAAGGTCACTGCGATCAAGCAGAGCGATGGCAAGGTGACGGTTAGCTACAAGGATCAAAGCAAGGGCAGCGAGCACACTGAAACAGCAGACTGGTGCGTATGTACCATTCCCTTGTCGATTCTGAGCCAGATAGATCTGGATGCCAGCAAGGAAATGCACGCTGCCATTGACGCTGTGCCCTACGCTCCCTCGGTCAAGATCGGGCTGCAGTTCAAACGGCGCTTCTGGGAAGATGATGACGCGATCTATGGCGGCATCAGTTATACCGACCTGCCCATCACACAAATCTCTTACCCCAGTGGCGGCATGATGGCCGGTGGCAAAGGCGTATTGCTGGGGGGGTATATGTTCGGTCCCAGCGCCGTGGAATGGTCGTCGCTCAGTCCCGAGGATCGGGTCAAGAAGGCCCTGGAATATGGTGCGCAAATCCACCCTCAATATAAGGATGAGTTCGAGAGTGGGGTGGCGGTCGCCTGGCACCGCGTTCCCTGGACATTGGGCTGCTATGGCATGTGGACGGACCAGACTCGGGCCGCGCATTACGAGAACTTGTGTCAGATTGATGGCCGGCTGGTTCTGGCGGGCGAGCATGCTTCCTATGTCAACGCCTGGCAAGAAGGGGCGATCCTGTCCTCCCTGAATGCGATTTCCCGTTTGCATAGCCATATTGTGGGTAATCAACAAGCCGATTCCAAAGGAGCCTAGTCATGATGATGCGATCTCTAGCGGTTTTTCTGGCCTCGGGACTGTTGACCATCAGCCATGCGGACACGGCGGTGGTAGGGGGTGATACGGTCGTCTTTACCCAGAAAACCGGTCAGGAAATTTATGAGCAGGTCTGTGCGTCTTGTCACATGATCGATGGCAAGGGCGCTCAAGGGGCGGGCATGTATCCGTCCCTGTCCAAGAATCCGAAACTGGGGGCACCTGCCTATGTGGTGTTCATGGTGAACCAGGGCAATAAGGGCATGCCCGGTTTTGGTGGCGTTCTAAATGACGAGCAAATAGCCGAAGTCGTCAACTATGTGCGCTCTCATCTGGGCAATGAGTTCAGTGACAAGATCACGGCTAAGGATGTGGCAGGCCAGCGTCCCAAGGACCATCAGTACTTCGATCTGAACTGATCGCAGGTTGCTGGCGCTATGCTGACACTGGATTGGAGCACGGTCTTCGCACTGGAAATGCCGGTGCTGGAGTCCGTGCTGCGAGGCACCGTGGTGTACTTTGTTCTGTTCATCCTGCTGCGGCTGGCGGGACGACGAGAGCTGGGCTCGCTGGGCGTTGCGGATTTGCTGATTCTTTTGCTGATTGCCGACGCCAGTGGCAATGCGATGTCAGGGGGCAGCAATTCCTTGACGGACGGTTTGCTGGTGGCCGCAACCATTGTGGCCTGGGGGTACATCGTCGATTGGCTGATGTACCGATTTCCGGCGCTCAATGCACTGGCCACTCCGCGCAAAGTGTGTGTGGTCAGGGATGGGCAGTTGCAGTGGCGCAATATGCGTCGGGAGTTTGTGACCCGCGATGAAATCCTGAGTGAAATGCGTTTGGCCGGAATCCAGTCGCTGGAAGAGGTAGCGGCGGCCTATATCGAGCCTAATGGCAAACTCAGTTTTTTGAAGGACACATCCGTGTAGTTTGAACGGGTCAGGAACAGGCAGTGCTGAAGGCTCAGGCCCGATAGCCCTGCGAAATCCACTGCATGCAGAAAATAAAGGTGAACACAGCGACCGGGAAGGGCAGCAGGGCAAAAAGCCGAATAGCCAGATTGCGTGTTTGTCCGCGCAGGCCACGCTTGTAAACGTAGAGGCCGATCAGGCAGGCGATCAGGGGGAACAGAAAGACCGGCAGGAGCAGAAACAGGGTAGGAACAGTCAGGAGGCACAGCAACAAGGCCAGGCTGCTCAGACCTAGAATTTTTGAATTGCTCATTTCCGATTCCTGATCAGAGTAGGTGGTCAAAGCATAACGCAAATAAGGCGATGCTCTGGGAGCAGGCAAAGAAAAAGGCTTAGTTCACTGTGCAATGAACTAAGCCTTTAATTCTTTAATGGTCGGGGCGGCGGGATTCGAACTCGCGACCCTCTGGTCCCAAACCAGATGCGCTACCAGGCTGCGCTACGCCCCGACTAAAGACAAGCATAATAGAACGAATTCAGGGCTTCGTCAAGCCCTGCGCCCCCGGTTCTAGCGTTTTTGCGGGTGGGGCAGGGTGTAAGCCTGTTCGTGGTATGCCCAGCTAGGCCACAGGACGTGGGCCAGCGCTTCCTTGGCCAGTGCTTCGTCTATCTGTTCCAGCGGCTCGTACTTGTCCGGTGCGGTATAGCGATACTGGCAAGGCGGCAGGTGGGGCATCAGCACGGTCAGAATGTCGCCCTTCAGATAACCGTAGTTCTCGAAGTACTGCATCATGGCCCGGTCGCTGTCTTGTTGGGTCAGGTCGCGCCCGATCATGGGGTGCTCGCTTTCAATGCCCATCAGGGACAGCAAGGTGGGAGCCAGGTCGATCTGGCTTATGATGCGTTCGTCCTGGCGGCTGGGAACGCCTGCACCCAGAATAAGGGCGGGAATATGGAAGTGGCGCAAAGGCACCAGGTTGGCACCGCCCACGCGCGAGTCGTGGTCAGCCACAATCAAAAACACTGTGTTGTCCCAGTAATCGGATTCGCGCGCTTTCTTGAAGAAGTCGCCAATGGCCCAGTCTGCATAACGCACGGTGTTTTCTACGGTGGCGGGATCGCCTTCTACCTGGATACGGCCAGCCGGGTACTCCCAGGGCGAGTGATTGCTGACGGAAAAGGCCAGCGTCAGGGAGGGCTGCTCCTTGTCCTGGCCAAGCAACTGGTGCAACTTGTTGAACATATCCTCGTCGCTGGCGCCCCAGGTGCCGACAAATTCGGGGGACTCAAAGCTGGATTGCTCATACAGTTCATCAAAACCGTTGCCCAGGAAAAAGCTCTTCATATTGTCAAAGTGGGCCTCGCCGCCATAGATAAAACGCGAGCGGTAGCCTTGTTCCTTGAGCAATTGGGCCAGGGTAAAGAAGCGGGTTTGTGAGCCGGGCAGGCGCAGTACGGCGTCGGCCACGGTTGGGGGGAAACCGGCGGACACCGCTTCCAGACCCCGTACCGAACGAGTGCCGGTTGCGTAGGCGCGGCGGAAGTTCCAGCCTGTCTGGGCCAGCTTGTCCAGCTCGGGCGTCAACTTGGCGCCGCCCAGATTGCTGACATATTGCGCACCCAGGCTTTCTTCCACGATCAGGACCAGATTGGGTTTGCGCTCGCGTTTCTGTGCGGGGGTTTGACGGTGCAGGGTGGGCAATGTGTCAGGCCCGGCAGGCAGCGCGGCTGCATCGCGCACGATCTGGTTCATTTCGGCGGCATCCATACCACCGTAAATGTCCTCGGCAGAACGCTCGTTTTTCATGCTGTAGATGGCGTAGGCCACGTTGTACAGCGAGTTCAAGGGCAGCGTGTTGAGCATGCTGTCGCTGCTCCAAGCCACCGAAGAGGGGTTGATGGGGCGGTGTGCCAGGGTGCCACGTATCGCCAGCGCACACAGAGCCGCGCCTACCAGCATCCAGATGGGACGCAGCCACCAGCTCATGACAGGATCGGGGCCGATATGGCCAAAAATAGACCAGCCCGAGTACACAATCAGCCCAAGACCGATCAGGGCAATGCCTATCATCAGCTTGTAGCCTTTCCAGAGCATGCCCATCACTTCCTGGGGGTGCTTCAGATAGTCCACGTACAGCCGGTTTGGGCGTGTGTCGTATTCAATAATGAACTGGGGCGTGGAGACTTCCAGCAAGGTCAGCAAGAACCAGGCGAAGGTAAACCAGATGGCGGCTACCGTCGTCATGACGGGATAGTGTCCCAGCCAGGGAGCCAGCAAGATCACGGGGGCGCTCAAGGCGGCAATCATCAGCGCGTCGATACGCAGGCCGCCAATCAGAATGGGCAGCAGACCTCCGGCCTGACGCACGCGTGGCCATTGCCATAAGGCAAAAGCCAGCCTGAATGCGGTCAGCAAAATCAGGGCTGAAGGAATGAAAACGTAAACGAGATGGCGCATAAGAAAGTGGTCCTGGATCGACCTGATTGCCACAGGCGGTGGCACTGGCATCGAATTGCACGATTGTATGTCAGTTTAATGAGCAAACTATCCTGTTAAACGCGTGGGCTTGCCCAGGAAAAGTCGGCGGGCTAGCGGTTCAGAGTGTAAAGACGAAAAAAAAGCAGGCCGCTTTGAAAGACAGCCTGCTGCTAAGGAGGAGCTAGGGGGAGCCAGCCCTGTGTCCAGGGTTGGCTATAAGTTCAGGCAACGCGTTGGCTGGGCTCGGTACGGGAACGGAACTGGCTGCGTTGCTGTTCACGCTGAGCGTAGGCTTTGACATGGCCCGCATCCTTGACATGGCCGTAGCCACGGATCAGATCCGGGTAGTTCAACCAGCGCTGGGCCACTTCCATATTGTCCGCATCCAGGTGGGCGCTGACTTCATTCAGGTCAGCCAGATAGTCTTCAATATTTTGGCGTTCCTGACGGCGTTCCTGGGTGTAGCCAAAGATATCCAGTGCACCACCGCGCAAACCGCGTAGATGGGCCAGAATCTTGAACAGGCTGCGGGTCGAAGGGCCAAACTTGCTCTTGACTGGCTGACCCTGGCTGTTCTTGCGACCGAGCAAGGGCGGGGCCAGATGGTATTCAATCTGGTAGTCCTTGCCAGGCTCCCCCGCAAACTGGGCACGCAGCTTGTCCAGGAAGGCCGGGTCGGTGTACAGGCGGGCCACTTCGTACTCGTCCTTGTAGCTCATCAGCTTGGCCAGTTGCGTGGCGGCGATGCGAGTCAGGGGCAGAGCCTTGTCCTGATTCAGGCGTGATTCGCGTTCCATGACCTTGTTGATGGCGTCGCGATAGCGCTTGGCCCAGGCCGGGTTCTGATACGCAGTCAGGTGCTCTTCCATGCGCTTGATCAGGGACTGCACGCTTTCAGGGAACGTGACTTCGCGGGCTTTGGGCGTCGCACCTTCCATCAGGGCTTCGATACCCTTTTCAGCGGCCAGACGCCCCCATTGAAAGGCTTCGCGGTTGGCTTTGACGGCAACCCCGTTCAGTTCGATGGCGCGCAGCAAGCTGTCCATGTGCAGAGGAATCCAGCCACGCTGGAAGGCATAGCCCAGCAAGATGGGGTTGGCGTACAGGGCGTCACCCATGACGTGTACGGCCAGGGCATTGGCATCCAGATAGCGGATCTCTTTGCCCACGGCACTTTCGATATCCGTGCAGGCGGTTTGCAGCGGGAATTTCCAGTGCGCGTTGCCGATCAGATCCGAGGTCGGGCTGGCAGCGGTATTGATAATGGTGTGTGTGCGGTCGCGGCTGACACGGCTCAGTACGTCCGTGGAGGCGCTGACCAGGGCATCACTACCAATCAGCAAGGAGGCCTCGCCGGTAGGCACACGGGTGGCGTGCAGCAGATCGGGCTGGCGTGCAATTTGCACGTGGCTCAGCACCGCACCGCCTTTCTGGGCCAAACCGGCCATATCCAGAACGCTGACACCTTTTTGCTCGATATGAGCAGCCATGCCCAGCAGGCCACCTACCGTCACGACACCCGTGCCGCCAATACCGGCGATCAGAATGCCGTAGGTCTTGTCCAGATCCGGCAGTTTGGGCAGAGGCAGATCGGCCAGATTGAAGGATTCCAGCGAGCGACCTTGGGCTTCCGGCTTGCGTACTTGTGCCCCTTTCAGGGTGACAAAGCTGGGGCAGAAACCGTTAACGCAGGAGAAATCCTTATTACAGGAGGACTGGTTGATGCGGCGCTTGGAACCCATGGGGGTGTCCAGTGGCTCAACGGACAGGCAGTTGGACTTGACCGAGCAGTCCCCGCAGCCTTCACAGACTGTGTCATTGATAAAGGCGCGCAGGGCGGGGTCCGGATAAGTCCCTTTCTTGCGGCGACGGCGTTTTTCCGTGGCGCAGGTCTGGTCATACACCAGGATGGTGGTGCCGGGCACTTCGCGCAGCTCGCGCTGTACGCGGTCCAGCTCATCACGGTGATACACAGGCGGGTTGCCAGCCAGGGTAACGCCCTTGAATTTCTCGGGCTCGTCGGTGACCACCACAATCTTGCGAGCGCCCTCGGCATGGACCTGGGCAATGACGTCGGTGACTTTCAAGATCCCGTCTACGGGTTGGCCGCCTGTCATGGCGACGGCATCGTTATACAGAATCTTGTAGGTGATATTGGAGTTGGCTGCGATCGAGGCTCGGATCGCCAAAATTCCCGAATGGAAATACGTGCCATCGCCCAGGTTGGCGAAGACGTGTTTTTCATCGGTAAAGGGTTGTTGGCCAATCCAGGCGACGCCTTCGCCGCCCATATGACTGAAGGTGGAGGTGCTGCGATCCATCCAGACCGTCATGTAGTGACAGCCAATCCCGGCCATGGCGCGCGAGCCTTCGGGCACGCGAGTGGAGGTATTGTGCGGACAGCCCGAACAGAACCAGGGCTTGCGCTCTACGCTGACGCGCGGCATACGGGCTTCGCGGTCCTTGGCATCCAGAATGGCCAGACGGGCCTGGATGCGGGCTTGCAGCTCCTCGGAAATGTCCATGGTGCACAAGCGGCGGGCAATGGCGCGCGCAATAATCGCAGGAGACAGTTCACCCTGAGGAGGGAGTAGCCAGGGCGAGCGCAAGCTGGACCATTCGCCGCCACCGTGTTCGGTCTCGTCAAACTTGCCGTAGACCTTGGGACGTACGTCATCGCGCCAGTTGTACAGCTCTTCTTTCAGTGCATATTCCAGAATCTGGCGTTTTTCTTCCACCACCAGAATTTCGGACAGGCCGGTTGCGAACTGGCGGGCGTCTTGCCCGTCCAGGGGCCAAATACAGCCCACTTTAAATAGTCGGATACCTAGCTCGGCGCATAGCTCGTCGGACAGGCCCAGATCGGCCAGTGCCTGACGGGTATCCAGATAGGCTTTACCCGCCGTCATGATGCCAAAGCGGGCTTCGGGCGAATCAATCTCGACGCGGTTCAATTTGTTGGCGCGCACATAAGCCAGAGCGGCGTACCACTTGTGGTTCATCATGCGGGCTTCTTGCGCCAGTGGCGGGTCTGGCCAGCGGATGTTCAGGCCATCGGCGGGCATGTCCTCGATCTCGGGCAGGACAATGTTCAGGCTGTCCGGGTCCAGGTCCACCGAGGCGTTCGATTCCACCACTTCGGTGACGCACTTCAAGGCCACCCATAGACCGGAGAAACGGCTCATGGCCCAGCCGTGCTGGCCAAAGTCCAGGTATTCCTGCACGTTGGCCGGATACAGCACGGGGATACCGGCGGCGGCGAAAACGTGATCGGACTGGTGGGCCACCGTGGAGGATTTGGCGCCGTGGTCATCGCCTGCCAGTACCAGCACACCGCCGTGACGGGCGCTGCCGGCCGAGTTGGCATGCTTGAACACGTCCATGGAACGGTCCACACCCGGGCCTTTGCCATACCACATGGCAAAGGTGCCATCGAAGCGGGCACTGGGGTACAGATTGGTTTGCTGGCTACCCCAGACGGCGGTAGCGGCCAGATCTTCGTTCAGACCGGGCTTGAATACGATGTCGTGTTCTTGCAAGTGTTTGCTGGCCTGCCATAACGCTTGGTCTACGCTCCCTAGTGGGGAGCCCCGGTAGCCAGAGATAAAGCCTGCTGTATTCAGACCGGCGCGCCGGTCCCGTTCTTTCTGCAGCATGGGCAAGCGCACCAGGGCCTGGGTGCCGCTCATATAGGCGCGGCCCTTGGTGACAGTGTATTTGTCATCCAGGGACACCGATTCCAACATGGCCTTGTAAGGTTTGTTGAGTGGGGCATTCATGAGTTTGTCTCCTGCAAGAAGGATTGTTTTCGTGCAAGTTGTTGTAGTTTGTTCTTTAGTCTAGGGCAGCTTTTTGTTATCGTAAAATCAAATTTACGTGTACCTGATATCTGAAAAACGGATGGCTATGAAACACGAAGTGACCCTGAGACAGTTCCGATATTTCATTGCTGCGGCGGTCAGCGGGCAGTTCTCGGCGGCGGCCCAGGCGGAGAATGTCTCGCAGTCGGCCATCAGCAATGCGGTGCAAAGTCTGGAGCGTCAGCTCAATGTGGCTTTATTTGAACGCTTGCCCCACGGCGTGGAGTTGACGCCACAGGGGCAGGCATTTTTTCACCACGCCCATCACGTGATTGATGCGGTCAGTGATGCACTGAATCACGCAGATTTGCGTCGCCAAAATATCGAAGGACAAATTCGGGTGGCCGCGGGCTATACGGTTCTGGGCTATTTTCTGCCTGATCTGATCAGCCGTTTCAAGCACAGTTATCCTAATATCGACATCGAGCTGGTGGATATGGAGCGCCCCGAAATGGAGGCGGCCTTGCAGGACGAGCGCATCGATCTGGGTGTTGCTATTTTGTCGAATATCACCGATTTGGCTTTGTTCGGGCACCATCGCCTGAGCAGTTCCCGCCGTCGTTTATGGGTGTCCGATCAACACGCTCTGGCCAATGAGTCCAGCGTGTCCCTGGAGCAGATCAACAACTATCCCTACATCTTTCTGACGGTAGACGATGCCGATACGGCGGCCATGCGTCATTGGGGCAGCCCCGGCTTTCCGGAGCGCATCGCTATGCGGACGCGCTCCCTGGAGGCGGTGCGCGGTTTGGTGGCTTATGGCTTTGGAGTGACGATCTTGTCAGATATGGTTTACCGGCCCTGGTCTCTGGAAGGCAAGCGTATCCATGCCATCGGGATTCATGACCCGGTCGAGTCGGTAGAGGTAGGCTTGTTGTGGCCCAAAGGACGTGAGCCAGGAGGATTGGTGGCCTTGTTCCAGCGTTTTCTGATCCAGGCCTGTGATCATGATATGGCCCGCGCCGGCATGGGAAGCCGACGCGGTGGGGGACTGTTGTAGAAGTGCTTAAGGCACCAGCGCCAGACCGATACGGAACTGAGAAGAGCGATCGCGATATCCCAGCATGGTTTCCGCATAGCCCGAGAAGTACTGGCCGTAGAGATAGCCATTCATGTTCAAAGGCGTGCGGTTCAGCGGCCAGGCAATCGTGAACTCATGCGTATTGCGGCTGCCCGCGCCCTTGTTGTACATGCCAGACAGTACTAGTCCGTTGTCCTGCGCGTAACGGACCTTCCAGTCGTAACGGCCACGGTAGTGTGCCCAGTCTGCGTTCTCGCCCATGAATACATAGTGCTTGATGCGTGGGGCAAACGTCAGTGTGGCGCCGTGATCAAAGCGGTAATTGAACTCGGGCTGGATGAAGACCTCGTTCATGGAGCGGGAGTCGTCTCCGGCCTTGCCGTTGGAGGCGTGTTCGTAGCCGGTGGCCAGGCCCATGAACAAACGTTTCTGCTCGGACTCCCAAATGGAGTCCTTACGCCAGAAGAAGCTGGGGCGGTAGGTGGTGTCTACAAAAGGCTTGGAGTCGGCATGCAGATCCCACAGGGCTGTTTGCGTATAGCCAATGTAGAAGTGATCGTAGAATCTCGGATTGCTAGGATCATCCGGCGAATGCAGACGGTACTTGAAGCTCAGCTGGAAGCGGGCGTTTGTGCCGCCTTTATTGCCGACAATAAAGTAGGTTGGGTCGTGAGCCGAAATCGCATTGCTGAAGTTCTCGAAGCTGGAGTTCGCGGGTTTCAGGCCTTGTCCATTATTGATGGCTGGCCCTTCGCGTTGTGCTCCGGCTGCGACGGCCTGGGCATAGGGCAGGGCGGGGTCAATGACACGTGGGTCATGGCCAGCACCTGCGTTCACCACGGCGGCGTTTGCTGCTTGCGAAGTAATCGGGCTTTGGGCTTCCGGATTGGTGTCCAGTGCCAACATCACACGCTCGCCTTCAATATTGACGGCTTGCAAGCCGGTCAAGCCATTGGGGACCACGGCTCGCCAGCTGTAGGCGGTGAAGTTGTTGGTAGGGATGGATGCTCGGGGCCGCGGGTTGACCAGTTCGGCCAGGCTGCGGATGACGTTGCCGTTATTGTCGCGCCACTGCAAAACCAGGTTTTGCGGGGCGGTCCAGCTCATCAAGCTGCCTGTGTCGTTGTAGACGATGGCGTCAATATCGACGGTTTCACCAGAACTGGCCTGTACTTGGCGCAACTGGTAGCTGATACCTGCCTGTGCGGTATTCAGGATTGCGCTCAAGATAAGAAGGGGGGCCGATAGTATTAAAGAGTGCTTACTTAGTTTCTTTTTGGTCGGCATGGAGAAAAGTCCAGGAAAGCGTGTTAATCCGTACACGACTGTACCATTTGCGACTAAAAATACTACCTATAATTATTTTTCTTACAGTATTGACACTCTGACCAGAGTGCTGCTTATCTAAAACAGATTTTCAGGCTAGAATATTCGATTGTCCTTTTCAGGTCTGTTTTTTTTCAAAAAATGGGCCTTGAAATCGGTCCTTATTCCGTACGGGCCGTTATCTCGGACCTTGCATTGCTTGGCAGTTTTGACGATGCCACCATCACCTGGCGGGTGTAGCTCAGTTGGATAGAGCACAGGCCTTCTAAGCCTGGGGCCGGGGGTTCGAACCCCTCCACCCGCGCCAATCTTGCTCCCATTTCCTGCACGTTTTCCTACTCCTAGGCATTACCCTGAGCCGATGCATTTAGTAAGTATGGTGTAAGTGTCGGGCTCTAATGTTCACCGCATAGACGTCGGCAGGCGTCTTCATAGCGCCGTTTTCAGCCTTTTTTGGGCTGGGCCGGTTCAATAAGATACGCCAGCAAAACAAGGCGTTCAGAACAATGCGGAGACAAACTATGCAAGACCCTCTTGTAGGTCGGATTACGGCCAATCCTCGCTATCAGAATCTGGTCAAGACCCGGTTGCGGCTGGGCTGGATGCTCACCATCGTCATGCTGGTGGCTTACTACAGTTACATCGGCATTATTGCTTTCGACAAGGAATTGTTTGCAGAGCGCTTGGGTGATGGCGTCATGACCTTGGGTATTCCTATTGGTTTTGGAGTCATTGTGTTGGCCGTCGTGATTACAGGCATTTATGTCTGGCGCGCCAATACCAAGTTTGACCAAATGGCCAAGGACGTCCTTGAGGAGGTGCGTAAATGAAGCATTCCTACCTTCGTTCCGGCCTGGCTCTGGGCCTGATGCTGGCCAGTCCTGCCTTGCTGGCAGCTGGCGGCGATCTGGGCGAGCTGCAAAAGCAGCCGACCAACTGGACCGCCATCGGCATGTTTGCGGTCTTTGTGCTGGCGACCTTGTGGATTACCAAATGGGCGGCTGCCCGCACCAAGTCGGTCTCTGACTTTTACACGGCAGGTGGCGGTATTACAGGCTTTCAAAACGGCCTGGCCATTGCCGGTGACTATATGTCTGCGGCTTCCTTTTTGGGTATTTCGGCGGCGGTGATGATCAACGGCTACGATGGCCTGATCTACTCCATCGGCTTTCTGGTCGGCTGGCCCATCATTACATTCCTGCTGGCAGAAAAGCTGCGTAACCTGGGCAAATTCACCTTTGCTGACGTAGCCGCTTACCGCTTCCGTCAAGGTCCTATCCGCGCCTTTGCCGCCTCGGGCACGCTGGTTGTGGTTCTGTTCTATCTGATCGCACAGATGGTAGGCGCCGGTCAGTTGATCAAGCTGCTGTTTGGTCTGGAGTACTGGGTGGCTGTGGTGCTGGTGGGCGTGTTGATGATGGTCTACGTGCTGTTTGGCGGCATGACAGCCACCACCTGGGTGCAGATCATCAAAGCTGGCCTGCTGCTGTTCGGTGCTTCCTTCATGGCCATCATGGTGCTGGCACAGTATGGTTTTTCGCCAGAAAAACTGTTCGCTGCGGCTGTGCAGGTCAAGACAGATGCCGCTATTGCAGCCGGTAAAGATGCTGTCCAGGCCTCCACAATTGGTCAAGCCATCATGGGCCCCGGCAACTTCATCAAGGACCCTATCAGCGCGATTTCCTTCGGTATGGCTCTGATGTTTGGTACTGCTGGTCTGCCACACATTCTGATGCGTTTCTTTACCGTGCCTGATGCAAAAGAAGCACGTAAATCCGTGTTCTGGGCAACCACCTGGATTGGTTACTTCTACATCCTGACCTTCATTATTGGTTTCGGCGCTATCGTGCTGGTGTCCACCAATCCTCGCTTCCTGGAAGTTGGCGGCGATCTGATTGGCGGTTCTAATATGGCCGCTGTGCACTTGGCTGATGCTGTTGGTGGCGACGTGTTCCTGGGCTTTATGTCGGCAGTGGCGTTTGCCACGATTCTGGCTGTGGTGGCTGGTTTGACGCTCTCCGGTACATCCGCCGTGTCGCACGACCTGTACTCCACGCTGATCAAGAAGGGCGAAGCCACGAACGAGGAAGTCATGCGTGTATCGCGCACTACCACCTTGATCCTGGGTGTGGTTGCCGTGCTGCTGGGTATTATTTTCGAGAAGCAGAACATCGCCTTCATGGTGTCTCTGGCCTTCGCGATTGCTGCCTCGGCTAACTTCCCGGTCCTGTTCCTGTCCATTCTGTGGAAAGGCTGCACGACACGTGGTGCCACGATTGGTGGTTTCCTGGGCTTGATCGTTGCCTTGTTGCTGACCTTGCTCTCGCCTTCGGTGTGGGAAGCTACGCTGGGCAATCCAGCCGGCTCTTCGCCATTCCCTTATGCGTCGGCAGCGCTGTTCTCCATGCCTTTGGCTTTCGTGGCGATCTGGTTCTTCTCGATCACTGACCGTAGTCCACGTGCCGAGATCGACCGTGCCGGTTTCGAGGCTCAGTCGGTACGCTCCGAGACGGGTGTGGGTGCAGAAGCAGCGTCTGCGCACTAATCTGCTCTGACAGGCCGGGCTTGTTTGCCCGTGCCTGAGCCTGATTGTTAAGGGCGCAAAAAAACCCGGTGTGATTCAGATCACACCGGGTTTTTTATTTGCCCATACAGCTATTGCGGTCAGTACTGCTGGTCGTGTGCTGCGGATATCAAGCACACAGCAGTCAGTCTCTCTATTCAGGGATTCAGCTTCAGGCCTGAGTCTCGGACGGGACGGGCAGGCCGTCAAAACGCTCGTAGAAGTAGGCGGCGGCCTCCGGTGCCTGTTCATCCTCGGCCCGCAAGGTGGACAGAATATAGCGCTCGGCCTTGCCGCAGACCTGACGGTATACATCCCGGCACAGCTCATAAGCCTGTTTCCCTGCCCAGCCTGCTGGCAGCAGCTCAATAGGCAGTTGAGGGTCGTGCAGCTGAATACGGCGGAACTCGTGAATCAGCAGGGTGCGAATCACAAAGGCCAGCTCGTCGTTATAGTCATGGCCTGCATCCAGCATGGCCAGAGCGGGCGCAAAGCGCTGGATGAACTGACCGTAGCCGCTGGCCACCTGGGCCAGATCCCAGCTGTCCTGAATCAGTTGGGACAGAGGGCGGGTTTGCGGCAGTTGGGAAGGTTCCAGCTTGCCCACATACACCTGCGACTGCGCCTGTGTCGCCTGCAGGATGTAATCCAGAATCGTGTGATCCGGGTTGGGGTGCAGGAAAGCGGTGGGTGACAAGGCGCAAAAGCCCTCCCACAGCAGTTCCTTGCGCAGGTCTGCCCGTTGCTTGGAGTTCATCATCAAGCTGGGCATGCTGAAGATCAGCGTCCATTGCCCGTCCCAGGCCAGATAGGTCGGGGTGTAGATGCGTTGATACGCGTGTTCGAAGCGCTGGCTGGCTTCGGGACGCAAGGTGTACTGGCTACGTCGCCCTTCGCGCTGCGCGCTCAGCCAGCCCTCCTCGGCCAGCCTGTACACGCTGGTGCGCACCAGTCGGTCGCTGATCCCGAAGGGGGCCAGCAACTGAATCAAACTGCCTAGCCAAAGTTTGCCGCCATGTGGGCGAATCACGTCGCCAAACAAGGTCATGACCAGGGACTTGGCTCGGGGAGGGCGGTTTTCCAGATGGTGGGCGGCCCATTGGGCCAGGTCGGAATAAGGAAGCTCGGACATTGTTTTTTTAATGGCGCTCAAGTCTGTTTTGGAACGGCACGCCTGTCTGTGTAGACCGTTTAAGCGCTTGATTATAAAGGGTGGGTGCGCAAGCGGATTGAAAGATTGTGCAAGCCAGGGGCTTTCTTGAAGCTTGCAGCAGTTTCAGGTGCGCACACATTACAGATAGGGGCTGGCCAGCCAAATCAGGCGGTTGCGCAAGCGCTTGCCAAAGCCGATTGAACTTAAGGACTCCAGGCTGACGGCTTCGGCGTCCTCAATTTCCAGATCAATCAGGTTCTGGATTTGGCGGGCCGTGTCGCGGCTGTAGATTTCTACGTCCAGCTCGAAGTTCAATCGCAAGCTGCGCGGGTCCAGATTGGACGAACCAATATAAGACCAGACTCCGTCAATCGTCATGAGCTTGGAGTGGTTGAAGGGGCCGCTGGCGCGCCAGACCCGGCAGCCTGCGCGCAGCACCTGATCCAGTTGGGCTGTCATGGCGTAATTGACCAGGCGCAGATTGTTTTGCCCGGGGATGACGATATCCACTTGAATGCCGCGTCGGGCGGCGGTGTTCAAGGCACCCAACAGAATCTGATCGGGCAGAAAGTAGGGAGACTGAATACGGATATGGCGCTGGGCAATGGCAAACGCCCCTTGCAGCATATGGTGGGTACTGGCCATGAAACGGTCCGGGCCCGAAGCAATGCAGCGAGCCGGAACGTGAGGTCTGGGGGCGGGCGAGGAGCTGGCATGCCAGTAAGCGGGCGATAGATCTTCGCGAGTCGTGAACTGCCAGTCGTGGCGGAAAGAAGCCAGCAATTGCATGACTGCCGGGCCTTCCAAGCGGAAATGGGTGTCTTGAGAGGGCTTGCCGTCGCTGTACTGCGCCATAAAGGACTCACGCAGATTCATGCCGCCGGTAAAACCTACCGTGCCATCCACAATCAGCAATTTGCGGTGACTGCGCAGATTGGCGTAGGGCATGCGCAGAAAGCCCAGGGGGTTGGTCATGAACAGGGCGCAGCGTATGCCTTCGCGGCGCAGCAATCGAACAATGGGCGTACGCGAATATTTCGCCCCGATGGCATCGACCAGCACACGAATCTGCACGCCACGTTGATGGGCGCGCGACAGGGCGCTGACAAATTCACGCCCCAGGCGGTCGCTATCGAAGATATAGCTTTGCAAGGCAATGGTGCTGTGGGCCTGATCAATGGCTTCCAGCATGGCAGGATAAGCCTGATCGCCGCCGACCAGAACGCGCACATTATTGCCATTGCGTAGTTGGCTGCGGCTGACGCGGTCACCCAGAATTTGCAAAGAGCGAAACGGTGCGCCTACCAGGGCACCAATGTCCGAGACGGGAGGGTGCAGATAGGTGACCTGTTCATAGAACACGTCTGCACTTTGTTCCAGAAGGCTTTGTCTGCGTACGCGGTTGATCCCCGCGATCAGATACAGAAACGGTCCCAATAGGGGCGACATGATGATGACGCCCACCCAGCTGATGGCGGCGCGGACATCATTTTTGGTCATGGCGGCATGAATGGCCGCTGACGCGCCCAGTATCACGCTGAGCGCCAAGGCTAGATGCGGCCAGTAATCGTGCAGCAGGGAGCGCAGGTGTATCAGATGCTCTTGCATGGGTTCAGGTGCTACGGTTCTTGTCAGGCAGGTCCGGGCGTTGGTAGAGGCTGTGCATCCAGGACGGGTTCGGTTCGCCGCGGGCGGCAAACTGCTGCAGGCGGGAGGGAGAGCGCCATACGCCACCGCCTATGCCAGGCGAGGGCTGGACGCCATACCAGAACCATTGGCCATCTTCATCCTGTGCAAGCCAGTCCCAATTGACGGGTGCCTGATCCCAGCAGGGGAAACCGAGTGTCATCAGCAAACTTCCAGAAAATGGGACAGATTAGAGTATAAGAAAGCGTGGTTTTGTGCCAGTTTCTATTACAGAGGAGGCGGGCTGAAATGCCGGGTGTTTGATGGGGGAGGGGCTTTTGCTGTGCGGGCCTGCCAACTCGAAGGGCTGGGTCGCAGGCGAAAGCCAGGACTGGCCTGGGGTTCACAATCAAACACAGTTTATTGTCCAGCCTGAACTTGCGTGGGGTGTGCGAAGGCGGCAAACTTGTTACGATGAACAAACGCAAAAAAGCCCGCTGCGTGGCGGGCTTTCAAGTATGTTTTTTCCAGTTCCTGGTCTTGTCACCATTTAAGGAGAGTTGCAAAACCTTGGAAGCGGTAAATTTCTGGGGTGACCGATGGGGCTCGAACCCACGACAACCGGAATCACAATCCGGGACTCTACCAACTGAGCTACGGTCACCACTGTTTACTGCTTTTTTTGCTTCCGGCCTACATCAAGGTGGGCTGTGAAGTAAAAAATGTATTCTAGCATGCTTTTTTTAAAGAATGCAACACTCGTGCAAGAATACTTCGACCCTGAGTCTTGCTCCGGTCTTGCCGGTTAGAGCGTGACTCAGGTTTAATGATTTCCCCTCGTAATAGCAAGGAAGCGCGAAATGTCTCAATTATTCGTCGTTCATCCCGAAAATCCTCAACCCCGCGCATTGGCTCAAGCAGCCGAACTATTGGCGAAAGGAGGGCTGCTCGCCATTCCTACCGATTCCAGTTATGCCGTTGTCGCTCGCCTGGATGACAAGTCCGCCGCTGACAACCTGCGTCGTTTGCGTGGCTTGGATGATCGTCATCATCTGACCTTGCTGTGTCGTGATCTGGCCGAGATCAGCCACTTTGCCAAAGTGGATAACCCGCAGTATCGCTTGTTGAAGATGGCCACCCCTGGCCCGTGGACGTTCATTTTGGAAGCTACCAAGGAAGTGCCGCGCCGCGTGTCGCACCCTTCGCGCAAAACCATTGGTATTCGGGTGCCCGACCAGAAAGTGGCCCTGGCCCTGATGGAAGAAGTCGGCAGCCCCTTGATTTCCACCACGCTGATTCCTGAGGGCGAAGACGAACCCTTGAACGACGCCCAGGAAATTCTGGACCGTTATGCCCATCAGTTGGCGGCGGTTGTCGATGGTGGACCTTGCCCCTTGCAGGCCACTACCGTGATCGATCTGACCGGCCCTACGCCGGAGGTGTTGCGTCGTGGCTCGGGTGATCCTGCCACTTTGGGCCTGTCCTGATCTGCGGGCTTGCACAAAACTCGCGTCCAGGTGCCTATCCGTGTTTCAATTCTGAACCTTGGGGCAGCACTCGCTGTCCCAATCAGACAGGCTGATGACAGGCGACTTATCGTCTTGAAAAAGTAGGGGATAAGTCCCCGGCCTGGACCAAGGATCACCATGGACTCTTTTATACAGACCTTGACGGTCTATGCTTTGCCAGTCATTTTCGGTATTACGCTGCATGAAGCTGCCCACGGCTACGTCGCCCGCATGTTTGGCGACCCGACGGCCATGCTGGCCGGTCGTATCAGCCTGAACCCACTGCGTCATATCGACCCTATCGGCACGATTGTGGTGCCGGCGGTGCTGTTGCTGTCCAGCGCCATGATGGGCATGGGCGGCATTCTGTTTGGCTGGGCCAAACCCGTCCCTGTGGATTGGGGGCGCCTGCGCAATCCCAAGCGCGACATGCTCTGGGTTGCTCTGGCCGGACCGGCCTCCAATATGCTGATGGCTATCTTGTGGGTTCTGTATGCCCATTTGATGGTCAAGATCGGGCAGGGTGACAGCCGCTTCTGGATGGGCATGGCGGTGGCCGGTGTGCAGGTCAACCTGGTTCTGATGGCACTGAATCTGCTGCCTTTGCCGCCTTTGGATGGCGGGCGCATTGTATTTAGTCTATTGCCTAATCGTTTGGCCTATCATTATTCTCGTATCGAGCCTTATGGCATGGTCATTTTGATCCTGCTGATGTTTACCGGCGTACTGTGGACCCTGATGAGTCCCTTGATTGCGCTGGGCGAAGGCATATTGAAATGGTTCTTATGATTTAACGGCTTATCCGTTAAACTTGTGAGTCATATTTTTTTTCGGCTATAGGGCCTTAAACCCGGAGATTCATCTCATCATGGCAAGTTCGGACTCTGCTATTTCCAATTTTCAGGGCAGCATGGTTGCCCTTGTTACACCCATGGATCCCAATGGGGGTCTGGATTTTGCCGCTTACCGAAAGCTGATCGACTGGCACATTCAGGAAGGAACGCGTGTGCTGGTGGTCGTTGGAACCTCGGGCGAATCGCCCACGGTGTCGGTTGATGAGCACGCTGAACTGATCAAGGTAGCCGTTGAACACGCGGCTGGCCGTGTGCCCGTGATTGCCGGTGTGGGGGGCAACTCCACTCGCGAAGCCATCGAACTGTCGCGTCACGCCCAGGAAGTGGGTGCAGACGCCGGTTTGTCGGTGGTGCCTTACTACAACCGTCCTACTCAGGAAGGCATGTACCAGCACTTCCGCGCCATTGCAGAAGCGGTGGATCTGCCGCAGTTCCTGTACAACGTGCCGGGTCGTACCGTGGCTGATCTGCAGAACGACACCGTGCTGCGTCTGGCTCAAATCCCCAACATCATCGGTATCAAGGACGCAACGAGCGATCTGGCTCGTGGCGGCTTGCTGCTGCGTGATGCCCCCGAAGATTTCATAGTGGTCAGCGGCGATGATCCTACCGCTGCTTCGTATATCTTGCTGGGCGCCAAAGGCAATATCTCCGTGACGGCCAACGTGGCCCCACGCCTGATGAGCCAGTTGTGCCAGGCCGCTTTGGATATGGACGTACCGACGGTACGCCGTTTGAATGCCTATCTGGCAGGTCTGAACAAGAACCTGTTTGTTGAGGCTAACCCCATCCCCGTGAAATGGGCAGTTGCAGAAATGGGCCTTACTCAGCTGGGATATCGTTTACCATTGACGCCGTTAAATGCACAGCATCACGAGTTGCTGCGTCAATCTTTGAAACTTGCGGATCTTCTTCCATGATTGCAAAGCCAGTTAATAAAAGCCTGATCGGGCTGTCTTTGAGCCTGTTGGTGCTGTCGGGCTGCTCGACGATGGACCAGATTATGGGCCAGGGCGAGTCGGTTAATTACAAGAGTACGGTAGCAGGCGATCCCTTGAGCATTCCGCCGGATCTGACCCAGGCCAACCGCGACGCACATTACCGTGCGCCAGAAGGTGCCACGTCTTACTCGGTCTACTCGCAAGGTCAAACCGCGCAGCAGGCCAAAGGCGGTGCCGAGACGATCCTGCCCCAGTCTGATGCCATCAAGGTGATGCGCGATGGCGATCTGCGCTGGCTGGTCGTAGACCGCCCCGTGGAAGACCTGTTTCCCCGCATCGTCGATTTCTGGGGTGAGCATGGTTTTACCATTCAGTCCCAGGACCCCCGTGCCGGCTTGATTCAGACCGACTGGGCTGAAAACCGTGCCAAGATTCCAGAAAGCTGGATACGCAGTGCCTTGGGTTCCATCATTGACCAGGTCTTTGATAGCGGCGAACGTGACCGCTTCCGTACCCGCTTTGAGCGCGTCGGCAACAAGACCGAAATCTATGTGTCCCACCAGCACATGGAAGAAACACCAACGGCAGACGGTTCCGCCTTTAAATGGGTGTTCGCCAAAGAAGATCCAGGTCTGAATGCGGCCATGCTGGCCCGCATGATGGTTTTCCTGGGCTCGGATATTGAATCAGCACGTGAACAAGTAGCCAACGCTTCCAAGGATCCTTCCAGCGTTCAGGTCCAGGCGTCGGACAAGGGCGATCAGGCTGAGTTGATGCTGAACGAGTCCTTTGATCGTGCATGGCGTCGTGTTGGCGTAGCCATCGACTCCGCCGGTTTCTCGGTTGAGGATCGTGACCGTTCCGCTGGCGAGTTCTTCATCCGCTATCTGGATTCGGATACCGGCGAGAAGATCGAGCAGCAAAACATCATTGGCCGCATCTTCGGCAGCCGCAACACCGCCGAAGCCACGCCCTTCCGCATCAAGCTGAGCGCCCAAGGTGCTGGCACTCGCGTAACGGTGCTGGATCAGCAAGGTCAGGAGCAGACCACGCCGACAGCCAAGCGCATCATCAATGTGCTGTCTACCAATCTGCGCCCCGGCAACTGATTATTTTGAGTCGGCCTGCGGGCCGTCTGGAAAAAGCCCTGGTTTCATGCCAGGGCTTTTTTTATGCACTAGCTCCGTTCTGAGTTACTTTGGCTCTCTTTCTCTTGTCGAAGAGGAGCCAACAGGGGCCAGGAGTCTGGCGAGGTCAGCGCGATTAGCGTTGGCTTTCCCTTTACAGAAGAAGAGGTCGTTGAGAGCATTTCCTGAAAGGACACAGTCTCTTTTTCAGGCTACGCTGCGCTCTGTTTGTAGCGCCTGGATTGCGGTGCTCCCTGAAATGGTGCAAAGCCTTTCTTTGGCAGAGACTTGAGAGGGGCCATCTTTTATTTTGTGAGCAGAGTTAATCTTTCTTGAGCAGGGCTGGACTTTCTCTAAAACAGTAAAGATAATAGGAACCATTATCATTTGATGTGTTTTAGGGAGTGGCCCATGCTGAAATCGTTTTGCCGTAACGGTTTAAGTTTTTGCCTGCGTATGCTGCGTGGCACACAAGCCTCTGCTCACGCTCCTTCAGAACCGGGTGCTCGTATGCTGGCCATGATCGAGGCCTTGCCTCGTCGTCGTCGTGAAGCCTTTGTGCTGCATCGCTTCGAGGGCCTGAACTACAAAGAAATTGCGACACGCATGGGCACCAGCCCTCAAGTGGTTGAGCACTATATCCGCATGGCCATGTTGGCGTGCCGCCATAATCCGGCACCGCTCAATCGGGCGGACGGGGCAGTGCCGCGTCCGGCTGGTTCGTATGTCTAAGGACGAACACATGCAGCACATTGATGAGCAGGCCTTGAGCTGGCTGCTCAAACAGCACGACCCCAAACATCAGAACGATGCCCGCAGCCAGTCTGCTTTCCGGGCCTGGTTGTCCATTGATCCTGAGCATCAGGCCGCCTTCTTGCGCTGGAAGCTGGAGTGGGAAGCCATGGATGGAATCAGCGAGGAGCATCTGAGTCGTTTGCGTGCAAACTCCCGGCAAGCCGCAGGCGCGGCAGGGTCGGGGACATGGCGTCAACGTTTGCTAAATAGCTGTTTGGACGCCTGGTCCACCAACCCGGCCTTGCGCTTTGCCTTGGGTGGCGCCGTGTGTCTACTGCTAGGCGTGGCGTTTCTGGGGAGTGTAGGTAGCTACTTTCTATAAGCCCTGTCCAAAGGCCTATTCTCTATCTTCCCAAGGCGAGCGTAAATATTGCGCAGCTTGCTGGATACGCTCATCCAGTGTTGTGGCTTCCAATCTGGGAATGACACCCAGGCAAGGGCTCGGCAGATAGTCATGCAGCGTTTGCAGGTTCTCCTGGGCATAACTCATCTCCGGCGCTATGTGGTTGACGACCCAGCCCAGCAAGTTCAAGCCGCTGGCGCGTATGGCGTGAGCCGTCAGCAAAGCGTGATTCAAGGCACCCAAACGTAGACCGATAACCAGCACCACAGGTAGTTGCAAGACTTGCGCTAAATCTACGCCTGTCCGCCCTTGCCCCAAGGGCAGCATGAAGCCTCCTACTCCTTCAACGATTGTATAATCGGCCTGCTTCGCCACCGTTTGAACCGTTGTTTTGATCAGAGCCGGGTCTATTTCGATTCCTGCTTGTTCAGCCAGAATATGGGGTGCCGCAGCGGGCTTAAACAAGTACGGTGTCAGGGTTTCGGGAGCGAGCTTCAGGCTGGAATGCCGCGCCAGTGCATCCACATCTTCGTTCTGTAAACGTCCTTCTACCTCTACGGCCCCCGAAGCAATGGGTTTGATGCCGAGCGTGCGCGCGCCGCTTTGGCTTAGTAAATGAAGTAAAGCCGAGCTGACCAGCGTTTTGCCAATTTCCGTATCGGTGCCCGTCACAAAGCAGGCCCTCATGCGTATTCCTTCAGCAGACGACCCAGCCCATGCAGGCAATGCTCCACCTCTTTTGTGCCCCAGAGATAGCCGGGCATCAGGTAAACCGTATTGCCGATAGGGCGTAGCATCAGTCCCTGTTGCAAAGCAGAGCGGTAAAAGCGCCGGGCAAAGCCCTGGTGATCATAGCGAGCTGGGCCCGTGTCCAGATCAAAGGCCCAGATTACCCCGCAGCGGCGCAGATGCTGCATCTTGGGATAGTGCCGGTTCAGTCTATGCAAACCTTCATCAAGTGCTTGCCCCAGCGTTTTTTGCAGCTCGTAGACAGGATATTGTTGAAACAAGTCCAGCGTGGCCAGCGCGGCTCGGCAGGCCAGGGGATTGCCGGTATAAGAATGGGAATGCAGAAAGCCTCGGCGCAAGTCCTGGTCATAAAACCCTTGATAAATCGAGGGGCTGGATAGCACTACGGACAAGGGCAGCGTGCCGCCGGTAATTCCTTTGGAGAGACACAGCAGATCAGGCCAGATACCGGCCTGCTCGCAGGCAAAGAACGTGCCGGTACGGCCGCAACCCACGGCAATCTCGTCCAGAATCAAATGCACCTGATAGCGGTCACACAGCTCGCGCACGCCGCGTAGATAGTCGGGGGAGTGCATGTGCATGCCAGCCGCACATTGCACTAGCGGCTCCAGAATGACGGCGGCAATGTCCTGATGACCATCCAGAATCTGCTCCAGCGAGTGCAATGCGTTTTCGGTGACCTGCGTGTGTTCGTCCGGGCTAGTGGCTTGACGCAGATCGGGGCTGGCTGCGGTGTATTGCTGGCCCAGCTGTGTGCCGTAGTTTTCCCGAAACAAGGGCACATCGGTCACGGCCAGAGCACCCAGTGTTTCGCCGTGGTATCCCTGCGCGATGCCTACAAAGCGGTGCTTGTGTTCCTGGCCTTGGTTGCGCCAGTAGTGCACGCTCAGCTTCAGGGCAATCTCAACCGCAGAAGCACCGTCGCTGGCATAAAAAGCATGCCCTAAACGATGGCTGCTCAAGGCGGCCAATCGTTCGGAAAGCTGCACAACCGGCTCATGGGTCAGGCCGCAGAGCATGATGTGATCCAGTTGCTGAACCTGATCGCTAATGGCTTGCACCAGATGCGGGTGGCTATGGCCAAACAGATTCACCCACCAGGAGCTGATGGCGTCCAGATAGGCGTTGCCGTCGGCATCATGAAGCCAGGCGCCTTGGGCGCGTTTGATTGCCAGTAGCGGCACGCCTTGATCGTGATGCTGCATCTGAGTGCAAGGATGCCAGACCGCTTGCAGGCTGCGTTGGGCCAAAGGGGGAAAGGAGTTTGAGTTCATGGCAAATCACCGTAAAGAGTGGGCGGCTTCATGTAGTGCCTGGACTAGTTTTTCAATGTCCTGTTGCCGGTGGGTGGCAGACAGGGATATGCGTAATCGGGCTTGATGGCGGGGAACGGTAGGCGGGCGTATGGCCGGTGCCCAAATACCTTTTTGCAGGAGGGTTTCGGCCAGTTGCAAAGCAGGTTCTACCTCGCCAATCAACAGGCTTTGCACGGGCGTATCGGAGGGAGCTAGACGCCAGGGCAGATCCTGGCTCAAGGTTTGCAGCGTCTGGATATGCTCTTTCAACAAGGTCCGCTGGGGCTGGGCTTGTTTGATCAGTTGCAGACAGGCCAGCAAGGACGCACAATGCGCCGGGGCCAAGCCGGTGCTGTACACATAGCTGCGGGCGGATTGCGTGAACCAGTCGGCCAGCTTGCGGGAGCAGGCAATAAATGCACCACCCTGACCGGCCGCCTTGCCAAACGTCCCCAGATAAATAAGACGTCGCCGCTGCGTGGTCGTGAGCTGGAAATGCTCAGGCGCTCCGCGTCCGTTCTCACCCAAAATTCCCAGACCATGTGCATCGTCCAGATACAGCAAGGCATCGTGGCGTTCGCATAAGGCGATCAGCTCATCGACCGGGGCTATTGTCCCGTCCATGCTGAACAGGCTGTCCGAGATCACCAGTTTGAAGCCTGGTGTTGGCCTGCCGAGCAAATCATCCAGCCGTGCCATATCCCTATGGGGATAGACACTTAAACGAGCGCCGGATAGGCGGCTGGCATCAATCAGGCTGGCGTGGTTCAGCCTGTCACAAAAGATCGTGTCGCCCGTTCCGATCAGCGCGGGAATCACGCCCAAGCTGGCTTGATAACCGCTGACAAAAAGACGGCTGGCCTCGAAGCCGCTCCATTCAGCCAGCTCCTGCTCCAGTGCTTGAGCCAGCGCATGATGCCCACAAATCAGCGGGGATGCCGTCGCTCCGGCGACGTCTTGTGCTTCTAGCCGTTTGAGTTGTGGATGCTGACTAAGGCCCAGATAGTCATTGCTGGCGAAATTCAGCAAGACCTGGCCATTGCGTTCGATATGGGCGTTTGGCAAGGGGCGGCTGATTGCTCTTTGGCGCCACAGTTTCCTGGTCTTCAAAGTTTCCAGTTGTTGATCCAGATGAACGAGAAAAGCACTCATGACTGTGCCGCCCGGTATTGAACCGGCAAGCGGTTCCAGCCCCGATAGGCGGGGAGCCGAATACGCTCACCTTGCGTCCATTGCAGGCGAGGGAGCAAAGGCAGGAATTGCTCAAGTACGAGCTTGGCTTCCAGCTGCACCAAACCGGCTCCCAGGCAATGATGAATTCCGTGTCCCATGGATAGCTCGGCCTGATTGTTGCGGCTGAAGTCCAGATCGTCGGGATTGGCAAACACCGCCGGATCGCGGTTGGCAGCGCCCAAGAGCAAAAGCAGCAACTGCCCCTTGCGCAAATGCTGACCATGCCAGTGCTGGTCATGCATCAAACGTCTGGCTGTGTACTGAATCGGGCTGTCGTGACGCAGCACCTCTTTGATCGCGGCAGGAATTTTCTGCGGATTCGCTAGCAAGTCCTGCAGCGTTGTGGAGTCGGCCAGCAGTGTTTGAAACAGGGAGCTAAGCAGATGCCGGGAGGTTTCATAGCCTGCAAAGAGCAACATACAGGACTGTGCCAAGCGCTCGCGCCTGCCTTGAAGGGAAAGCTGCTCATTATGCAAAAGCCGCCAGGCCAACCCGCCTTCTTGCAGATTGGCACTGTTGCCTAGAAAGTCAGCCATATCCAGCAAGGCGTCCTGGGTGCTTCTCAGCAAAGGCATATCCGGCGTGGCTTGTCCGATAAAACCTGCCAGTTGCTCTGACCAGGCCTGAAAAACAGACAAAGGCAGTTGCTCCAAGCCGAGCACGTCCATCATGACTAAGGCGGGGAGCGGGCGACAGACCTCATCAACCAGATCCACTGAACCGTGCCGCAGCTTGTCTTTTAACTCCAGGTGGATGTGCGTAACGCGCTTTTCAATCGTGCTGTGCAGGGTTTCCAAAGCCTTCGCACTAAAAGCCGCATTCACCACTCGTCTGACGCGTGTGTGACGGGGGCGGTCCAGAAAGACCAGTGTCCTGGCCATCAAGCCCTTGAAGGCTTGCAAACGAGGGGAAGGATCAGCGCCAGCCTGGGCCACCCACCCGCCAACACGCCGCACACTTAAATCGGGATTGCGCAGGGCAGCTTGTACATCGCTGTGCCTATGAACTAACCAGGCCCCACCGCAGAAATCCGCATCCCAAACCAAAGGCGGCCCCTGACGAAGACGGGCATAAGCCGCATAGGGTGACGCAAGATCGAAATCGCCAAACATGACACCGTTTCCTGAAGATCAAAGCCAGCGCAGGCTAGCACTTGAGCGTGGAAGAGGCAGTCAATAGATTGTGTCTATTAATTCTTACAGGGTTTTTTGCCTGCAGTAGGGATAAGTTGCAGGTTTATAGTGCTTATTGATGAGTTTTTTGTGACTAGTTTTTACAATAAAATCAGTGGTATTCAAGGCAGTAATCCTGCATGGGCAAGGGGAATGTTTTTGCCATTCAGGCCAGAAACTCTGTTCTGGCCTGAATAGGTTTTTATGAGTTACCGAGCATCAGACGCCGCCGGAAGCCCCTCAGTACCCAGCTTTTCCGTTTTTCGCTGCGGCAACTTTCCATTCAAAATAAAGTACGCCAGCAGACCGATCACCAGGCCCCAGAAAGCCCCGCCAATCCCGAACAGGGTGATATTGGCGGCTGATGCCAAAAAGGTAATCAAGGCTGCTTCACGCGATTTGACGTCTGCCATGGCTCCCGCCAGGCTGCCGCCAATGGTGCCCAACAAAGCCAAGCCCGCCAGCGTGGTAATAAAGCTTGCAGGGAAGGCCATGAACACAGCGGCCAGGGTTACTCCAAAAACGCCAACCAGAATGTAGAACACACCGGCGGCAATCCCGGCAACCCAGCGTTTGGAAGGATCCTGGTGCGCCTCTGGCCCGGTGCAGATAGCGGCGGTAATGGCGGCTACGTTCATGGCATGGGAGCCAAAGGGAGCCATGATCAGCGAGCCCAGTCCTGTCACCCAGACAATCGGGTTGGCACTGGTACGAAAACCGTCGTTACGCAGGACCAGCATGCCGGGCATGTATTGGCCGGTCAGCGTGATCAGGAATAAGGGCAAGGCGACGCTTAGCAAGGCATTCAGGGTGAATACTGGCATGGTGAATACCGGCGCGGCCAGTTCCAGTTTCAGGCCACTCAGGTCTACGCGATGCTCCAGCAGTAGGAAGCTCAGGCCCAGGATCAGAATGCCGACCACTGCGTAGCGTGCGGAAAAGCGTTTGATGATCAGGTAGGCCAGAATCAGCAGACCTGCCAGTTTCGGGTCCAGTGTCATGCTGCCAAATGCGCCAATGCCAAATTGCAGCAGAATGCCGGCCAGCAGACCGGCAGCGATGCCGTTGGGGATCAGACGGATCAGGCGCTCGAAGTAGGAGGACAGGCCCAGGACGACAAAGGCCGCTGCCGAGATCAGGTAGGCGCCGACGGCTTCTTCATATGGCGTGGTGGCCAGAGCCGTAACCAGAAATGCAGCGGCGGGCGTGGACCAGGCGGTGATGATGGGTTCGCGCGAAACCCAGCTCAAGAGCAAACCGGTAACACCCACACCAATGGAAATTGACCAGACCCAGGAGGCGGTCAGCTCAGGGCTGAGGCCGGCTACTTTGGCGGCCTGGAAAACCAGAATAAAGGTGCCGCCGTAGTTGACGATGACCGAGATCAGACCGGCCACGATAGGCGGGATCAGGTCGCTGACTAGAGAGGATGAGGTCGATCGGGAGGTAGACATAGTGCTCTGCGCTTTCCAAAAGGAGAGATGACAAACGAGCACTATTTATAGCGATTAAATGGACTGGCCAGATAGGACGCTTTCTAGATGTAGGGCAGACCACTTTTGAGTTGGGTAGGTGCCTGACTAGATTGAGCGGGGTGGCTACGTGATTTTGAATGTGGCCCGAGCTGGATTGAAGCTCGGCTGCAAAGCCACTAATGGTGGCTTTATGACGGATTGCTCGTCTTCTGAATCGCGTTGTTCATGATAGTGCTTTTTCTTGCTGGATGGCGTGAATAAAATACTGTGGCAACTGCAACTGCAACTGCAACTGCAACTGCAACTGCAACTGCAACTGCAACTGCAACTGCAACTGCAACTGCAACCGGCAAATGTATCGGTTTTTCGATTCCTGAGGTGTTAGCAATAAAAAAGCGAAGCAGCCTGCAAGCTGCCCCGCTTCTTTTCTGAACTCGCCAGAGTTAGTGGCTCAGTGCTCAGTTTTCCTTGAACTGCAGCCAGCCGTCATCCAGCCAGGCATTCAGCATTTCGCGTTCATCTTCATCCAGGGCTTCGAAACTGTCGCCGGGGATCAAGAGTTCACGTTGGTCAGCCAATTGTTTCAGGGCCGGGCTGGCGGGGCAGGGGGCGACCTCACCGTTGATATACAGCTCATCGCCGCGATACATCATGCGCGAGCAGCGATCCAAAGCCAAGCGGCCTGCAGGCAGCTCGGGGTCATGCAGATCAACCGGGTCTTCGGCAATGTCGAACCAGCTATTACTGGGCAATTCGGTCAGCCAGACGCCCAGGAACCGTGAGGCCAATGCTTCGTCAAAACGAATGGCGTTCAAGGCATCCAGCGACTTCTGAACAAGCTTCTCCGGCAAGGCGGCAGGTGTGGTGCTGGCCTGGGCATCCGGGTCGGTGTAGCGCTGCTGCAGGCTCTCGGGCATGGGCATCGGTGGGTCGGCATACAAGCCAAAGCCTTCGCCACTGGCGGCGGCCAACTGATCCGAGGCGGCATCCATCAAACCACGGGCCAGCGTTGCCTGGGTAGGCGAGCGAAAGCCGATGGAAATTGTCATGCAGTCGCCAATTGCAATCCCGTCATGTGCCACGTGCGGGGGCAGATACAGCATGTCGCCGGGTTCCAGCGTGAACTCTTCTTCTACCTGGAAATTGCGCAGAATCTTCAAGGGCAGGTCGGGCACCAGGCTCAGGTCTTTTTGCTGGCTGATACGCCAGTGACGCTTGCCGTGGGCTTGCAGCAGGAACACATCGTAGCTGTCGAAGTGTGGGCCTACGCCACCGCCGTCAGAAGCAATGCTGATCATGGCGTCGTCCAGACGGGCATCGCCAATGAAGCGGAACTGACGCATCAGGGCGGCGGTGTTGTCGTCGTGCAGATCCACGCTTTGTGCCAGGGCGGTCCAGTTGGGCTGCGAGGCGGGCGGCAGCTCGTCAAAAGGCCCGGTTTCCATTTCCCAGTCTTCGCCGTCATGAATGATCAGGCGCGACTCGACTTCTTCACGCGTTACCAGCTCGCGGATATTGTCTATGCTCAGCGAGTGCTTGAAATTAGGGATGGCGCCGCGTATCAATAAAGGTTTGCGTTGCCAGTAGGTTTGCATGAACTCATGCGCGCTGATGCCGCCCAAAAGGGTCAATGGCTGGTCGATAGTCATGGACTGCCCGAACAAGAATTAAATTAGCCCGTAGCTTAACTGATCCGGCCTGTCCCGGTGTATGGCTAGCCTGCGTATCAGGCGTATCCAGCGCAAAGAATCCAGAGAAATACTCGCGATATAGAGTGATTGACTCACGGTAGGAGTCTAAGAATGATTGATTGTCGATCTGCTCGCCAACGGTCCTCGGAAAACCACATAAAAAAAGGAGCCTCTTGGGCTCCCTTCTGGACTGTTTAACCCGTCGCCTTCATCTCTTTTTTCCAGCGGTACAGCAAATCCAGGGCGTCGCGTGCGCTCAGGTCATCCACATCCAGTTGCTTGAACTGATCCAGCAAGTCCAGTGCTTTTTCTGTGGTTGGGTCAGGCTCGGCGACCGTGGCTTCCGGAGCGCTGCCTGCATTGAACAAGTCCAGTTGTGCGCTAGGATCGTTTTGTGCTTCCAGACGGCTCAGTTCACGGCTGGCCTGGCGGATGACCGCGGAGGGGATGCCGGCGCGCTGTGCAACCTGAATCCCGTAGCTGCGGCTGGCGGGGCCTTCCTGAACTTCGTGCAGGAACACAATGCCGGAGGCCGATTCTGCGGCGGCCAAGTGCACGTTGGCGGCGGCAGGCAGCTCGTTGGGCAGGCGCGTGATTTCGAAATAGTGCGTGGCAAACAGGGTCAGTGCCTGATTGTGGCTGAGCAGGCGATGCGCGATGGACCAGGCCAGGGCCAGACCATCATAGGTGGAGGTGCCGCGACCAATTTCATCCATCAGCACCAGGCTGTAGGGGGTGGCACCGGCCAGAATGGCTGCTGCTTCGGTCATTTCCATCATGAAGGTAGAGCGGCCACCAGCCAGATCATCCGCCGCACCGATACGGGTAAAGATACGGTCGATCTGTCCAATACGGGCTGTGCTTGCCGGTACAAAGCTACCGATGCGGGCCAGCAAGGCAATCAGGGCAACCTGACGCATATAGGTGGATTTACCGCCCATATTCGGGCCGGTAATCAGCAACATGCGACGTTGCGCGTGCATTTCACAATGGTTGGGCGTGAAGCGCTCGATACTGTGCTCCACCACAGGGTGACGGCCTGCTTCAATCCAGATGCCAGCTTGCTCGGTCAGCTCGGGGGCGACCCAATTATTGTCCAGTGCGTGCAAGGCCAGGGAGGACAGGGTATCCAGTTCGGCCAGGGCGCTGGAGCACAAGGCCAAGGGGCCTGCATAGCTTTGCAGCTTGTCCAGCAATTCATCGAACAGGAACTTCTCGCGGCTCAGACTGCGGTCCTTGGCGGACAGGACCTTGTCCTCCCACTCTTTCAATTCAGGCGTGATGAAGCGCTCGGCATTTTTCAGTGTCTGGCGGCGGCGGTAGTCGTCGGGGACCTTGTCGGCCTGACCGCGACTGACTTCAATAAAGAAACCATGCACACGGTTGTATTCGACGCGCAAGGTAGCAATGCCGGTGCGCTCGCGTTCGCGGGCTTCGATCTTCACCAGCACATCGCCGCTATCGCTGGCCAGGCTGCGTAGCTCGTCCAGATCCGCATCGTAGCCATCGGCAATGACACCACCATCGCGTATCAGCAAGGCGGGCTCGGAGGCGATGGCAGACTGCAGCAAGGAAGCCAGCTCCGGGTCCAGAGCCAGACTTAACAAATGCCCATGCAAGTGTTCAGACTGAGCAAAGTTCTGTTCCAGCTCCCGACGTAGTTCAGGCAGTGTCACCAGCGCATCGCGCAAGCTGGCCAGCTCCCGAGGACGCACGCTGCGTAGCGAAATACGCGTGGCAATACGCTCCAGGTCCGGGAAGCGGCGCAGGGCATGGCGCAGCACACCCAAAGGATCGCCTGCATTCAAGCTGGCGCTTTGCTGGGTTTGGAAGAACAGGGACACCACATCCTGACGCTGCTGAACGGCGTGGTTCAAGCGCAAGGGGTGATGCAGCCAGCGGCGCAGCAAACGGCTGCCCATAGGGGTCTGGCAATGATCCAGCGTGGAGAACAGGGTTGGGCTGGTTTCACCGCTAATGGTTTCGGTAATTTCCAGATTCTTGCGCGTGACGGCATCCAGCACCAGAAAGTCCGAGCTGTGCTGAACGCGGATAGCGGTGATGTGGACCAGGGACTGAGATTGTGTGCTGCCGACATAACGCAGCAAGGCTCCGGCTGCCGCCGTCGCCGCAGGCAGATCGTCCAGACCAAAGCTGGCTAAAGAATCCAGGTCAAAATGGTCCAGCAAGGTTTCGCGTGAACCGTCCTGTGCAAAGTGCCAATCCGGCAGGGTGTGGCAACTGGCTTGCGGCAGTTCCGGGGCAGGGCGCAGCGATTCGGGATAGACCAGTTCTACCGGGCCGATACGATTCAGTTCCGTATCCAGCATGTCCGGTTCGCACTGGCTGACCAGAAACTCGCCACTGGCCAGGTTCATCCAGGCCAGCCCCACCATTTCCTGACGTTGCACCTTGATCAGTGTGCAGGCGGCAATCAGGCGGTCTGCCTTGGGAGGCAACAAGGCGTCATCCGTCAGTGTGCCGGGGGTGACCACACGCATGATCTTGCGCTCGACCGGACCTTTGCTGGCAGCCGGGTCACCGACCTGCTCACAGATGGCGACGGATTCGCCCAAGGCCACCAAACGCGCCAGATAACCTTCCATGGCGTGAAAAGGCACACCAGCCATGGGGATAGGCTCGCCGTTGGAGGAACCGCGCTTGGTCAGCGTCAGGTTCAGCAGGCGTGCGCCGCGTTCGGCATCGGCGTAGAACATCTCATAGAAGTCCCCCATCCGATAGAACAGCAGATGCGAGCCAGCCTCCGCTTTGAGCTGAAGGTATTGACGCATCATGGGCGTGTGGGCGGACAGATCGGCAGCAGAAGTCATAGCGCAGTACAGGTCAGGGAATTCAACAACAAGGCCGCCCAGAAGGCGGCTGAGTCGATATTGTAGCGAGGGCAGTCAAGTGGGGGATAGGGAAGCGGCTGATTTAGTCCCGCGTGTTTCTCCTTAAGGTGCAGGGATATCCCGATTTTGAGCATGGAAGTGCTTAATGCAATAATACAAATGATAATCACTTCTATTTCTAACACGGGATATTGAAATGTTCACACGTCGCCTTGCTTTGTCTGTCTTGTCTGCCGCTTTGCTAAGTGCCGGATCTTTTGCCCATGCCCAGCCGTCCGAGTCGGTCTCGCTGCCCTTGACGCCGGAGCTGGCGCAAAAGACGTCAATTACGGCAGAAGGGGCTTTGCGCAAGGATCTGGCTTACGGGGTTTATCAAACGGTTTACAGCCCGTTTGATAAGTCCTTGTATGTGGCCTCGGCAGAGCGTGCGCCTTCGGTTCGGGGTGGTGTGATCTATAAACTGGACCCCATCACTCTGGATGTAAAGGGGACGATTTATACCGATGAAAGTAACTTCGGCCTGGCGACGAACGCGTCGGGCGACACCCTGTACGTCACCAATAGTCTGGCTGCTGCCGTCTCCAAAGTTGAGCTGAAAGAGGACGGGAGCCTGGAGCGAGTCCGCTTTAGCAATACCAGTTTTGATGACACCAAAATGGGGCCACGCACGATTCGTCACGACTCCCAGCAAGGCCGTGTATATGTGGGGGCCGTAGGTGCGCCGGCCGTGATCTGGGTGCTGGATGATCGTAATCTGGAACTGATCGACACCATTGAAAACGCAGGCAAATGGGTGACCGGTCTGCTGATAGATTCGGGATCGCATCGTCTGTATGCCGCCAATGGCGACGGCGAAGTGATGGTGATCAATACCCAAACCAACAAGATCGAACAGCGCTGGAAACCGGCGGGCGCCAAACCCGCCTTGCTCTTGAATTTTGCGCTGGATTCCAGCCGCAATCGTCTGTACGTGACCGAGACCAAAGACCAGAAAACCGTGTATGTGCTGGATGCCCGCAACGGCAAATTGCTGCAGGAACTGCCGGTGGGGGATGCCATGGATGTCCTGTATAACGCTGATCGCGACGAGCTGTATTTGACTCACCGCGAGCAAGGCAAAGTGTCTGTGCTGGATGGCGGCAGCTATGCGATCAAGGCGCAATACAACTTGCCTGATAACCCCAACAGCCTGGAGCTGGGCCCGGATAGCCAGTTGTACGTCACCGTTAAAGCTCCTTCCACTCCGCAGTACAAAGCCAGCAAGCGCGAAAGTGTGGTGCGTATTGACCTGAAGAACATCAAGGCTTGATAGGTAATCGTGATGACCAGCTTATTCAAGCCTTGCCTGGGACGCTCTCTTGTCCTGTCTCTGTTTGCTCTTCATTGTCAGGCTCAGGCGCAAGACCAGAGGGATGTTGCCCAGCCGCAGGAGTTGTCCACCATTACCGTTAATGCCAGTGCGGATGCGTCGCGTCAGGGCTTGTTGCCGGAGTATGCGGGCGGTCAGGTCGCCAGCGGCGGGCGAGTGGGGATATTGGGTTCTCTTGAAAACATGGACTCGCCTTTCAGCGTCAATAGCTACACCAGCCGCTATATCGAGCAATTGCAGGCGTCGACCGTAGCCGATGTGGTGCGCCATGACCCTTCCGTGCGCGTGGCCCGTGGTTTTGGCAATTTTCAGGAAAGTTTTTTCATTCGGGGCTTTTTGACGGCGTCCGATGATATTGCCTACAACGGTTTGTTTGGTTTGCTGCCCCGGCAAGCGACGGCTGCCGAACTGGCCGAGCGTATTGAAGTGCTGCATGGCGCAGGTGGCTTTCTGTACGGTGCCGCGCCTTCCGGCGGTGGTATTGGGGGCACGATCAATGTGCTGCCCAAACGGGCTGGCGAGAGCCCGCTGACCAAGGTCGGTGCAGGTTATGGTAGTGGCGGGCAAAGCCAGATCAAGGCGGATATTGCGCGTCGTTTTGCCGATGATGCGGCAGGCATTCGTATCAATGCCATCAAACGCAGTGGTGATACGGCGGTCGACAATGAGCACACCAGTCTGGACCTGTACACAGTAGGGGTGGATTGGCGTGGTGAGCGTGTGCGTTTGTCGGCGGACTTGGGCTATCAAGAACATAAGCTGCGTGAAGTCCGGCCTAATGTGGCTTTAAAGGCGGGCTTGTCCGCTTTGCCGGGCTTGCCTTCGCACACGCGCAACTTCGCCCAACCCTGGACCTACTCTAATGAGAAAACCATTTTTGGGACGGTACGCGGGGAATATGATCTGAATGATTCCATGACCCTGTGGGCTGCTTTCGGTATGAAAGATGGCAAGGAAAAAAATCAGCTTGCGACTCAGACGGTAACGGATGCCGTTTCTGGAAAAACCACCTTCTCGCGTTTCAACAATTCCCGACGTGATGACGTGAAAACAGGCGAGTTGGGTTTGCGAGCCAGTTTTGAGACCGGGCCTGTGTTGCATGAGCTGGTCGCTGCTGCTTCTTTGTATGACCACAAAGAGAAAAATGCCTGGGCTATGGGTAGCGTGCAGGAAAGTAATCTTTATGATCCTGTGAATCACGCCTTGTCACCCTTCGCTTATACCGGGGGAGATTTGGGTTCACCCGCTTTGGTGGGACGCACCAAACTGACCAGTTATACCCTGGGCGACCTGATGTATCTCTGGGACGACAGGCTGGAAGTCATGTTGGGGCTGCGCCATCAAATCATGGAAACGCGCAGCTATGACTATGGCACCCAGGCCTTGCAGCGCAAAGATCGTCAGCAACATACCAGCCCTGCTGCGGGTGTGGTGTTCAAGCTGACTGATGAATGGGCTTTGTACGGCAACTACACGGAAAGCCTGGCGCAAGGCGATCTGGCACCGACTCGCTTTAACAATCAGCCGGTTCAAAACGCCGGGCAGCGCTTGTCGGCCTTTGTGGCCAAGCAAAAAGAGCTGGGAATCAAGTACGACAACGGTTCCATGGGCGGTGGGCTGACCTTCTTCACCACGACCAAACCGCGTGGTGTGGTGAACGACGATCTGCGTTTTGTGGAAGCGGGCAAGGATCGCCATAACGGGTTGGAGCTGAGCTTTTACGGCCAGTTGACGGACTCCCTGCGCATTCTGGGTGGGGTGACCGCCTTGGACACCAAGCAGAAAAACACGGGTGACCCGCTGAGCGAAGGTCAGCGCGTGATTGGCGTGCCGCGTTGGCAAGGCAGTCTGGGCCTAACCTGGGATGTGCCGCAGGTGACAGGCTTGTCGCTGGATACGCAGTTGCTGGCAACCGGTGCCCGTTACGCGGATTCGGCCAATGCGATCCGTGTGCCAGGTTGGGTGCGTTGGGATCTGGGGGCCAGCTATCAGCGCAAGATTTCCGGTGTGCCCATGACGTTCAGGGCCAGTGTCGAGAATGTGGCCGATACGGCGTATTGGGCTTCGGTCGGTGGCTATCCCAATAATGGCTATCTGGTCTTGTCGCAGCCACGCACGTTCATGCTGAGTGTCTCGGCGGAGTTTTAAGGAAAGGACCGGGCAAGGGGGCACAGTCCTGCCTGTTCTCCACCACATAGGGCGTCCAGCAAATGTTTGACGCCCTTACCTCAAGCCCATCGCTATAACTTTTACAAAATAAATGTCCGGAAAGTGGGCTCTCAAACGTCTTTATAAGGAAGGCCTGAAAAAGGACCTCTTGCCCTGTCCGCTTGACTGCACCGTTTAGGTGGGAACCTCCTTGTCTGCTAAGTAGCGTGGAGCCGGTTTTGGTCTAAGCAAGTACCTGCCTTCTTGACCACTTTTGTTTTTTTGATCACCTGCCGCGCATGATACGGCGGGTGCAGATCTACGGTTTTTTGGGATTAGTTATGAAGTCCAAAGCAGTAAAGCGCCGCTGGGCGTTGGCCCTGGTGGCGGTGCTGGTGCTGGGGGCGCTTGCCGCACAGGCTGGGCGTTCTTCAGAGCAGTTTGAAACGGTGGCCGTGGAGCAAAGTGATATACGCGCTACCGTTGCTGCGGTGGGAACTTTGAAGCCCAGTCGCTATGTGGACGTGGGTGCGCAGGTGTCCGGGCAGATTACGGCTTTGCCGGTTGCGCCGGGCGATCAGGTTGAGCAGGGCCAGTTGCTGGTGGAAATCGATCCCAGTGTGCAGCAAGCCACCGTCGATGCAGGCCGCGCTTCCTTGGCCGCGTTCCGGGCCCAGTTGGCCGAGCAGCAGGCTCAGCTTTTATTGGCGCGTCAGCAATTGGCTCGCCAGCGTCAACTGGAGCGCCAGCAGGCCAGCCGTCAGGAAGATATTCAGATTGCCCAAGCTAATCTGGCGACTGCGCAGGCTCGGGTAGCGCATGTACAAGCGCAGATGGAGCAGACTCAGGCCACGCTGAAAGCCGATGAGGCACGCTTGGGCTATACGCGCATTTACGCGCCCATGAGTGGCACGGTCATTGGCGTGCAGGCTCGTGAAGGTCAGACGCTGAATGCCACGTATCAAACTCCCAATATTCTGCGCATTGCAGACCTGAGCACCATGACGGTGTGGACCAGCGTGTCTGAGGCCGATATTCGTCGTATCAAGCCCGGTATGACCGTCACCTTCACGACTCTGGGAGAGCAGGGCGAAACGCGGGCGCGTCAATGGCAGGCCAAGGTTCGCCAAATCATGCCTGCGCCAGAGGGCAGCACTCAGGATGAAAGCACGGCGGCGGCACCGACTGCCACACAGGCCATCATGTATACGGTGCTGTTTGATGTGGCCAATGAAGACGGCGAATTGATGCCGCAGATGACGGCGCAGGTGCTGTTTGAGATTGATCGTGCTGACCAGGCCTTACTGATACCCCTGGTGGCTTTACGCCCAGACCCTGATCGTGGTCCTGATGCTTTTACGGTGCCGGTGCTGGAGCGGGGCAAGGTGCAGGAAAAGCCGGTCGACCTGGGAGTGCGCAATCGTCACCAGGTACAAGTCGTGAACGGGCTGGCTAAAGGGGAGCACGTTGTTCTGGCGGTGCTCACTCCTGAGCGTGGCTGGCGGTGGCTGCAATGGTAGGGGCTGCACCTCCTTTGATTGAGCTGCGGGACATTAACCGTATCTATGGCGGCCCGCCCAGCACTAAGCCTGCTGTGCAGGTTCTGTTCGATGTCAGCTTGAGTATTGAGCCGGGCGAGTTTGTGGCGATTGTGGGGGCCTCGGGGTCCGGTAAATCGACACTGATGAATCTGCTGGGTTGTCTGGATAAACCCAGCAGCGGCACCTATCTTTTTCAAGGTCGGGATGTCGCACAGCTCAGTCCTGATGAACTGGCCCAGTTGCGCCGTGAGACCTTTGGTTTTGTCTTTCAGGGCTATCACCTGATTCCGACTGAAAGCGCCAGTGAAAATGTCCAGATGCCTGCCATTTACGCGGGAATGGATGAGGGCGCGCGCGTGGCACGTGCCGCAGAGTTACTCAGTAGCCTAGGTCTGGCGGACAAGCTGGATAACCGGCCCAATCAGTTGTCCGGCGGCCAGCAGCAGCGGGTGTCTATTGCTCGTGCCTTGATGAACGGTGGCCGTGTCATTCTGGCCGACGAACCCACGGGTGCGCTGGACTCGCGTAGTGGTGCAGAAGTGATGGCCTTGCTGCGCAAGCTCTCGAACTCTGGTCACACCATTATCCTGATTACGCACGATCATGAAGTCGCGGCGATGGCAGACCGGATTATTGAAATTCGTGACGGCTGCATCCTCTCGGATAGCCGCCCAGAAACGGCCAACGAGCCCAAGCTTGAACAGCCTTTACCACCGCCCGAGCACCGCCGCTCGCCCTGGGTTTCGGAGATCAAGGATGCTACCCGCAGCGCCTTGCGCAGCATGTTCATTAACCGTCATCGCACGGCCTTGACCTTGTTAGGCGTGATCATCGGGGTGGCCTCGGTCATCGTGATGCTGGCGGTGGGCGAAGGTGCCCGCCAACGTGTCATGGATCAGATGGGCACGATGGGGACCACGATCATTTACTTGAGCAGTTCATCACCGCCCAATGGGGTCGCCAAGGGACAGCTGACAGAAGAGGATCTGGAGGCGATTGGCGAGCTGCCGTTGATACGACGTGTCATGCCGGTGATTGGAGATCCGATTACCGTGCGGCGTGGCAGCGTGGACCGCCAGGTGTATGTGTTTGCCGCCAATGAAACCATGCCGGATATTCATCGCTGGCAGCTGGCACAAGGTCGCTACTACACCGATGCCGAGGACCGGGATCTGGCTCCCCTGGTTGTGTTGGGACATCGTGCTGCCAAGCAATTCTTCCCCGATATGGACGTGCCGTTGGGGCAGCAGCTCCTGATCGGCAATTCACCTTTTGAGGTGGTCGGGGTAATGCAGGAGCGCGGTGCCGATTCGGGCGCGCAGGCTTACGACGATATGGTGTTTGTGCCTTATCACGCGGCGCGTGCCCGTGTGTATCAGGCCCAGACGCAGCCCGACTATGTGGTGATTGATGCGCAGGACAGTTCCACCGTTCTGGAAGCGGAACAAGACATGCGTCAGTTGCTGACACAGCGTCATGGCGGGCGAGAAGACTTTTCAATCGGGAATGCAGCGGCTCGCTTGCAGGCAGAGGCTTCCACGCGTCAGGCCATGAGCATGATGCTGGGCCTGATTGCCGCCGTGTCTTTGGTGGTGGGCGGCATCGGGGTCATGAACGTAATGTTGATGACGGTGCGTGAACGCACGCGGGAAATTGGTATACGCATGGCAACCGGTGCACGGCAAAGTGACATCATGCGCCAGTTTCTGACTGAGGCGGTTTTGTTGACGATTACAGGTGGCTGCCTGGGCGTGCTGGCTGGTGCTGTGGTAGGTATCGGCCTGATTTTTGGTGGGGTGGATGTGGTGTTTTCCTTGCGGGCGGCCTTGGGCGCCTTTGGCTGCGCCGTGGTGACGGGCATGGTTTTTGGCTATATGCCAGCACGAACGGCGGCCGCGCTGGACCCCGTTCAGGCTTTGGCAGGGGAGTAAGCATGGCTCATTACCGATGGATAGCAGGGGCCATGAGCACGCTTGTGCTGCAAGCGTGCGGCTCCTTGTCCTCTGATCTGGACAAGACCCCGCCGACGCTGCCCCAGGCGTATCAACAGCAAGTCAAGGCGACACCCAGTCCTGTACTGGCCCAGGTAGAGCCGGAGTGGTGGCGTGCTTATAACAGCCCCGCCTTGAACAGCCTGATGCAGGAAGCCTTGAAGGACGTGGCGGTGCTGCGTCAGGCCCAGGCCCGGATCTTGCAGGCGCAGGCTCAGGCACGCATTGCCGGAGCCAGTTTGCTGCCGGAATTGCAGGGCAATCTGTCTGCGCAAAGAGATGCGCCGTTTTCTTCCTCGCATGGAGACTCTCGCTCGCAATATGTGGCCGGTGTGTTCATGAGCTACGAGCTGGATGTGTGGGGACGCAATCGTGCCCAGGCCAACAGTGCCGTGTTCCTGGCTCAGGCGGCGAATTACGAGCTGGATGTGCTGCGTGTCAGCGTGCAGGCGCAGGTGGTGCATTTAAGCCTGCAAGCCTTGGGCGACAAACAGCGCGTGGCCATTGCCCGTCAAAACCTGGCCGTTGCGCAACGCTTGTTGAGCCTGCTGGAAGCACGCTTGCAGGCGGGGGCGGCTTCGCCTTTGGAGCTGGCACAGCAACGCCAATTGCTGGCTTCGCAACAGCGCAAATTGTTTGTGATTGAAGAACAGGCCATTCGCACGCGGGTGGAGCTGGCGACCTTGTTGGGCCGTACTGAAATCATGCCCGAGCCCCAGGAAGATATTGCCAGCTTGCACGTGCCGGAGCTGGAAGCAGGTCTGCCTTCACAGCTCTTGTCGCAGCGCCCTGATATTGCGCGCATCGAGGCCCAGTTGTCAGCGGCTCATGCCGATGTGCATGTGGCGCGCGCTGCCATGTATCCCAGCCTGACCTTGGGGGCGCGGGCAGGGGCATCGGGCAATCATTGGGAAGAAAGCTTGCGCCATCCGGTCTACAGCCTGATCAGCGGGCTGGTGGCGCCTATCTTCAATGCCGGTCGTCTGGAGGCGGGCAAGGATTTGAGCGACGCCCGTTTGCAGGAATGGCTGGCGCAGTATCGGCAGACCATTGTGCAAGCTTATATGGATGTGGAAGGCGTGCTGGCACAACTGCATAGCCTTGATGCCCAGGCGCAGACTATGGAGCTGGAGTGGGAGCAAGCCAGGCTGGCGTTTGAACTGGCCGAAGCACGTTATCGCTCTGGCTCGGAAACCTTGCTGTCTTTACTGGATGCGCAGCGTACCTTGTACGCCGCTCAGGATGTGCGCGTCAGTTTGATGCAGGCACGTCTGCAATCCCGCGCGGCGCTCTTCCGAGCACTGGGCGGGGGCTGGCAAGCTGGCTCAGGCAGCCTGGCTGATCAGGGGACGGTGGCAGAGGCTGGGGTCTAGCAGGCTGGCAGCCGCCTCATCCAGCAGGATGTGGGTGTTGGCGTGCTGCTTCAAGGCTGTGAAAGGCAGCTCGGGCGTGACACCGCCTTCCTGGTAATTGAGCATGGTGCGAGCCTTGTGCTCGCCGGTGACCACCAGGGCAATTTCACGGGCGCTCAGAATATCGGCAATCCCCATGGTGATGGCCGATGCAGGCACTTCGTCCATGGAATCAAAAAAGCGGCTGTTGTCGATACGGGTGCGCTCGGACAGGGCCACCACATGGGTGCGGCTGTCAAAAGGGGTGCCCGGTTCGTTAAAGCCGATGTGGCCGTTGGTGCCTACGCCCAGCAATTGCAAGGCGACACCCCCACTGGCCGCAATCGCGGCGGAGTAGTCCTGGCAGTGCTGCTCCAGCTCTTGGGTCAGGCCATTGGGCAGATGCAAACGGGCAGCCTCAAAAGGCAGTTGGCCGAACAGGTGCTGGTGCATGTAGTAGGCGTAACTTTGCTCGTGCGCTGCGGCCAGACCCACATACTCATCCAGATTGAAGCTGTTGATCTTGGAGACATCCAGCCCATTGGCACGTACGTCCTGTACGAAACGGGCGTAGACGGGTTCCATGGTCCCCCCGGTTGCCAGACCCAGAGTCGCTTGTGGATCCTGACGAATAATTTCCTGAAGACGGGCGCTCAGGTGTGCCGCAATGGCGGCGGAATCGGGGAAGACTAAAAACATAATCTTGTTCTATGTATGGGCTGAATAAGTTGAAAAAAAACTTCGCCGCAAGCACGGCGAAGTTTGATCTTTCGAAATTCTAATGGGACAAAGATGTAACGTCAGTTTTTTTTTGCAAGCAAGTGACACGTTTTAACTATCTTGTTTGCCAGTCTCTCCCAGGAAGCCACCACTTTGACGTGCCCACAAACGAGCATACAAACCACCTTTTTCCAGCAATTCCTGGTGGCTGCCTTGCTCGATGATGCGGCCCTGATCCAGCACAATCAAGCGGTCCAGTGCCGCAATGGTGGACAGGCGGTGGGCAATGGCAATTACCGTCTTGCCGTGCATCAGGGTGTTGAGGCTTTCCTGAATCGCGGCTTCCACTTCGGAGTCCAGCGCGCTGGTGGCTTCATCCAGTAACAGGATGGGGGCGTCTTTCAGCATGACGCGGGCAATTGCCACACGCTGACGCTGGCCGCCAGACAGTTTCACACCGCGCTCGCCCACATGTGCCTCCAGGCCCTCACGGCCCTGGCGGTCATGCAGTTGCGGGATGAAGTCGGCAGCAGCGGCACGCTCTACCGCCATATGCAGCAGCTCGTTGTTGGCATCCGGGCGGCCATACAGAATGTTGTCGCGCATGGAACGGTGCAGCAAGGAGGTATCCTGCGTCACCATGCCAATGGCAGCACGCAAACTGTCCTGCGTGACGTGGGCAATGTCCTGGCCATCAATGCGGATGGTGCCGCTATCCACATCATGGAAACGCAGCAGCAGGTTGACCAACGTGGACTTGCCCGCGCCAGAACGGCCAATCAGACCAACGCGCTCGCCCGGCTTGATCACCAGATTGAGCTTGTCGATCACCTGACGGCTTTTATCGCGGTAGGCAAAGCTCACGTCCTGGAATTCGATGCGACCTTGCTCGATTTGCAGGGGCTTGGCATCGGGAGCATCTACCACCGTGGGTTTTTGCGTCAAGGTGTTGATGCCGTCCTGAATCGTGCCTACGTTCTCGAACAGATTGGTCAGCTCCCACATCAGCCAATGGGAATGGCCGGACAGACGCAGTGCCATGGCAATGACGGCCGCCACTACACCGGCTGTGGATTGATCAATCGACCACAAGTACAAGGCCAGGCCTGCCGAACTGATCAGCAAGACAGTAGCCAGCACATGGTTGGTCACTTCAAACATGCTGATCAGACGCATCTGGGCATGGCCGGTTTCCTGGAAGCGGCGCATCGCGTTCTTGGCATGGTCAGCTTCACGGCGTGTGTGTGCAAACAACTTGACCGTGTTGATATTGGTGTAGGCGTCGGTAATACGGCCCGTCATCAGCGCACGGGCGTCGGCCTGTTCAGCCCCGACTTTGCCCAGACGGGGCACAAAGTACACGCAGGCCAAAGCGTAGCCTACCAGCCAGAGCAGGAAGGGCAGGATCAGCAGGCGGTCAAAGCTGCCTGCCAGAATCAGAATACCGATCAGGTAGGCGCTCATGCCCACGACCACTTCCACGGCCATGAACAGAGTTTCACGCACCGCCAGAGCGGTTTGCATGATCTTGGTGGTGATGCGACCGGCAAACTCGTCCGCGTAAAAGGACATGCTCTGATTCAGCATCAGCTTGTGAAACAGCCAACGCAGGCGCATGGGGAAGTTGATGGCCAGTACCTGGTGCATGACCAGCGTATGCAGGCTGATCAGCACGACGCTGCCCAGCAGAACAGCGGCAATGGTCAACAGCGTGCCACCCTGCTGGCTCCAGAACTGGGCAGGTTCAATCGAGGGCAGCCAGTCCACGATATAGCTGAGCAGGGCAAACAGCATGGCCTCGTAGGCCGACAGGCCAATCGAGGTTACGGTCATCAAGCCAATCCAGCCGCGTGAATTTTTCGTACAGGCCCAGATGAAGGGGAAAAATCCTTTGGGAGGAGGGGCGACGTGTTGTTCGGGATAGGGATCTAATCGACGTTCAAAGAATGACAGCACCGAATGGGCTCCAGCGTACGGCCCTCTGGATGACAGGGCCGTTTAGACAAATAGAAAACCGCTTCCGGGGTATGAAGCGGCAATTTTTGATGGTACAGCAGTCATTCTGTCTGGCTGAAGAAAACCTGATAAAAACACAGTCTTTGTGTAGGGAAAGTGTCAGATATTGACCACGGTGTACGTTTAGTGAGCCAAGTCGATGCTGGAGTCTGCTTTGGGGGCTGTGCCTGGCTCTTTGGTGGACCGGGCTGAGCCTTGAAGGGGGCTGAAGGGATGGGGCCTTGGTGAGCGTGTCTTTGTTTCGTCGAGTGGTTTGTCTGAATAGAGATAGGGAGGCCCAAAGGTATTTGGGGTCTGGATGTTCTTATCCAGACCCCAATCAGAAAGTGGCAGTGATCTCTGGAAGGCAAATAGGCTTAGTAAGCCACCACCTGACCATCTTTACGTGGGTCGGAGCCGCCCACGTAATGATTGCCCTGACGCAGAATCAGTTGTGCACCGCCAAAGGCGAACACACCGCTGCCGGGTTCAACGACGACTTCATGACCGCGCTCGCGCAAGGCCTGAACCAGCGCCGGATCGAAAGTGGGTTCTACCGCCACCCCACGGCCACCCGTCACGCGCCAGCGTGGGGCATCGGCAGCGGCCTGCGGGTTCTGACCGTACAGCAGAACACGCAGTGCCATTTGCATATGGCCTTGCGACTGGAAGGGGCCACCCATCACACCAAAAGACATTTGAGGGGTGCCATCGGCATTCATGGCAAAGGCCGGAATGATGGTGTGCGAAGGGCGCTTGCCACCGGCCACTTCATTCACATGACCGGGGCGCAGGGTAAAGCCATGACCACGGTTCTGCATGCTGATGCCGGTGCCGGGAACGACGACGCCGGAACCAAAACCCATGTAGTTGGACTGGATCAGGGACACCATCATGCCGCTGGAGTCGGCGGCGGTGACATAGACCGTGCCGGAGGGGCCAGGCAGGCCGTGCTTGGGGTCGCCTGCCTTGTCCATCTGAATCAGGGCGGCGCGCTCGCGCAGATAGGCCGGGTCCAGCAAATGCTCGGGATGATGAATCATGTGCTCCAGATCTGCGTGGTGCTCGTACAGATCGGCAAAAGCCAGCTTCATGGCTTCAATGCTCAAATGCACCGTGTCGATATGGTCCAGCGGCTGCTGGCCCACACCAGCTTGTTCCATGATGCCCAAGGCCATCAAGGCCGCCAGGCCTTGTCCATTGGGCGGGATTTCGTGAATCACGGACTGGGCAAAAGGATGGCTGATGGTGCCGCACCAGTTCGCGCGGTGCTCGGCCAGATCCTGCTCATCCATGGCGCCGCCATGCTGGCGGGAGAAGTCGGCAATACGTTTGGCCAGCTCGCCGGTGTAGAAGTCCTGACCCTGGGTGGCCGCAATGCGTTCCAGCGTATTGGCCTGGTCCTGGTTCTGATACCACTGACCAGCGACTGGGGCTTTGCCATCACGTAAAAAGGCTTCGGCAAAACCGGGTTGATCGCCCAGACGCTGACGACCTAGCTCCCACAAGCGCGCGATTATGGGGGAGACCGGGAAGCCTTCTCGGGCGTAATGAATCGCGGGGGCGGCCACTTGCTCCAGACTCAGACGGCCCAGCTTGCTGGATAGCTCGGCCCAGGCAGAGACCGCACCGGGAACGGAGACACTTTCCCAACCCTTGTCGGGGATGGTGGCTTGGCCTTTGAAACGATCCGGCGACCAGCCACGGGGAGAGCGCCCGGAGGCGTTCAAGCCATGCAGTTCTTTGCCGTCCCAGACGATGGCAAAGGCATCACTGCCTATCCCGCAACCCGTGGGTTCGACCACAGTCAGTGTGATGGCGGCCGCCAGGGCGGCATCGACGGCATTGCCACCAGCCTGCAACATGCGCAGGCCCGCTTGCGCGGCCAAGGGGTGGGAGGTGCTGACCATGTTCTGGCCAAGTACCGCAGAGCGGGCGGACGGGTAGGGGTTGTTCCAGTCCATACAGGTGTCAGTCTTGTTCATTGAATCTGTATTCCAGTCAGTTGGATCAGGCCTTGCCAGCGTGCGCTGTCCTCGCGGACCAGAGAGATAAATTCTTCTCGGCTGGTGCTGCGGGGTTGGTCCACGCCCAATGTTTGCAGGCGCGAGCGTACTTTGGGGTCCTGAACGGCATGTGAAAAAGCCTCATAAGCCTTGTCACGAATTTCGTCGGGCAAGCCTGCGGGGGCGTACAGGCCAAACCAGGTCACCGACTCATAGCCCGGCAGGCCGGACTCCTGAAAGGTGAGCAAATCGGGTGCCAGCGGCGAGCGCTGCTGGCCGGTTACTGCCAGGGCGCGCAACTGGCCGCTGTTCACATAGGGCATCCCGGTGGGGATGGCGTCCAGTAAAACATGAATGGAGCCGCCCAGCATATCGTTAATGGCCTGACCAGTTCCGCGGTATGGAACGTGGGACATGACGATATTGGCCTGATTCAAAAAGGCTTCGGTGCCCAGGTGCACGATGGTGCCATTACCACTGCTGGCGTAGTTCAACTCATCAGGATGGGCGCGAGCATAGTCAATCAGCTCTGGCAGCGTTTGTGCGGGTACGGACGGGTTCACCAGCAAGACGCTGGCGGCATCGCCCAAATGGGCGATAGGGGTGAAGTCTTTGTCTGCATCGTAGGGCAGGGACTTGTACAGGTGCGGAGCAATCGCGTGGGTGCTGCTGGTGGTGAACAGGAGGGTGTAGCCATCGGGCTTGCTGCGAGCGACTTCGCCTGAACCAATCGTGCCGCCCGCGCCCGTGCGGTTGTCCACAATGATGTTGGCGTTCATCGCTTTGGCCGCGCTTTCGGCAATCAGGCGGCTGATGACGTCGGTGGCACCGCCAGTGGGGAAGGGTACGATCAGGCGAATGGGACGATCAGGCCAATCGCTGGCATGGGCCGCCACGCTACTGACGGCCAGAACAGCACCTAATAAGGTTTGGGCAAGACGCCGCCAGGGGCGACGGGTCGATGGGGGCTGCGCATTGCTTGCGGCGTTGCTGGGTCTTGTCATGGCTATCTCCTCAATCAAGAGATGATAGGAAAGGCGATGATGCCGAACCAGCAACAAATAAGCAGGTCAGCGTTGCTATTTTGGCAAGGCTTGCGGGTCGACTTCAAGCTGCGGCAGCAACTCGTCCAGAAAGCGGCGAACAATTGAGGGCAAGCGGCGGCCAGCCAGGGCCTGCACTTCAATTTGACGATTCAGCAAGCCGCGTTCATGAATGAAACTGGCTTGCAGCAAACCTTGCTCAATCAGGTGACGAGCCGAGAGCAAGGCCGACACCGTCACGCCTGCGCCGGACAAGGCAAATTGATGCAGAGACTGCATGTGATTGCTGCTGAATACCGGGTCCAGACTCAGGTTCTGTGCGCTGCAGGCCACATCCATCATTTGCCGCACGGTGGTGTCGGGGCCGGGCAAGGCCAGAGGGTGTGCCAGAAGGCTTTTCAGGCTGATGCGTTCGGTACGGGTGACCGGGTGGCCGGGAACCGCCAGAGCCATGACGGGCGCATCGCGGCGGAACAAGGTCTTGATGTCTTTTTCAGCCGTCTGGGTGAATTTGATGCCTATATCAATCTGGCCGCTTAGCAGCAGCATGGTGATGCGGTGTGGTGGCAGTACGTCCAGCTGAAAGCGGATGCCCTGATGCTTTTCACGAAATTGTGCGATGCACTGCGGCAGTAGCTGGGCGGCCAAACCTTCAGAGGAGGCGATGCGTATCAGGCCGGTTTGCAGCCCTTGCAAGGCGGCAATATCGTGCAAGGTGCGCTCGGCATCCATGGCGCTGCGACGGGCATGGGCCAGCAGCAGTTCTCCCGCAGCGGTCAGGTTCATGCCACGGGCATGGCGCTCGAACAAGGCCATACCCAGGTTTTCTTCCAGTCCGCTGATCTGGCGGCTGATGGCCGATGTGGCCACATGCAGATTGCTGGCCGCCTGCGAGATAGAGCCACAACGCGCTACTTCCTGGAAGTAGCGCAGTGCGGTCTCCTGAAGATGGCGTGGGTTCATACCAGACTGCCGCGCAGCTCGGCGGCAATCTCGTAGGAGCGCAAGCGCTTGTTATGGTCAAAGATATTGGCGTTCAGCATCAGTTCGTTGGCGCCGGTCAGTTGAATGAAGCCTTTCATCTGTTCAAGCACTTGTTCCGGATTGCCAATGGCCGTACAGCTGAGCAGGGAGTCCAGCAGATGCTGGGCGGGTGGGCTGCATTGCTCGTAGTAGTCGCGTACGGGCGGTGGCAACTGGCCGGGACGACCACTGCGCAGGTTCACAAAAGACTGTTGCCAGGAGGAGGCCAGCAGCTTGGCTTCGTCTTCCGTGTCGGCGGCAAAGACGTTGTAGCCCAGCATGACGTACGGTTTTTCCAGATGCACGGAAGGCTGGAACTGACGGCGGTAAACCTCAATAGCATCCATCAATTGAGCAGGTGCAAAATGCGAAGCAAAGGCGTAGGGCAAGCCCAAGGCGGCGGCCAGTTGAGCACCAAACAGGCTGGAGCCCAGAATCCAGACCGGCACATTCAGTCCGCGACCGGGCACGGCCATGATGCGGTTGCGCGGCTCGTCGGACATATAGTCCATCAGTTCCAGCACGTCGCGCGGAAACTGGTCGGGGTCGCTGTTCAGATTGCGGCGCAAGGCGCGGGCGGTTTCGGGGTCGGAGCCAGGGGCACGACCCAGGCCCAAGTCAATACGGCCGGGGTACAGGGAGGCCAGCGTTCCAAACTGCTCAGCAATCACCAAAGGGGAATGGTTGGGCAACATGATGCCGCCCGCGCCCACACGAATGCGGCTGGTTTGACCGGCAATGTGCCCGATCAGAACTGAAGTGGCTGCACTGGCAATACCGGGCATGCCGTGGTGTTCGGCCAGCCAGTAACGGTGATAGCCCCACTGCTCGGCATGACGGGCAATGTCCGCCGAACAACGAAAGGACTGGGCCGGGGTAGAGCCCTGAACAATAGGGGACAGGTCTAGGACGGAGAGCGGATAGCTTGGCTTCATGGCATCAGATTCAAATTGGACTCAGGATATAGTCGATCCATCGTTAGGCAGCGTCAAGTAAACCCATAGCATAGGCAAGGATGTTCAGATGAAAGAAACCAGTCGTCGCACCGTCAATCATTACCAGGACCATGCGCAGGCTTATCGGGACGGCACGTGGGACCATGATGTCAGCCAGAATCGCGATGCTTTGTTGGCAGCCATCGGCTTGCCGGGGCCTGTGGATATTCTGGATCTGGGCTGTGGACCGGGGCGGGATCTGGTCGCGTTTCAGGCCATGGGTCACCGCCCGGTGGGCCTGGATGGCTGTGCGGCTTTCGTGGAGATGGCTCGTCAGCAAACTGGCTTGCCGGTGCTGCATCAGGACTTTCTGGATTTGAATTTGCCCGCTGCGGCTTTTGATGGCGTGTTTGCCAATGCGGTTTTATTCCATATACCCAGTGCCGAATTACCAGCTGTGTTGACGGCCTTGCGTCATAGCCTGCGACCTGGCGGCGTGCTGTTTTCTTCCAATCCGCGTGGTCAGGGGCAAGAAGGCTGGAATGGTCAGCGCTATGGTTGTTACTACAGTTGGGAGCAGTGGTCAGAGCGTCTGGAGCAAGCGGGCTTTGAGTATATCGATCACTTTTATCGCCCCACAGACAGGCCGCCGCAGGAGCAGCATTGGCTGGCTTCCCTGTGGCGCGTACCGGCTTGAACAGGTGCAAAATGGTGAATCCCTGACCTGGCTACTTAGGTGATTGTTTTATAAGCCTATTTTTTGCTAATACAGGGGTTTTCCCTATTTTTATGCACATCTTTTGTGGATAAGCCGGTTTTCAACAAGCAGAGGCTTGCCCGAGGAAAAAAATGGTAAAGAATTGTCGATTCTCTGCTCGCCATTTCTAAGTGCTTGATTGCACGGGGATAAGTGCAGTGATTCACGGTTTATCCTGTGACTTGTCCACATTTTATGGGGATAAGCTGGCGTCTGTTTCCGGATTTGGATGTTTTCTGTTCGTGGTTTTCAAGTGGCTGATACTACGGAAGGTTTTTCTGATTTGCCCAGTTTTTCCTATGAGCTATCCACAGTTTTCGGGGATAAGATGGTGGGCTTGCTCAACTTGGGTTCAGACCCGTCCCAAGGCTATGATGCGCACTAGCAATGTTTACCCTTGGCGGCCAGTCCCTTCGGTGCTTTGCCTTTTAATTGAGGAGATTGAAACGTGGAAAAATTGCAAGCCTGGATGACAGAGTTTCCAGCCGTTGTCGCGATTGCGCTCAACGTCGTGATTGCTTTGTTGATTCTGATTATTGGCTGGTGGCTGTCTGCCGTCGCCGGTCGTGCCATCAAGCGCATGGCAGCCCGCTCGCCTCGAGTGGATCCGACGATTGTGCCTATGGCCCAGTCCGTAACGGTCTGGACAATCCGCATCTTTGTGCTGATTGCCGTGTTGGCCCGTTTTGGTGTGCAGACCGCCAGCATTATCGCGGTACTGGGTGCCGCCGGTTTGGCGGTGGGCTTGGCCTTGCAGAACACACTGCAAAATATCGCCGCCGGCATCATGTTGCTGATGCTGCGTCCCTTGCGTGCGGGCGAGTTTGTGTCGGTTGTTGGTAAAGGTGACGGCACCGTGCAGGAAGTGGGTTTGTTCCTGACCCGCTTTGAGCAAGTGGATGGCATTCAATTTACGCTGCCCAACAGCCTGATCTGGGGCAACCCTATCATCAATTACAGCCGTAACACCACTCGTCGTTTGGACTTCGGGGTGGGCGTACGTTATGGCGATGATCTGGACCTGGCCATCAAGCTGCTGCAAGACCTGCTCAATGAACATCCTCAGGTGCTGAAAGACCCGGCTCCTTTGGTCATGGTCATGGAGTACAAGGACAGCGTAATCACCGTCAATCTGCGTGCGTGGATCAATGCTGCTGACTTCTGGGATGCCCGTTTTGATCTGTTCCGCCGTGCGGTCCAAGTGCTGAATCAGGCTGGTTTGCAGACGCCCGTTCCAGTACGTGAAATCGTGCAGTCGGTTGGCGAGAAAAAGGCTGCATGAACATGATGGGTTCAAGGCCTGACTCCGGCTTTGAACCGTGTCCTGCAGGCTTCAAGCCCATGCGGTTCCGATAGAAAGTATGAATGCCCCAAGCCTTGCTTTTAGCGGCTTGGGGCATTTTTTTCGGGTTAGCCTGCATTGGACTTACTGCGGGCTTCTCCCATACTGTACTCTTTGCTCTGGCGCTGTTTTTCCACCTGCCCTCACGATGTTTCTGATCGACGAAAAAATCACGGTACGACGCCTGGAAGTTTTGCTGGCTTTTCTGGAAGCCGGCACGATTGCCCGTGCCGCTGAACAATTGGGCACCAGTGCGGTGAGCGTGCATCGGGCCTTGAAAAGCCTGGAGGAAGGGTTGCGCTGCCCGCTGTTCTTGCAGGAAGGCCGCAATCTGGTGCCACAGGAGTCGGCGCGCGAGCTGGCCGAAGCGGCCAAGGAAACCATACGTACCTTGCAGCATGGCATTGATGCTGCCCGCGAAGCCGGGGGGTATTCGTCGGATCAGTTGCGCATAGGCTCCATGTATTCGCTGACGATACGTTTGGTGCCGCGCCTTTTGGTAGAGCTGAAGGTTCACAAGCCTTTATTGCAGATTGATCTGGTGCTGGACTCCAACGAGAAGCTGCTGCAAAAGTTGCGGGGTGGTCATATTGACGCAGCCCTGATCGAGTTGCCACAGGAGCAACCGGATGATCTGGAAGTGCTGCCCATTTTTGATGATGAACTGATGTTTGCTGCTCCCATGGATTGGCAAGGATCGGACTCGTCCGTGGTGGATCTGGAGCGTTGTTCCAAGGAACGTTTTGTGTCGCTGACCGATGATTTTGCAACGGGGCGGGATATGCAGCGCATGTTGGCCAAAGCTGGGTTTGATGCCGATATTGTGATGCGCACCGGAGACATCTTTTCCTTGATGAGCCTGGTCAGTGGTGGTGTGGGATGCTCCCTTTTACCTGCGCGAGCCAAAGCGGTTTTTTCTGACAAGATTCAGTGGCTGAGCCTGGAGCCGAAGTATCGACATTCACAGCGTATCGGCCTGGTGTGCATGAAGTCGCGCGAGCGCAGCCCGAATGTGTTGAGCTTGTTACGGGCCTGCCGGATCGTGCGTACTCAGTTGGAAAAAGAAGGGCCGACGTCGGGTTGATGCGGGTCTGTGCAAGCCGCTGTCTTGTGTTTATCCAGCCCAGCGAGACAGCCAGCGTTGCAAGCCATCCAGGGTTTGGAACTCATCCACACCGCGCGCAGGAATCTCCGGATAGCGTTGATTCCACATGGTCGCCAGACTGCGGCCCGGACCAATCTCCAGCACCACATTGGGCTGTCGCTCTTCAATCTGCTCCATGCAGGAGTCCCATTGCACGGTTTGCATCAACTGCGCTGATAAGGCCTGGGCAGCGGTAGTGGCGTTATGCACCCATACACCGGCATTGGTGGGCCAAGGCAAGGTCGGGGCAGTCAGTTCGCTTTGATTCAGTTGCTCTTGAAAGGCCTGGGATGCGCTGCTCATCCAATGGGTATGGGAGGCAATATTCACGGCCAGGGGTGTGCAACGTGCCCCTTGTTCTTGAGCGAATTTTTCCAGGGCAGCAAGCTTGTCACGTGGTCCCGCACAGACAGCACTATCAGGACCATTGCGTATGGCCAGGGCAGCGCCGTGTGCTTGGCACCATTGTTCAATCGTCCGGATTGAAACCCCACTTATCGCCAGCATGCTGCTGTCCTGTCCGGCCCCGGCTTTATCCATCAAGGCGGCTCTTTGTTCGGCGAGCTGGATGGTATTACTGGCAGATAACACACCCGCTACACAAGCGGCTGCCAGTTCACCAATGCTGTAGCCCGCCACGGCCACCAAAGATCGCCTGGAGGTTTGCAGAGCAGGGACGTGCTCCTGCAATTCCTGCCAAGCGGCCAAGGCGCAAGCTGTCAGCACAACTTGGGCATGGGCATTGGTGCTGGCCCAACGGGTGTCGCGCATGGCAGCGCGCCAATCGGGAACGTGCAACTGTTCCTGCATTTGCAGCAGCAAGGGGTTTGCCGGGTTCATCCAGGGCAGCATGTCTGCGTATTGCATGCCTTGCCCGGAAAACAGCAGGGCGATTTTCATAGTCAGGCTCCAGTAGGGCGACGCTGGCTGGCACTGCCGGGTGCATAGGCTTGCAAGCGATCCAGCCAGCAGCAGGCCGACAGGGTGTCGGCTGCGCCCCCGGGGGACAGGCGACGCTTCATGAAGGCTTGATGCAAGGCTTGCGCGCGTTGCACCGCATCGGGGCTGAATGCACTGCCTGCTTGCAGGTAGTGCATGGCGCAGCGGCGCGCGTAGTGTAGCCCCTCCAGTCCGCCACGATGGGCCAGATTACTATCGTCAAGGACCGCCATAACAGAAAAGAAGGTATGCAGACCCACGGTTTGCAATTGCTGTTCTGCCACTGGTGTGCTGTGCGGAGACAAAGTTTTGACAGCGACTTGCCAGGCGGGCCAGGCCGTTTCAAACAAGGTGGGAAAGCCCTGGGCTGCTTCCTGGTTCGCGCCTCGCAAGCCATAGCGGCGTACCGCCCGTCCGCCCGGCAGTGCGGACGAAGCTTGCAGGCTGCGGGCCTGTAAAGCCGCCCCCCATAATGTTTGAAGTTGGTCCCGAATCGTGGCGGGAGTCAGGGTGCGAAAAGGTAGGCAAGCGCCTGCGGCTGCGCACAGCAGGCCCAGCATGAAGATGGCGCCACGGTGGGTATTGATGCCCCCGGTTGCCGCCTGCATGCGAGCCTCCGCTGCAATCCCGCGAGTTTGCAGCTGGCTGAATGGAACACGCTGTTGGCCCAGAGCCGCCATGTCAGAAAAATAATGGCGCAGGGCAAACAGACTGCGATAAAAAGTGCTGGCATCCATATCGTCATGGCTGCCGCTGTCGAGCAAGGAAACCAGCCCCGGTTTGGGAGCCAGAATCAGCTCGTCATACAGCGCCAGAACCGCCGCACGGCCTATGGCCGCACAACTCCAGGAACGGGATGGATCCATGAAGTCGGCGGCAGTGGGGCGATGCGCCAATGTTTTGGTTTCAATGGCATCAAGCAGCATGAGAGGACTCCGGAGCAGGAGCGTGCTCGGGCCAGTCCGAGTGCGCCTGAATACGTACACCATGAGTGCGTTTGATCATCACTTTGCTGCTGGCACCGCTGCGCCATTGCTGCCATTCACGCCAGGCAATGGCGGCGTCATCCGGGAACAGCAACTCTCCATCCAGACGGGGCAAACCGGACAATTCGCTGATTGCACTTAATAGCTCCACCAGACGATCTGCTTGCGTGGCGCTCTGCACGGGTAGCAGCAAATCCAGGTCTGAACCTTCACGCACATAGCCCTGTCCTGTGATCAGCTCCCAGCCATAACTGCCATAGACCTGAGCCGTGCAGCCATGTGCTTGCATACGCTGGCATAAGCTCAGCCAGTCTTGCGCCAAGGAGGCTGGCAATAAGGTTTGGGCTTCATGGGCGGGGGGGAAACTGCCCCAAGACAGGCTCTGGTTCTGGGGAACGATCAGGGACAGGCGTTGCCGCCCCCAATCGCTCGGTAAAGGAATGCCCACTTGCAACTGCCCGCTACGCAATTCGCCTGGCTGACGGCTGACGACCAGCGGCCAGCCCCGAGTCTGCCATTGACGCAGGCTCTGGCAGGTGTGGCTGGTCGGCTCCAGATCAGCCAGCACCTGATCCCAGGCTGTGTTGTCCAGCGTGATCAGGTGGTGACGGCGAGCGAGCAGTTGGGCTGTCATCAGGATGCCTGCAAGACCTGTTCAATGATCTGGGCAGCCAGGCGGCGGCCACCACGTTCGGCACCATCGCTGGCGCGGCGATCCTGATCATTGGATTGAGCCAGTGCCGCCCGCAAGGAAGCACGCAGTTGCTCTGGCGAACTGCTGTCCCAGACAGACTGAATGCCTCCCATGGCCACGTAGTTGCCTACGCCGGGCGCAAAGACCGGATTGGACTGCGCCAGCTCTTCCAGCATAGCTTCGGGCAGCTTGGTCACGCGGGCCATGGCAGGAATGCGCATGACGCGAATTTCGGCTTCGGGCACGGCATAGCAGGCATCGGCAATCAGACCGGAGGTGATGAAGCCACCGGACAGGGCCTGGTCGTACACCAACCCAATGACCTTGTGGCCTTTGCGTCGGGCCAGATCCAGGCACATACCCAAGTGAGCCATGGCGCGGTTGATGCCAAGCAGCTCATCGCGGCGGCGCAGTTGCTGGCCCTGGGTATCGACCAAAAGCAGCAGGCTACGGCCAGGATGGTTCTTGATGGTGTCCAGCACGGCCTGTGCCTGGGTCAAGGCCAGGGACACGCCGATGGGGGCGTGTTCCGTCGTGCCGATCACGGCCAAGGTCTCGCCATCAAACTGGGCATCGCCCTGCAAGAACAAATCCTGTTCGCTAATGCTGTGCTGCGTATCGAACAGCGATTGCACCAGTGTTTCCCATTTCATGACAGCGCCTCCTGGCTGCGTAATGCTTTGACGGCTGCAGCATCCATCTGCCCGACTTGATCGCTTTGTTCCAGCCCCAGTGCTTGCCACAAGGCTTGGGCCTGATTTTCAGTTTGGTCCCATTGCTCCACAGGCAGCAGGGCTGCGCGGTGTGCCAGCAGCTGATGTTCCTGTTCCAGCTCTTCCAGGGTGACGGGACCACGAGCTGGATTCTTCAAGCCTTGTACGGCAGCGGCGCGGAAAGCGGCCACGGTGTCCGGTACAAGGTCGTCGCAATCGGCAGTCAGCCAGCGGTGTTTTCCGCCACTGGTTTGCCAGACCAAAGCGCGGTCCTTGGAGTCGTATTCTTCGACTCCGTGGGAGGCTTCAATCACTTCCGGGCCGGACATGGCCAGACGGCCGACGTCGCTCATGATCAGGTGGTTGGTGCAGCGGGCCACAATGCCCATACCTCCAAAGCAACCGTTTTGCCCGCCGACCAAAGCAATCACAGGCACTCCGGCATTACGCGTGTCCAGCAGGGCGCGCATCACTTCCGAGACGGCAATCAAACCGGCGTTGGCTTCGTGCAAACGCACACCACCGGACTCCAGCAGCAGGACTACGCCTGCAGGACGGTCAGTCATGGCTCGATGCAGCAGGCCCACCAGCTTGGCGCCGTGGACTTCGCCCACACCGCCGCCCATGAATTCGCCTTCCTGCGCCGCCACATACACGGTCTGCCCCTCCAGCAAAGCACGGCCGATAGCCACGCCATCATCAAAGGAAGAAGGCACTCCCAACTGGGCCAGATGGGGGCTGCTTAAACGTTGTGCAGGCGGCAGCCATTCGTGAAAGCTGTTGGCGTCAAACAGAGCCTGAACGCGCTGGCGGGCAGAACATTCCAGATAACTGCTCATGACTGTGTTCCTTGTGCTTGGCTGCGTGCCAGGGCTTCGCTGGCGGCCTGGTCCAAACGCAGACTGACTACGGCAGGGGTGGCCCCCATATCGTTAATGTCAAAGTGAATACCGGCCAGCGGATGGCGCTGGTGAAAGTCCCGCACCACCGCATCCCAGATCGTGGAGAAACCACGTGCCGAGGTATGAATATGGATGGTGCATTCGGCGCTGTCCTTGGGCTCGGCCAGCACTTCCAGATTGCCCGAACCTACCACGCCCACCAGCACAGGCTGGAAGGTGCCAATAGGCTCTTGTCCTTTGAAGCTATAGGCCAGAGTTTCCAGGCCGTGAGGAATGTTTGTCATCGTGATCTCCTAATGCAAATAGCGTGGCGGGCTATTACCAGTTACGGAAGCGTGCCGGAGGTTGATACAGCCCGCCGGAGGCTTGAACCAGATCCCGCATGCTGCGTGCGGCCAATAAATTGCGGGTGGCCTGGCGTGGGTCTATGCCCAGATCCTGAGGGCGACGGATGATGCCGCGATCGCGCAGGTTCTCCACCATGCGGGCATCTCGGCCCAGGCCCACTTGCGTATAGCCGGCAACACCACGTATGGCTTGTTCGCGCTCTTCGTCGGTACGGCACAGCAAGAGATTGGCGATGCCTTCTTCTGTCAGGATGTGAGTGACATCGTCGCCGTACACCATGATGGGCGGCAGATCCATGCCGGTCTGCTCCTGTAGGGTCCAGGCATCCAGGGTGTCCACAAAGGCGGGCGTCATGTGTTCGCGGAAGGTTTCCACAATCTGCACCACCAGCTTCTGACCACGTGGCGTACCGGCTGCACCTTGGCGTCCTTGGCGTGCCTCTTGCCCGGCTTTCAACCAGGCGGGGCTGGCGTGGCGACGACCACGTGCATCCGCGCCCATATTGGGTGCGCCACCAAAACCGGCAATACGGCCCAGCGTGGCGGTGGAGCTATTGCCATGCAGGTCGATCTGCAAGGTGGAGCCGATGAACAGGTCACAGGCGTAGTGGCCAGCCGCCTGACAGAACGCGCGGTTGCTGCGCATGCTGCCATCCGGGCCGGTGAAGAACACATCGGAGCGGGCGCGCAGATAGTTTTCCATGCCCAGCTCGGAGCCGAAGGAGTGCACCGATTGCACCCAACCGGCTTCGATGGCCGGGATCAGGGCAGGATGCGGATTCAAGGCCCAGTGCTGGCAAATCTTGCCTTTCAGGCCCAGTGATTCGCCGTAAGTGGGCAGCAACAATTCAATGGCGGCGGTATCAAAACCGATGCCGTGGTTCAGGCGTTGCACACCGTATTCCGCGTAGATGCCCTTGATCGCCATCATGGCCATCAAGACCTGGATTTCGCTGATCTGGGCTGGGTCACGGGTAAACAGCGGTTCTATAAAGTGCGGGCGGGGAGCGGGCACGACAAAGTTCACCCAGTCGGCGGGAATGTCCACGCGTGGCAGGCGGGTGGTCTGGCTGTCGACCAGCTCGTTGACCTGGGCGATGACAATGCCGCCGGAAAAAGCGGTGGCTTCCACAATAGCCGGGGTGTCCTCGGTATTGGGGCCGGTGTACAGATTGCCGTGCTCATCGGCGGCCTGGGCCGCGATGAGCGCGACATTCGGGGTCAAATCTACAAAGTAACGGGCAAACAACTCCAGATAGGTATGAATGGCACCGATGTTCAGTCGTCCTGCCGAGGCCAGCCTGGCCAGGCGCGCACCTTGCGGGCCGGAAAAGCTGAAGTCCAGGCGGTTGGCAATGCCTTTTTCAAACACATCCAGATGCTGGGGCAAGGCCAGCACGGATTGCACCATGTGCAGGTCATGAATCTGCGCTGGGTCGACTCCCACCAGTGCGTCGGCCAGAAAGTCGGCCTGCTTCTGGTTATTGCCTTCCAGACATACTCGATCTCCTACTTGTAATACGGCTTCCAGCAAGCTGCTGGCTTTATCCGTGCTGCATATCTTGCCTTGCAAAGAGTCTCCCAGTGCGCGGCTGGCACGTTGCAGTCTTTGCTGGCGGGCTTGATTCTTAAGATTCCAGTTGCTGTCCGTCATTGGGTTTCCCTGTCCTACCTCTGTCGATGTGATCCGTTGAGTAAGCTGCCCGACCCTTCAGGATCGGAGTTCAGGCAGCGCGATAGTTAATGTGCCCAGGCGATGGGCAATGCGGGTGGCCGCTTCCAGTAGCAGGTCATCCTGCCCAGGGCGGGCAGCCACTTGCAGTCCTAAAGGAAGCCCGTGGCTGCCAAAGCCGATGGGCAAGTTGATGCATGGAATGCCCAATGCCGTCCAGGCACGGCACAGCACGGGATCGCCCGTGGTGTCGCGTGTGGGAGCCTCGCCCAAGGCGGCGGCGCTCAGGATCAGGTCTGCGTCGCCGAAGATCAGCTCGGGTTGGCGCTTGACCTGATTGATCAGGCCTTGAGCCTGAATCAGTTCGGCAGGTTGAGTCTGTGCGCATTTATCCAGATAAGTCTGCAAAGCAGGCGAGAGCAGTTCCAGGTGTTGCTGGCGTTCATGGCTTAAATGGGCCAGTACTTCAGCTCCCATGATGGCTTGCTGCGCGTGGGTCAGTTCACCAAACAGACTGTCCCTGTCGCTAAGCTGAACTTCAAACTGGCCGTCATCCGTTTTCAGGTGAGTTACGGTCGCTTCCAGCCGATCACGCAAATCCTCGGCAATGTCCTCCCACCAGGGCGTGTGCAAAAAGCTCAGGCGCAAAGGGGCTTGCTGCAGGACTTGCGATACTTCCGGCGTGCTGCGCAGTGCGTTGAACACACGACGCACATCCTCCAGACGCTGGCCCAGGATTCCCAAAGTGTCCAAAGAGGGACTGATGGTTTTCAAGCCGCTGCTGGGCAGGGCGCCGAAGCTGGGTTTGAAGCCGTAAATTCCGCAGAACGTGGCGGGGCGCACCACGGACCCCGCTGTCTGGGTGCCCAAAGCTACCGGCACCACATTGGCGGCCACGGCAGCGGCCGAGCCGGACGACGAACCACCCGGCGTGTGCTCCAGATTCCAGGGGTTGCGTGTCTTGGGAGGGCTGAACAGCGCAAATTCCGTGGTGACGGTTTTGCCAAAAGGCACGGCACCGGCCGCACGCAGGGCCTGCACAATGGCAGCGTCCTGTGTGGGGCGGTTGTCGCGATAAATGGGCGAACCATAGGTGGCTGGAGCGTCCGCCGTATTGATCAAATCCTTGATGCCGATGACCAGCCCCTTCAAGGGGCCGGTGTTGTTCTCCTGCTCTTGGGCGACATGCCGTACCTGCTCCTTGTCCAGATGGGCAAAGGCCTGAATCAGATCCTCGGTTTGCTCGTAGCGGGCAATTGCTGCCTCTGCTGCCTCCTGGCTGGATGTCCTGTTTCGGGTAGCGAAATCATTCACAGACATGGCGCGTCCTTAGATCGTGAAGGGTGCGATAAGAATAGCAATCGTCAAAATGACGGTGCCAATCAGAAAGGCCACGACAGTAAAGCCCATCACTTGTCGTACATTCAGGCGCGCAATGGCCAGCACAGGCAAAAGCCAGAAGGGCTGGATCATATTGGCCACCGCCTCGCCAAAGGCCACGGCCATGGACATCAGGCCCAGGTAGGCAGGGCCGTCCTGACCAATGGCCAGGGCCGATTGCACAGCGATGGGGCCTTGCACACCCCAGTGTCCGCCACCGGAAGGAACAAACAGCGAGATGATGATGGAGGCGATAAAGGTCAGGAAGGGCAGAGTGTATTCATTGGCCCCGGTCACCAGCGCGGAGGACAGGATTTCTTCCAGGGCGCGACCGCCTTCCATGGGGATATAGGCTAGCAAGCCCATGATGCCGCCATACAGCGGGTACTGCAGAATCAGCGGGCCTGCCGTTTTGGCGGACTCGACAAAGGATTTGATAAAGCGGATAGGCGTCCAGTGCAGCAGGGCACCGGTGACGGTAAACAGCATGATCATGGATGAGATGTTCAGCGCAAAACCGCTGCGCACGAAGTAGTACATACCCGCGGCAAAGAACAGCACATTCAGAATCCACAGGTTTTCCAGCTTTTCGGCTGGGGTGCTGGGCTTGGTTTTGGGCAGGTCTTTTTCAATGTCAGCAAAGACGGCGGGGTCGGGTGGTAAGGCGTAGTCGGGCTCCATGCGCCAGATCGTCAGAAACAGCAGGATGATCAGGGCCACAACTGGAATCCAGCTATAGGGCTGGAAAATGGTCAGGCTGAACGGCACCGTCATGCTGGTCAGTTGATGGATGACGTTGATGGGGCTGTTGGGATCGGTATTGGCCAGGGCAATCGAGCTGGACAGACCTTGAGTCCAGAGCAGGTAACCCATATAACCCGAGGCAATCAGATAACCAAAGTGCACATTGGGCAGACGGCGGGCAACCTGGCGTGCAACCAGGGCACCGGCCACCAGACCCAGGCCCCAGTTCAGCAGGCAGAAGATCGCGCCCACGGCAAAGCACAACAGGGCGCCTTCAACTTGTGTGCGGGCACGGGAGGCCAACCAGATGATGGCGCGTTTCAAGGGCGGTGCTTCGGCCAGGGTGTAGCCCGTTACCAGAATCAGCACCATTTGCAGGGCAAAGGTGAAAATGCTTTTGGGACCCCATACCCCGCGATACCAGGCATCCACCATTCCTCCGGGGGTGGCGCCATCGACAAACAGGGCAATCAGTCCTACAACCAGCAAGCTCAGGATGACGGCGAACAGATACGGGTCCGGCATCCACTTTTCTACGTAACGCACGCAGATATTGGTAAAGCGGGTCAGCAAGTTTGGCCTGGGTTTGGCCGAGAGGGTAGCAGTGGTGTTCATGATGAACTTATCCTTGTTTTTGTCTCCCCGACCTGGCTAGTGGGTCGGCTGATGGATGTGGATGCTGGATACACAGTCCCGCTAGCGCGTACTCCTCGGTAATGACTGTTGCCTGTATCTCGCCTTCCTTTTTTATGGTGTGCCCCTTAGGGGGCTTATCGTTGTGCCCACAAGATAGCGACAGGCTGGTGCGTGGATCAATAAAGCAAATGTTGTTTTATTTACGCGCGGCGAAACGATGACGCGTTAACCCTAGGGAGAAAAGGGCGTGCGAATGCTGCGACACGCGGCTTTCGATATAAAGCTGACAGTTTTTTGAGAAATGGGGATATTTAGCTAAAACGAACTGATTAGAGGACCAGTTTGAATGGCGGCTAGAGCACTGTTTGAAACGGAACTGCTTTTTTCAGCAGCCAAGCTGGGATGAGTGCGGCTTGGGAAGGGGCCAGGCTTATCGCCAGCGTAGTTTCCTTTGTCTTGACAGGCTGAGCCTGGAAGAGCCACCTGCGTTGATGAGGAAAGCAGGGGGAGGGGGAGGTTCGAGGCGTAAAAAAGCACACAGGGCAGGCTGTGTGCGGATGAGGGTGTTAACGATCCGACACCATTCAGGGGGAGAGATCCGCCCAGATTTAAAACTTGTCGGCGACCGAATCCAGCGCGTCGCGCAGCAAACCGGCAATTTCTTTTTGCCGTGGCGCAGGCATGCGCTCGGTAATGGCCGTGACACTCATGGCCAGAATGGGGCGGCCTTTGTGATCGCACAACGCGCAGCCCACACCCAAAGCACCGCGTACGGCGTAATTGCCTACAACCGAGTAGCCCCGGATACGGGTGTTGGTGACCAACTGGCGCATCTCGCGCTGAGTCATGCCACCGTACTGATCCAGTTGATTGGCATTGCGTTCGATAATCTGCTCGATCGCTTCGTCCCCAAGTGTGGCCAGATAGGCCATGCCACCCGAACCCACGCCCAAAGGCTGACGCTTGCCTACATAAGTGGCCAGAATCTGTACCGGGTAGGGGCCAATTTCGCGCCACAGGCTAACGGAGTCGTCGCCATCGCGGCCCACCAGAAAGACCGCGTCGCCAGTCTGTTGAGCCAGCTCTTGCATGATGGGCTGCATGATGGTGACACGCGGGTCCAGTCCAAACAGGCCCTGATCCTGGCGCGTGGCGCTGTAGCGACGGCTATGGCTACTGTTCTGGACCAGACCGTGATCGATCAGGGCGGCCAGCAGCCGGTAGATGGTGGGGCGCTGTAATTGCGTGGCGCGCGACAGGTCGGTGACGCTCAGCCCTTTGCCTTGATGATTCTGCAAAGTCTTGAGCACCAGCAGGCCGCGTTGCAAGGTGCGCGGCCCGGCCTGATCCTGCGGTTCTACGGTCTCGGGAGTGTTCATGCTTGAAAACAGCTATTGCTTACCGAAAAAGTAACTCAGTAAGAATATACGCCAGCCAAGAAAGTGTCCACTGTGTGATCGCTCATAAAAGACAATGCCCGCTGGGTGCAGCGGGCAAGAGGGGTAGCGCGTTTGAAGGCAGGTTTTAGCGATGTTCCGGGCCTGCCGACTCGTCTTTACGTTGTTCGGGGATGGGGTGGCCCGCTGTTTTGGCGGTCTTGATCATGGCGGTACACAGGCCGCGCAACATATCCACTTCGTCCAAACTAAGCTGGGCGCGACCGAACAGGTGCTGCATGCGGGGCACCAGCTTCTTGGGGTGTTTGGGGTCCAGGAACTTGACGCTTTCAATGGCCTGTTCCCAGTGCTGCAGCAAGGCTTGCACCTTGGCTTGGGGAGCCAGCTCCTTGCCAGGGTCTGCCTTGCCATCCGTATTGGGCAGCAGGCTGGCACCGCTTTCAGCCAGCAAGGCATAGCGCAATTCCCAGGCAGCCAGTTGCAAAGCTTGGGCGACATTCAGGGAACTGTATTCAGGATTGGCCGGAATATGGCAGACGTATTGGCACTGGCTGATGTGATCATTGGTCAGGCCCACGCGTTCGGTCCCCAGCACAATGGCGACGGTTCCGGCGTGCTGGCGCAGATGCTCACGGCTCAGTTCGGCAGTCTGACGTATATCGGCGGCTGGCGGTCCTAAATAGCGGGGGCGGGCCGTCAGGGCAAAAGCCAGAGTGACCGGTTCCAGTGCATGTGCCAGAGTGGGAACAATAGTTGCTTGCTCCAAAACGTCGACGGCACCGCTGGCCAGCGAGATTGCCTGAGGGTTTTGTGCAACGTCCGGGTCTAGCGGGTCGACCAGACATAAGTCGCCAAAGCCCATGGTTTTGATCGCTCGCGCTGCTGCGCCCACGTTTCCAGGGTGGCTGGGTTGCACCATAATGAAGCGAACCCGGTGAAAATTATCATCAAATGCCGATGCTTGCGTCTGAGTCATTTAAAATAGCTACTTTGAAGCTACGCTTCCTGTGTCTGCTCACGCGATTTTGCCCTGCAACAGGGCACGCCAGGCAGGCTCAATTATTGTTAAAAAAACGGAATTTCCATGCACCCGATGCTCAATACCGCCATCAAGGCGGCTCGCCGTGCCGGCACCATTATCTCTCGCGCCAGTCTGGACCTCCAGCACCTGTCGGTTGCGCGTAAAGGCCCTAAAGATTATGTCACGGAAGTGGATCGCGCAGCAGAGGAAGCCATCATTGAAGTGTTGAGCGAAGCCTACCCCGACCACGGTTTTATCGGCGAGGAAACGGGCGAGCGCCCACCGCTGGAACCCGCAGGCGAAGGTGCTCCCGAATACCAGTGGGTCATTGATCCTCTGGATGGCACCACCAACTTTATCCACGGCTTTCCGTGCTACGCAATTTCGATTGCCTTGATGCACCGTGGCCAGGCTGCCCATGCCGTCATTTACGACACCAACCGCAATGAAATGTTCACGGCCAGCCGTGGCGGTGGTGCCTTCCTGAATGACCGTCGTATTCGTGTCTCGGGCCAGACCCGTTACCACGATGCCTTGATCGGTGCACACGTGCCGGATTCGGGTGCAGGCGTGAAACCTACCTCTCCATTTGCCGATATGCTGGCCGAATGTGCTGCCGTGCGTCGCGTGGGTGCAACGGTTTTGGATTTGGCTTATGTGGCCGCAGGCCGTCTGGATGGCTTCTGCGCCGTTAACCTTAAACCCTGGGATCTGGCTGCCGGCACCTTGCTGGTGACCGAAGCCGGCGGTCTGGTGGGCGACTTTGAAGGCGAACAAACCTGGAAAGAGACTGGCAATGTGATTGCCGCCAGTCCGAAGATCTTTATTCAGATGCTGTCGCACCTGCAAGATTAAGAACCTAGACCCCGGCATTGCCGGGGTGTTCTTTTAATCACAGCGCCAAGGAGCTGAGATGGAGTGGTTGATGGACCCGACCGCCTGGGTTGGGTTACTCACACTGGTAGTTCTGGAAATTGTGCTGGGCATCGATAACCTGGTGTTCATTGCAATTTTGGTCGACAAGCTGCCTCCGGCGCAGCGCGACCGGGCTCGTGTGCTGGGCCTGTCACTGGCCTTGCTGATGCGCCTTGGCTTACTGACGGTCATGTCTCATCTGGTGCAGCTGACCGATCCTTTGTTCTCCATATTCAGCCTGGATTTCTCAGGTCGCGATCTGATCATGATCGTGGGCGGTTTTTTCCTGCTGTTCAAGGGCACACTGGAGCTGCACGAACGTATTGAGAACCGCAGCGCTCATGCTTCCGGCTCGCGCATGTATGCCAGCTTCTGGGTCATCGTGGCGCAGATCGTGGTGCTGGATGCCGTGTTCTCCATCGACGCGGTCATTACGGCGGTGGGTATGGTCGAGCACCTGCCCATCATGATGGCGGCGGTGGTCATTGCCATTGGCATCATGCTGGTTGCTTCCAAACCCTTGACGGCTTATATCAATAGTCGCCCCACGGTGGTGATCCTGTGCCTGGGCTTTTTGTTGATGATCGGCTTCTCCTTGCTGGTGGAAGGCTTTGGCGTACATGTACCCAAGGGTTACCTGTATGCGGCCATTTCCTTCTCCATCCTGATCGAAATGTTCAATCAGCTGGCGCGTCGCAAGTTGCGTATGCTGCAGGCTGGTCGTCCCATGCGTGAGCGTACGGCCGAGGCTGTGCTGCGCATGTTGGGCAAGCGTCCCGCTTCCGGTGAAACGGCCATCGGGCCGGATCTGCCCGGTGCGGCGGCGCAAATGGTGTTCGGTCAGGAAGAGCGCAATATGGTCAGTGGTGTATTGACCTTGTCCGAGCGCACGGTGCATTCGGTGATGACGCCGCGCAATGCGATTACCTGGGTGAATGTGCAGGACGATCCTGAGGTCCTGCGCGAAAAGATGACGCATGAACCCCATAGCATGGTGCCAGTGTGTCGCGGTTCGCTCGATGAGGTTATTGGCATTGGCCGAAGCAAAGAGTTACTGGCAGACCTGCTGATTCATGGTCATATCCGTCTGGACCAATTGCGTCAGCCGGTTTTTGTGTATGAGTCCATCGGGATTTTGGACCTGATGGAAACCATCAAGCAAAGCCGCGGGCAGCTGGTCATGGTGACGGACGAGTTCGGCACTATTGAAGGTTTGGTGACGCCTTTGGATATTTTCGAGGCGATTGCAGGCGACTTCCCCAGCGAGGACGAAACTCCCGATATTGTCCAGGAGTCCCAGGACCACTGGCTCCTGGACGGCTCTACGGACTTGCATCATCTGGAACAGATGCTGGGTGTGGATGGTCTGGTGGATGAAGAGGAAGAATATGCCACCCTGGCCGGTTATCTGCTGACGCGTTTCGGACAATTGCCCAAGGTGGGCGATGTGTGTGTGCTTGAGCAAAGCGATGCGGTGTATCGCTTCAAGGTGGAAGAGCTGGAAGGGCGTCGCATTTCGCAGGTCAGCCTGGAACGTGTGCCATACGATGATGAACAAATCGATCCATTTCTGGCGTCTTAATTTTTATTGGCTTTGATTCGGACAACATGACTGAGCAAACTCTCTATTTGTTGAAAGCCCTGTTTCTGGGGATTGTTGAGGGCATCACGGAATTCATTCCGGTTTCCAGTACGGCGCACTTGCTGATCTTGGGCTCCTGGATTGATTTTTCCTCGGGTGATGCCAAGGTCTTCGAGGTTGTCATTCAGTTTGGTTCGATTCTGGCCGTGATCTGGATTTTTCGCGCCCGTTTGATTCAGCTGCTCACCGGGGTCTTGCGCGGAGATCGTACCGAGCTGATGTTCACTCGCAATCTGCTGATTGCCTTTTTGCCCGCTGCCGTTATTGGTGCTTTGACGATTCAGTACGTCAAAGCCTTGTTCCATCACCAGATTGTGTTTGTGTTCACGCTGGTATTGGGTGGTTTGTTGATGCTGTGGGTCGAGCGCAAACCGCAGTACGCGAAGAACACGTCGGAGCTGGATCAGGGTGAAACCGCCACCTCGCAAAAGGCTACCGCCTTTGCCTTGGAAGAGATCACCTGGAAGCAGGCTTTGGTGGTTGGGTTTGCCCAATGTATTGCCATGGTGCCAGGTACTTCACGTTCGGGCGCCACTATTATCGGCGGCATGCTGGCCGGTATTCAGCGCAAGACCGCCACGGAGTTTTCTTTCTTCCTGGCCATGCCAACCATGCTGGCTGCTACGGTTTATGACCTGTATCGCAACGGTGCGTCCTTGAGTGCAGATCAAAGTACCGCGATTATTGTGGGCTTTGTTGCTGCTTTCTTTAGCGCCTTGTTCCTGGTGAAGGCCGTGCTGCGCTTTGTGTCCAGTCGCACCTATCGTCCTTTTGCCTGGTATCGGATTGCGTTGGGCGGAGTATTGTTTGTGTGGCTGATGACTTAGACCTTTGCCGCCTAAGATGTTTTGAAATCCCCGCTTGCTTGATCTGCCAGCGGGGATTTTTCTTTTCAGGGAGGCTCGGTAAATGTCGTCTTTTCACGCACATACTTTACCTACCTACCTACCTACCTACCTACCTACCTACCTACCTACCTATCTATCTATCTATCTATTTATCTGTCTAGCTGTCTATCCGTCTGTCTGTCCGCGTATCTAGCGATGTACCAATTTGATAGGCACTTTTTTGGTGATTATTGTGTTCAAGGGTTTGTTGGCAAATAGCGGGTTTGTCGCCCGTCATTTGGTCTGGCCTGGTTCGGTTTCGATACGCTGCTGCTTATTGAAAGGAGCTTGGTCTCAGCAAGACGCCTCTCGGTTCGTCTGCCCCGGTATCCGGGCTGACTATTTGCCGGTGCTGCGCACCGGTACCCTGGTCGGTGTTCGGATACGGGCGCGCCCTTAACGCGCGGGGTGTCTTGTCCACCGGACAAGACACAAGCGTCCCGCTCAAACATAAGGGCGCTTGCACCCCGTATCCGAATACCGCCTGCGGCAAGCAGTCTGAACCGCCCGGATACCGGGGCAGACGAACCGAGAGGCTCACAGTTAGGAAGGGACAAGCAGCCTTGCTGCTCATGGCGCCAAGAGTCGGTGGTCGGGCACGAGACCAGCCTTCGGTGGTCCGCTTTGGTTGCCGCGAGCGAAAGTATCTTGTTGGCAAAAATCACGGTCTTTTTTGCGTTTTTGAGGGGGCAGTTGGGCTCGACGGGCGAGTCAGGGCTCTGGCCGCAGGCTCTTGCAGTATCCAGGATGCAAGCCCTGTGCTGTTTGAGCGGGGCGCTTGTGGTTCATCCGGGGGACGAGCCACCCCGCGAGTTCACAGGGCGCCTGGATACTGCAAGAGACCAGGGAACTCGTGCGCAGCACGGGCCGGAGACCCGCCAAGTCGAGCCCAACTGCCCCCTCAAAAATGCTTATGCACCCACCTTGATTCCTGCCACCAGCACCGTGTGAAGAAAAACAGGTTTTATCGCAAGAAGGTATAAAAAGACGTGGAGCTTAAACCTAGCTGGCTGTAGGTGAAGTCACTCTTACTGAGGTCCCAGTGTCTGACACTGATCCTCTTGCCCCCACTGGTGCAGGCAGAGCTGTACACCTTCAATGCTGATATAGCCGCCCCGTCGTCCTCCTTCCGAGGAGTCAGACTCCCAATCCGGGAGTACCCAGCGGCGTACCGGCTCAAAGCCGGGAATGTCATGTACTGCAGGGCGATGTGTATGGCCATGAACCATGGCCTGCACAGGATGCGCCTCGCAGGCTGCCACAATAGCTGCAGGCTGCACATCCATGATGTCTTTGGACTTGTATTGCTTGCCGCGCTGGCTACCGGCGCGGGCTGAATCAGCAATACGCTGACGCAAGCTTAAAGGGCAGGCCAGATAGAGTTTCTGGAGCCAGGGTTTGCGTACCCAATGGCGAAAGCGTTGATAGGCCAGATCGTCCAGGCAGTACTCGTCGCCGTGCGACATCAGAATCAGGCCGGCAGAAGTGTCCAGAACGACTTGATCGGGCAATAGCGTGGCGTGAACATGGCGGGCGTAGGTTTGGCCCAGCAGGAAATCGCGATTGCCGCGCATCAGATACAGCGGATGCTGCTGCGCGAATGTGCGCAGCGCCTCACTGACTTGAGCAAGCCAGGGAGCAGGGTGGGCGATTTGATCGTCACCAATCCAGGCATTGAAAATATCACCGCCCAGGATCAAGGCATGAGCTTGATGCTGGGCGAAGTGCAGAAACTGCAGGAAATCCTGGACGGTGTCTGGATTGTCCGGACCCAGATGCAGGTCCGCAGCAATCCAGATGTTGCCCGCAAGCGTGAGCTTATTCGACAAGCGTGGCTTTTTCCAGAACGACGTCCTCAACGGGCACGTCTTGGTGGAAGCCCTTGTTGCCGGTGCGCACGGTCTTGATCTTGTCGACCACGTCCATGCCTTCGATCACGCGGCCAAATACGGCGTAGCCCCAGCCATTGGCGGTAGGAGCGGTGAAGTTCAGGAAGTCGTTGTCAGCCACGTTGATGAAGAACTGAGCCGTAGCCGAGTGTGGGTCGGAGGTGCGAGCCATGGCCAGGGTGTACTTGTCGTTCTTCAAACCGTTGTCGGCTTCGTTCTTGACAGGAGCGTTGGTGGCTTTTTGCTTCATGTCGGCCTCAAAGCCGCCGCCCTGGATCATGAAGTTGTTGATCACACGGTGAAACACGGTGCCGTCGTAAAAACCGCTGGACACGTAGTCCACAAAGTTGGCTACGGTGTTGGGGGCTTTTTCTGCGTTCAGTTCGATCAGGATGGTGCCCTGGTTCGTCTGCAGTTGGACGCGTGGAGAGGTGCTCATAGAAGTGCCTTCAGAAGAAGTGGAAGAATCTGCTGCCATAGCCGGACTGCTCATCATAGGCATAGCCATACAGGCAGCAATAAGCAGGGTGCGCAAGCTGCGAGCCTGATCACACCATTGAAATGTGCTTGCAAACATAAGATAGGGACAACCCAGTCAAAGAAAAATCTTATTGTTGCAGAATTTGGCCAGTTTGTTGCGCACGCTGGGCTGCTTTGGGCACACCACTGGCGGCGGCCTGACGGTAGGTGTCATTGGCCAGCATCAGTTGGACTTCACCCATATTGGCGCGGGCCAGTGCGTAGGAGGGATCGGCGGTCAAAGCCATTTTCAGGGCTTCCAGGGCCAGGTCCAGCTTGTCCTGCGCAATGTACTCGGCCGCCAGATTATTCCAGGGCTCGGGCAACTCCGGGTAATAGGTGGTCATGTTCTGGTAGAGGCTGATGGCGCCATTGTGGTCACCACTGGCTGACAGGGCGCGTGCTTTCAAAAACAGCAGTTGCACATTGGCACCGGGCTCACCACGGTCCTTGCGTTGCTCCAGCTGTTTTTCGATCGCCTGCAAGGCGTCGGCATGACGGCCCTGGGCAATCAAGGTGCTGATGCGCTGGCTGACTTCAGCGGCGCTAAGCGGCAAAGAGGTATCGACGCTGGGGGCCAGCACGTCCAGAGCACGGGCCAGACCCTTCCAGCCACGTTCAGGTTCGGGAGCGATATCCAGCAAGGGATCGTTCACCCGCGCACTGGGCGGGGGCAAATCGGGCAGGGATTGGGCGCTCACGTTTTGACCCAGGGCCAGAAAAAGGGCCAGGGTGCAAGGAGCGAGAAACCGAGTCCGTCTAGGTGTACTGAACACAGAGGGGGCGCCTATAAAATCTGGCTTGAAGACCAGGAAGGTTGGTAGATTGCTGCCTTTAACGAGGTCTGCTTGCTATACTTATTGACCATCATTCTAACCTTGCCTCTTGCCGGGCGGGAAATACGGAACCTGATCCAAGGGCAATTGTTCTGGCACAAGGTTCCGATTTTATGACGATTACAGGCCATGTTGCGCATTTATAACTCGTTGTCACGCTCTAAAGAGGTGTTTTCTCCGGTTGAACCGGGCCACGTGCGTATGTACGTCTGTGGCATGACGGTGTACGACTTCTGTCACCTGGGACACGCTCGTATGCTGGTCAGCTTTGACATCGTGCAGCGCTGGTTGCGAGCAAGCGGCTATCGCGTCTCCTATGTGCGCAATATTACCGATATTGATGACAAGATCATCCGCCGTGCCGTCGAGCGCAAGCAACTGATGTCTCAGGTAACGGACTTCTATATTGCCGCCATGCATGCCGACGAAAAGGCCCTGGGTGTGCAAAGCCCTGACTCGGAACCACGCGCCACGCAGCACGTGCCCGATATGCTGGGCATTATTGCCAAGCTGGAAGAAAACGGCCTGGCCTATCAGTCCGAAGACGGTGATGTGAACTACGCCGTGCGTCAGTTCCCCGGCTACGGCAAATTGTCGGGTCGCTCTTTGGATGATCTGCGTGCCGGTGAGCGTGTTGCCCTGAACTCGGCCAAGCGTGACCCTCTGGATTTTGTGCTGTGGAAGTCGGCTAAAGAAGACGAACCCGCCGAATCCAAATGGGAGTCCTCCTACGGTCTGGGCCGTCCGGGCTGGCACATCGAATGTTCGGCCATGAGCAAGGCGCTGCTGGGTCTGCCCCTGGATATTCACGGCGGTGGCCCGGACTTGAAGTTCCCTCACCACGAAAACGAAATTGCTCAAACGGAAGGCGCCTTTGGCGGTCAGTTGGCCAATGTCTGGATGCACTGCGGCCCCCTGATGGTGGACTCGGAGAAAATGTCCAAGTCCCTGGGCAACTTCCGTCGCATCCGCGATACCGTGGCGCCCGAAGGTCTGGCCGACGAAGAAAGCAGCTACATCGCCAACCCGCGTGAAGCTGAAATGTTGCGCTTCTTTATTGTGCGCAACCATTACCGCAGCCTGCAAAACTACGCACCAGATAATCTGCGCGATGCTCAGCAGGCTTTGGACCGTCTGTACCAGACCCTTCAACACGTTCCTGCCGCCGACGTCCAAATTGACTGGACTCAAGGCCCCGCTTTGGCTTTTGCCGAAGCCATGAATGACGATTTCAATACGGCCGGTGCTATTGCCGTTCTGTTTGAACTGGCTGGCCAGGCCAACCGCGACAAGGATGCGCAGGCCGCCGGTTTGATGCGTGCCCTGGGTGGCGTGATTGGTCTGTTGCAAGTGGACCCCGCCGTCTACTGGCGCGCCAGCACACGCTTTGGTCAGGCGGCCAGCGTGGCCGGTGCCGACTCCTTGAGCGACGCCCAGATTGACGAGCTTCTGGCGGAACGCGGCCAGGCTAAACAGAATCGCGACTTTGCGCGCGCCGACGCCATCCGTGAGCAGCTTAAAGAGCAGGGCGTAGAGCTGGAAGATCGGCCAGGTGGAGCAACACAATGGCGCAGGGCCTAAGCGGCGTTCAATCCGGCCCTCAAGTTCGTTTGGTGGGCAAACCTGATTACTGGGACGACGCCTGCGCCCAGCTGATGAAGCGCGATCGTATCTTGCGCAAGCTCATCCCCCAGCATGGCGACTACTGGCTGCAACATCAGGCTCCGGCTTTCACCACTTTGGTGCGTTCCATCGTGGGCCAGCAACTGGCCTCGCGTACGGCGGACCAGCTGTGGCGCAAACTGCTGGACGGCTGTGGCCAGGCGCTCTCGCCTGAACTTATTTTGGAACTGGGTTACGAGGCCCTGCATGGTTTGGGTTTGCCCAAACGCAAGGCCGAATACATTGTTGATTTGGCGACTCACTTTGATGCTCGTAAAATCGACCCCCAGGCATGGCAGTCCCTGTCTGACGAAGCCGTTATTGCAGATCTGTGCGCCATTCGTGGCGTAGGTCGCTGGACGGCAGATATGTTTCTGATTTTCAACTTGCACAGACCCGATGTTCTCCCTTTGGATGATGCGGGCCTGCTCAAGGCAATCTCTCAGCACTATTTCAGCGGCGAGCCGGTCTCCCGGTTCGAGGCGCGTGAAGTTGCTCAAGCGTGGGCACCGTGGTGCACGGTGGCTACCTGGCATCTGTGGCGCAGTCTGAACACAGTTGCGGTACGATATTAAATTAGGCCTAAACCTTAAGAACCGACATGCGAAATACATTCCTGGAATTTGAGCAGCCTTTGGCCGAGCTCGAAGGCAAAATCGAAGAGCTCCGCTATGTGCAATCTGATTCCGCTGTGGATATTTCAGAGGAACTCAGCCGTCTGCAGCAAAAAAGCCAGACGCTGGCCAAGAACATTTACGCCAAGCTCACGCCTTGGCAAACGGCCCTGGTTGCTCGCCATCCACAACGTCCATACACCCTGGACTATGTAAACCAGATCTTCTCGGACTTTCACGAACTGCATGGCGATCGCATGTATGCGGACGACCTGGCAATTGTGGGTGGTCTGGCCCGTTTCAACGGTACGCCTTGCATGGTGATTGGTCACCAGAAAGGTCGTGATACCAAAGAGCGCGCCCGTCGCAACTTTGGCATGCCGCGCCCCGAAGGCTACCGTAAAGCCCTGCGCTTGATGAGGTTGGCGGAAAAATTTGGTATCCCTGTCTTTACCTTCATTGATACTCCCGGCGCCTACCCTGGTATTGGCGCTGAAGAGCGTGGCCAGTCCGAGGCAATCGGTCATAACCTGTTTGCCATGGCCAAACTGCGTGTACCTATCATCTCCACCATTATTGGTGAAGGCGGTTCGGGCGGTGCGTTGGCAATTGCCGTGGGTGACGTGGTCTCCATGCTGCAATATTCCACCTACGCCGTGATCTCGCCCGAAGGTTGCGCCTCGATTCTGTGGCGTAGTGCGGACAAGGCGCCCGTGGCGGCTGAGGCCCTGGCCATTACCGCTCCCCGTCTGAAAGAACTGGGCCTGGTCGATCGCGTGATCAACGAGCCCATTGGTGGCGCACATCGCGATCCCACCATGATGGCGCGCCAATTGGGCCGTGCCCTGGCCGACGCCTTGCGTCAGGTCTCGGGCCTGAGCACCGAACAACTGCTGGCGCAGCGTATGGAACGTCTATTGGCCTACGGTCGTTATCAGGAAGTTCGTGCCTGATCCATTGCCTTCCAGTCAGCTGGGGGGCTTTAGCCCCTCACCCCCGCTGCTGGAGGCGCTTAACCATCACCTAAGTTTCAAAAGCGGCGATTGCGTCGCTGTCGCCTTAAGTGGTGGTGCGGACTCGGCAATGCTGGCGGTACATGCCCATCTTTGGGCCAGCCGCCGCAAAGTCACACTTCATTTTTTCCATATTCATCACGGCCTGCAAGCCATTGCCGATCAGTGGCAAGCGCATGTGCATGACTTGGCTGCGCGTTTGCAGCGACCCTGTCACAGTTTGCGGGTCCAGGTACAGTCCCGCCGTCTAAGCGCTGATGGTATGGAATCTGCCGCGCGTGATGCCCGTTATCAGGGCCTGGCTGAACTGGCGCATTTTGTTGGCTTGCAGCATGTACTGCTGGCTCATCATCAAGACGATCAGGCCGAAACGGTTCTGATGCGTTTGCTGCGAGGCACGGGTACAACCGGTCTGGGGGCGATGGCACCCCGTATGCAGCGCGATCAATTGCAGTACTGGCGACCCTGGCTGGAGCAGCCCAGGGCACTTATTCTTCAAGCCAGTGATGCGTTTGCCGCAGCCACAGGCTGGTATGCGGTACAAGATCCCACCAATATCAATCCTGATTACACCCGTGGTGCAGTACGCGATTTGCTCACGCCTGTACTCGACGCGCGCTGGCCGGGCTGGCAAAGCCGTTTGCAGCGTCAAGCCCAGCTAAGCCGCGAAACACAGGAAGTATTGGATAGTGTGGCCAGCCAGGATTGGCTGACACTGGAACCTGATGAAACAGGACGCAGTTTCAGTTTGGTGGCCTGGCGTAGTCTGGAGCCAGCGCGGCAAAGCCTGGTGCTCCGTTATTGGTTGCAGGAGCAGGGCGCTGGCTTGCCTACGCAAGCGCGTCTGGCAGAACTGCTCAAGCAACTGCGCGGGCTGCATGCCCGGGGGCACGACAGAAATTTGATGTGGAAGCATGGACAGAACCTGGTGCGCTGTGTGCGAGGCCGGGTGCAGATCGAATCTGCCGGTCCAGGCGACCAGCAAGCAGGCCGGGTGGCCGATCAAGCAAGTAAGTAGTTTGGGGTGGCCTGTGGCAGGAGCGTGGGCTATGGTGTTGAGTCGACAAAGTATGTGTTTTTTTGCGTGTGTATGTGGTAGAGCCTGCGCTTGGGGCACAGAAAGTCGTTAGAATAGTTGGGTTTTGTGTCTATCCCAGACCTTAGCCCTTTGATGCAGAGTAAAAGATGTCCCTGATCGTACATAAATATGGCGGCACGTCGATGGGCTCGATCGAGCGCATCCAGAATGTGGCGCGTCGGGTTGCCAAATGGCATGCCGCCGGGCACCAAGTTGTGGTGGTTCCTTCGGCCATGTCCGGTGAAACCAACCGTTTGCTAGGCCTGGCCAAAGAACTGAGTATTCAGCCTGATCCGCGCGAGCTGGATATGCTGGCCGCTACGGGCGAACAAGCCAGTAGCGCTTTGTTGGCCATGGCCTTGGCTGCCCAGGGCGTTCCCGCCCGCAGCTACGCCGGTTGGCAAGTTCCCGTCAAGACCGACAATGCCTACACTCGTGCCCGCATTAGTTCTATTGATGACACCCGCATTCGCCAGGATCTGGACGCAGGCCGTGTGGTCGTTGTGACCGGCTTCCAGGGGGTGGATGATGAAGGCAATATCACGACCCTGGGTCGTGGTGGCTCGGATACTTCCGCGGTGGCTGTTGCCGCTGCCATGAAGGCCAGCGAATGCCTGATCTTTACCGATGTGGATGGTGTCTACACCACCGACCCGCGCGTCGTGCCCGAAGCACGTCGCATGAAAGTGCTGTCCTTTGAAGAAATGCTGGAAATGGCCTCTTTGGGCTCCAAAGTTCTTCAAATCCGGTCTGTGGAATTTGCTGGCAAGTACAAGGTGCCTGTGCGCGTCTTGTCCTCCATGACCGACCCCATGATTTCGCTCGAAGAAGAAATGTCTTCGGGTACGCTGATTACTTTCGAGGAAGACCAAAAAATGGAAGCTGCCGTTGTCTCTGGCATCGCCTTCAGCCGTGATGAAGCCAAGTTCACCCTGCGTGCCGTTCCCGACACCCCCGGCGTGGCCTATTCCATTCTGGGCCCCATCGCAGCGGCCAACATCGAAGTCGACATGATTTTGCAGAACCTGTCGGTTCAGGGCACCACAGACTTTTCCTTTACCGTCAGCCGCAACGACGCGCTGCGTACCAAGGAACTGCTGATGAACCAGGTCGGCCCGGCTGTGGGCGCTGGCGAAATCGTGTTTGATGAAGCCGTGTGCAAAGTGTCCATCGTTGGTATCGGCATGCGTAACCACGCTGGTATTGCCAGCTCCATGTTCCGCGCCTTGTCCGAAGAGGGCATCAACATCCAGATGATCAGCACCAGCGAGATCAAGACCTCGGTGATTATTGCCGACAAGTACATGGAATTGGCGGTGCGTGCTCTGCACAAGACGTTCGAGCTGGATCAGGAAAAATAATCCCTTTAGCTATTTGCATTGGTTTTTTAAAAATGCTATAGTTACTTCTTTCCTAGAGCTGGAGACGTGGCCGAGAGGTTGAAGGTACTCCCCTGCTAAGGGAGCATACGGCTTATACCCGTATCGAGGGTTCGAATCCCTCCGTCTCCGCCAGCTGGAATTAAATTAAGCCCTTGTTTTCAAGGGCTTTTTTTATTGTCTGACGCATAGTGTCGCCAATGTTCGGACCCACGCTCAAGCTTGTCTTTGTGCAAACCCGGTCCTGGTTCAGGCAGTAATGGCGACAACAAGACGGGCATCACACTTTTCCAAACACAAGAACAAAAAATAATTGTTACTTTTTTATTTTGCCCACTCAGGCGAAGTGAAACGGTAGAGTGTCCTTGGCAGCAGCGTTTCAAACAGCATGGATTGTTAAAGCGCAAGGCTTTTCAGTCCAAGACTGTTGAGGATTGAAAAGGCTGTGTCGTTTTTGGCACAGGCAAAGAAAAGCAGTCATTCCCGTGCTTACAATCGACCAATGTGTTTTACGTCGTTCAAGACGGGTGGTCTTGTTTTTTAGGGCGAGCGATGATTAAACGAGTCCTCTGTATCTGTAGCATGGCCTTGATGGGCCTGCCTTTTTTGGCATCGTCAACTGAGCTGGCATTGGATGACCAGGTCGTGACTCGTTATGTGCAAAGCCTGGGTGAAATCTTGCCGGTGCTGCAAACCGTGGAGCGTAGCGAGCCGGTTTGGGATGGCGGTCTGCCAGACGGTTTCCCACCCATGCTGGAGGTGGATCAGGTCGAGCGCGGTTCCGACATTTACCGTCAATTGAACAGTCTGACGCAAAAGTATGGCTTTGCCGGACTGGAGCAATGGGATAGCGTGGGACGCCATATCTGGCTGACTCGTCTCTATATCCAGGAGCGTGAAGATCTGGACTCGGTTTACGAGCAGCTGGATGCGCTGGAAGCGGCCTTGCGCGATAACGCACGCCAATACTCCACGGCTGAACTGGAGCAGTTGATGCGCACCTTCCAGATCAGTAAAAACCATATTCTGCGCCTGGTTGCAACCCGTAGCGATGTACCGCCGGTACAGGCTCATCTGGCTGAACTGGACGCTGCCCTGGCTTCTCTCGAATAAGCAACTAATCTGCTTTTTTCCATTTTCTCGGGCGTCGCAATGGCGTCTGTTCAAGATTTGTTACCAGCAATACTGTCCATTTGTCATATTTTGACGCTTCTTTTCTGAGCGTGACAGAAGGAATCGGGGATAATTGCGCTCTGACTGAAATCTAGTGGGAAGACTGAAGCGTCATGCGTATCATCTTGATTTTGTTGGGGGCCGCTGTGCTGGCCTACCTGATTGCCAAAGGCATACGGCAACTGATGGTGGAACGTCGTCAATTAAAAGACCAGACGCGTCAGCCACATAAAGGAAGCCGTGATGAGCACTGATAAAAATCCATTTACGAAACTGGCTGCTAAAACAAAGCCAGAAGGTGGCACTGCCAACTACTCCAAGGGACTGGGTTTCCTGGGAGCGGCGGTTGTTATTTTCCTGATCCTGATCGTGGCCTCCATGGGCTCGTTCTTGCAGGTAGACCAGGGTGAACGTGGCGTGGTGCTGCGTAACGGTAAGCTGGTTCGCGTGGCCGAACCTGGCCTGGACTTCAAGGTTCCGTTCTTTGACACGGTACGTACCATTTCGGTACGTGATCACACGGTTCGCATGCAGCTTGAGGCGTACAGTTTTGACCAGCAGTCCGCCTCCATGGTGGCTTCGGTAACGTATCGCGTACCTGAAACTGATGTGGCTCAGCTGTACTCCGAGTACGGTTCACTCGATGCCCTGGAAGCTCGCTTGCTCGAGCGTAAGGCTTTGGATGTGATCAAGAACGTGTTCGGTAAGTACACTGCTGCTCAGTCGATTCAGAATCGCGAGAAGCTGGGTGCTGACATCAACGAAGCCATGCGCGTGACCCTGGAGTCCGCTCCTTTGCAAATGATGGGCGTGCAGGTTGAGGAAGTGTCGTTCTCCAAAGCCTACGAGCAATCGATTGAAAACCGCATGTTGGCTCAGGTTCAAATTGAAACCACCCGCCAGCAAAAAGAAACTGCTTCCATTCAGGCTGAAATCAAAGTGGTTCAGGCTGAAGCAGAAGCCCGCGCTCAGCGCGAACGCTACATGGCCGAAGCTGACGGTATTCGCCTGCGTGGTGACGCCGAAGCCAAGGCCATTTCTGCCAGGGCCCAGGCATTGGCCCAGAATACCAATCTGGTCAATTTGAATGCGGTGGAAAAATGGGACGGTAAGTTGCCAGAAAGTCTGGTTCCCGGTTCCGCCATGCCATTTATTGGACTGCGTTGATCTCCAGGCAGTCACTGACCTGAACAGGTTTTCTTCGGTAGCGTTACGGGATAGGTAACGCTACCGTTTATTTTTCCAAGGAGTTACGGATGAATGAGGAAAGGAACCCGGTCCCACAAGGCGACGGTACAAACCAGTTGGTCAGTCTGCGTAATCTGACTCTGATCAATTACGCGCTGTACATCTTGTCCATGTTTGGCGGCATCACCGCCCTGGTCGCCATCATCATCAACTACATCAAGCGCGATGAAGTGCGCGGCACCTATCTGGAGTCGCACTTTGATTGGCAAATCCGTACGTTCTGGTGGGGATTGCTTGGTGTGGCGCTGTCTTTCTTGTTGATGGCGATTCTGGTCGGTTTCGTGACCATCGTGATTGTCAGCGTGTGGATTCTGTACCGTCTGATCAAGGGTCTGCTGGCTCTGAATGACGGCAAGGCGATTGCCTGATCGCCGGACCGCCGGATCAGATAGGCATCGTGTTTGTTTGGACCTGGGCCCGCATACTTTCGCGGGCCTCTTTAGGCGGCACACCAAAGCGCTGCCGAAATGCCCGGCTGAAATGGGCAGAGCTGCTGAAGCCCCAGTGATACGCAATTTCAGTGATGGTCTTGTGGTGATGGGCTAGACGGCGCAAATCCTGTTCAGCGCCTTGCAGGCGCATGGACCAAATCCAGTTTGTCAGTGAATCGGCCTCGCCTTCCCAGGCGCGATGCACAGTGCTGGCTGTCAGGCCCAGGCGATTGGCAATCTTGCCTATATTCAGCTCGGGGTCGCGCAGATTCTCCAATACATAGGCTTTGATCCGGTCGCGCCGCACGGTTCCCGTATCGTCCTTTAAGGACGGGTTGCCCAGATTCTCGGCCAGCGCTGCCACCAGAATACCGACCAGGCTGTCGGCAAGTGATAGATCCACAATAGGTCCGCCGGTTGGCGGGCAGGCCATCAGTTCGCTCACCATATAGGCGAGCAGGCGTGCCGTGCCGGATTGGGCGCTGGTTATTTTGCAGGCTGTCATATCTTCGGCATTGCGCAAACGCTTGCGCAGGATGGAGCCGGGCAAAGACAGGACATACTGCTCAAAGTCCTGGTCAAACAGGAGTTGATAGGGGCGGGTGGAGTCGTACAGGGCCAGATCGCCGGGTTTCAGCTTAGCGATCTTTTCATCCTGAACTAGTTGTCCCGCTCCTGCCACTTGAATACTGAGCAGAAAAATATCCTCGGATGCTCTGGAAATTTGCAGTGGCGTGCGCAGCACGGTCTGGGTGGTCGAGGAGATACGAGATAGGCTGACCTCTGCCAGTTCACGTCGCGTAATGGCCCCGAAGAAAGGGGTAGCGGAACGGGAGGGGACGGCGCATTCCAGCTGCACATAAGCTTTGTTGACGGCCTCCATCCAATAGGGGGCGCGCCGGGTAGCGGGAACTGCCGTGGTGGACCATTGCTCCATTGATGATCTCTCCGTCGTGGGTCCAAAGGCTGACGGCAGGGACTGCGATCAACTGGACTGACTAAGTATCAGGCAAGATCTTTGGTTTGAGCCAGACCAGAAAGAGTGGCGGAGGGCGATAATTTCCGACCAGGACGACGCGGATGCAGGACCGGGGAGCAGAAGGAATCACGGCCCGGGCAAGCTGTCCGGGCCTTGTCATCTCTTGGGATCAGGACGGCTCTTGCACGAGCAGTGTGTCCGAGTCCTGGGGATGGCTGATAGCGACTGAGGTAGCCGTACTTTGCACACCTGGCTCGGAAGCCTCTGCCTTGGTCACGCTTTTGGAGTGCACCCGAGTCATGGGTTCTCGGTGCCCCAAGTCCAGCACCAGACGGGTGGCTTCAGGTTTGGAATAGTGGCCCACGGGGTCATTGATCGCCTTGGCGAAGGCAATCTCCTCCATATCCAGATCGGCAATGATCAAGCCCTCGGCATCGTGAGGCAGGTAGGGAGCCAGTGTACGTCCGTCCGGTGCAAAAATCATGGAACTGCCACCGCCTACTTTCAGCAAAGAGGCGTTGTGCTCACCCACTTCCAGCATGTCTAGCGTCTCTTGGGTGACCACACTGCTGGCGGCGATGGTAAAGCATTGGCCTTCCACCGAATAGATTTGCGAGGCGGCCATGTTCACCTTGGCGCTGAGGGCGTGGGCCTGTTCGCTGTATAGCGAAAACGACGGCCAGGCAGCAATGTGAATGGCTTCATGCTGGGAGTACAGCGCGTACTTGCTCAAGGGCGACAAATGCTCCCAGCAGCATAGAGCGCCGACGCGTCCCAGTTCTGTGTCGGACACAATCAGATCACGGGCATAACCCTCACCAAATACGGTGCGCTCTACATGCGTGGGTTTGAGTTTGCGACGTGACCACAGCATCTCGCCTTTGTCGTCGATCAGGCATTGGCCCAGATACAGGCTGCCACCGCTGCGTTCGCTATAGCCCAATGCGATGAAAATGCCCAAGGTTCGCGCAGCCTGGGCAATGCGCTGAAACTCTGCACTGTCCAGCGAGAGTGAGTTGGCATAGTAACGAGCACTGTATTTCAGTGACCAGGCCGGCGCACCTAGCCAGACGTGGAAGGGATAGCCTGGCAACCAGGTTTCACCAAATACGATCAGGTCGCAGCCTTCATCACGCGCTTGTCGAGCCAGTTCAATGGTTTTATCAACACCTGCTGCCAGGTCGTAGTTGGGAGAGGCGGCCTGTACGGCGGCTGCCCGGACGATTTTCCTTGTCTGCATACATCCTCCTTGTCGCGGTATCCGCGATCTTGATCGCCAGGCCGTGCTGCTTACAGAGCCCGGCCATCCTGTTTTGTGTCAGTTTAGGAGGGGAGGACAGTGCTGAATTGACTGACAGGCGCAGAAGGCTTGACTGGGAGTCGCAGACGTGGGGGCAGGAAGCCCCCAATCCTGACCCGGATGTCCGTGCAGTGAACGAGAAAAGTGCGGCCCGTCTGGCTTAAAGCGCGAAACTGTATTGCACCGTCAGCCCCAGGCCCACGACCCACAAAATCAGGGGGATAGGGCGCATCAGCAGGCCGGGAATGGCACGCAGGATAAAGCCGATCAGGCGGGTGAACAGCCAGAGCAGGGGCGGCGATTGATCTTTTTCCTTCATATAGATGATGCCTTGCGACAGCAAAAAGGACTGCGACAAGTAGGCGGCGTAAAACACCATGCCCAGGGAAAAGGCCAGCCAGTAATACAACATGCTCATAGGATGCAAAAAGAAAGAGTACGGCGCATTATATCGGTCTGCAGCAGCTATGATCGTATTTTTGGCCGGACCTTGGGCCGGCTGTGGGTGCAGGCTTTTTGTACGAGGCAGGTATGCAAAATATTTATTCTATTGATGGGCTGGTGCCAGTGGTTCACCCCACGGCCTATGTTCATCCTACCGCTGTACTGATTGGTGACGTCATTATTGGCGAGGGCGTGTATATCGGTCCTTTGGCCAGTTTGCGCGGGGACTTCGGGCGCATCATCATGAAGGCCGGCTCCAATATTCAGGACACCTGTGTTATTCATGGCACGCCTTATCAGGACACGGTGGTGCATGAGGATGGCCACGTCGGGCACGGTGCCGTGCTGCACGGCTGCGTCATTGGCCGCAACGTGCTGGTGGGTATGAATGCGGTCGTCATGGACGCGGCGGATATTGGTGCAGACAGCATTATTGGCGCCATGGCCTTTGTGAAGAAAGGGATGCAAGTGCCGCCCCGCAGTCTGGTGGCCGGTTCTCCCGCGACGGTGGTCAAAGAACTGGATCAGAAAGCCATTGATGGCAAGTTTTTCGGCACACGTATGTACCAGCGTCTGGCCCAGCGTTCACTGGCAACCATGCAGCGTGTGGAGCCTTTGACCGAAGTGGAAGCCGATCGCCCACGCCTGCGTGAAGATCAGATTTATCCAGTGGATAAATAAGGCAGCTCTGTCTTTCTCCAGGCTTGTTGCTTGCCAAGCGCAACGCAGTTTCGGAGCCGGTCTGAAAGTGCTGGGAATATGTCACCCAGCAGCCGTTTTTGCTCACGTATTTCAGGCAATAAAAAACCCCTTGAGAGCCGGATGAGAATCCAGCATCAAGGGGTTTGTCCATTCAGTGCGGACCAGCAGGCGGGTGGGGCAGGCCCACCACGCATTGCTGTTGCGCTCTGAATTTCTCCGGCTTATTTGCCAGCTGCAGCCAAAGCCTGTTTCCAGGCTTCGATGACCGTTTCGTACTCGGCAGCAGCCTTCAAAGGATCGATGTTGGCCACTTTGATCTGATCCAGGTTAGGCAACTTGGTCAGCTCGGCCACATTGATGTCGCTGCGAGTAGGACGGCGGAAGTTCTCCACCAGTTCGGCTTCCTGTACTTCTTTGGAGAGCAGAACGTCGACCAGTTTGCGGGCCGCTTCCTGGCCGTTCTTGGGGTTCTTGATCACGGCCACGCCTTCAGGAGCGATGAAGGTACCGTCTTCAGGGTAGATCAGCTCAATGCCTTTCTGACCACCGGCCACGTAGGCGTAGGCCGCGTATTCCATGGTCACGCCCAAGGGGTACTCGCCGTTAGCCACGCTTTTGTAGACCTGGCCCGAGCTCTTGGACACGATCACGTTGGCTGCCAGCTTTTGCAGGCCTTCTGCACCGTACAGTTGGTAGATGCCATAAACCTGGTCGTAGGCACTGCCCGATGATGCGGGGTCACCAATAATGACCTTGCCTTTCCACTGAGGATCGAACAGATCGGACCAGGTTTTGGGAGCGGCCTGGCCTTTCAGTTGACGTTCGTTGGCCATGATTACCATGACGTGGGCGTTGGAGCTGGTCCACAGGCTGTCCTTGCCATGAAAAGCTTCAGGAATGGCCTTGTTCTCGGGCGATTCGTAGGCTTCGAAGTTCTGCTGGAAAGCGGCCATGGTGCCGTAGCCAGTGCCCCAGACCACGTCACCCAGCGGGTTCTGTGCTTCGGCTTCGATACGCTTCATCAAGGCACCAGCGCCCGAGGTCACTTGTTGAATGGACAGGTCAGACGCGGTCTTGCGAGCAATTTCCAGCGCCGTATCAATGGTTTGCACATTGTTGGGCGTGTACATCACGGCATTGGCGGCCATGGCGGCACCGGACAGGGACAGGGCGCCGACACTGAGGGAGAGTGCCAGACCAGTTTTCAGAAAACGTGTAGTCAGCATAGTGAGCCTTTTTAGATTAGCGGCTGGAAAACAGATCCAGCTTGAGAAAACGGATAGCCAGATAAATCGGCACCAGAATCACGACCATCAAGATCACCCCATAGGCCGAAGCGCGGGCCAGGAAGCCGGCGTCGATCTGACGGAACATCTGGATGGGCATGGTCTCCATACCACCGTAATACAGCACGATAGTGGCGGAAATTTCAGCCAGCGAAGTGACCCACATCAGGATGGCCGCGCCCAGAATGGCGGGCTTCATCAAGGGCAGAACCACTTTGAAGAAACTCTGGAAGGGGCTGACACCCAGATTGATGGAGGCCTCTTCGATAGAGTCGGGAATGTTGTAGAGCGAGGCCGAGGCCGAGCGAATGGAGAAGGGTACTTTACGCACAAAGTACGCGCCGGCCATGATCACCCAGGTGCCAGTCAGTACCAGCATGCCGCTGTTGTAGGTCTGGATCAGGGCAATACCCAGCACGGTGCCGGAAATGGCCAAAGGCAGCATCACCATATAGTCCAGCGCGGTGACCACGAACAGGCGCTTTTTCACGATCAGGTAACTGCAGATCGTGGCAAAGCAGGTGCCTGCAATAGTGGCGACACTGGCCAGCATCAACGAGTTCAAGATGGGCTCGGGAGCGTAGCGCAGGGCACGCTCCATATTGTCCAGCGTGAAGGTGCCGTATTGCATGACCGGGCCGCTGGCTTTGGTGAAGGCACCAATCAGCACGATAAAGGCCGGAATCAGCGAGAAGGTCACAAACAGCACCGCACCAACGGTCAGCAAGATGCCGGCCAGCCCTTGAGCACGAACCGGACGTGGGGCGCGGCCTTGCTGCATCTGGAAGGTCTTGCGCTCCAGTACCCGCTTCTGGATGAACAACACCGCACCGACCAGAATGACGGACACCACGGCCAGCACACCTTGCATGGTGGGGTTACCGCTCATCTCGGACAGAAAGGTGGTGTAGGTCAGCGAGGACAGCACATCGACCTGACCGCCCAGAATCATGGGGATGGAGAAGTTGTCCACGGCCAGTGTGAACACAATCATGGCGTTGACCAGCAAGGCAGGCATCAGCACCGGAAAGGTGACGCTAAGCGCGCGCTTGAAATTGCTGGCACCCAGGTTCACGGCCGCTTCTTCCAGCGTGCCGTCAATGGCCTTGAGCGCAGCCAGCATGCCGATATACACATAGGTGTAATCGTTCAGGATCAGCACATAGGACATGCCAAACCAGCCGTAGAAACTGGGCAGGTCAATACCAATGCTTTCCAGGGCCAGACGCACCACTCCGTTATTGCCCAGCAGCATCAGCCAGGCCTGCGAGACGATGATGTCCGGCAGCACAATGGTGGTCAGGGGCAGGATGGCCACAATGGCCTTGCCGGGGAAGTCGTAGCGAGCCACCACATAGGCCAGCGGCGCACCCAGCAGCAGCGTCCCTATCGTGGAGATCAGCCCCAGCTTGATGGTGTTGAAGAAGGCCTCAACATAGCGAGGGTCGCTAAAGAAGGTTTCAAAGCCGTGCAGGCTGGGCATGCCTGTTGCCGGGTCGATCACGCTTTGATAGAACAGGGAGGCGAGTGGCCAGACAACCCAGAACACCAGCACCACCAGACAGACCAGGGCGGGCAGGAACCAGGGAGAACGAAGGGCCAGGGGTCTTGCAGCAATAGCCATGGGTCTTACGCCTCGACCAGACGACATTCAGGGCTAAAGCTCAGGTTCACCGAAGCACCTGCAGACAGATGCGGGTCCTGGGCAGCGGCAACGTCGGCAATAATTTGCTTACCATCGCTCAGTTTCAGGCTGTAGGCCGTTTTGGTTCCCAGATATTGGCGAGCCACAATCTGGGCCGGAATGCTGCTAGCCTGGGCTTCGGTATGCAAAGTGATGTTTTCAGGGCGCACTGCCAGCAGTACCTGGCCGGCAGGCGGCGGGTTGTTCACCATGATGTGTCCACCGGCAATGCTGACGGTGGTGTGATCAGCTTCCACATGCACGCCCAGGGTGTCGATCAGGTTGGCCGCACCAATAAAGTCGGCAGCATAGGCAGTGCGTGGTGTGGAGTACATGGCTTCGGGGGTATCGAGCTGGTCGATACGGCCCTGACGCAGCAAGGCAATACGGTCCGACATGGACAGGGCTTCTTCCTGATCATGCGTCACGAAAATAGCCGTGATATTGGATTCCTGCTGCAATTCGCGGATGACCTGGCGCATTTGAATACGCAGCTTGGCATCCAGGTTGGACAAAGGTTCATCCATCAGCAGAACACGGGGTTCGATCACCAGGGCGCGGGCCAGGGCTACACGCTGGCGTTGACCTCCGGACAGCTCAGCCGGGTAACGCTCGCCCATGCCCCCCAGTTCCACACGCTCCAGAATGTAGGCGACTTTTTTCTTGATCTCGCTGCTGCTGACTTTGCGTACCCGCAAGCCGTAAGCCACATTGTCAAACACAGTTTTATCGGGGAACAATGCATAGTCCTGGAACACCATGCCGGTCTCGCGCTTGTGCGCGGGCAGGTAGGTAATGTCTTCCTTGTCCAGAAACAGGCGGCCTTCATCGGGGATGATGAAACCGGCAATCATGCGCAGCAAGGTTGTTTTGCCGCAGCCGCTGGGCCCTAATAAAGTGAAGAACTCGCCATGCCGGATTTGCAGGCTCAGTTCATTGATGATGGTATTGTTGCCGTAGCGTTTCACTACGTGATCGATGTGGATGTCTGCCATGGGGATAGATCAGCCTGGGACTGAGTAGTGCAGGTAAACCGCGTATCAAGGGGGCGGTTGCCTAGGCTTTAAAAAGAAGTGGTTCAGCGGCCAGTAGCGACGCAAACATCACCGGGGCGTGAACACGAACATTAATTACGAGTTAGTGACAAGTTTTATAGGAAGTTGCTATCTTAGCAGCAGGCCAATGCTTGTAGTTTTAATTATCAGGCGTCTAAGTCCGTAGCAAAGGCTGATCTACTCAGTGTTACCCAGTGGGCAAGCAAAAAAAATCCCGTCGGACAGGCATCATATTGCGATAATCAGGTGGTAGTAATGTGTCTTGCTTTTTCGTCTAAAGCGGTCTAGTGCGGGTCGGGGTTTCTTGTGTCAAATAAAGGCCCTTATAGTGAGTTCAAAAAGAATGACAGTTTCCTGCAAGGGGCAGGAGTGGGAGAGGGACACTAAAGGGTAGGTTTCTATCCTGTTCAGGCCGGTCTGCACCAGGCCTGTTTTTTGCACATCCGAATTTATAGATGGTGTTCCGGTGTTGAGGGCAAACACACACCGGGCCGGAGAGGTTGTTGGGTCGTGTCCACGTGGTGACAGACTCACCCATCCGGGTACTGCACGTCGTCAGAGATCGTAGAAGTTAGTTAATTAACTGGAGATTGAAGATGCGACTGGGTGTACTAAGCCCCCGGGGGACCGGGGAAAAGAGGGTAGCGGCCACGCCCGATACCATCAAGGCTTACCGCAAGGCGGGCCATGATGTGATTATCGAGGCGGGTGCCGGACAGGGGATTGCCAGCTCGGATGCCGATTACGAGGCAGCAGGGGCAACGATAGGAGATCCCTATCAAGCCACCGTGCTGCTGGTAGTGGGCCCGGCTGATGTGGATTCGGCGCGTTTGCGTGCCGAGCATGTGGTCGTCGGTATGCTGGACCCTTACGAGAGTCAGGGTCTGGACAAGCTGGCTTCTTCGGGCTGCCAGGCGTTCGCCCTGGAGCTGATCCCGCGTACCACGCGGGCGCAAAGCATGGACGTTCTGTCCTCGCAGGCCAATATCGCGGGTTATGCCGCTGTGCTGAAAGCAGCCACCTTATATCCCCGATTCTTTCCCATGATGATGACCGCGGCGGGTACCGTCAAAGCGGCCCGTGTCGTGGTGCTGGGCGCGGGTGTGGCCGGTTTGCAGGCGATTGCCACGGCACGTCGTCTGGGGGCGGTGGTAGAAGCCTCTGATGTGCGTCCTGCCGCGCGTGAGCAGATCGAGTCCCTGGGCGGCAAGTTTATTGATGTGCCCTACGAGACCGATGAAGAGCGCGAAGCGGCACAAGGGGTAGGCGGTTATGCCCGTCCCATGCCCGCTTCCTGGTTGCAACGGCAGGCGGCGGTGGTGGCGGCGCGTTGCGCCCAGGCCGACGTCATCATTACTACGGCCTTGATTCCGGGGCGGCCCGCCCCGCGTCTGATTGCCGAGGAAGTGGTGCAGTCCATGCGGGCAGGTTCGGTCATTGTTGACCTGGCTGCGGCCCGTGGCGGCAACTGCGCCTTGACCGAAGCCGACCAGATTGTGGAGAAATATGGCGTGACCCTGGTGGGCGAGACCAACTTCCCGGCCCGTGTGGCTGCGGATGCGTCTGCCTTGTATGCACGCAATATTCAACAGTTCCTGGGCTTGATGCTCAAGGATCAGTCTGACGAGCTGCATATCCCTGCGGACGACGACATTGTGAATGCCAGCCGTGTTGTACAGGGTGGCAAACGACTCTTTCCACAGCAGGGAGCCTGACGCCATGGATATTATTTCTCCCCTGGTCATTAACCTGATCATCTTTGTGCTGGCCATTTACGTGGGTTACCACGTGGTCTGGACCGTAACGCCCGCCTTGCATACGCCCTTGATGGCGGTGACCAACGCGATTTCGGCCATCATTATTGTGGGCGGGATGCTGGCAGCGGCCCTGACCGAAAGCCCTTGGGCGCAGGCGATGGGCATTATTGCCACCGCGCTGGCTTCGGTAAACGTGTTTGGTGGTTTCCTGGTAACCCGCCGCATGTTGGAAATGTTCAAAAAGAAGGGCGCTAAAAATACGCCCAAGGAAGGGCAGTCATGATTTCCATGAATACCGTTACCTTGTGCTATTTGCTGGCCTCGGTGTGTTTCATTCAGGCCCTGAAAGGCTTGTCGCATCCAGCCAGTTCGCGTCGTGGCAATCTGTTCGGCATGGTGGGGATGGCCTTGGCCATTGCGACCACAGCCGTGCTGATTTATAGCCTCGCTCCTGAAGGCAAAGAGCTCTCTGGCCTGCTGCGGGTTCTGATTGGTCTGGTGATTGGTGGCGTGCTGGGCACCGTCATGGCACGCCGTGTCGAGATGACCAAGATGCCGGAACTGGTGGCCTTCATGCACAGCATGATTGGTCTGGCTGCGGTAGCCATTGCGATTGCCGTGGTGCTGGAGCCGGTGGCCTTCGGGATTGGTTCGGCCGAGGTGGCTCTGCCCATGGGTAACCGTGTGGAGCTGGCTTTGGGCGCGCTGGTCGGTGCCATTACCTTCTCCGGTTCGGTCATTGCGTTTGGCAAGCTGTCGGGCAAGTACAAGTTCCGACTGTTCCAGGGCGCACCCGTTACCTTCAAAGGTCAGCACATGCTGAACCTGCTGCTGGGGCTGTTGGCCCTGGCTTGCGGCGTGGTTTTTGTGATGACGCAAGCATGGTGGGCCTTTGGCGTGCTGCTGGCCTTGTCCTTCCTGCTGGGCGTGATGCTGATCATCCCGATTGGCGGGGCAGACATGCCCGTGGTGGTGTCCATGCTGAACAGCTATTCGGGTTGGGCGGCAGCAGGGATTGGTTTTTCCCTGAACAACTCCATGCTGATCATTGCCGGTTCGCTGGTGGGTTCCTCCGGTGCGATTCTGTCTTACATCATGTGCAAGGCCATGAACCGCGCCTTCTTCAACGTGATTCTGGGCGGTTTTGGTGCCAATCCGGAAGCGGCTGCGGGTGGTGCAGATCAGGGCAATCGTTCGGTGAAATCCGGCAGTGCTGAAGATGCCGCGTTCATGATGAGCAATGCCGAGTCCGTGGTGATTGTGCCTGGTTATGGTTTGGCCGTGGCCCGTGCTCAACACGCCTTGAAAGAGCTGTCGGACAAGCTGACCAGCCAGGGTGTGAATGTGCGCTACGCCATTCACCCGGTCGCCGGTCGTATGCCTGGCCATATGAACGTCTTGCTGGCCGAGGCCGAAATGCCTTACGAGCAGGTCTTTGAAATGGACGACATCAATAGCGAGTTTGCTCAGACCGATGTGGTGCTGGTGTTGGGGGCCAACGACGTGGTCAACCCGGCCGCCAAGAACGATCCGGCTTCGCCGATTGCGGGCATGCCGATTCTGGAAGCCTACAAAGCCCGAACCGTGATCGTGAACAAGCGCTCCATGGCTGCTGGTTATGCTGGTCTGGATAACGAGCTGTTCTATATGGACAAGACCATGATGGTGTTTGGCGATGCCAAAAAGACCATCGAAGATATGGTCAAAGCGCTGTAAGACGAGTCCGTCTTCGCGCTGGCAGTAAAAAGCGCTCTGGTTCCTTGCGGGCCAGAGCGCTTTCTTGTTGAGTAGAGCGAATTTAGAACTTGGGGCCGGAGCGCAATTGCTCGCACATCTGCTTGCGCTGCTCGGCAGTGGCTTTTTGCAGATCCTGACGGCCACGGTCCAGGCCTTGCTCAAAGGCTTTATCAAAGTCCTCGTCGTTCAGGCCCATGCTTTGAATGGAAGACTTCTGCTGTTTTTTCATCTCATCAAGCTGGGTCTGGCTGTAGTCACCGCAAACTTCGGCGGCAGCGTGCATGGCTCCGCCCATTTGCGCCAGTTGAATGGCAGGGCCGCTATCCTGGGCGTAGCTATTGGCGCTGGCCAGAAGGAGGGCCGCTAAAGGCAAAAGAAGTTTTGTGCGCTCAAACATGGTCAATCCTGTCGATTAAGAAGAGGTCCGCGCAGACGCTGTGGTCTAGCAAGAGCAGGCAGGCTCTGTCTGGGCGGAAGTCGCTACTTTACACCGCTTGTCCCGTGGCGGTTGAGGGCGCAGGGGCAGGAAAGTGCAACAGACATTGTGCCCGGTCTGCAGTCGTGGAGTTTTGATCTGTTTGCAGGTAAGCGGCGGTATGCAGGGTAAAAGCAGCAGGCAAAGAAAAAGCCCTGATGACATCGTCATCAGGGCTGATCTTTTCAGAGTCTCATCCATTGGGTTTGACCCCACGAGTTCTAACTCTGGTCGCTGATTTCCGTGAAGAAATCAACTTGAATATGGCGCGGCTGGCAAGATTCGAACTCACGACCCCTTGGTTCGTAGCCAAGTACTCTATCCAACTGAGCTACAGCCGCTAAAGAAGTGAAACTATAGCAGACTATTTATCTGCATGGCAAGCCTAAAAAGCATTTTTCTAGAAATAAATGCAAAATAGTTTGGAAAAGCACTAAAAATCAGGCTTGGAGAGGGGCCGGAGCCCCTTGTGGCACAGATTTAACCCGGCACTTTGTAATGTCTTTATCCTGCTGGCTGCAAGGGCAAATGGATGCGTACACAAAAACGCTGTTCCTGGTGTCCAAACTCCAGCCGTCCACCATGGGCGCGCAGGGCTTCATCGCAAATACTCAAGCCCAAACCATAGCCCCCGGTGGAGCGATTGCGGGAGGTCTCCAGGCGGTAGTAAGGGCGCAGGACCTTGGCTTGCTCGTCCAGAGGAATGCCGGGGCCATCGTCGGCCACGGTAATGATGTATTCCGTCGCTGCTTTATGTGCGGAGATGTATACGTGCTGCCCGTAGCGCAAGCCATTGGAGATCAGGTTTTCAAGGCAACGGCGAAAGCGCTGAATCTGTATGTTCAGAATGGCTGGCTCCAGTTCTGCCAGCGCGATGCTTTCTCCCAGGTCCTGACGATTCACGCTGACTGCCGTCAGCAGGGCGGCAAGATCGACTTCGGCAAAGGCTTCGTCAGAGGTCTGAAAGCTCATCAGTTCCAGCGTGGAGTTGACCAGTTCATTGAGCTGTTCCACATCCCGCTTCAGGCTCAGGCGCAAGGCCTCGTCCTGCACTTTCTGTACGCGCAGCTTCAGGCGTGTGATGGGTGTGCGCAAATCATGGGATACGGCCGAGAAGAAATAGGCGCGCTCTTCAATATGTTTTTGTACGCGCTCCACCATATTGTTAAAGGCCACGCCCAGCCGCTTGAACTCTTTGGAGCCGCCCAGCTGTATCTTTTCCTGATTACGGTTCACATCCATTTCCAGCACGCTTTTTTCCAGCTTTTTCAGTGGCCGAAAAATGAAGTTCAGGCACAGGGTCAGGGCGATGACCACCAGAATCAGGCGGAAGAAATAGATGCGCAGGAAATAGTCGTAGGTGAATTTCAGATTGCCGATGGAACTCCAGCCCTGGTTTTCCACCACATGCAGTCGCCAGTGCTGGCCATTGGACAGCTTGAATATGGCGGAGAAAGACACATCCACCAGATTCAGTTCGCGCGAAAAGGCGTCCAGCAAAGGAATACCCGCCTCCTTGTCCGTAGGTCTGGCCTTGTTCACCGACAGCAGATGAAAATTCTTGCAGGCTCCGGTGCGCTCTTGAATGACTTTTTCAAAGAACAGCCCAAAGTCCTCCCTCATATTGGACTGGTAATCCAGTGGCAGATCTGCGCTGACGGGTGTGGCGGATACGCCTGACAGAAGGCTGGGGTCAATGTCCGCGCCATGGGCTAGCTGGGACTCGGCATATAGATACCAGTCTGAAAAACGCACGGCAGCAATACGGGCCGGGGTTTCTATCAAGACCTGCCGGCGCATTTGCGACCACATGGTGCCGGTCAGAATCTGGGCCACCAGCAGCCCCACGACTACGACCAGAGTGATCTTGCTGCGTAATCGTTCGGGATAGAAAAAACAGAAGCTGCGGCGCAGTTTCTCCGGCCACGTGCTTGAGGGTGAAACAGCCATGCTTTATTCAGCGTGCAGGGATTGCGGGTCTATGTACAGGATATAGCCCTCGTTGCGGACGGTGCGCACGATCTCCGGCTTGGAACGATCCTTTTCTATGTAATGGCGGATACGGCTGATGCACACATCAATAGCCCTGTCTTCGTAGTTCAGATTGCGGCCAAAGGCGCGGCGCAGCAGCAGGGCGCGTGACAGTACTTTATTGGGGGCTTCCAGCAAGGACAGCAGCACATGGAAGTCTGAATTGGGCAGGGAGATGGTGACGCCTTGGGGTGAATACAACTGGCGTGCATTCAGGTCCAGCTGCCAGCCCAGAAAGTGATAGCGCGAGGGCGGAGCATCCGCGATGGCGGTTTCTGCCTGGGCCTGTGGAGCTGCATGGCGCCGAATCACCGCCTTGCAGCGTGCCAATAGTTCTCTGGATTCAAAGGGTTTGACCACGTAATCATCCGCGCCCAGCTCCAGACCCGCCACCTTGTCGGCCAGTTCATTACGGGCTGTCACCATGATGATGGCTGGAGGATTGTCGATGCCGCGCAATTGTTTGCACAGTTCCAGGCCATCCTCGCCGGGCAGCATCAGGTCCAGCAAGACCAGAGAAATCGGGTGGCGTTTGAGCAGTTCAAACGCTTGAGCACCGCTTTCGGCGATGTACGTGGTGAATCCGCCAAAGCTCAATTCCTGGGCGGTCAGCTCGGCAAGTTCTACATCATCTTCAATGATTAATACACGGCGTTGGGGGCTGGAAAAACTTGTCATTACATACCATTACATTGCGATTGGGCGGGAACATAAGGCGAAACATCGCCTGAAACCATACACGCTAATCTTACGGCGAACAAGAATTGTTCTCATTATTAAACAGGAGTCATGTTTTGCCGTTCCCTTCATCCCGTCCACCACTCAAGCCTCTTGCGGCCTTGATTCTTCTTGCCCTGAGCGGGCAGGCAGCCTGGGCACAAGATGCGCCCGCCATGCTCAAGCCCATTACGGTCAAGGGGCACGAGCAGGCAGAGCCCGAAGACAGCTACCAAAAGATTTACAGCAAAAGCTCGACCGGGCTGCGTATGGAAGAAAAAGATACGCCGCAGGCCATCACCAACATTACACGCCAGCAAATGGAGGATCAAAACATTCAGTCGCTGGACGATGCCTTGACCTCGGTGTCGGGTATCAGTGTCAATGAGGTGGATATTGGCTCGCGTACAACCTACCGGGCGCGTGGCTTCAACATCAATAACTACAAGATTGATGGCCTGGAGTTCAATGGCGAGTCCGGTTTTTCCGGCATAGGCGGGGCGGTGAATATGGACCTGTACGAAGACGTCAGCGTCTTGCGCGGGGCCAACGGCTTGCTGGGCGGTACGGGTGACCCGTCGGCCAGCATTTCCCTGTCACGTAAAAAGGCATACCGGGAATTTGGCCTGCAGGGCAATGTCGAGCTGGGTAGCTGGCGCAAACGACGCCTGATGGGGGATATCAATACTCCCCTGAGCCAAGATGGGGATTTGCGGGCGCGTCTGGTGCTTAGCGGGGATGACAGCCATACCTTCCGCGACAATGAGAACCCCAGGAGCTTTGGCCTGCTGGCTACCGTGACTTACGACTTCTCGCCCGACACCAGCGTGACGGCGGGTTACGAGTACACCTATAAAAAGCACAAGGGCACATCCTGGGGCACGAACGTGCCTATCTGGTTCTCGGACGGCACTCGTACGGATTTCGATCGCAGCTATCACCCGGTTGCGGACTGGAGCTACACCCAGCGCAAGAATCACACCTGGTTTGCAAACCTGGAGCAGAACCTGGGCGGTGGCTGGCATGCCGACGCCAACTACAGCTATAGCGACCTGGAAAGCATCAACAGCTTTGGGGTGTTGAAAGCCAATAGCGCCGGTTCCAAATGGGGCCTGTTTGATAGAGAAACGGGGCTGGCGTATTTGAACAGCCTGCATTCGGAAAGCGAGGGCACGCAGCATGCCTTCTCCTTGAATGTCACCGGGCCATTCAAACTATTGGGTCGCGAGCATGAGTTGATTCTGGGTTTTAACGGCCAGCGCTCAGAGGAGACTTCCTATCAGTTCAGTGGGGCCTTGGGGAACTGCCATATTGATGGTCATGTGCCTGCTCGTGGATGTCAGTACCGTCTGGATCTGCCGGCCAACTGGCAGACCTGGAATGGTAATGAGTACGGTGCGCCGCAAACCTTCCGTACCGATGCGCGTGGTGTGACACGGACGACCAATTACGGCCCGTACATCGCCACCCGTCTGGAGCTGGCTGACAATCTGAAAGTCATTCTGGGTTCGCGCTATAGCTACTACAAAACCTATGCCTACGATTACGACAAGGACAATGTCAAAAGCGCCCGTCGCTCCGAGCTGGACAAGAAGGTATGGACACCCTATCTAGGCCTGACCTTTGATGTCACGCCGAATCACACGCTCTACACCAGCTATACCGACGTGTTCAAACCGCAAAGCCAGCGCGATGTGGCAGGCAATATCATCAAGCCAATTACGGGGGCCAGCTACGAGGCGGGTATCAAGAGCTCCTGGCTGGATGATCGCTTGTCCAGCACCGTAGCGGTGTTCCATGCCAAGCAGACCAACGTCGCCAAGGCGGATGATGATCGTACCGTACTGGATACCGGCGATCAGGCGTATGTGGCCAATGCTACGGGTATCAAATCTACTGGCCTGGACTTGCAACTGGCGGGGGCACTGACCAATCGCTGGAATGTGTATGCTGGCTACACCTATATGAATGTGGTGGATTCCAGTCCCAATAGCAGTCCACGTCAGGACCCGCGTCACAGCTTCCGTGTTAGCACCACGTATCGTCCGAACGTGCTGGCCGACAAGCTGACGTTGGGGACCAGTATCAGCTATGACAGCTCCACGACATCCACGCCTATGCCCGGTCGTCCCTTGACGGGCGGCGGCTTTGATAACAGCCCGATTCGTCAGTCCGGCTACATGCTGGCCCACGTGATGGCGCGTTATGACGTGAACAAGAATCTGAGCGTGACGGCACGCGTCAATAATCTGTTCGATAAGGAATACTATCGAGAGTTCGGTTTCTATAACGGCCTGATTTATGGCGAGCCACGTAACTTTATGGTGAATGTGCAAGCCCGCTTCTAAGCGCGTCTGCTTTGGGTTGTAAAAAAGCGGCGCTAACAGGTAGCGCCGCTTTTGCACGTCTGTTATTTGTTTGTAGGGATAGTCCATCTGGCAGGACGTGACCCCAGGTCTCCGATTCGTCGCCAGGTACCTGAGTGATTTGAGCTATAGCCGAGATCAGGAGTGAGCAGTGGCATTCAGAGTCTTGCCAATGCAAGAGTGGCTTGCTGACTGGGGAGAGGAACTATTATTCTTCGTGGCGGCTGCGTCAACATCAAGCGTGATGATGACGCAGCCCCAAGTCAATTAGTTGCAGTTTCAAAGCCCCAGGAGTTACAGGTATGGTCCCATTCGGCTTAAGTCCGGCACAGTTTCAGCAGCGTTACAGGCGGTGTCTGGAACGAGCTTCAAAGCATCTCATTACCGAGTTACGTACCTTGTTCGCCTTGCCTGTGCCAGATAGCGTTGCGGATGCCCAGGTGCAAATTTTTTTTGGTGAAGATGGCCTGGAAACCCCGTCGGCATGGATTTACTACAGCGGTGAAAATAATAAAGTAGATAGCAGCGACCCTTCCATCTTTCCCGGTAGAGCCCTGGAACTGTCTCTGGGTTTGGACAAGATGGACGCCTTCCACGAAGACTATTTCCTGGATGAAGGCTTGGATGGACTGAGTATCGCGGCTAACACCACCAAAGCGTGGTTTGCAGAATGCTGGTGGAAAGCGGGTGGATGGAGCTATGCCGTCCCCGTGGCGGTGTGGGTGCATGATGGCTTTGGGGACGGTGAGGGTATTGAGTTGTCAGAAAGGCGATAAGGTCGTGCAGGAGTTATTCCTGTCTACATAAAAAGCCACTACTGCTCATTCTATTTCTTCGTTCCAGCCTGCTCGTATTGCTATTGTGGGTGGGGTTTGGGTGGTGCCTGGCGGGGTAGTGGGTCTTTTCCCTGCCTGTTGTCCGAGAGCAGAAAGCAAAAAAGCCATTTCCGAAGAAATGGCTTTTTTACTGAATATGGCGCGGCTGGCAGGATTCGAACCCACGACCCCTTGGTTCGTAGCCAAGTACTCTATCCAACTGAGCTACAGCCGCTAAAGAAGTAGAAATATAGCACGGCTATTTTTACTTGTCACCAAAATATCAACAAATTTTACTGAAATCGTCTTTTTTTATGTTTTTCGGGGTCGGCGGGCAGGCTGTAAAGCCAGAGATGGCAAGGCGTGCAGCGGGACAACAGTGAATCTCTTTATTTTTGGTCTTGGGGGCTCGTCTTGGTGGTCCTTTAGGCGCGCCAGACAGAAACTTCGAACAGTCTGCCCCGGATGACTTGCCCCGCAGGGCACAAAGTCGCATTATTACGCCATTGTTTTGGAGCCCAATGTAATGGATCTGTCGAAAATTACCTGCACTGAAGATTTCCGCCTGGCGGCCAAACGCCGCGTGCCCAAGATGTTTTATGACTACGCCGACTCCGGCTCCTGGACGCAGGGCACGTATCATGCGAACGAGCAGGATTTTCACAAGCTGAAATTCAAACAGCGCGTGGCCGTGGACATTGACCATCGCAGTCTGAAGGCCAAGCTTCTGGGTCAGGATGTGGCCATGCCCGTGGCTATTGCCCCTACCGGTCTGACCGGCATGCAGCACGCCGATGGTGAAATGCTGGCGGCTTTGGCCGCACGGGATTTTGGTATTCCTTTCACCCTGTCCACCATGAGCGTGTGCTCGCTGGAGGACGTGGCCCAGGCTACCCGTGCCCCGTTCTGGTTCCAGCTGTATGTGATGCGTGATCGCAGCTTTATTGAAAACCTGATTGCGCGTGCCAAGGCGGCTAATTGTTCGGCGCTGGTCCTGACCCTGGACTTGCAGGTTTTGGGGCAGCGTCACAAAGATATTAAAAATGGCCTGACCACACCTCCGCGCCTGACCATTCCTAATCTGCTGAATCTGGCGACCAAGCCGTACTGGTGCCGAAATATGTTGCGCACGCACCGTCGTAGCTTTGGCAATATCGTCGGCCACGCCAAGGGGGTGTCGGATCTGCGCTCCTTGTCTACCTGGACGGCCGAGCAGTTCGACCCGAGCCTGAACTGGAAAGATATCGAGTGGATCAAGAATGCCTGGGGCGGCAAGCTGATTGTTAAAGGCATTATGGATGCCGACGATGCTCGTTACGCCGTGGATAGTGGTGCCGATGCCTTGATCGTGTCCAATCACGGTGGCCGTCAGCTGGATGGCGCGCCATCCTCAATTTCCTGCCTGCCTGCGATCAGCAAGGCGGTAGGTGACAAGATCGAAGTGCTGGTCGATGGTGGTATTCGCAGCGGTCAGGATGTGTTGCGTGCCCGCGCCTTGGGCGCTCAAGGTGCCATGATTGGCCGTGCTTTCCTGTATGCCTTGGGTGCGGCGGGGCAGGCCGGTGTGGCCCGTTTGCTGAAACTGATGGCGAATGAGCTGGACGTGTCCATGGCGTTTTGCGGTCGTACCGATATCAATCAGGTAGACCGCTCCATCTTGCTCAATCCCGATATTTTCGATCGCCCCGGTTACTGAAGGCCGATATGCAAGGGCCCTGGCTGGACGGGTAAATGACCTCGTCCGTGGGGCCCGTTCAGATCCAGTACAGGGCCAGCCGGCACAATGCCCGTCGGGTTCAGATGGCGGTGACTGCTGTAGTAATGGGTCTTGATGTGATCCAGGCTGACCGTGCTGGCCACGCCAGGCATTTGGTACAGCTCCAGCATGTAGTTCCACAGATTCGGATAATCAATCAGACGGCGCAGATTGCATTTGAAATGGCCAACATAGACCGGATCAAAGCGAATCAGGGTAGTGAACAAGCGCCAGTCGGCCTCGGTCAGTTGCGTGCCCGTCAGGTAGCGCTGCTGGCTCAGGCGAGCCTCCAGCCCGTCCAGGCTGCCAAACAGGGCATGAACTGCTGTGTCGTAGGCGGCTTGTGAGCGGGCAAAACCTGCTTTGTAGACCCCGTTATTGACGGTGTCATACACATGGGCATTGATCTGGTCGATTTCGCCCAGCAGCTCGGCAGGTGCCATATCCAGGCTGCGCGCGCCCAAAGTATCAAAGGCGCTATTGAAAATACGCATGATCTCGGCCGACTCGTTATTGATGATTGTGCCGCGCTGCTTGTCCCACAGTACGGGCACGGTAATGCGCCCCGTAAATTGCGGGTCCGCCTTGGCATAGAGCTGATGCAGGAACTGCGCATCCATGACCGGGTCCGGCACCACGCCCTCCGCCGGTTCAAAGGTCCAGCCCTGATCGCCCATGATGGGGTTCACCACCGACACTGAAATCAGCTTTTGCAGCCCCTTTAATTCGCGCATGATCAAGGTGCGATGCGCCCAGGGGCAGGCCAGCGAGACATACAGATGATAGCGATTGGCCTGGGCAGGCTGCGCTGCCTGGCCGTCCGGGCCGGGGCCGCCGTCGGCGGTAATCCAGTCCCGGAAGGCAGACTGGGCACGTTGAAATGTATCGGACTGGGTGCTGCTGACAGGCTCTTTGCTATGCCATTGTCCATCTATCATCATGCCCATCTGTGTACTCCGTTTTAGCCTTTCAGCTTGATTGCAATTTCAGCGATATGACGGCCCTGGTAGCGGGCGCCGTCCAGCTCGTTCTGGCTGGGCTGACGTGAACCGTCGCCACCGGCAATGGTGGATGCGCCGTAAGGGCTGCCGCCAGTGACTTCGTTCAGCAGTGTCTGGCCTGCAAAGCTGTAAGGCAGGCCCACCACAATCATGCCAAAGTGCATCAGGTTATGAATAATGGACAGTAGCGTCAGCTCCTGCCCACCGTGTTGGGTGGCGGTAGAGGTAAAGGCACCGCCTACCTTGCCATTGAGTGCGCCGCGCGCCCACAGGCCACCGGCCTGATCCAGAAAACTGGCCATTTGCGAGCTGATGCGCCCGAAACGGGTGCCGGTGCCGACAATGATGGCGTCGTAGTTTTCCAGGTCGCCAATAGTGGCTACCGGGGCGGCTTGATCCAGCTTGAAATTCGCTTTCTGGGCCACGGCTTCCGGGACCAGTTCGGGGACACGCTTGATGTCCACCGTCGCGCCAGCGCTTTGTGCACCTTCGGCAACCGCTTGGGCCATTTTTTCTACGTGGCCATAGGCGGAGTAATAGAGAACCAGGACTTTTGCCATTTGAACTTCTCCAGAAAAGCGATCAACAAGGAATCGGACGGGGCAGCGGCCACAGGGCTAAGCCGGGGCGTAGCTGCTATGACGATGATAGTCGTGCCACGCCCGCTCTGCCAAACCCCTGGACGGATTGTTTTGTGTCAGAGTCTGTCTTGCAAAGCGGGTGGCCGTCCCGAGGAGCATCAGCCTGGCAGCAGGGCGTAGGTGGTGGTGGCGTGGGCGGCCAGTCGACCTTGCTCGTCCAGCAGCTTGATGTCGCCAAAGACCATGCTTTTGCCACGCTTCAGCACTTGGGCGTGTACCAGCACATCCCCCTGGCTAACCGGGCGTACAAAGCTGGTGTTCAGTGAAACTGTAGTCATGGGGCGAAACTCCCCCAGGCTTTGACTGACGGCCAGCACCATGGCGGTATCGGCTGCCGCCATATACACCTGACCGCAGACCACACCGGCCACGTGCGTCAATTGATCTGAAAAAGGCAGGCGTAGAACCACGCCGTCTTCATTCATGTTTTCTACACGCAATTTCAGGGCTTGCACCCAAGGGGCAAATAGCGTGTCCAGCAAGTGTTGGCTTTGCTCAAGAGTCATCAGGGATCAGCCGCAGTAAACAGAGGTAATTTTGTTTTGTTCGTCCACGCGGATGTTCAAACGGGTGGGGTCGTAGTCCGTGGTGTACATGCGGTCCGGAGCCAGGACGCGGGCTTTTGCCGCACCGGCCTGTTTGACCAGACGTTCAACTTGGCTTTGGCTGGCGGTTTGACCGGCTGGATTCAAGGCGTCCGCATTGCACAGACCACCAGAAGAGTCGCTGAACGAAGAGGTCGAACTTGTTTGCGCGCTATTGCCCGTGGCCGTGCAAGCAGCCAGCAAAACGGCGGGAAGGACGCTAAGTAGTACGGAGAGTCGCATGGGAAATCCTTAAAAGCAGCTGGGAAGCATTCAGCTTGAAGGATTAATAATACCTGTTCTAGGCGGGGCGTTTAAGGCCTTTGACACTGCGTGTTGTGGTGGTTTTGCCCGGCTTGACGGACACCTCGGGATGCTGGGCAATCGAGTAGCGCAAGGGGGCCTTGGCCCAGGCGCCCGCGTACTCTACGCCGATGCGTGGGCTGATCAGAATTTGCTCTGGCGGCAGGGCGGGGGCGTCCAGCCAATGCATGGCAGGGGCGCAGGCATCTGCACCGTTATAAGCTTTGTCTATACCCAGCCCTTTGCACAATCGTCCGGGGCCTGACAGGGACGGGCCATCCTCGGGCGACGTCCATTGCGCCGCCCGCAGCAAGACCGCCGTACCATCGCCTTCAACACCGCTGACGATATTCATGCAGTGGTGCAGGCCGTAGATCAAATACACATAGGCGTAGCCTGCCGGGCCGAACATCAGTCGCGTGCGCTCGGTGATACCGCGTCGGCTGTGGGCGGCCTGATCCTGGGGACCCAGATAGGCTTCGGTTTCTACAATGGTGGCGCAGCGCTGCCCGCGCTCGTCATTCAAAACCAGGGTTTTGCCCAGCAATTCCAGGGCAACGTAACGCGGATCACGGGCAAAGAACGCACGTGGCAGGTACAGCGCGGATTCAGTCATTTCCGGGAATCTGCTCCAGCTTGTTCAACCAGGCCTGCTTTTGCTCCTTGGGTAAAAAGGAGGAGCGCAAGCTATTGGCTGCCAGAGTGCGTAAATCGGCCTCCCGCAGATTCAGGGCCTGGGCGGTTTGCAGGTAGTTGTCCAGCAGATAGCCGCCAAAATAGGCCGGGTCGTCCGAGTTCACGCAGACATTCAGGCCGCGATCCAGCAAATGCTTCAGATTGTGCTGGTGCAGGCTATCAAAAACCTTGAGCTTGATGTTGGACAGCGGACAGACTGTCAAGGAAATGGCGTGGTCGGCCAAATACTGCATCAGGGCCGGGTCGTCCTGGCTGCGCACGCCATGGTCGATGCGTTCTACTTTCAGAAGCTGAAGGGCATCGCGTACATAGCTGGCCGGGCCTTCCTCACCCGCGTGGGCGACCAGTCGGAAACCCAGCTCTCGGCAACGGGCATAAACCTTCTCGAATTTGGCGGGCGGGTTGCCCTTTTCCGAGGAGTCCAGGCCAATGGCAATCCACAGGTCGGAATACTGATTGCGCAAGGGCAAGGCGGCTTCCAGGGTGTCAAACGCCTCGGCTTCGCTCAGGTGGCGCAGGAAGCTCAAGATCAGATAGCTGCTGATCCCCAACTCGGATCTGGCCTGGCGGGCGGCGCGGGCAATCCCGGCAAACACGGTTTCCATGGCGATCCCGCGTGCCGTGTGCGTCTGCGGGTCAAACATGATTTCCGTGTGGACAATGCCATCGGCCTGGGCGCGCAGAAAGTAGGCCCAGGTCATGTCAAAGAAATCCTGCTCGGTGATCAGAACCCCCGCCCCGGCGTAGTACAGGTCCAGAAAGGACTGCAAGTCGGTGAACTGATAGGCGGCGTGCAGGCTGGCCTGATCGGGATAGGGCAGCGTAATGTGATTGCGCTGGGCCAGCTTGAAGATCAAGTCCGGTTCCAGCGTGCCTTCGATATGAAGGTGCAGTTCAGCCTTGGGCAGTTGGCGGGTAAATTCGCGTAGGGAAAAGGCGGAATCAGACACGGGGCGCTCCTGGTAGGCAGAATATGCGCCCCATTATACGAAGGCAAAGGCCTGGGGTCAGACGTCCTTGCCACGCAGGGCGGCAATGGCCAGAAAGAGCCAGGCCAGAATCATGGCTACTCCGCCAATAGGGGTAATCGCGCCCAGCCATTTCACGCCGCTAAGCACCAGAATGTACAGGCTGCCGCTGAAAATCAGTACGCCAGCCAGCATCAGAATTGCGCTGCGCGACTGCCAGGTCGCATTCAATTGCGAGCCCAACGCGGCAATCAGCAGCAAGCCCAGCCCATGCAGCAATTGATACAGTACGGCCGTGTGCCAGGTTGCCAATGCTGAAGCGTCAACCATGGCGCGCAGGGCGTGGGCACCAAACGCGCCCAGGCCTACGCCCAAGGCCATAATCAGTGTGCCCAGGCACAGAATGGATCGTGATTTCATGTCGTTCCTTGCAAGTCGCTGCGGTCGCAGCGCGGAGGGAGGCCAGTGCTATTATCGAACAAAAAAATTGGCTTTGTCTGCAAGGAGACAGCATGCAAGAAATAGCTCCGGTCGCCCCTGATGCACAAGACGTTGTGGTGGCCGCGTATCGCTATCAGTCTGGCCAGCCAGCACAGGCTTTGGATATTCATCACCTGCCTGTACACAATCCCTTGAAGGACGGCTTTATCTGGATTGGTTTGAAAGACCCCAGCGAGGCGACCTTGCGCGAAGTAGGGGCGCAACTGGGTCTGCCAGACAATGCCGTTGAAGAATTGATTGCCCCTCATCGTCGTCCCAAATTGCTGGAGTTCAGCAATTGCCTGATTGTGGTGGCGGTAACCTTGGGCCTGAAAGATCTGCGCCCACTTTTTGGTACTACGCAGATTCTGATTGCCCACGGCTTGTTGCTGACGGTGCGGCGTGGTTCCAACAGCAGCTATTTAGAGCTGCGTGCCCGTCTGGAAAGCACACCGGCCTTGCTGGAGCGGGGCAGTGATTTTGTCGCCTCGGAGTTGCTGGATCTGATTGTGGACCAGTACCAGACTTGCCTGGAACAAACCGAAAAGGCGGTAGAGGCCATTGAACAGCAATTTCTGATTCGGGGCTTCAAGGAAAACGATGTACGGCGTATTTACCGTTTACGGCGCGATTTGCTGCGCGTGTATAACGCGGTAACGCCATTGGCGGAGCTAAGCCGTCGTTTGTCGCGCATCGAGCTGGCGTATGTGGATGCGGAAAGTCGGGCATATTTCGGTGAAGTGGCAGACCGCATTGCCCGCACTTCCGAATTTATTAACAGCCTGCGGCAAGCCCTGGCCTTCGCCTTTGAAGGTGGCTTGATGATAGGGCAGATGCAGCAGACTGACACTACCCGCAAGCTGGCGGCCTGGGCGGCCATTTTGGCCGTGCCGACCGCGGTGGCGGGGATTTACGGGATGAACTTCAAATTCATGCCCGAGCTGGAATGGACGCTGGGCTACCCCCTGGCCTTGGGCCTGATGGGCAGCGTGTGCGGATTTTTGTACTGGAAATTCAAAAAGGCCAAATGGCTCTAGATTAAGAGACGGGGCAGGACGGCCGGAATCAAGGAGGCGAGATGGGTCTGGAACAGCAGTTACAGAATCAGGTGCCGGATTTGATGAATGACGATCTGTTTGGCGAAGATCCGGCTTTACAACATTGGCAAAGCAAGCTGGCCTCCCAGGAGGCCCGGCAAGCGCTGGCGGACTATGGCCAGAAACTGGGCTCTGCCCATTGGCGCGAACAAGGTGCCTTGGCCAATCGCCAGCCGCCGCAATGGCGAGGCTGGTCTGCTCAAGGGCAACGAGTCGATCAGGTGGATTTTCATCCGGCATGGCATCAATTGATGAGCCTGGGCATGGAGCAGGGCCTGCATATCTGGCCCCATCAGTCCGAATCTGGCCAGCACCTGCAACGAGCCATGGGCTTTTACATGCATGGTCAGATTGAGGCGGGCACCTTGTGTCCCTTGACCATGACGCGCGCCGCTGCGCCCTTATTGCAGGCTGATCCGTTTCAGGAATGGGCGGCCAAGCTGGACATCAATCAGTACGATTCTTCTGATCAGTTGATGACAGAAAAAAGCAGCGTGCTGCTGGGCATGGGCATGACGGAAATGCAGGGCGGCTCTGATCTGCGCGGCTGCACCACTGAAGCGCATCCCCAGGCTCAGGCGTTTCGTCTTTACGGGCACAAATGGTTTTTCTCCGTGCCGCAGGCGGACGGGCATCTGGTACTGGCGCGTGAGCACGAGCAGTTTTCTTGTTTCCTGATGCCGCGCTATACCGAATATGGCTTGAATCGCCGGTATATACGCAGGCTGAAAGACAAATTGGGCAACCGCTCCAACGCCAGTGCCGAAATTGATTTTGATGGTGCGCTGGCCTGGCGCGTGGGCCAAGCCGGTCGCGGTATTGCTTTGCTGGCCGGAATGGCGGCCCGTACCCGTATTGATTGCGTGCTGGGCAGTGCCGCCCTGATGCGGCAGGCTTTGGTGCAGTCCCTGCATTACTGTCAGCACCGACGCTGCTTTGGCAAACAATTGATCGAGCAGCCCTTGATGCAGGCAGTACTGCTGGATATGAGCCTGGAAAGCGAAGCGGCCACCCATCTGGCCCTGTTCCTGGTGGACTTGCAGGAGCGGGCTGATGATCCCGTGGCGCAGGCGGTGCTACGCGTGCTGGCTCCAGCTGCCAAGTTCTGGGTATGCCGTCGGGCCATCGCCCTGTGTGCCGAAGCCATGGAAACCTGGGGCGGCAACGGCTATATCGAGGATGGCCCCATGCCGCGCTTGCTGCGCGAAGCTCCTGTCAATTCGATTTGGGAAGGCTCCGGCAATGTGATGTGCCTGGATGTGCAGCGCGCCTTGAGTCAGGAAGGTGTCCTGGAGGCCTTGCAGGCAGACTTGCGTGCCCGTACGGGAGATGATGCGGAACTGGGTCAGGTTGCACAGGATTTGTTGAGCACGGTTTCCCAGGCGGGAGGCCGTGTCTGGACGCAGAAACTGGCCCTTCTGTACCAAGCCTGCCTGATGCGCCAGGTGACTCCCGATGCCGTCGCGGATCTGTTCGCGACCCATCGTCTGCAACAAGGTCCGGCTACCGTATTCGGGCTGGAAGGTGTGGAGCAGGCTTCCTGGTATTTGCATCGCATCTGGCCCCGCCTGCAGGCGTCTTGACGCAGTCTTGCCTACTAGGGACATTGCTCTGGACAGGCGGTGCGCAGTATCTATAATTTGTTAGCCTAGTTTCTGCTACCCGCCTGGAGTGTTGTCCGCATCATGACTGTGTTTTCCCTGTCCGGCTTTTCTTCTTTGACGCGGCGCACAGCCGTTTGTGCTGGCTTGACGGCTGTGATGGCTGTCTGGGCCTTGCCTGTTCAGGCTCAAGACTTCGAGCTGACAGGGCGGGTGGTGCGGGTGGCCGACGGCGATACGCTGACGATTTTGCCCAGCAATAACAGGCAGGTGCGCGTGCGTCTGGCCAGTATTGATGCCCCCGAAACCACCAAAGACAGCCGTCGCCCTGGTCAGCCCTTTGCGGTGGCCTCGCGGCGCTTCCTGTCGGATTTGGTTTCCGGTAAACATTTGACCCTGTCTTGCTATGAGCGCGACCGCCACGGTCGCGCTGTATGCGATGTGCCTTTGGCCGATGGCGAAACCGCCAACCAGAAACTGGTACGGGCTGGAATGGCCATGGCCAATCGTGAAAAACGCGGCCGCTTCCTGCGCGACCCTCGTATTGATCAGCTGGAGCGCGAAGCCAAGGAAGCCGGTGTAGGCATCTGGTCTGAGCCCAATCCTGTTCCGCCATGGAAATGGCGTTATGACTGCTGGCAGCAAGGGCAATGCTAAGCCCTTTGCGGCGGCTCGGACTGGCTCTGTTGTGCGTCGGATTGGCAGCCTGCTCCAAGCCCGTTAACAGCCCTTATCACGAACACAGTGCAGCAGAAAACACGCTGTACAGCGCGTTCACGACCCGTTCTCCCAATCACCTGGACCCAGCCTTGTCCTACTCCGGTGACGAGACGCCGTTTACTTACTCGATTTACGAGCCACTGTACGGCTATCACTATCTGGACCGTCCCTACCGCCTGATTCCCAAGGCGGCGGCCGAGCTGGTAGAGCCTGTATACCTTGATGAGCAGGGTAATCGTTTGCCTGCTGATGTGCCGGGCGAACAGGTGGCAGTCAGCCGTTACGATATTCCCATCAAGCAAGGCATTCGCTTTCAGCCGCATCCGGCCTTTGCCTTGGATGAGCAGGGCGAGTACCGCTATTACCCCATGCGGGCGCCGGACCTGAACGATGCTTTCAGCATTGCCGACTTCGCCCATACCGGCTCGCGCGAGCTGACGGCTCACGATTACGTTTACGCCTTCAAGCGTTTGGCCAGCCCGCGCCTGGCCTCTCCTGTGCTGGGTGTGATGGCCGAGCACATCCGGGGCTTCAAGGAGTTCAGCGAAGAACTGGCCCGTATCGACAAGCAGGAGCCGCGTCCACAATGGCTGGATTTACGGCCCTACACCTTGCCGGGTGTGCGAGCGCTGGATAAACATACCTTGCGCATCGAGGTGAATGGCAAGTACCCACAGTTCAAGTATTGGCTGGCCATGACCTTTACCGCGCCCATGGCCTGGGAGGCCGAGCGTTTTTATAGCCAGCCGCGCATGGCGCAGCACAATCTGACACTGGATAGCTGGCCCGTGGGTACAGGCCCATTCATGCTGACGGAATCCCTGACCAATCGTCGTCACGTTCTGAGCCGTAACCCCAATTACCGGGGGGAGCCATACCCTTGTGTGGGCGAGCCCGGCGACCAGGCTGCTGGTTTACTGGAAGATTGCGGCAAACCCATGCCTTTTCTGGACAAAGTGGTGTTCTCTCTGGAAAAAGAGGGCGTCCCCTTGATGGGCAAGTTCCTGCAGGGCTATTACGACATTCCGCAGGTGGAGCGGGGCGAGTACGGTGTCGCCATGACAGTGGCCGCGCAGGACTCGGTCGACAAAGCCAATCTGTATCAGGAGCGCGGCCTGCAATTGCGCACGGCACCTGAAGCGCAATTGTTTTATATGGGCTTTAACTGGCACGACCCGGTGGTCGGTCAGGGCGATACGCCCGAGCAGTTCGAGAAAAACCGCAAGCTGCGCCTGGCCATCAGCATTGTGTTCGACTGGGAGCAGTACGTTTCCATTTTCATGAATGACCAAGGAGAAGCCGCGCATAGCCCTTTGCCGCCTGGCGTGCCGGGCTATCAGCCGCTGCCCCAGGGTGCCAACCCTTATGTCTACACCAAGGACAATGGCGTGGTGAAACGCCGCAGTCTGGACGAAGCGCGTGATTTGCTGCGACAGGCGGGCTATCCCGATGGACGGGACAGCCGTACCGGCAAGCCCTTGATTCTGTATTACGACTCCATGATGGGTATGGGCTCGGATGCCACGGTGGACTGGATGCGCCGTCAGCTGGCCCAGGTAGGCTTGCAGCTGGAGGTGCGCGCTACCGATTACAACCGCTTTCAGGACAAGATGAAGCGGGGCGCGGCACAGCTATTTCTGTGGGGCTGGGTAGCCGACTACCCGGATGCCGAAAACTTCTTCACCTTGCTGTATGGCCCCCAGGCCAAGAAGGATTTTGGTGGTGAGAACGCCGCCAATTACCAAAGCGCGGAGTTTGATCGCCTGTACGAGCAAATGCGCTTTCTGAACGACGGCCCGGACAAGCAGGCGGTGGTGCAGCAGATGATCCATCTGGTCCAGCATGATGCCCCCTGGATGTTTGGCTATGTGCCCAATGCGGGTGGTGCCTACCAAAGCTGGGTGCGCAATGCCAAGCCGTCCATGATGGTGCGCGACAGCATCCAGTATTACCGTATCGACCCCGAACAGCGTGTGGAGCGCATTGATCGCTGGAACCGCCCCGTCTGGTGGCCCGCCATTCCGCTGGGCTTGCTGGCCTTGATTCTGGTGTGGGTGGTGCGCTCGCAGGCTCAGGCGCGTCGTCGCCATGTGGCTCTGCGCAAGGAGAAAGACTGATGTTTTCCTATATGCTGCGGCGCATTCTGTATGGCGTGCTGATTCTGATAGGGGTCAATCTGCTGACCTTTGTGTTGTTCTTTGCCGTGAACACGCCTGACGATATGGCCCGTTTGTCCATTGGCGGACAGCGCGTCAGTCAGACGGCCATTGAAAACTGGAAGGCAGAGCGCGGTTATAACAAGCCGCTGTTTTATAACGCGCAGGCGGAAGGTTCCAAAACCTTTACCGACACGATTTTTTACGAGCGCTCGGTTCCTTTGTTGCGCCTGGACTTTGGCTTGTCCGACCAGGGGCAGGATATTGCCTATCAGATCAAGCAACGCATGGGGCCCAGTTTGGCGCTGGCCTTGCCCACCTTCTTTTTGGGCTTATGGGTGTGCATCAGTTTTGCCTTGCTGATGGTGTTCTTTCGGGGAACCCGACTGGATTTTTCCGCCGTTGTGCTGTGCGTCGTGTTGATGTCCATTTCGGGCCTGTTCTACATCATTGCCGGGCAATGGCTGTTTGCACGGGTGCTGCGCTGGGTGCCGTTTTCGGGCTGGGTAGAAGGGATGGATAACTGGCGCTTTCTGGTCTTGCCGGTGTTGGTGGGGATTTTGTCGCGTATCGGGGCGGAATCGCGCTTTTATCGCAGCCTGTTTCTGGAAGAGGCCAGCCGTGATTATGTGCGTACGGCGCGCTCCAAGGGGCTGGCGGAATCTACCGTTTTGTTCCGCCATGTCTTGCCCAATGCGCTCTTGCCCATTCTGACGGGCACCGTCTCGGCTTTGCCCCTGCTGTTCATGGGCAGCCTGATTTCGGAGTCTTTTTTTGGTATTCCGGGTCTGGGCAGCTTCACCATTGATGCCATCAATGCCCAGGACTTCTCCATTGTGCGTGCCATGGTGTTTTTAGGATCGATGCTTTATATCGCCGGTTTGATTCTGGCCGATATCTCCTACACCCTGGTTGACCCCCGCATTCGTTTTAGTTGAGCCCGCCATGCCACAGTTCGTCTTTCTCTGGACCGATACCTTTGTGCTGGCACTGTTTCTGGCCATGGCGCTCTACACCTGGCGCGTCGTCAAGCGGCCTGCCTTGCGCTCGGCCTGGGCCAGTGTGGCACGTACGCCCTCGGCCATGTGCGCTGCTGTTTTTCTGGTCTTTTTCCTGCTGATCGGTTTACTGGACTCCATTCACTACCGGCCTTTATTGCCGGCTGCCCCTGGGCAGGAAGCCAGCACAGCCAGCTATGCCCCCGTCGCCCGCTCTGCGCTGGACGATATTCTGAAGAAAGCCGGGCTGGCCGAGGTGGAAAAAACCTATTCCGCTCCCTTGGCCCGCTTTCAGCTGACCAAAGAAAGCATGCTGATAGATGGCAAGCCCGTGCGGGACTTTCCGCGTCTGGTCAATGCCGGGGTGGGTATGGATACGCCTGCCGCGCATAGACACGATATTTTGCAGCTAGGCGCCAAAGGTTTGGCCTGGGGGGGGCTAGTCAGTGTGCTACTGGCTGTTCTGCTGACGCTTTGGGGGCGCAAGCAATCCATGGAGCCGGGTTGGGGCGCGGCTTGGCGTTATTGGTGGCAAGGGCAGGGTTTGGTGAATTGGCGATTGGTCTGGTTCAGTGCCTGCGTGCTGGTGATACTGCTATGCCTGGTGCTGAGCCTGAGCGCGAATTACTACGTGCTGGGCACGGATCGCACGGGTAACGACATCATCTGGCAAGCCTTGAAAAGCGTGCGCACGGCTTTGGTGATTGGCACCTTGACCACCTTCGCCATGCTGCCACCTGCCATCATTCTGGGCTTGGCCGCTGGATACTTCCGGGGCTGGGTGGATGATGTCATTCAATACATTTACACCACGCTGACTTCCATCCCCGGTGTGCTGCTGATCGCCGCTTGCGTGTTGATGATGCAGGTCTATATCGACACCCATCCCGACAGCTTCGACACCGTGGCCGCTCGCGCAGATCTGCGCTTGTTCATGCTGTGCCTGATTCTGGGTTTGACCGGCTGGGCGGGCCTGTGCCGCCTGCTGCGGGCCGAGGTGTTGAAGCTGCGCGAGCTGGACTACGTTCAGGCAGCCCAAGCCTTTGGTGTCGGTCATCTGCGCATCATGTTCCGTCACCTGCTGCCTAACGTCATGCACATTGTGCTGATCACCCTGATTCTGGAGTTCTCCGGCCTGGTGCTGTACGAGGCTGTGCTGTCTTATCTGGGTATTGGTGTGGACCCGAGCATGCCATCCTTTGGGCGCATGATTGACGCCGCCCGTAGCGAGCTGTCCCGCGACCCGATCATCTGGTGGGGCCTGGCCGGGGCTTTTGTGATGATGCTGGGTTTGGTTCTGTCTGCGAACATTTTTGCCGATGCGGTGCAAACGGCGTTTGACCCTCGTACTCGTCGCTTCAAGGCTTTGCGAGTACGTCGTCCAGGAGGAGCCAAGGTATGAGCGAGCTTGAAAATGTCTCCGCCGTGAAGCCCTCTGCAACGCCTGCCGTGCTGAATATCGAGGGTCTGGAGCTGCGTGTGCAGTCCGATGCCGGTGTGCAAAGTGTGGTGCGTAATCTGTCTTTGGCCGTGCAGCGCGGTGAGACCTTTGCTTTGGTGGGGGAGTCCGGCTGCGGCAAAAGCATGACGGCCATGGCGATCCTGCGCCTCTTGCCCGAAGCCGCCTGGATGCAATCTGGTCAAATTGCCTTGGACGGGTTGGAACTGCCGCCTTTGCCTGAACAGCAAATGCAGGATGTGCGCGGTAAACGCATCAGCGTGATTTTTCAGGAGCCGTCCACCAGCCTGAATCCGGTCATGTCCATTGGCCGGCAGATCAGCGAGGTGATTCGTCGTCATGGTGTGGCTCCTGCGGGGCAGGAAAGGGCAAGGGCCATCAAATGGCTGGAACGCGTCGGCATCCCCGGTGCCGCACAGCGTTACGACGACTTTCCATTCCAGTTCTCCGGCGGCCAGAAGCAACGCATCATGATTGCCATTGCCTTGGCGGCCGAACCTGATTTGCTGGTGGCTGACGAACCAACTACCGCGCTGGATGTAACGGTTCAGGCGCAGATTCTGCAGTTGTTGGCCGATATACAGAAAGAGATGGGCCTGGCTATCTTGCTGATTACGCACGATTTGCTGCTGGTCAAACAGTACGCCGACTATGTGGCCTTGATGCGGCACGGACAAATAGTGGAAGCCGGGCTGGCAAGCCAGTTCTTTTTGCGCCCTAGCCATCCTTATGCTCGTGAATTGCTCAATGCCATTCCCACTTTTGAGAAACGTGGGCGTCCCTTGTCCCGTGCCCCTGCGCCCATTGAAGCAGTCCCACCGCGCAATAGCGGCAAAGAGCTGGTGCTGGATATTCAGGGCTTGTCTGTTTCCTATAAGCAGGCTGGCTCCTGGTGGCGACGCCTGCCTGTCATTCCCGTGGTCAAAGACTTGAGCCTGCAACTGCACAAGGGCGAAACCCTGGCTTTGGTCGGCGAGTCGGGCTGCGGTAAAAGCACGGTCGCACGTACTTTGATGCGCTTGCTGGATCATCAGGCTCAGATCAGCGGGCAGGTGCAGATGCAGGGGCAGAACGTCTTGCAAGTGAAAGGCAAGGCCTTGCGGCAACTGCGCTCACGTTTGCAGATCATTTTTCAGGATCCCTATGGGTCGCTGGATCCGCGCATGATGGTGGGGGATATTCTCCTGGAAGGCCTGACCGCGCTGCGTCCTGAGCTGGACACGAAGGCGCGTCGCAAACGAATTGAAACTTTAGTGGACCAAGTCGGTCTACCCAAGAATGCCCTGGATCGTTACGCACATGAGTTTTCCGGCGGGCAACGTCAGCGCATCGCTATTGCCCGTGCCTTGGCGGTAGAGCCCGCCGTTCTGATTTGCGATGAACCCACCTCGGCCCTGGACGTGTCCGTACAAGCGCAAATTCTGGATTTGATGCGTGAGTTACAAATGGAACTGGGTCTGGCTTATTTGTTCATTACCCATAATTTCGGGGTTGTGGAGTATCTGGCCGATCGAATTGCTATCATGGCCAAGGGACGCATCGTGGAGCAGGGCAGCGCACAGCACGTTCTGTTCCATCCGCAGGAAGAGTTGACGCAGCGTCTGCTGGCCGCTGTTCCCCGTTAAGCCGCGCCACATGCCGGACTTGCCATAATTAGTCCGGCACTTCTATGTCACAATACGGCGGTCTGTCCGCCCATTGATAAACACATTATGAGTCTGAAGGTTTTTGATCTTGAATGCGAACACGGCCATGTGTTCGAGGGTTGGTTTAGCTCACGCGAAAGTTACGATGAGCAGATCAGTCGTGGGCTTTTGTGTTGCCCCGTCTGCGACAGCCACGAGGTCAAACGCAAACTTTCGGCTCCACGTATCAATGTAGGTGCGCAGGAAAGCCTTGGCGCTCCTGCCAGTGCTCCAGTTCCGCCTCCCTTGCCTTCAACCATGCCTACCGAAGCGCAAATGCGGGCGATTCAAGGTCAGCTTTTACAAGAGCTGCGTTCGGTGATACGCAAGTCAGACAATGTGGGCACCCAGTTTGCCCAGGAAGCACGCCGCATGCACGAGGGCGACATTGAGCCGCGTGCAATCCGTGGTCAGGCCACGGTGCAGGAGTATCAGGAACTGGCCGACGACGGCATTATTGCCATGCCGATTCCGGACTTTCTGGATGATGACCGCCTGCAGTAAATAACTGCGACATTTCTTTCAGCCTGCGGTGCAAGGTACTGCGATGCAGTCCCAAGGCGCGCGCCGCTTGTGAAATATTTCCCTGATGCTGTTTCAAAGCCTGCTGCACGGCAGCGTATTCCTGTTCCTTCAGGGTTTGTGGCTTTGGGGAGTCAAGGGAGCTGGTTTCCGTAATGCTCCGGACCTCCGGGATGGCAGGCTCTTGGACCAGTACCGGGTGTTCTGCATTCAAGCATGGCAAGGCAGGCAGGTCCTGGGCCAACCAGAGCCGCCCCGGAGAATCTTGCACAATGATTTGCAGCAGCACCGATCGCAACTGACGGTAATTGCCCGGCCAGTCGTAGTCCTGCAGTATTTGCAGTGCTTCGGGATGTAGCTGGGGCGCAGCTTGGCCTTGTGCCAGAATAGCCAGTTCTTTGGAAATGTAGTCGCCCAGATCGTTGCGTTCCCTAAGGCTGGGGACTGTGCAGATATAGTCTTGCAGTCGGAAGTACAGGTCGGCACGGAAGCGGCCATCACGCACCAGTTTTTCCAGCGGTTGATGGCTGGCGCTGATCAGTTGGAAGTCCAGCCTGTGTGTGCGTTCCGAACCCAGTGCCTGCACCTCGCGCTCTTGTAGAACCCGTAGCAGACGGCTTTGCAAGCCTACAGGCATATCGCCAATTTCATCCAGAAACAGCACACCGCCATGGGCCTGACGCAATTTGCCTGCATAGCCCTGACGGCGTGCACCTGTAAACGCACCGGCTTCATAACCAAACAGCTCGGCTTCGATCAGGGTTTCGGGCAGGGCGGCGCAGTTAATCGCCACAAAAGGACCGGATTGCGACTTGTGACGACGATGCAGCTCACGCGCCATGCGCTCCTTGCCCGAGCCGCTAGGACCGCTGAGCAAGATGGACAAGCCCATCTGCATGGCGCGCAAAGCCGGCTCCAAAGCTTTTTCCTGTTGAGGGGACAGTTGTGTAGTTTCTGCCGTCTCAGTCCGAGCCAGCACCGCACGGGCTGGAGCCGGGGTTTTAGCCGCTGTGCTCAGGTGGAGCGTTACAGGTCGACTCGTGCTTTTCGCCTGTTCCAGTACCGAACTTAAGTCCTGGCCGGGTAGCTCCTGCCAGTCCTGGCGCAACATGCGGGCGGCCAACTCATCGGCCGCCACAATGGTGTCGTCCTCCAGAACCAGTCGACCACTAAAAGCACTATTGAGCAGGCCGGGGTCTGTATGCAGATGCAGCAGACGGCGGGATGGCGTGCACAGTGACTCCAGCATCTGGCGGCTGATCTGGCGGGCGTACAGCTGTGCCAAATCCAGCGCGTAGTGATGTTCCAGCTCCGAAGGGCCGGAAATATCCAGCACTCCAATAATCTGGCCGTAAGGGTCGTAAATGGGGGCGGCGTGGCAGCTAAGAATCCGGTTGTCAGGCAGATAGTGCTGGCTGCCGTGAATCTTGATGGGCTGTGCGCAGACCAGAGCCGTACCGATAGCATTGGTGCCGCGATGGTTCTCCGCCCAACTCACACCCGCACGCAAGGCAACCTGCTCGGCCCGCTGCAGAAAGTGTGGGTCCCCCGCCTGTTGCAACACCGTGCCTTGTGCGTCGCACAATAAAACCAGACTGCGATGCGGGTGCACCAGCGCCGCCAGATCCTGTACCGCTGCCGAGGAGTGATGCAACAAGTGATGCTGTTGTTCCAGCAACTGTCGCAGCGCACCTTGGCTCATGTCCCGAGGTTCCGCGCTTAACTCCGACTCCATCGTCTGACAGCGCTCCCAGGACTGACGCCACATGGTTTCGTTGGTCTGCGGGCAAAACGAGTGTAGAGAAGTCATGAGTGTGCTCCGGGAGGGGTGTCGCATTCTGCGACAGTGCTCGCGTTTTGCGACAGTAGTTGTCGCAGCCTGCGACTGGAGGTCGTTCCATTATGGAGGCGGGCGAGCTCAGGATCGAGTCGGGACAATCGCTAGCTAGTTTGGCACGTTATTTGCTTTAGTTAAGTCAGGATAAAGGCACCCCTAACCTTTCCCTGCGGTGCACGTCTTGTGGCACCGAACTAAATCAATAAGGAGACATCATGAATCTGTCCGATCTCAAATCCATGGGCCTGGATCTGGAATTCCCTTTCAAATCCCGTTACGACAACTACATTGGTGGACGTTGGGTGCCGCCGGTCGAAGGCGAGTATTTTGATAACGTCTCGCCCGTCACCGGGCAGGTGTTTTGCCAGGTAGCCCGCTCGGGTGCAGCGGACATTGACCTGGCTCTGGACGCCGCGCACAAGGTGCGCCACCAGTGGGCCAATACCCCGCCTGCCGAGCGCTCCGCCGTTTTGCTGCGCATTGCGGACCGTATCGAACAAAACCTGGAACGTCTGGCGGTGGCAGAGACCATCGACAACGGCAAACCCATCCGTGAAACCCGCGCGGCTGACTTGCCTTTGGCCGTCGACCATTTCCGCTACTTTGCCGGTTGCCTGCGCGCACAAGAGGGCAGCATCTCGGATGTGGACAGCACCACGGTTGCTTACCACTTCCACGAGCCTATCGGCGTGGTCGGCCAGATCATCCCCTGGAACTTCCCGCTGCTGATGGCCGCCTGGAAACTGGCCCCCGCCCTGGCGGCCGGTTGCCCCATCGTCCTGAAACCCGCCGAGCAAACTCCCGCTTCCATCCTGCTGCTGATGGAAATCATCGGTGACTTGCTGCCCGCTGGCGTACTGAACGTCGTCACCGGCTACGGTAAAGAAGCAGGCCATGCCTTAGCCAACTCCAAGCGCATCGCCAAAATCGCCTTCACTGGCTCCACCCCCGTCGGCCGTGAAATCCTGCACGCCGCAGCCGACCGCCTGATCCCCGCTACGGTAGAGCTGGGCGGCAAGAGCCCCAACATCTTCTTTGAAGACGTGATGCAGGCTGATGATGCCTTCCTGGACAAAGCCCTGGAAGGTTTGAGCATGTTTGCTCTGAACCAGGGCGAGATTTGCACATGCCCATCGCGTATCCTGATTCAGGAATCCATCTACGAGCGCTTTATCGAGCGTGCCGTGGAGCGAGTCAAACGTATCCAGACCGGCAACCCCCTCAATGCCGGGACAATGGTGGGCGCGCAGGTGTCCGAGAAACAGATGGAGCGCATCCTGGGCTACATCAATATCGGTCGGGAAGAGGGCGCACAAGCCTTGACTGGCGGCGAACGCAATCGTTTGGGCCAGGGTCTGGATAATGGCTACTACATCAGTCCCACCATGCTGCTGGGTAAAAACAGCATGCGTACCTTCCAGGAAGAAATCTTCGGACCAGTGGCTGCCGTCACTACCTTCAAGGACGAAGAAGAAGCCATTGCCATCGCCAACGACACCGAGTTTGGCCTGGGCGCTGGTGTCTGGAGCCGTGATGGCTCGCGCGCATACCGCGTAGGCCGTGGCATCGAAGCTGGCCGCGTCTGGACCAACTGCTATCACCTGTACCCTGCTCACGCCGCCTTTGGTGGCTACAAGCAATCCGGTATCGGCCGCGAAACCCATAAGATGGCCCTCAATAACTACCAGCAAACCAAGTGTCTGCTGGTCAGCTACAGCCCGAACGCCCTGGGCTTCTTCTGATCCTTTGATCTATTCGTAGTGTTGTAAGACCTCCCCCCATGCAATATGGGGGGATTCCCTCCTTGCGCGCTCTCAGTTCGTATACCCCCGAGGTCGCAGGGATTCTCTTCGGTCATTAATAAGGAATACGCACCATGACAGTCTCGGAATTCTTTATCCCCTCGCACAATATTCTTGGCCCCGGCGCACTGGACCAGGCCATGCCGATTGTCGGGAAAATGGGCTTCAAAAAAGCCCTGATCATTACTGATGCCGATCTGGCCAAGCTGGGTATGGCGAAGCTGGTGGCTGACAAGTTGATTGCGCAGGGCATCAATACAGCGATTTTTGATCAGGTGCAGCCTAACCCCACCGTGGGTAACGTCAATGCAGGCCTGGATGCTTTGAAAGCACATGGCGCAGACCTGATCGTATCCCTGGGCGGTGGTTCGTCGCATGACTGTGCCAAAGGGGTCGCGCTGGTCGCCAGCAACGGCGGCAAGATTGCAGACTATGAAGGTGTAGATAAGTCCGCCAAGCCGCAATTGCCGCTACTGGCTATCAACACCACCGCAGGCACAGCGTCGGAAATGACGCGCTTCACCATCATCACCGACGAAACCCGCCACGTAAAAATGGCGATCATTGACCGCCACATCACCCCCTTCCTGTCAGTAAACGACTCCGATCTGATGGAAGGCATGCCTGCGTCGCTAACCGCTGCCACTGGTATGGATGCACTAACCCACGCCGTTGAAGCCTACGTTTCCACAATCGCTACCCCCATCACCGACGCCTGTGCGGTGAAAGTGGTAGAACTGATCGCCAAATACCTACCGACTGCCGTGCGCGAGCCACATAATAAAAAAGCACGTGAACAAATGGCCTATGCGCAGTTCCTGGCAGGTATGGCATTCAATAACGCGTCGCTGGGCTATGTCCATGCCATGGCGCACCAGCTAGGCGGTTTCTACGATCTGCCCCACGGTGTCTGTAATGCACTGCTGCTCCCGCATGTGCAGGCATTCAATATGCAGGTGGCGGAGGAACGTCTGAATGAAATCGGCAAGCTGCTATCAGATAACAATCCAGATCTGAAAGGCCTGGATGTCATCGCAGCGATTAAAAAGCTGGCGGATATCGTGGGGATTCCGAAGTCGCTGGAAGAGCTGGGTGTGAAGCGGGAGGATTTTTCGGTGCTGGCAGATAACGCGCTCAAGGATGTCTGTGGTGCGACTAATCCGATTCAGACGGATAAGAAGACGATTATGGGGATTTTTGAAGAGGCGTTTGGGGTGAGGTAAGTTAAGTAGGTGTTGAGAGGAAGAGCTGAAAGCTCTTCCTCTTTTATTTGTTGGATGACGTGGAGTTGAGGGGCGCATGCGGTACGACTGCTTTCGCCCCAAAGCTGACGAACGCACTGCTCCTCCGCCTTGGCCGCTCCAACCAGCTTAAGCCTGCTATTCCTAGGCAGGATCGTTCTGGGCTTGCTCATCCCCCGTTTGACCTGTCTGAAGTCCGTGGACGTACTTTGCAAATTCCCGAAGAGATATTCGCTCAGTCTTTCCATCAACCATCAAAATCACGTGCCCTACGTCGTGAATACCATCATTTGGATAGGAATCTGTTTGGGCTGGCACATTCATCGTACCTACCCATTGACCCAAAACCCCTACAGTGAAGATCACGCTTTCGTTTGTAGGTGTGGACATTACGACGGATCCTGAAACTGCCTCACACATCACTTTCTCAAGCTGTACTTGGCGAGCATCTTTCGGCTCAACTGGATATAGGTCAAAGCACCCGCGCAAGTTGCTTGCCTCCAAAACCTGCTTCGCTGCGTCGGGGGATTTCGCATGTACCAGCCCTCGCAGGTCAGCATGGTCAGCAAAGGTTCGGAACAACTCACCATAAATTGCATATCCCGCTGCAAGAGCGACCTTCGCCACAAAACGAATTCGATCAAATGGCTTGATAGTGAGCGTCAGTTGGATGGCCTGCCCAGCGAGGTCTTGCTCGGGGACATCAAGCCTGTTTCTGGCGTCCCATACCGTAGTGCCATCCTTACCCCCAAGAGTAACCTGTGCCGGGCGTAGGTCTGCGCCATAAGTCGCATTCCGGATTCTTACTTCTGGCTTCTTATTGCTGTGTCCACGAGCATCGAACTCCCGGCGACGGAACATCGTGATGATATCCTTGGTCGCCAAGGCAGCATCAATTGCACTGCCAACCTCCGCGTTGAGTGTCTTACTCACCGGCACTGTAAAACCGTTGCTTCCACCCAATGACAAAGGAATGATGTGCTCAGCATTACATGCGGCAGAGTCCATCTCTTCTCCGGCGTAGGGGCACCAAATCTTGGTTGTACTCATGATTCCCTTGTTTTCATATCTCAGCGTACCGACTCATAGGGCTGCGACTTTATGCATTGGCACTGTAACGCCAAGTAGGCCGTAGTTGGAGCGCGGCTCCTGGTCGATTGCGTCCAACGACAAATAACAAATAACAAAACCCGATCCAAGGCAGACAGCCAAACTACTAACGATAAGTAAGCGGCTGGCTTTTGGCCAGTCCGCTTGACTGCCATATTAGAAGCTCGGCTGCGAATTTGACCATGGATTGACGGGAAGCTGAGATTGCATTTCATAGAACCTTTGATTCTTAACTTGCTGACCTACAGCATAGTAAAAACTGTGATCCCCAGAAGCATGACGCATGGCTTGAACTGACTGATCGAAGTTTGCAGCTTTATAAAAAAGATGGTTGTAGAAAGACATATAAGCGACGGTTACGTCTGATTGAAGTACTGCTCCCGTATTACCAATAAGAATATTGAAAGCACTATCAAAAGCGTTTGCCATACTGGTAGCGTTAAATCCGTTGCATGAGGCCATGCACACATACGGATCGTGGCCCTTTACATGATTGTGGGTCAATAAAAGGTTGCGCAGCTCCGACCAACTAAAGAACGAGCCGTCCGTTAAACCGACACCCGGTTGTGACCCATGCATGCAGAGATGAACAAACGGGATTGCGTTTGTGTTTGCATAGTGCTGCATTTGATGAACAGCATCTGGAAGACGGTTGTTTAGGGCAGCTTGAAAATTTTCTTTGCTTGTTGCGAGGGTATAAAAGCAAGGAATTCTTATTGCTCTAAGAGCATCTCGCAATGCCATCCCGATGCTGTAGCCATCGTACAAATCGTTATGATTCGGAGAGTCAACAAGAAATACAAATGGTCTGTTAACTACTTGATTCAAAGGAAACATAGAATTCTCTATTCCTAATTAGATTTAGAGGGAAGGCAAAAATGCTCATCGTTCTTATAAGAATGAATCTATCCGTAATGAAGAGAGTGAGCAATCACACGCAAACCTTTTAGGCAAACCTGAAAATTTTCGAGATTGGCGCTTGATATGAGTCGTTAAAGAGCAATGATGGAATGACTGCTCCTGGCCGATTGCAGACTTTCGCCAATTGTGCATACCGATCGGAACTAACCACTCACCTCATCCCCGGCATAGCACAAGAATGCCCCCCATCCACCGGCAGACAAACCCCCGTAATAAACCCCGCCGCATCCGAAGCCAGAAACACCGCTGCATTCGCAATATCCCACGGTGTTCCCGTTCTCTTCATTGGCACCGCATTAGCCCGCTGCTCCTTGATATGTTCAATCGAGTCATACTGAGCAGCAATCTGCTGATAAACCAGTGGCGTATCAATCACCCCCGGCAAAATGGCATTTGCCCGTATTCCTTTATCAGCAAACTCCAATGCCGTAGCTACGGTAGCCTGATTCAGTGCCGCCTTAGACGCGTAATAAGCGAAGTAAGAGTAGCCACTCCAACGGATTGAGGCCAGGGAAGATATATTAGTAATCACTCCCGAGCCTTGTTTTAGAAAGTGCGGTAATACAGCGCGAGTGGTTCGCAGAATGGATCCGACGTTAGTATCCATGGTCTTTTGGAATAGAGCATCGTCTATATCTAATGGCCCACCCGCAGGTGCAATGCCTACGTTGTTATGCAGGACATCGATTTTTCCGAAATGCTCTATAGCTAAGGTCACTGTCTTTTCCACCGTCTCGGTATCACAAACATCCGCCTCCAAAGCCAGCGCTTCTCCACCTTCCCCAAGAATATGATCCGCGCTGCGTTTAGCAGCCGCCAAATCCTTATCCACACAAACCACCTGCGCCCCGGCCCTGGCATAGGCCACCGCCGCCGCTTTCCCGTTATTCCAATCCTCCAGGGGCGCGCCCGCCCCAAAAACCACTACTGTTTTGCCTTGCAAGCTTTGCGTAAAAACGGCGGAGTTGTGCTGCTGTGTCATAGCCATATCTCTTACAGAAAACCAATCGAAATCCAGGGGAAGGCGACTACAAAGACCAGGCCAATCAGCAGGGCCAGCATATAGCCCCAGATCGGCCGGATGCCTTCATCCGGGTTGACGCGGGCGATGGCGCAGGCGGTGTAGTAACCGACGCCGAAAGGTGGTGCGAACAGGCCCAGACCCATGGAAAGAATCACGATCATGGCGTAGTGCACGTCATGCACTTCCATGACTCGGGCGATGGGAAACAGCAGCGGGCCAAAGAGCACGATGGCGGGGATGCCTTCGAGCAGGCTGCCCAGGATGATGAAGGCAATTACCGACACAATCAGGAAGCCCATGCGGCCTCCGGGCAGGGTTTGCATGAATTGGGCCAGCTCGCGGGAGAAGCCGGATTGGGTCAAGGCCCAGGCCATGCCGGAGGCTGCACCGATGATGATCAGGATGGCTCCCGACAGAACAGCGGTATCCACCAGCATGGGGTAGAGTTTGCGCCAGTCGAACTGGCGGTAGATGACCAGGCCCGCGATCATGGCGTAGACGATGCCAATGGTGGAGACTTCCGTTGCCGTGGCGACGCCTTTAACAACGGCGGCGCGGATGACGAAGGGCAGGGCCAGTGCAGGCAGGGCGATCAGAAAAAGCTTCAGGGCTTCTTTGGCGGGTGTGCGCTGAATATTGGAGAGGTCCTCGTGCCGGTTGCGCCAGCCTACGACTACACACAGGCCGATACCCAGCACCAGCGCAGGCAACATACCGCCGGTAAACAGGGCGGCAATAGATACACTGGCAACCGAGCCAATCGTGATCAGCACAATAGAAGGTGGGATGGTTTCTGTTTGCGCGCCAGTTGCGGACAGCAGGGCGACCAGTTCGCCTTCCTTGGCGCCGCGCTTGGTCATTTCCGGGAACAGCGCAGGTGCGATGGCAGCCATATCAGCAGCTTTGGAGCCGGAGATGCCGGACACCAGATACATGGCGCCAATCAGTACATAAGACAGGCCTCCCTTTACATGACCCAGCAGGCTGGCCAGAAACTGCACCATGGCACGTGCCATGCCTGTCATTTCCAGCAGCAGACCCAGAAAAATAAAGGTGGGGATGGCCAGCAACATCAGATGCGACATGCCCTCGTCCATGCGACCGACCAGGGTCATCACGGGGACGCGGGTGGTCAGGGCCAGATAGCCCAGTGTGGCCAGGGCAAAGGTAAAGGCAATAGGTACGCTGGTCAGTACGCTGACGCCCACAATCAGTACAAAGAAGATCACCAGGTTCAGGTAGCCCAGCCCTTGCAGGTAGGGCTTGATCAGCCAGACCACTAAAGCCAGAGCAAATACGCTCAAGACAGCCCAAATGGCTTTAGGCTGGCGTATTACTTCCGCCATCTTGCCCAGACCAAAGATCAGCGCCAGCCCGAAACCGACCGGCAAGGCCGAGGCACGCCAGGCATTGGAGATTTCCAGGGCAGAGGTGGTGATGAAGGCCTCTTCCATCGCAAAATCAATTGCCGGATACAGGATCAGGGCGAAGAACAGTGTGGTGGCGGTGATAGCAAAAGCGGTAAAGAAGGGCTCCCATTCGCTGCCCAGGCGCGAGACCACGGCGGTCATGCGCATATGGGAAAAGCGATACGTCGCCAGGGCGGCCCCAAAGGTGGTCAGCCACAGGAAGAGAATGCCGCCCAGCTCGTCGGACCAGGTCAGTGGTGCGTGCAATACATAGCGCGACACCACGCCCGAGAGCAAGAGAACAATGACTAAGGCCAGCAGAATCGCACTGATAAAGGCCGTCGCTTTAAACAAGCAAGTTTCAAATTTCTGCCACAGCGGTGGCTGTTCCTGTATCTGCAGGTTCTGACTGTCATTTGTCATTGTGCTGTGCCCCTGGCTTATAAACTACCGACGACGGATTCCAATTGCTCCCAGCCTGTTGCCGGGAACTTCTTCTTCCATTCAGCATAGAAACCGGCATCAATCAGACGCTGCTTGAAGGCGGCGGTATCGGCCTGGACGAATTGCATGCCTTTGCCTTCCAGATCGCTTTGCAATTGCTCGGATAGGGCCAGCAAGTCGGCACGTTCCTGTACGGCGCTCTGGTTCAGGTTCTTGCGCACAATTTCCTGAATGTCCTCGGGCAGGCCGTCGAAGTTGCGGCGGTTGGCCAGCAGCCAGAAACCGTCCCACATATGGTTGGTCATGGCGCAGTACTGCTGCACTTCGTACAGCTTCAAGGTGGAAATCACGGCCAGCGGGTTTTCCTGGGCATCGACAATCTTGGTCTGCAAGGAGGAGTACAGCTCGTTGGCGTTGATGGTGGCCGGAGCAGCACCCAAGGAGCTGAACAGCGAGGTCCACATGGAGGAGGGCGGAACGCGAATCTTCATGCCGCTGATGTCAGCCGGAGTAGCGGCGGCGCGGCCCGAGCTGGTGATCTGGCGGTAGCCGTTGTCCCAGATCTGCTCAAAGGCGAACAGCGAGCGGGTTTTGGCGATCTCGGCACGAATGAACTCGCCCAGACCGCCATCCATGGCTTTCCAGACCTGGTCGTAATCTTTGAACGCAAAGCCCAGGCCGCTGATGGCGCTGGAGGGAACCAGGGTAGAGAGCACCACACCGGACAAGCACAGGAAATCAATAGCGCCCGAGCGGATCTGGCTCATCACATCGGTCTGCGAACCCAATTGGTCCGAGGGGAAGATGCGCAGGTCAAAGCGCCCATTCGTTTGTTCCCGAATGCGGTCTGCGGCTTCAACCATGCGGACATGTAAGGGGTGATGGGTGGGCACGCTGTGCGCAATGCGATACTCGAATTCGGCAGCTTCAGCAGATTTGGAAAAGCTCAATGCCCAGGGCAGGGTGCTGCTGGCAGCAACTGTTTTCAGAAATGTGCGACGCTTCATTTTTTAATCTCCTGTGGGGTCCATTTAATGGACCTATAGATTTATGTAAGCTGACCTGCTGCATTACAAGACAGGCCTGAAATTAGGACAACCTAGTATTTTTACCTACAGGATTTACGTAAATATTTAATATACTGCCCAAAATACTTCGCTAAAGGGCGGTTCACGTATTCCAATCTGAGTCACTAAATGGTCCAATATGCGGACCTATATTATCAAGAGTGTGAAAATGGATTCCAAAGAGAGCCCAGAGTCGATTTCTTCCAGCCAAACCCTGGATAGGGCCGTGCAAGTCATGCAGGTGGTCGTAGGCCTGCGTAACCAGGGCATAGGCTTGAGTGATGTCGTGAAAAAGGTCGAGTTGACCAAGCCCACCACCCGTCGCCTGTTATTGGCTTTGATGGGCAATGGCTTGATTGAGCAGGACCCGGTATCGCGCAAATATTTTCCCGGCCCCGAGCTGTATTCCTTGGGGCTGATGGCAGCGCATCGTTTTGGCATTCAGCGCATTGCCGAACGCAGCTTGGCGCGTATTGCCAAGGTGTCGGGTGACAGCGCGCTGCTCAGCGTGCAGCGCGGCTATGAAACCGTCTGTCTGGCTCGCGAGGAAGGGCATCATCCCTTGCGCTCGCATGTGTTGCAGCCGGGGGATCGTCACCCCTTGGGTTGTGGCGCCAGTGGGATTGCATTTCTGGCGGCCATGACGGATGAGCAGATTGGCGAAGCCCTGGAGGTCAATGCCGAGCGCCTGCGCCAGTACCCCCAGTTGAGCACCGACATTCTGTGGGATCTGGTGGCCGAGACGCGTGAGCAAGGCTATGCCTTTAACCGTGGTTTTATTTTTGAAGGTTCCTGGGGGGTGGCGGTTTGCGTTTCTCATCCCACCAGTGGCATGCCGGCTTCCCTGGCCATCGCCAGTGTAGAGAGCCGCTTGCGCAACAAACGACATGAGGAGCTGGTAGCGCTTTTGTTGGAAGAGAAGGCGTACATCGAGTCCCTGAGGATTGGGGAACAAGTTACGGGCCCTTGAGCAGCTATTTCAGCTTTTCAGGGGCGAGCGATTCATTGATCAAATTTCTACGTTCAAGGAAAACTATGTCTGGACACGCATGTATTGTGGGATGGGCACATACCCCGTTTGGAAAGCTGGATAACATCGACATTGAAGAATTGATTCAAGCCGTGGTCAGGGATTCGATTGCGCATGCCGGCATACAGGCTAGCGACATCGATTTTGCGGCCGTGGGTGTCTACAACAATGGCTTGAATCCCCAAGGGTTCGAGGCCGGATTGTTGTCCCTGCATCAGCCTGATCTGCGTTTCACACCTGCCGTGCACGTAGAAAATGCGTGCGCCACGGGTAGTGCCGCTATTCATAGCGTGATGGATGCGATTGAAAGCGGCCGTGCCCGCATTGGTATTGCTGTCGGTGCGGAAAAAATGACGGGCGTGCCTCCTAGCCGTATTCCTGAAATTCTCAGCTCCGGCTGCTATCGCAAGGAAGAGGACAATCCGCTGGGCTTTGCGGGGATTTTTGGTCAGATCACCCAGGCTTACTTTGATTGTTATGGCGACCAGAGCCACTCTTTGGCGCAGATTGCCGCCAAGAATCACGTGAATGCCCTGGCCAATCCTTACGCCCATGTGCGCCGTGATCTGGGCCTGGAGTTCTGCGATCAGGTTTCGGAAAAGAACCCTCTGGTGGCCGGCCCGCTGCGCCGCACCGACTGCTCCATGGTGTCCGACGGGGCTGCCGCGCTGATTCTGGCCGATGAAGAAACCGCCCGTGCCTTGCGCCGCGCGATTCGCTTCCGCTCCCGTGTCCAGGTCAATGATTTCATGCCTTTGTCGCGACGCGACCCGATTGCGTTTGAAGGGGCGCATCGTGCCTGGCAGCAGGCTCTGTCCAAAGCTGGTGTCGGCATTCTGGATCTGGATCTGGTGGAAACCCATGACTGCTTTACGACAGCTGAAATGCTGGAGTACGAAGCCATGGGTCTGGCTCCGCGTGGCGAGGGCTGGAAAGTGATTCTGGAAGGTCGCACCCGTAAGGATGGTCAGTTGCCGGTGAACGTCTCCGGTGGCCTGAAAGCTCGCGGTCACCCTCTGGGCGCAACCGGTGTTTCCATGCACGTGATGGCCGCCATGCAGCTGGCTCAGGAAGCCGGTGACATGCAGTTGCCGCAGGCGGAACTGGCCGGCATCTTCAATATGGGTGGTGCGGCTGTGGCTAACTATGTGTCGATTCTGGAACGCTTGAAATGATGACAAATGCCGTGGTACAGCCCATGTCGAATCGGGCTATGAACTTGTCGCACCTGTTGACCCAGAATGCGCGTCGTCTGCCGGATCAGCCCGCGTTGATCTGGGGTGAGGAAAGCTGGGATTGGCGGGAACTGGATGCTCAGGTCTCGGCCTTGGCGGCGGGCCTGCAAGCCCGTGGCGTGCAGGCTGGCAGCGCGATTCTGGTGCACTCCAAAAACAGCAATGAGATGTTCCTCTCCATGTTCGCCGCTTTCCGTTTGGGGGCGATCTGGGTGCCGACCAACTTCCGCGTCAAGCCCGAAGAGTTGCTGCATATGGTGGAGGTGTCTGGCAGCACGGTATTCCTGTGCCAGACGGATTTCCCTGAACATGCGGAAACCGTCACCCAGCATTTCCCGCAGATGGACTTGCTGTGGTTGCGCGGTACACCAGCACCAGCCGATTCGCGCCCCTTGGTGGCAGATCTGTTAAGGGATCATGCGGGTGCCGTTACGCCGAATGCCGATGTATTTTCCAACTCACCTTGCTGGCTGCTGTTTACCTCCGGTACGACAGGCAAGCCCAAAGCCGCCGTGTTGACGCATGGGCAAATGGCCTTTGTCCTGACCAATCATCTGGCTGATCTCTTGCCTGGTACTCGCAGCGAAGATGGTGGTCTGGTGCTGGCTCCCTTGTCGCATGGTGCAGGTGTGCATCAGTTGAATCTGGTGTTGCGTGGCGCAAAAACCGTGCTCTTGCCGGGCGACAGCTTCAGTACCGAACAAGCCTTTGCCTTGATCGAAAAGTACAAGCTCAGCACCTTGTTCACAGTACCGACGATTTTGAAGTTGCTGGCCGAGTGCCCACATATCGATCAGTACGATCACTCCAGCCTGCGTCATGTGATTTATGCCGGTGCGCCCATGTACGAGGCGGACTTGCGTCTGGCGCTGGAGAAGTTCGGTCCGGTGCTGGTGCAGTACTACGGCCTGGGCGAGGTGACGGGCAATATCACCGTGCTGCCGTCTTTTGATCATCAAGATGCCGATGGTCGTATCAGCCATCCCGCCAGCTGTGGCTACGAGCGTGCGGGCATGCAGGTGTCCATTCAGGACGAACAAGGTCGGGAAGTGGCGTATGGCGAAACTGGCGAGGTCTGCGTAATTGGCCCAGCCGTGTTTGCGGGCTACTACAACAATCCCAAGGCCAATGCCGAGTCCTTCCGCAATGGCTGGTTTCGCACGGGCGATATCGGTCATATGGACGAGCGTGGCTATGTGTACCTGACCGGGCGTGCTTCCGATATGTACATCTCGGGTGGCTCCAATATTTACCCGCGCGAGATCGAGGAATACATCCTGCTGCACGGTGCAATTACTGAAGTGGCGGTGGTGGGTGTGCCGGATCGTCAGTGGGGTGAAGTCGGAGTGGCAGTGTGTGTCTTGAAAGAAGGGGCCGCCTTGACGGAGGCTGAGCTGCGCAGCTGGCTGAGCGAGCGCATCGCTCGCTACAAAATGCCCAAGTACATCCAGTTCTGGGATTCCCTGCCCAAGTCCGGCTACGGCAAAGTGCCCAAGCGCATGGTGAAAGATGAGCTGATGAAATGTCTGCCGCAGCTGGCACAGGAGGCACCATGCTAAGAGAGGTCAAGCATCCTGGCGTTCAGCGGGCTCAGCCTTATATGCTGGCCCCTTGCCAGACGGAAAGTCATACCCAGACCTTGCGGGCCGGGCATTCCTTGCTGGATGCCTTCCGCCTGGCGGGGGAGGCACATGGTTTGTATAGCGCGGTGGGGCGTTTCAAAGGCGGGCAGTTTGCGGACCTGCATTATGTGATGCCGGCGCTGTCTTCCTCGCCCGATCATTCGGTGTACTACAGCCAGCTTTATACACACCCCGGTCCGGTTCAGATTGAGCAAGCCAGTGTGACTCTGGGGCGCAAACCAGATGGTCAGTTATGGCTGCACTGTCATGCCGCCTGGCGTGACTCTGAAGGACAGTTGCAGGCCGGGCATATTCTCCCGGACCAAACGATTTTGGGTGGTTCGCCGGAGCTGGATATTAGCTATGTCCGCGGCGCAGCCTTTGAGACTCTGCCTTGCCCGGAAACGAATTTCAGCTTGTTCACGCCTGTCGCCAGACCCGAGCACTTGTCAGTCCAGGCTCAGCCTGAAAGCCCGAAAAGCTGGATTGTGACCTTGGCCCCGAACCAGAATATCTCAGCTGTCTTGCGGGCTATCTGTCAGGAGCTGGGCCTGACGCGTGCCGTCATCCGCGGTGGTGTCGGGAGTTTGGTCGGGGCGATCCTGGAGCCTGAGATCGTTGTCGAACCTTTCGTCACTGAGGTGCTGATTGAGGAAGGGCGGATTGACCTGAGCCTGCCCGCCGAGCAACAAGTGCAACTGGACGTGATCATTATTGATTATCAGCATGGCGTGCATCGTGGTCGTTTGAAACCGGAGGTGAACTCTGTGCTGGTGACTTTTGAAATGGTTCTGGAGGCAGCCTGATGCAAGATTCCTGGATGGTAGTGACGGGGGCGGCTTCCGGTATTGGGCTGGCAACCGTCGAGCTGTTGCTGGAGCAGGGCGCGTATGTGCTGGCTCTGGATAATAATGCCGAGAAATTAGCCGCTTTGACAGAGCAGTTCAATCGTTACGGCGATCATCTGGCCGCCGAGCTGCTGGATATTACCGACGAAGCGCGTATTGCTCCTTTGCTGAAGCGCTATCACTCCCAACGTCCTGTAGGCGGCTTGGTGAATTCTGCCGGGTTTGGACGTGATGTGACGTTTCTGGAAACGGACTCTGCCTTGCTACGGGCAACCTTCGAGGTCAATGTGCTGGCGGCGTTTAGCATCAGCCGGGAAGCGGCCTTGTTGATGCGCGAGTACAAGCAGGGCGCGATTGTGCATATTTCCTCGGTGTCGGGTCTGGTGGGTAATCGTGGGCGCGCCGCCTATGGCATTACCAAGGCGGGTTTGATCAACCTGACGCAGGTCATGGCCAATGAGCTGGCCCAGGAAGGCATACGGGTGAACTGTGTGTGTCCTGGCCCGATCATGACGCCATTGGCCATGCAAGTGCACACGGAGCAGGTGCAGGAAACCTGGAAATCTGCCGTGCCTATGCATCGCTATGGCACGCCGCGTGAGGTAGCGCAGGCGATCTGCTTTTTGCTGGATACCGAAAAAACAGCCTATATGACCGGGCAGATCATCAGTGTGGACGGTGGTTTTGTGAATACCGGCCTGCTGGCCTGAGGATGATGTGGTGATTCGAGCAGGCAGGAAAAAGGGGCTGTAAAAACAGCCCCTTTTTTTGCGCGTACCGCACTGGACGGTACGACGTCTTTCTTACATCACGCGGCTGCGGTATTCGCCAGTGCGGGTGTCGATTTCGATCTTGTCACCGATGTTGCAGAACAAAGGCACGCTGATTTCGGTGCCCGTGTTGATCTTGGCAGGCTTCAGCACTTTACCGGAGGTATCGCCTTTCACGGCAGGTTCGGTGTAGGTGATTTCGCGCACGATGATGGTGGGCAGTTCAACCGAAATAGCACGGCCTTCGTAGAAAACGGCCTCAACGGACATGTTTTCTTCCAGGTAATCCAGGGCGTCGCCCATGCTTTCAGCTTCGATTTCGTACTGGTTGTACTCTTCGTCCATGAAGACGTACATGGGGTCAGCAAAGTAGGAGTAAGTGCATTCGCGCTTTTCCAGCTGAACCACTTCAAATTTTTCGTCAGCTTTGTGCACGGCTTCGCTGTTCGAGCCGGTCAGCAGGTTCTTGAACTTCAATTTGACAACGGCGGAGTTGCGACCGGATTTGTTGTATTCCGTTTTCTGAACGACCAGAGGGTCGCCATTAACCATCGCGACGTTACCAACGCGCAGTTCTTGTGCGGTTTTCATTAAAAAAACTCCGAATGGGACAGGCTCCGCCAAACGCAGTGTCAGGGAGCTTTTAAGAGGTAATCCGTTATTTTAGCGTTTTCGGGCGACTTGGGTGTAAAAACTCAGCAAACTGCTGGCCAAATCGGCTTGTTCAGCCAGTTTTTCACTATAAGTACGGGCTTCTTGTTGCCATAGACGCAACACCTTGGGGTCCAGGCAGCGGCTCAAGGCAGTGGCGGCGCCGGCCTGATCGGCACTGCTCCAGGCCAGATGCAGGGCTTGAACCGGCTTGGGCAAATTGCCGGTATCCAGCCAGGCTTGCAGCTTGTCCAGATGGGCCTGTTCTTCCTGTACGTAAGGCTGCCACAGCATGGGCTGAGCGGCCCAGATGGCGCGTACCAGGGAGTCCTCGCCACGCACAATATTCAGCGCGCTACGCCAGAGCAGGGCATCAAAATCGGCCTGATTCACAGCGGGGATGCGCTGAACGTGCAAGTGGCCTTGCTCCAGATCCGGGATACCTTGGGCAACAGACTCGGGCACCAGCAGCAGGGTTTTCTGCTTTAGCGTGGATAGCACTTCGGGCAGGGCCAGCACGGGCGCATCGGGATAGCAGAACAGGAACATTTGCTGCATCTCGCCCTGGAGCAGGGCTTGAATGTGCTCCTGCGCCACGCCCAGACGACTCAGCATGGCCTGGTAGGCAGCATCGTCCCTTTGAAAGGCGTCGCGACGGGCCAGCAGATCGCTTTCACGCAGCAGCCCCCCTGTTTGCGGGACAAAACCGGGAAAGAAGAAATATTTGTTCGCACCACCGGCTTGTGGGGAGGGCAGGCCGTGGCAGCCCTGTACCCAGGGCTCGGCGCTCAGGTAATCCAGATTGATCCACACATGGCTATCTGCCGTCAGTTGCCGTGTCATGGCTTCGGGCGGTTCGCAGGCAAAGGCCTCGATCACGAAGGGATGTGCTGCGGGGTATTCTTGGCGCGCGTCGTGCCAATGCTCAATATCTACGCCCTGCAGTTGCTGGCTTTGCCGTTCGCTTTGAATTTCGGACTGGATACGGCTGAAGCTGTGCAGATCATCTACCCACAGGCGTAGCTGGGCGACCTCGGGTCTGGCCGCCAACTGACGGGCCAGCCGCCAGCACACGCCTATATCCCCCAGATTGTCGATAACACGGCAAAACAGGTCTATGGATACAGGTTGGGAAACAGTAACGGTGTTCAATTTAGTGCAGCTGTACGGGGTCCAGATCGATTTCGTCCGGCAGTTCCGGGTGCTGCATCTCGCCGTTGATGTCCGGGAAGAAGGGCGCGTTGCAATCGTCGCAGGTCTCGGTGGAGTGCAGGCCGGGCAGGCGCTGAATCTGGACCAGACCCAGGGTGCTGAGCAGGGCGGCAATCACGTCCGGAATGTCGATATGGTCGTCGCTGTGGAAAGAGGACTCGGCTTCTTCCTGGCTCAACACAGGCCAGATACAGCCATAAATCACAGTGGGCGAGGAAATGGTGCTAAAGCCCACGCGATATTCTTCGACTTGTTCTTCACCGCAAGCAACGATGGCCGCACGCAAATGGTCGGGCGAGAGCTTCACGGCTGTTTGCAGCCAGGTGATACCGGCCTTCAGGGCCAGTGGACGAATCTCGCGGTCCGACTCGCGGTTATTGCCGTAATAAGCGTTGGGAGCCAGAAACTGCAGCTGGCAGCCGGTAAACAACGGTGTGACGATGGCGGAGTAACGCTCCACCCATTGCTCTACCCAGCGCAGGTGGTCGGCTTGCAGATTGTCGCTGGATTGCTGCCAGCGAAACAGGGGCTGACCGACCGGAGCCATGACGACACCAATCAGAAAGCGGGCGTCGGCCAACAGGCTGCTGGCTTCTTCGGGTTTGTTCAGTGGAGCAGGCTCCTGGCTGCGGCCCAGAGCTTGCGCAGTCAGGCTGCGCGTCCAGGCGTAAGCCTGCTGGTAGGTCTGCGGCATCTCGTCGTAATTGACCAGATTGGGCAGCAGGGCGCACATTGTGCCTTCGGCCAGAACCGTGGCGCGCAAGGCCTCTTCCAGTTCCTTGTGTTGCTGGGGTTTCAATACTCCCTGGGGCAGTTGATAGCGTGTCCAGGCGGTCAGCGGGGCCGAAAACAGCAGGGCGTCGTACAGCACACCGTCATGCTCGATTTGCTGACACTCGGCGTGGGACTCGGCCAGTTCCATCAGGATTTCGTAATGCTGGTTTTGTTGCTGGCTGCCCAGCAGTTCCAGTGTCTGTTCAACCGCTGTATTGCGGCGCCCGCTATAGAGCTTGTCCAGCAATTGAGCGGTCAGCCCTTGCCAATAGCGATCTTCGATCTGCGAGCCGGAACGTACCAGTGCGTCGGTGTAATTGATCAGACGCTGGATTTCTTTGGGTTGTTGGGCGAGCAGTTTGGAATTGAGTTGCGACATGGACATACAAAACCGAGAGAGGGACAAGCTAGTTTACCCTTTGCCACGACCGGGGTGTGTGAATGAGGGTAGCCCCTAGGGGATGGCTGGTAGAGTTCTGGTGCTTGCAAAATAGAGGCTGGCGATAATTTGTGCCTTATCAGGCATGTACGCGAGGGGCCGCCTCCATGCACCCGGCGCCTCCCCTGTGAAAAATGGGGAAGCGTCGGGTCCGGTCCGATGTTGGCAGGTTGCGATCAGTACAACACGCTAGGTAGCCACAGGCCGATGCCAGGGAACAGGTACAGGATGATGATCGCCAGGATCTGGATACCCATGAAGGGCATCATGCCCAGGAAAATCTGGTTCAGGGTGACATGGGGTGGCGAGACGCCCTTCAGGTAGAAAGCCGACATGGCAACCGGTGGTGACAGGAATGCGGTTTGCAGGTTCAGGGCGACGAGCAGGCCGAAGAACAGGGGGTCGATCTGATAGTGCGCCAGCAGTGGCAGGAAGATGGGCATGAAGATGATGATGATCTCTGTCCATTCCAGCGGCCAACCCAGCAGGAAAATAACAATCTGCGCCAGGATCATGAACTGAATGGGTGTCAGATCCATGGACAGCACCCAGCCATTGATCAGTTCCTGACCACCCAGCAGGGCGAAGGCGGCCGAGAAAATACTGGAACCGACGAACAGCCAGCAGACCATGGCACTGGTCTTGGCGCTGAGGTACACCGATTCGCGCACCATGGAGAAATTCAAGCGGCGATAGGCGAAGGCCAGCAGGATGCCGCCCAAGGCACCCAAGGCCGCCGCTTCGGTGGGAGTGCACAGGCCAACGATAATACTGCCCAGCACGGCAAGGATCAGCATGGTCAGCGGAAAGAAGGAGCTGAGCAGCATCTTGAAGATTTCCAGCCGTGCGAAGTTCAGCATGGCGTAGTAGCACAACAAGGCCAGACTGCCCACGATCAGAAAGATCCAGAATGTCATTGGCGCGGCTTGGCGCTCTGCCGTAGTGGTTTCTTCGGCTGCCTCTGCTGCAGCTGCGGGAGCTTCTGCGCCCGGTTCGCTGGCACCCAGCGTCACAAGTGGCTCGCTGCCTTCAGGTTCGGATAAACCGCCAGCACCCGGAGGTTCTGCCAGTCCACCGCCACTGTAGTCATTGTCGAAGTTATTGAAACCGCCGCCCATTTCCTGCAGCTCGTAGTGCTCGGCTACTTTGGGTGCAGTGACCGACTGATAGCTAAAGCCCATGACAGCGATGAAGATCACAGCGGGCAGCAAGGCCACGGCCAGATTCTTGACCAGCAGCTTCATGGGCACGTCGACGTTGCGAGGCCCCTTCATGGCGTTGATCAGGCCGGGTACAGCACGGTCTGTAATGGTCTCCTTGATGGTTTGTGCGAAGGCTGGCAGAGGCACGATCCGGTCTTCCGCGGAAAGCGGAGGCGCGACACTGGGCTTGAGCTTGGCCAGAATGATGACGTACACCACGTACAGGACAGCCAGCATCAGGCCGGGGAAAAAGGCCCCGGCATACAGTTTCACGACCGAGACACCCGCGACGGCGCCGTACAGGATCAGGAGTACGGAGGGGGGCAGCAAAATGCCCAGGCAGCCCCCGGCGGTAATGGATCCAGCCGTTAGCTGTACGCTGTAACCCGCTCGCAGCATGGCGGGCATCGCCAGCAGGCCCATCAGTGTCACTACCGCACCCACAATGCCCGTAGCTGTCGCAAAGATGGCACAGGTGGCAATAGTGGCTACTGCCAGCGAACCTGGAATTCGTGCCATGGCCAGGTGCATGCCCTGGAACAGGCTCTGGATCAGGTTGGCGCGTTCAACCAGGTAACCCATGAAGATGAACAGAGGCACCGCAATCAGTACGTCGTTGGTCATGACGGCGTAGGTGCGCAGAACCATCAGGTCCAGGGTCTGCTGGATTGCTTGCTGCGTGCCCATGTCGCGATAGGCCAGCCAGGTAAAGATCACCCCCATCCCCATCAGGGTGAAGGCAGTGGGAAAGCCCAGCATGATAGTGACGACAATCAGGGCCAGCATGAGCAGGCCCAAATGGCCGTTGCTCATGTCTGCTGGCGCTGGCATGAAGATGGCAATGCTCAGGACAATGCCGATCAGTATGGTGAGCCCGAACCAGATTTCTTTTCTCATGTTGGACTCCCTTTCTTGCCGTCGCCTGTGACAAAGGCATCCAGTTTCTCAATGTCATCGCTTTTGACGTCCACCATATCCATGAGCTTGTCGACATCGACTTCCTCAACGTCCTTGTCGCGCGAAGGCCATTTTCCGTCTCGCAGGCAGCGTACGCAGTACACCATTTCCACGAAGCTTTGCAGCAGAAGGCAGAAACCGGCCAGCGGGATGATGGCCTTGAACGGGTAGATGGGCGGTCCGTTGGCCGTGATATTGGAGTGCTCCGTGATGGCCCAGGACTCGGCTGCGAAGTAGTAACCGGCCCAGAACATGGCTACCACACCAGGGATGAAGAACAGGATGTACAGGATCAGATCCAGGGCTGCCTGCAGACGGGGTGGAAAAAAGCCGTACAGCACATCCCCGCGCACATGGCCGTTCTTGGAGAGCGTGTAGGCACCGGCCATCATGAACAGGCCACCGTACAGCATGTTCATCATGTCAAAGGCCCAGGCGTGTGGGTTGGAGAGTACGTATCGAGAGAAGACCTCGAAGGAAACGAACAGGGTCAATGCCAGGACTAGCCAGCCGAACAACTGGCCTATCCACGTATTGAACCGGTCGATAAAGACCAGAATTTTCTGCATGGTAGGTTCACCTTGCTAGCGCGGAAAGGGTCTGATGCGTGTCGGCTGCGGCTTGGGGCGCGGCCGGCCTGGAGTGGGGAAGGAGACGTCATCCACATCCGGCTGGACGGGATGACGCAGTGCAATTGCCGTTAGGGGTCAGCTCTTGGCTTGGGGGGCCTTGCGACCGAAGTAGTGGTTGTAGGCCATACGGCGGTTATTGTTGGTGTCCATGTCCCACGCCATGGCGCGTGCCGCGAACGCTCGTTGCGATGCGTCGATTTCCTTGAAAAGGGGGTTGGTCTCGGCCTTCTTGGCGACGATCTGGTCCCAGACGACCAGTTGTTGCTGCAGAATGGTGTCGGGCGTTTTGTAGAATTTGACGCCGTCTTCCTTTTGCAGGCGTTGGTAGTCCTGCGAGTAACGGTCCACCGCCTTCCAGGACATGTCGGCCGATGCGGCCTCCACGGCGTTGTCGACGATGGCCTTCAGCTGTGTCGGCAAGGCGTTGTACTTGTCCTTGTTGAACATGATCTCGAAGGTTTCTGAGGCCTGGTGAAAGCTTTGCAACATGCAGACCTTGGACACGTCCGGAAAGCCCAGAGCGCGGTCCGAGGCGGCGTTGTTGAACTCCGCACCATCGAGCAGGCCGCGGTCCAGTGCCGGAACAATTTCACCGCCCGGCAAAGCATTGACGGCCGCGCCCATTTCAGTGAACAGGTCGATAGCCAGGCCATTAGTGCGGAACTTCAGACCCTTGAGGTCTTCAGTCTTGGTGATGGGTTTTTTGAACCAGCCGAACGGTTGCGTGGGCATCGGGCCGGTCAGGAAGGAGACGACATTGCCACCGATGGCATCGTACAGCTTGGCCAGCAACTCCTTGCCGCCGCCATATTTGTGCCATGCCAGGACCATATTGGCGTCCATGCCGAAGGCCGGTCCTGACGAAAACAAGGCCAGGGCGTTCTGCTTGCCGTAGTTGTAACCCAGCACGCCGTGGCCCCCGTCCAGTGTTCCCTTGGAGACGGCATCCAGCAGGCCAAAGGCCGGTACAACAGCCCCTGCCGGCAAAACTTCGATTTTCAGATCTCCACCGGTCATGTCGTTGATCTTCTTGGCGAAATCAAGAGCGAATTCGTGGAAGATGTCGACGGTGGGCCAAGTGCTTTGGAAGCGGAAGTTGATGGGACCCTGCGCGCGAGCGATGGCAGGAAAGCCCATCGTTGCTGCAGCCGCGGTGCCGGCTGCAGCACCGCTCAGGAACTTGCGCCGGGATGCGCCAGTTTGTGCTTGAGGCGCGGTGCTTTTTTTGATCCTGTTTCTCATGAGGTGTGTCTCCGAAGTGGCTGTAAGCGTTCGAGAGCAAACTGCAGCAATCTGATGTGTTTTCAGCTTTATTTCAGTCTTCTTTCAGTTTGCTTTCAGCTTTATATGCGATTCGAACACTGGCCGTACATAAGGAGTAACCACAATGATGATAGGGGTATACCCGTGGGCAGATAAGCGTGAGTGAGTGCACCTTTAGCGACGGGTGGGCTGTGCTGAACAGGCTTTTTACAGGCCTCTTGAGAGGGAAGTCATTTCAAACAGGCAAAGAAAAACGCCTTCGCCGCATGAAGCGGCGAAGGCGTTTTTTGCAAGCGCTAGGGCTTACAGACCTACGGAGTCAGCAATTTCCTTGAACTCTTCGATCTGGTCGAAGTTCATGTAGCGATAGATGTCTTCGCTATTGGCTTGCAGAACGCCCATGTCGGCCAGGTACTCTTCGCGGGTCGGGATGCGGCCCAGACGCGAGCAGATGGCAGCCAGTTCAGCCGAACCCAGGAACACGTTGGTGTTCTTGCCCAGACGGTTGGGGAAGTTACGGGTGCTGGTGGACATGACGGTGGCGCCTTCGCGAACCTGTGCCTGGTTACCCATGCACAGCGAGCAACCGGGCATTTCCATACGAGCACCAGCCACGCCCAGAACGCCGTAGTGGCCTTCTTCGCTCAGCTGTTGCTGGTCCATCTTGGTCGGAGGAGCGACCCACAGACGGGTTGGAATGTCGCGCTTGCCTTCCAGCAGCTTGGAGGCAGCACGGAAGTGACCGATGTTGGTCATGCAGCTACCGATAAACACTTCGTCGATCACGGTGCCGGACACGTCGGACAGCGTCTTCACGTCGTCTGGGTCGTTCGGGCAAGCCACGATAGGTTCGTGGATTTCAGCCAGATCGATGTCGATCACAGCAGCGTATTCAGCGTCTGCATCGGGCTCCAGCAGTTCCGGGTTGGCCAGCCAGGCTTCCATGCCCTTGATACGACGGGAGATAGTGCGCTCGTCTTCGTAGCCATTGGCAATCATCCACTTGAGCAGCGTGATGTTGCTGTTCAGGTATTCGATGATGGGCTCTTTGCTCAGGCGCACGGTACATGCAGCAGCGGAGCGTTCGGCCGAAGCGTCGGACAGCTCGAAAGCCTGTTCGATCTTCAGGTTGGGCAGACCTTCGATTTCCAGAATGCGACCGGAGAAGATGTTCTTCTTGCCGGCTTTCTCGACGGTCAGCAAGCCTTGCTTGATGGCGTACAGAGGAATGGCGTTAACCAGGTCACGCAGGGTGACGCCGGGCTGCATTTCGCCCTTGAAGCGCACCAGCACGGATTCTGGCATGTCCAGAGGCATCACACCGGTAGCAGCGGCAAAGGCCACCAGACCGGAACCAGCGGGGAAGCTGATGCCGATAGGGAAACGGGTGTGCGAGTCGCCACCGGTACCCACGGTATCGGGCAACAGCATGCGGTTCAGCCAGGAGTGGATGATACCGTCGCCTGGACGCAGGGAAACACCACCGCGTGTGCTGATGAAAGCAGGCAGTTCGTGGTGAGTTTTAACGTCAACAGGTTTGGGGTAAGCAGCGGTGTGGCAGAAGGACTGCATCACCAGATCGGACGAGAAGCCCAGGCAAGCCAGGTCTTTCAGTTCGTCGCGAGTCATTGGGCCAGTCGTGTCCTGGCTACCAACGGTAGTCATGCGTGGTTCGCAGTAAGTACCGGGACGCACGCCCTGGCCTTCAGGCAGACCGCAAGCACGGCCAACCATCTTCTGGGCCAGGGAGAAGCCTTTACCGGAGTCGGCAGGGCTTTGTGGCAGGCGGAACAGGTTGGTTGGGGGCAGACCCAGTGCTTCGCGAGCACGAGTAGTCAGGCCACGGCCAATGATCAGGGGAATACGGCCACCGGCACGCACTTCGTCAAACAGGACGTCGGACTTGACCTGGAATTCGGAGATCAGTTCGCCATTCTTGAAGGCCTTGCCTTCGTAGGGACGCAGTTCCACCACGTCGCCCATTTCCATTTTGGAAACGTCCAGTTCGATAGGCAAAGCGCCGGCATCTTCCATGGTGTTGTAGAAGATAGGAGCAATCTTGCTGCCCAGACACACGCCACCAAAGCGCTTGTTGGGAACGAAAGGAATGTCTTCGCCGGTGAACCACAACACGGAGTTGGTGGCCGATTTACGCGAAGAACCGGTACCGACCACGTCGCCCACGTAGGCAACCAGGTGGCCCTTTTCTTTCAGGGATTCGATAAAGCTGACAGGACCTTTCTTGCCGGGCTCTTCAGGTTCGATACCTGGGCGCGGGTTCTTCAGCATGGCCAGAGCGTGCAGCGGAATGTCCGGGCGGCTCCAGGCGTCAGGGGCGGGGGACAGATCGTCCGTGTTGGTCTCGCCGGTGACTTTGAAAACGGTCACGGTCAGGCTTTCTGGAACTTCAGGACGGCTGGTGAACCACTCGCCGTCGGCCCAGCTTTGCAGCACTTCTTTTGCAAAGGCATTGCCCTTTTCGGCTTTTTCCTGAACGTCGTGGAAAGAGTCAAACATCAACAGGGTGTTTTTCAGGCCGTTAGCGGCGATCTGGCCCAGTTCAGGCGAATCCAGCAGATCGATCAGCGGGCTGATGTTGTAGCCACCCAGCATGGTTCCCAGCAGCTCAGTGGCACGCTCGCGGCTGATCAAAGCACAGGTTTCTGTGCCCAGCGCGATGGCGGCCAGGTAGGAGGCTTTCACTTTGGCAGCATCGTCCACACCGGCGGGGACGCGGTGCGTCAGCAGGTCGACCAGAAATGCTTCCTCACCGGCAGGTGGGTTCTTGATGAGCTCGATCAGCTCGGCGGTCTGCTGAGCCGACAAAGGCAGCGGGGGAATGCCCAGAGCAGCGCGCTCGGCAACATGTTCGCGGTAAGAGTCCAGCATAGTGCGGGTGCCTATCGGTAAATGGTTGATATGAAAATGCAATAAATCGCGTGTTGCCCCAATTGTAATTTGAAGCGCGCAGCGAAGCAATGGTCTTATATCTTATATAAGACTTACGAGAAGCTGACTGTTATCGGGCTCAGGCCAGCAAGTCGGCGTATTCAGGGTGACGGCGGAAATAGACCACGGCATAGCTGCAAATGGGGCGTACTTTCCACTGTTGGTTTTTTGCCGTTTCCAGCGCAAAGCGGGTCAGTTGCCCCGCAATGCCGCGGCCTTCCAGCTCGGGCGGCACACGGGTGTGGGTGATGCTCATGACAGCATCGTCCAGTTCGTATTCGATCACGCTGCGGCGGTTTTCAATGTCGCAGTAAAACAGACGCGCTTGCGGGTCGTGGTGGATCTCGGTAGTCATGGCAGACTCCTTCAAGTGGGGTTGGAGTGCAGGGCGATCAGAATCCAAACAGCCAGCATGGCGATCATGCCCAGAAAGCAGCCGCCCCACAGCCCCATCAGGGGCCATTTGATGCCCATGGGGACATCATCGGGTTGCACGTGCTTGAGTAGCCGGTTGGCATTGCCAAACAGCGAGTTTTGGCGTTTGGGGAAATTCAGACGTAAAAAATAATCCAGCAGTACGCCTGCCTTCAGCGAAAAACTGAGTTTTTCCCAGGGGTACTGATCCAGATAGGGATGACGCAACACCTGGTTGCTGCGGCGCAGATTGAAAAGCAGTAAATAAGCGCCGGAGACCAGACTGGTCAAGGCACAGGCAATCATCAAGGTGCCGGCCAGCGGCAGGGCGTAGCGTACAAATTCAGAGAGCATTGAAGTCACCAGCAAGACGGCCCCGCGTGCGCAATGCAGCGGGGCCGTGTGGGTTAGATCACAGGCAAATAATAGCCCAGGATCTGTGACTTATGGGCGCTGATCCAGAGGCACAAAGCTCTGGTTTTCAGGGCCAATGTAGTTGGCGGTAGGACGAATAATCTTGTTGTCCACGCGCTGCTCAATGATGTGAGCCGCCCAGCCAGCCGTACGCGCGATCACGAACAAAGGCGTGAACATGGCAGTAGGGACACCCATGGTGTGGTAGGACACGGCCGAGAACCAGTCCAGGTTGGGGAACATTTTCTTCACTTCCCACATCACGCTTTCCAGACGTTCGGCAATGTCGAACATGCGGGTGTTGCCATCGGCCACGGCCAGCTCTTTGGCCACCGATTTGATTACTTCGTTGCGTGGGTCGGAGATGGTGTAGACAGGGTGACCGAAGCCAATAATGACTTCCTTGTTTTCCACGCGCTTGCGGATGTCTTCTTCAGCTTGGTCGGGGTTCTCGTAGCGCTTCTGGATTTCAAAAGCCACTTCGTTGGCACCGCCGTGCTTGGGACCGCGCAGGGCGCCGATCGCACCGGCAATTGCGGAGTAGAAGTCCGAACCTGTACCGGCGATAACGCGGCTGGTAAAGGTGGAGGCGTTGAACTCGTGCTCGGCGTACAGGTTCAGCGAGACATGCATGGCTTTTTCCCACTCGGCCGATGGCTTCTCACCATGCAGCAGGTGCAGGAAGTGCGCGCCGATACTGTCGTCGTCGGTCTGTACGTCGATCATCTCGCCGTTGTGGCTGTAGTGGTACCAGTACAGCAGGGCCGAACCCAGGCAAGCCATCAGACGGTCGGCGATGTCGCGTGCGTCGGGCAGGTTGTGGTCGTCTTTTTCAGGCAGCACGCAGCCCAGAACCGACACGGCAGTACGCATCACGTCCATGGGGTGGCTGTGGGCAGGCAGGGTTTCCAGCGCGGTTTGCAGGGCCAGAGGCAGGCCACGCAGACGCTTGAGCTTTTGCTTGTACGCGCGCAGTTCGTCGCGGTTGGGCAATTTGCCGTGGATCAGCAAATGAGCCACTTCTTCAAATTCGCAAGCCTGGGCCAGGTCCAAGATATCGTAGCCGCGGTAGTGCAGATCATTGCCACTGCGACCGACCGTGCACAAGGCGGTATTGCCTGCAACAACGCCAGACAGGGCAACAGATTTCTTGGGCTTGAAGCCAGTGCTAGGGGTGTTCTCAGTACTGCTCATAAAGGTCTCCTGGTTGCTGGGCAGCCAGCACGAGGCTGGCTGCTGAATGGGGTATTACCCGCGCGACGGCCCAGTCAAGGGGCCGGGTGGGAGCCTGTGGTGGCTCAGGACTTCTTGTTTTTCTGGAACAGCTTGTCGAGGCTTTGCTCGTAAGCATGGTAGCCGATACGATCGTACAGTTCTTCACGAGTCTGCATCAAATCGATGACATTTTTTTGATGTCCGTCACGACGGATCGCCTGGTAGACAGTTTCGGCGGCCTTGTTCATGGCGCGGAAGGCAGACAGGGGGTAGAGCACCATGGCGACATTGGCCGAAGCCAGCTCTTCCACCGTGAACAATGGGGTTTGGCCGAATTCGGTAATGTTGGCCAGCACGGGGACATCCAGCGTTTCGGTAAAGCGACGGTAGGTGTCCAGGTCGTAGCAAGCTTCAGCAAAAATGCCGTCTGCACCTGCTTCCACGCAAGCCTGGGCACGTTCCAGAGCAGCGTCCACGCCTTCGACGGCAATCGCGTCTGTACGAGCCATGATGAAGAACTCGGGATCGGTACGGGCGTCAACAGCGGCTTTCACGCGGTCGGCCATTTCACCAGTGCTGACGATTTCTTTGCCGGGGCGGTGACCGCAACGCTTGGCGCCAACCTGATCTTCAATGTGGCAAGCGGCAGCGCCGAACTTGATCAGGCTTTTGATCGTGCGGGCAATGTTGAAGGCCGAAGCGCCAAAGCCGGTATCAATGTCCACCATCAAAGGCAGATCGCACACATCGGTAATGCGACGAATGTCGGTCAGCACGTCGTCCAGCGTGTTAATGCCCAGATCAGGCAAACCCAAAGAGCCAGCCGCGACACCGCCACCCGACAAGTAGATGGCGCGGTAGCCGGCGCGTTGGGCCAGCAAAGCGTGGTTGGCGTTGATGGCGCCGATGATTTGCAAAGGCTGTTCTTCACGTAGGGCCTGGCGGAAACGGGCGCCTGCCGATGTCAGTTGGTTTTGGCTCATTTGGGGCTCCAGATCACAAGATATAAAAATGTCGTCAGCGTAGTGCTGCGATGGGTTGGTTCTACTAAAGCAAATGCTGTGCCAAGTTCAAATATGGGGGCGATGAAAAGCCTGAACCCAGAGGAGGCGGGGATTTCTCGCGTGGTGTGATGTCGTCGCTCCCTTCCAGGAATATTGTCTTTTCCTGTTTTGTGTTTCAATATTGAAACGTAATTTGAAGCAGTGTCGCATTATTGAAGCCCGGGTGAAACCATATGCCTTATCCTTCCTCCCCGCCTGCGCGTCTGCGTCTGGTGGCTTTCGGCCTGCATGGACTGCGTTCTCTATTGGAGGAGCTGGTGCCGCAGTTTCGCGCCCAGGCTGAAATACTGATTGTGGACAAAGCCTATGGCGAGGCCGTGGAGGCCGTGCAGGTTTTGCGACAAACAGGCGAAATTGACGTGCTGGTGTCTGCCGGTTCCAACGGCAGTTATTTGCGCGAACATCTGGACTTGCCGGTGGTGTTGGTCCATCCCGGTGGCTTCGACATTATGGGCAGTCTGGCCTCGGCACAGGCAGAGCGCAAAGCGGTGGTGACCTATGGCGAAATGCCGCTGGAGCTGCTGGAGTTCGTGCAGCGTTTTGATCTGCCTGTGGAGCTACGTAGCTATCGCAGTGAAGCCGACGCCCGTAGCTGTGTCCAGGATTTGAAAGAGCTGGGCGTGGAGTGGGTGCTGGCACCCGGTCTGGTGGTGGATCTGGCGCGCGAGAATCAGATGGAAGGCGTGCTGCTGTATTCACAAGGAGCGGTGCGACAGGCCCTGGAATCCGCTATCGAACTGGCTCGTGTGGCTCGCGCTGAGGCTGCTCGCCGGGATCGCTTGAATACGATTCTGGCGCAGTTGCGTGACGGCGTGGTGTCAGTGGACAGGGACGAGCGGATTGAAACCGTGAACCCGGCGATGGAAGCCTGGTTGGGCCAACCGGCTCAAGCCATGATTGGCCGTCGTTTGGGTTCCTTGTATCCCGAGCTGGATCTGGCTGGCACGCTGCGCAGTCTGGAAGTGCAGTTGGATACGGTGCAGCAAGTAGGTGGCCGTACCGCGATCGTGACCCGCATGCCGATTCTGGAGCAGGGACGCTTGAGCGGGGCAGTGCTACTTTGCCAGGACCCGGCAGCGATTCAACGACTGGACCGCAGCTTGCGTTCACGCAGTCAGCAAGCCGCATCGCGTCATGCCCGTTACGAGCTATCTGATCTGGTGGGGCAAAGCTCGCCCATGCGTAAGCTGCGTGCTCAAGCCCAAGCTTGCGCTCAAAGTACTGCCACAACCTTGATTATTGGTGAAAGCGGCACAGGCAAGGAATTGCTGGCTCAGGGCATTCACAGCGCCAGCGCCAGACGCGCGCAACCCTTTGTGGCCGTGAACTGCGCGGCTTTCCCGGACAGCCTGTTGGAAAGCGAGCTGTTCGGGTATGTGGAAGGCGCCTTCACGGGCTCCAGCCGCGGCGGCAAGGTGGGGCTGGTGGAAGCGGCCCACACCGGCACCCTGTTTCTGGACGAGATCGGCGAAATGCCCTTGCCGCTACAAACCCGTTTGCTGCGTGTGCTGCAAGAAAAAGAAGTGCTGCGTATCGGGGCGATTGAGCCAACGCCGGTAGATGTGCGCGTGATTGCGGCTACTCACCGCGATCTGGCCGCGCAGGTTAAAGAAGGCGTGTTCCGCCAGGATCTGTTTTATCGACTGAACATCCTGGTGCTGCGTTTGCCGCCTTTGCGTCTGCGCACCCAGGACTTGCCGGAGTTGGTGGAGCATTTATTGGCCAAGGTTGCCCAACGTCTGGGTGGTGCAATCACGCTCAACTCGCAGTGGATGGCGGAGTTGCTTGAACTAGGCCGCCACTACACATGGCCCGGCAATATCCGCGAGCTGGAAAACCTGATCGAACGCTTGATGGTCCTGGGCACAGTGCAAGGGGATCAGGCTGTGGTGCTGGAAGATATTGCGCCTGAGTTGCGGGCCGTGGTGAGCGAGCCCGCCTTGCCAGCCTTGCGTGATCAGCAGGAGCGCAGTGAACAAGAGCATCTGGCCAAAGTACTGGAAGAGTGTGGTGGCAACCGCGCCTTGGCGGCACAGCGGCTGGGGATTAGCCGTAGTACCTTGTGGCGGAAGTTGCGTAAAACGGAGTAGCTATCGGGTCGCCCCTGTGCTCGGAAACGATAAATTGATACGTCAGCTCATTATGAATGAGAATCATTGTTATTATGTCGGCTTTCATTCTTTTGCAGCTTGTTCCGTATGCCCCGATCATCCGCGCCCAAGAAAACGTGGCTCGCTCATTACATTGAGCTGGTTGCGGCGTGGCGTCGGAAAGCACCTCATGAAGATAGCGAAGACGCTATGCAGGATGCAGCGCTGCGCTTATTGGAAAATGCTGCGGCTACGGTTGACAATCCGCGCGCGTATCTGAAGCGCAGCACCGCCAACGGCGTTATTGACCGTTATCGCCGCCAGGCGATTTTGCCTACCACTCCTTTGCACGAACTGGACGAGCATGAGCATCCGCAGGCCCCGGAGTTGGAGTCGGAGTTGGTCTCGCGGCAAATGCTGGCAGACTTGAAAAGCGCTCTGAATGAGTTGCCTTTGGTGTGTCAGCAGGTCTATGTGCGTCATCGCATTGAAGGCTGGACGCATGCGGAGATCGCGAGTGCCATGGGCATTTCCCGCTCGGTCGTCGAAAAGCACATGAGCCGCACGCTGCGCCATTTGAATAAAAAGTTACAGAAATATGCCTCTTGAACCGACAAATTGTTCGGGTCTTGCCCCTTCTCGAACGTCTATAGGTATGAAGGGGTATATTTCCATGCGGCTGCTTTGTTGTGCAGCTTGCTCTCTTGTTGTGCTGTGATGAAACCACCGAACGCTTCTTCCTCCTCGGTAGAACCGGACGAGCTTGCCGCTCAATGGTTTGCCTATTTGCATTCTGACGATGCTTCGTCGGAGGATTGGCGTGCGTTCGAGCAATGGCGACAGGCGAATCCCGAGCATGACCGGCAGTACCGCAATGTGCAGCGTATTTGGGATGCCAGCCTGCATATTCCCAAGGAAGAATGGAGCGAGATTCTATCGCGCCGCGAGGCTCCCAAGCCTGTCCCTGCACTGACGCGTCGACGCTTTGCCTGGGGGCTGGCGGGCATGTGTACCGCGGCCGTGGTAGGAAGCGTGGCCCTGAGTGGTGGCTGGTTGGAGTCGCCGCAACAGACCATGAGCTTATTGGCCCAGCGTGGTGAGCAAAAGCAGATGAGCTTGCCGGACGGTTCCGTGCTGGAGCTGAACTCGGGTGCACGCGCAACAGCGCGCCTTTACGAAGGCAAACGTGTGGTTCAGCTGCTTGAAGGGGAGATCTTCTTCTCAGTGCAACATGACCCATCCCGCCCTTTTGTGGTGGAGGCGGGCGAGAGCCGAATCGTGGTAACGGGTACGCGCTTTAATGTGCGTTACGACGCTCAGACCACGCAAGTCAGTGTGGAGTCGGGCTCGGTCAATGTGTCCAATGGGCCGTGGTGGAATCGTCAGTCACGAGCTCTGGAAAAAGGGCAGGGGCTGGCTGTGTCGGACGAGTTGGGCTTGGGGCCGGTGCACCTGCCTGACCTGGACAGCACGCTGGCTTGGCGACGCGGCAAGATCGTCTTTGAAAATACGCCTTTGTTCCGCGCTGTTGCTGAGATCAACCGTTATCTGGATCGTCCCGTAGTGCTGGATGCACCGACACTACGAGATCATCAGATCGCGGGTATTTTCAGTGTGGATGACCCCCAATCGTTTCTTGAGATGCTGCCGGTTTTCGCTCCGGTGCTTGTGGTGCGTGCCCCGGATGGGCGCCTGCGCATCGTCGCCAAATAATTTCCTGTAATGCGCGAGCCGTGGTGTGAGCTTTCTGTTCTCGTCTGCTGTTACACTTTGTTTCGAAAATGATTCTCATTTCCCATCCGATGTTTGCGGGGCTGGCTCGTCTATAGACATGAGGGGGGAGGATTTGCGATTTGCGCACAGTCCCCTGAAAACACCTTTGGCCAAAGGGATATCTGCGTCAGACGCGAAACTTCATTTATGGAATTTGCAGGATTGTGAAAACGGCATCATTACGTGCGGCATCGCGCACGCCCTTATCGAGCATGCAGTTCAGCATGTCGGCCTTGGCCATGTCTATTGCGCTTGCGCTGGGTACGCTGCCTCAAGCTGCAGTCGCTCAATCAGCAAGCATTCAGTTCCACATACCGGCTCAGTCATTGAGCAAGGCGCTATTGGAATTTGGTGAGCAGGCCTCTTTGCAGATTTTCTTCTCCCAGGATGTGGTGCAGGGATATAGCGCTCCGGCGCTGACAGGCAGCCTGTCTCCCGAGGAAGGGTTGCGTCGCCTTCTGGCGGGTACCGGAATCGAGTTTGTGCGATCCGGAAAAAATGTATCGCTGCGGCGTCCTGCTCTGAGCGAGGCTACACAGCTGGCGCCTATTCAGGTCAAGGCCAGCCTGGACCCGACCACGGAAGGTACGGGCTCCTACACAACGCCGCTGACCAACACCGCAACCAAGATGAACTTGTCGATCAAGGATACGCCGCAATCCATCAGCGTGATTACTCGTCAGCAGATGGAAGATCAGCAGTTGAATACGATGACGGATGTCCTGGGGCAGACGCCGGGTGTGACCATGGCGCAGGATGGTGGCCAGCGCTTCAATATTTATTCGCGTGGTAGTGCCATTGATACCTATCAGCTCGATGGTGTGACCACGACGCAAGTGAATCAGACACGCACCATGCCCAGCACCTTGCTGGATATGGCGCTGTATGACCGGGTAGAGGTGGTGCGCGGGGCAACCGGTCTGATGACGGGAGCGGGCAGCCCCAGCGGAACGGTGAACTTGATACGTAAGCGCCCAACGAAGGAGTTCCAGGCCCACGTGCAGTTGGGGGCGGGCTCCTGGGATTTTTATCGGGCAGAAGCGGATGTGTCCGGGCCCCTGACTGAAAGCGGCAACCTGCGAGGGCGACTGGTTTTTGCCAAGCAGGACAACAACAGCTTCATGGATGCCTACAAGCAGGACAAGGACCTGTTCTATGGCGCTTTGGAGGCGGACCTGACAGAGACCACCTTGCTACGCCTTAGCGTGGATCATCAGCGCTACAAGGCCAAGGGCGCGCCTGGCGTACCCTTGATCTTTACCAATGGCGAAGCAACCGATTTCTCGCGCTCGACCAGCACGGGTGCCCGGTGGATGTATGACGAGTTCAAAACGACCAACTACACGCTGAATCTGGAACAGGATTTGCCCAATGATTGGCAGTTCAAGGTGGCGGCCAATTACATGGATGTGGACCGGGATAATCTGAATGGCTCCTACCAGGTCGGCTCGGGTCGTTCTTTCCTGGATAAGGAAACAGGCAGTGCAGGAATGCTGCGCTACCGCGCAGGGGCTACGCAAAGCCAGAAAGGTGTGGATGTTACCTTGCAAGGGCCTTTCGAGCTGGGCGGGCGTCAACACGATTTCATTGCCGGATTCAATTTCCAGAACTATGAAAACAAGCATACGGGCTGGGATGTGGGCGTTTCCAAAGTCAATTTCTATACCTGGAATAACGAGCTGGAACGTCCTGCGAATACGGGGCAGGTAGGAGAGATTTTTAATGTGAAGTCTCGCCAGACAGGTGCTTATGCTGCGGTGCGTTTCAATCCGCTTGAAAGGACGCATTTGATTGTGGGTGCGCGGGTTTCCAGCTATGACTACGACTACTATTACGCCAGCCCAACTGACAAGTTCTTGCAGACCTATGGCATGCGTGAGCGTGACCAAATCACGCCTTATGTTGGCCTGGTTTATGACCTGACGCCTGAGCAAACCATTTATGCCAGTTACACGGATATTTTCCAGCCTCAGTCCGCGCAGGATCGTAATGGCAAGGTCCTGGATCCAATTATTGGCAAGAATCAGGAGCTTGGCTGGAAAGGCGAGTTTCTGGATCGTCGTCTGAACGCGAATATCGCCCTCTATCAGTCCCAAAAAGATAATGTGGCCGAGGAAGACGCGGGCTTTACGGTGCCAGGTCAGAATACCCAGGCTTTTCGTTCTGTGGATGGCGCCAAGACCAAGGGGATTGACCTGGAACTGGCTGGGGAGATCACGCCGGATTGGAATGTGCATTTCGGTTTCAGCCACTCCAAGACCAAAGATGCCCAAGGCGAGCAGTTGCTGACAGTGCTGCCCGTGAACACCTTGCGCTTGTGGACGACATACCGTTTACCAGGCCAATGGAGTGCCTTGACGGTAGGCGGGGGTGTCAACTGGAACTCCAAGACCTCCTTACGCTTTAGCCGCTACAACAGCACCGTGGAGCAGGACAGTTATGCGGTGGTGAACTTGATGGCGCGCTATCAGTTCAACAAGAAATTTGCGGCGACTCTGAACGTGAATAACTTGTTCGACAAGACTTACTATCAGGGCATGGGCGGCAGCTACGGCCACTACGGTGCGCCACGCAGTGCATTCCTGAATCTGCGTTACGACTTCTGATGCAGGCAGGCTAGCCCTCAGGCAAAAAAATCCCCGCCAATCAGGCGGGGATTTTGCAGACTAGCGGGTCAATTAGCCCAGCAGGTCTTTCACGCCGTCACGCTCTTCCAGCAGCTCGTTCAGGGTGTGGTCCATGCGCTCACGCGAGAAGGCGTCGATTTCCAGCCCTTCAACACGCTTGTACTCACCGTTTTCGGTGGTCACAGGCACGCCGTAGATGATGCCTTCAGGAATGCCGTAGGAGCCGTCCGAAGGAACACCCATGGTGACCCATTTGCCGTTCGAACCCAGCACCCAGTCGCGCACGTGGTCAATGGCGGCGTTGGCAGCCGAAGCAGCCGAGGACAGGCCACGGGCTTCGATGATGGCGGCGCCACGTTTGCCCACGGTGGGGATGAAGGTTTCGCGGTTCCAGGCCTGATCGTTGATGATCGCGTCGATCTTCTCGCCGTTCACGGTAGCGAAACGGGTATCTGGGTACATGGTGGGCGAGTGGTTGCCCCAAACGATCAGGTTCTCGATGTCAGCAACAGCCTTGCCGGACTTGGTGGCCAACTGCGACAGGGCGCGGTTGTGGTCCAGGCGCAGCATGGCGGTGAAGTTCTTCGCTGGCAGGTCAGGAGCGGACTTCATGGCAATGTAGGCGTTGGTGTTGGCAGGGTTGCCGACCACCAGCACTTTCACGTCACGGCTGGCCACTTTGTTCAGGGCACGGCCTTGTGCTGTGAAGATCTGGGCGTTGAAGGCCAGCAGATCTTTACGTTCCATGCCTGGGCCACGAGGACGGGCACCGACCAGCAGGGCGATATCAGCATCTTTGAAGGCGGTTTCAGGATCGCTGTGGGCGGACATGCCTTGCAGCAGCGGGAAGGCGCAGTCGTCCAGTTCCATCATGACGCCCTTCAGGGCCTTTTGGGCTTTCTCGTCGGCGAGTTCCAGCAGCTGCAGGATTACAGGCTGGTCTTTGCCCAGCATTTCGCCAGAAGCGATGCGAAACAGCAGGGCGTAGCCAATCTGGCCAGCAGCGCCGGTAACGGCGACGCGCATTGCGGGTTTGGACATGAGAGTAAGACTCCGTTTTTGGGTTTGAAGACGGTGACGAAAAACACAGTTTAAATCTTTTGCAGACCGGGCGGCTGGCGTGGAAAACGGTTTTTCGCAAGAGGAAAAGCCTCTTTTTTCACTGCGCAGACTAGACCAAAACGATAGCGGCGTCAAACGTCTTATATCTTATATAAGACATAAGAGCGTTAGACATTCGGGGCCGGTCATGCGAAAATTAGTGCACTGTCTATTTTATGAACAAATGCGCGTTCCAAGCTGTATCTGTCGCGCATTTTTTATGAGCCCCATGTCTGATAACGTGCCGCCGCTACGCACCCAGGAAATCGAAAAATCCGCTCCTAGCGCGGCCTATAGCCCTCTGTATCAACAGATCAAGGCTTTGTTGCTGCAGGGGCTGGATCGTGGCGAGTGGAAGCCCGGCGAAGCCATCCCCAGTGAACTGGAGCTGGCTGCCCGCTTTCAGGTCAGCCAGGGAACGGTGCGCAAGGCCATTGATGAGCTGGCCGCCGACAACCTCCTGATCCGTCGTCAAGGCAAGGGTACTTTTGTGGCTACTCACCACGAAGCCCGTGTGCGCTTTCGTTTCCTGCGCCTGGCCCCGGATGATGGCAAGCCTGTGGCTTCCCAGAGCCGTATTCTGGATGTGCGTCGAATGAAAGCGCCTACGGATGTTGCCGTGCTGCTGGATTTGCGCACCTCCGACATGGTGGTGAACCTGCGCCGGGTTCTGTCCTTTGATCAGGTCCCGACCATTTATGACGATATCTGGCTGCCTGGCTCCGTCTTCAAGGGTTTGACCCTGGAGGCCGTTGAGCAGAACAAGGGCCCGATGTACGCCTGGTTCGAGAGCAAATTCGGCGTGAGCATGGTACGCGCCGATGAAAAGATTGGTGCTGTCAGTGCCACCGAAGAGGCCGCCTCGGTCTTGCAGGTCGCTGCCGGTTCGCCGCTCCTGCACGTGGAACGCGTGTCCTATACCTATGGTGATCGACCGATGGAGTTGCGCCGGGGCTTGTACCTGACTGAGCGCTTCCATTACCGAAACACGCTCAGCTAGTTCGGCGGCATACGGTATTTGATACTGCACCGTAGTGTCAAATAGGTGAAAATACCAAGGTTAAAAATTTTATGACTTTTTTTTATCTACTTCGAGGCCATCATGTCTGATACCGCACCCAAGCAGCGTCCGCAGTATCGCAATATCAGCGTGCCGCAGATATTGAGCTACCGCTTGCCCCTGGCTGCAAAATCGTCGATTTTGCATCGTGTCAGTGGTGCATTGCTGTTTCTTTGCCTGCCGCTCGTTCTATTGCCACTGTTCTCTTTGAGCGTCAGCTCTCCAGAGTCCTTCGAGACCTTGCGCAGCTACGTCGACAACCCTGTCTGTAAGCTGATCCTTCTGGTCCTGATCTGGGGCTACCTGCACCACTTCTGTGCCGGCATCCGCTATCTGGCACTGGACCTGCACCTGGGTAACGACAAAGAGTCCGCCAAGAAGTCGGCCGGTATGGTGTTCGGGGTCAGCCTGGCGCTGACCGTTGTGTTTGGTTTGAAACTGTTTGGGGTGTGGTAATGGCAAATCGTGAGCGCATTGGCGCAAACCGCCTGGTAGTGGGTGCCCACTACGGTACCTTGGACTTTCTGGCACAGCGTGTCACCGCAGTCATCATGGCCATCTACACCTTGGTCATCATCGGCGGCATCCTGTTTAGCAGTGAACTGAATTTCGAGACCTGGCGCGGCCTGTTCTCGTTCACGGTCGGCTCCCTGCCTTTGGGTCAGTTGCTGGCAACCTTGTTCTTCCTGTCTTTGTCCTGGCACGCCTGGATTGGTGTGCGTGACATCTGGATGGACTACGTCAAGCCCGCTGGTCTGCGCTTGTTCCTGCAAGTGTTGACCTTGCTGTGGCTGGTTGCCAGTGTCGTCTTTTTTGCAAAAATTATCTGGAGTCTCTAAACCGTGGCTTCCATCACAAAATCTTTGCCCCGCCGTCAGTTTGACGTAGTGGTGGTCGGTGCCGGTGGCGCCGGTATGCGTTGTTCCCTGCAATTGGCTCAGGCTGGCTTGTCCGTGGCCGTGCTCAGCAAGGTGTTCCCAACCCGCTCCCACACCGTGGCGGCTCAAGGTGGCGTCAGTGCTTCCCTGGGTAACATGAGCGAGGATCACTGGTACTGGCACATGTACGACACCGTTAAGGGTTCGGACTGGCTGGGCGACCAGGACGCCATCGAATTCATGTGCCGTGAAGCTCCACACGCTGTGTACGAGCTCGAGCACTTCGGTATGCCGTTTGACCGTAACCAGGACGGTACGATTTACCAGCGTCCATTTGGTGGTCACACTGCCAACTTTGGTGAAAAGCCTGTTCAACGTGCCTGTGCCGCTGCTGACCGTACCGGCCACGCCATGTTGCACACCCTGTACCAGCGTAACGTTGCAGCCCGCACCCAGTTCTTCGTGGAATGGATGGCGCTGGACCTGCTGCGTAACGAAGCGGGCGACGTTCTGGGCGTAACCGCTCTGGAAATGGAAACCGGCGAAATCTACGTTCTGGAAGGCAAGCGCGTGGTGCTGGCTACCGGTGGTGCTGGCCGTATCTGGGCTGCTTCCACCAACGCCTTCATTAACACGGGTGACGGCCTGGGTATGGCTGCTCGTGCTGGTCTGCCTTTGCAGGACATGGAATTCTGGCAATTCCACCCCACTGGCGTAGCCGGTGCTGGCGTGCTGATTACCGAAGGCGTGCGCGGTGAAGGCGGTATCCTGCTCAATAAAGACGGCGAGCGCTTCATGGAGCGTTATGCTCCCACCCTGAAAGACTTGGCCCCACGTGACTTCGTGTCCCGTTCCATGGACCAGGAAATCAAGGAAGGTCGTGGTTGTGGCGACGGCAGCTACGTGGTTCTGAAACTGGATCACCTGGGCGCTGACGTCATCAAGAAACGTCTGCCTTCGATTCGCGAAATCGCGATCAAGTTCGGTAACGTGGACCCGATCAAAGACCCAATCCCTGTGGTTCCAACCATCCACTACCAGATGGGCGGTATCCCCACGAACTACTACGGTCAGGTTGTGACTCAAACCGCCACCGGCGAAAACAAGATCGTCAATGGTCTGTACGCCATCGGTGAATGTGCCGCTACTTCCGTGCACGGTGCAAACCGTCTGGGTACGAACTCCCTGCTGGACCTGATCGTGTTCGGTCGCGCTGCGGGCAACCACATTGTGGATTCGCACCCCGAGAAAACGCACGCTCACCAGGAAATCAACGAGTCCTCCATCGAGTACTCGCTGGACCGCGTCAACCGTCTGGAATCCCGTACCTCGGGCGAAAAGGCACAGGACGTGGGCAACAAGATTCGTGTGGCCATGCAGGCTCACTGCGGCGTGTTCCGTACCCTGGATCTGTTGCACAAGGGTGTCGACCAGATCGAATCCCTGGTTCCCGAAGTCAAGGATATTTACTTCAAAGACAAGTCCAAGGTGTTCAATACCGCCCGTATTGAAGCTCTGGAAGTGGCCAACATGATCGAAGTGGCTCGCGCTACGACGAAGTCGGCCGCCAATCGTACTGAAAGTCGCGGTGCTCATGCCCTGAACGACCACCCAGAACGTGACGACGAAAACTGGCTGCGTCACACCTTGTGGTTCTCGGAAGGCAGCCGTCTGGAGTACAAGCCTGTCCAGATGAAGCCTCTGACAGCCGAAACGATTCCGCCCAAGGCCCGGACTTTCTAAGCAGGATACTGACATGAGCCAAAAACGTAAGGTCAAATTTGAAATCTACCGCTACGATCCTGACAAGGACGAGCGTCCCTACATGCAGAAGATCGAAGTCGAGCTGGAGCCCACCGACAAGATGCTGCTCGATGCGATCCTGCGCATTAAAAACGACATGGACGACAGCCTGGCGCTGCGTCGCTCCTGCCGTGAAGGTGTGTGCGGTTCCGATGCCATGAACATCAATGGCAAGAACGGTCTGGCCTGCACCACCAATATGCGCGACTTGAAAGAGCCTGTGGTTCTGCGCCCACTGCCAGGTCTGCCGGTTATCCGTGACCTGATCGTGGACATGACCCACTTCTTCGATCAGTACCATTCGGTCAAGCCGTTCCTGATCAACGATGCTCCTCCTCCAGAGAAAGAGCGTTTGCAAACGCCCGAAGCCCGTGAGGAGCTCGATGGTCTGTACGAGTGCATTCTGTGCGCCTGCTGCTCGACCTCTTGCCCATCGTTCTGGTGGAACCCCGACAAGTTCGTCGGTCCTGCTGGTTTGTTGCAAGCCTATCGTTTCATTGCCGACTCGCGTGACGAAGCAACGGGCGAGCGTCTGGACAATCTGGAAGATCCATACCGCTTGTTCCGCTGCCACACGATCATGAATTGCACGGACGTCTGTCCAAAAGGACTGAACCCGTCGCATGCCATCGGCAAGATCAAAGAAATGCTGGTGCGTCGCAGTATCTAAAAAGGTGGGTATGTACCGATGAGAACATTGACGGAATTGGAGCGTGCGCGCCTGCGCTGGCGTGCGCGCCGGGGCTTGCTTGAAAACGACTTGATGATCACCCGTTTTCTGGATCAATACGAAAACGAGCTGACTGATCAGGACGTCTCGGCCCTGACCCGCTTGTTCGAAATGGACGATACAGTTTTGCTGGATGTCCTTCTGGCTCGCTCCGAGCCAGAAGGGCAGTACGCCACACCGGACATTCAGCGACTAGTAGACATTATGCGAAAGCTATAACCATTGAGGAAAAAAGTGATGGAATTGTCAGATAAAAAAGCCACGCTATCCTTCTCCGACGGTAGCCCTTCGGTTGAGTTCCCTGTACACAAGGGCACCGTAGGTCCGGACGTGATCGATATCCGTAAGCTCTACGGTCAGACAGGTATGTTTACCTATGACCCGGGCTTTATGGCAACGGCGGCTTGCGAATCCGGTATCACCTACATTGACGGCGACAAGGGCCAGTTGATGTACCGTGGTTACCCGATCGACCAGTTGGCACAAAAGTGCGATTTCATGGATGTGTGCTACCTGATCCTGAACGGCGAGTTGCCCAACGCAGATCAGAAGCAGGAATTTGATTCCCTGGTCACGAACCACACCATGGTTCAGGAACAGATGCAGCACTTCCTGCGCGGCTTCCGTCCGGATGCTCACCCCATGGCAATACTGACCGGCCTGGTCGGTGCCCTGTCGGCGTTCTACCATGATTCCACGGACATCACGAATCCTCATCACCGTCATGTGTCGGCTATCCGCTTGATCGCCAAGCTGCCTACTCTGGTTGCGATGGCGTACAAGTATTCTTTGGGACAGCCTTTCATCTATCCCAAGAATGATTTGTCCTACACCGGCAACTTCTTGCGCATGATGTTCGCTACCCCTTGCGAAGACTACAAGGTCAACGAAGTGGTTGAGCGCGCTCTGGACCGTATCTTCATCCTGCATGCAGATCACGAACAAAACGCCTCTACCTCCACCGTGCGTCTGTGCGGTTCGTCGGGTACCAATCCTTTCGCTGCGATCGCTGCGGGTGTTGCTTGCTTGTGGGGTCCTGCCCACGGTGGTGCAAACGAAGCGTGCCTGAACATGCTGGAAGAGTTGCAAGCCAACGGCGGCATCGACAAGGTTGGCGAGTTCATGGAGAAGGTCAAGGACAAGAACTCGGGCGTGCGCCTGATGGGCTTTGGTCACCGTGTCTACAAGAACTACGACCCACGCGCCAAGCTGATGCAAGAAACCTGCAAGGAAGTTCTGGAAGCCCTGGGCCTGGAGAACGATCCTCTGTTCAAGCTGGCCATGGAACTGGAGCGCATTGCTCTGGAAGATCCATACTTCGTCGAACGCAAGCTGTACCCCAACGTAGACTTCTACTCGGGTATCGTTCAGCGCGCTATCGGCATCCCAACATCCTTGTTCACCGCTATCTTCGCCCTGGCTCGTACCGTAGGCTGGATTGCTCAGTGGAACGAAATGCTGTCCGATCCAGATTACAAGATCGGCCGTCCACGTCAGCTGTACGTGGGCCCAACTCAGCGCGACGTACCTGCTCAACGTTAATGCTTTCGGGCTGCGATCCCTGGGGCGTGCCCCGGGTGTTCATGTAGCCCGTAGCGTTATGAAGCAGTAGCTGGAAGGTCAAGTGCACCATTGGGTGCACTTTTTTTTGCCCGTTATTTCTGTATTGCTATGGCTATAGCCACAGCCATAGCCACAGCGATCACCAAAACTGCCCGCATCGCCAGAGTCGCTGGCATTGCTGTTGGCATTGTCACCACCATATGCACGTCAACATGTAGCAGCTCCAATGCCTGACAGGCTAGGCTTTAAGGCTGAGAAAGGTGGTTGTTGAAGCGGAAAATCCGCTGTTCACGAGCTTTGTTCTCTTCAGAAAATCGGACTTTGGCCTGGACATGATCCAGGTGGTGCCCGATCAGCTCGCGAGCCCGTTCTGCATCACCATCCAAAATAGCTTTCATGACTCCCGCGTGCTGCTCGGTCAAAATTTCCACTTCCCGTGCATTGTCGAACTCGAACATGGCGCGCCGGTTCTCTTTCACTGTAGAGAACACTAACTGGAACAAGCCATTCATCAGTTGTACCAGCACGACATTATGAGAAGCCATGGCAATTGCCAGATGAAATTGGGCGTCTGCACGTGCCGACAGGTCTGCATCCTGGTTTTGTTGATGTCGAACCATCACTTGGAAACACTGTTCAATGTGCTTTTTGTCCGCATCTGTTGCGCGTTGTGCCGCATGCCAGGCTGTGCTGGCTTCCAAGGCCCGACGTGCCTCCAGGACATCATAGCGATACAAGGGGTCTTCATTGATCAGCTCCTCCAGAGGCGCAATGCTCTGGGCTGGCCAGTTGATCAACTCGCTGTCTTGAACATAAGTACCCCCACCACGGCGGGTAACCAGCAAGCCTTCAGAGCTTAGCGAGCGCAAGGCCTCCCGTATCGGTACACGCGACACATCCAGCCGTTCAGCCAATTGACGCTCGGACGGGATTCGGTCACCGGGTTGCAACTGTTCATCCTGTATAAGTTGCCGGATTTTTTCAGCAACCAGGTCCGATAGGCGAGTGCTGGGATTCATAGTCATATAAGACACTTCTTTAAATTTGGTATTACCACTTTCTTGGTTTTTTAATCGTATTAAGGCCTTGAGGCGCCAAATTAGTCAGGGTTTCTGCTGGTAATGCAAAGGTGGTAATACCGCTATGATGCTCAAAAATACAAAACGGGAAGTGGTTGCGCTGCCCAGGGCCGGGCTCCTAGCCGCATTTTGTTCACCAACAAAACCTCTTCCTCCTATATGTGCAGTCACACAAAGGAGAATTCGGGATGAGTCTTTTATACACCTTGTTGGCTCTGACGCCATTATTGGTTGTTTTTCTATTGATGGTGGTGATGGGGCGATCAGCCAAACTATCGATGGGGGCCGCGTATCTGGTTACGGCGATTCTCGCTTTATTTGTATGGGGGAGCCAGGCCGAAGTTATTGCTGCAGCCACGATCAACGGCATTGTTACCGCATTGACCCTGCTGTTCATTGTATTTGGTGCCGTGCTGCTTTTGAATACGCTCAAGGTGGGCGGAGCATTAAGTGCGATTCGCCAGGGCTTTATGGATGTATCGCCGGATCGTCGCATTCAGGTCATTATTGTTGCCTGGTTGTTCGGCTCCCTGATCGAGGGCTCGTCGGGTTTCGGTACGCCTTCCGCTGTTGGGGCTCCCTTGCTGCTGGCGCTGGGCTTTCCTGCCATGGCCGCGGTGATGGCTGTGTTGGTTATCCAGTCCACGCCTGTGTCTTTCGGTGCGGTTGGTACGCCCATGCTGGTTGGAGTGCGTTCGGGTATTGATAACAAGGTTGATGTTGCAGCTGCCATTTCGCCCCTGCAGCCGCTTGAGTATTTGCAGCAGATCGTCGAGAACGTCGCCTTGATTCATGCCATGACCGGCTTTGTGATTCCACTGTTGCTCTGCGGTTTGTTGACTCGCTTTTTCGGTGAACGCCGCTCCTTTGCCGAGGGACTGGGGGCATGGAAGTTCGCTTTGTTTGCCGGCTTGGCCTTTACCGTTCCGTACTACCTGATTGCCATTACCCTGGGCCCTGAGTTCCCCTCCATGCTGGGTTCGATGGTCGGACTGGTAATCGTGGTGAGCGCAGCTCGAAAGGGCTGGTTTGCACCTCGCAAAACCTTTGATTTCCCGGATCGCAGTCAATGGCCGTCCCACTGGCTGGGCACAGTGGCGATGGATAACACGGAATCGCAGCAACGCTTTTCGGTATTGCGGGCTTTCTCGCCGTATGTGCTGGTGGTTGCACTTTTGATCTTTACTCGTACTGTTCCTGCGGTAAAAGCCTGGTTGACGGGGCCTTCGGCCACAATCAAGGTGGAAGGAATTTTGGGCACTGGTATTTCTACGTCGGCTCAGTTGCTGTTCTCGCCAGGGGCCATCTTGATTCTGGTCTCACTGGCCTGCATTGCGATTTTTCGCATGAACAGTCAGCAGTATGTTGTCGGTGTGAAAGCATCGCTGCGTACCATGGGCAGCGCAGCTCCTGCTTTGTTGTTGGCCGTGCCTATGGTGCAGGTGTTTATCAACTCGGCAGCGGCTGATGGTTCCATTGCCAGCATGCCGCTGGTGCTGGCTCAAGGGGCCGCGTCGGCGGTTGGGCAGGCATGGCCTACGGTTTCACCCTGGGTGGGCAGTTTGGGGGCATTTATTGCGGGCTCCAATACTGTCAGTAACATGATGTTTTCGTACTTCCAGTTCTCTACCGCTCAGCAAATTGGCTTGAGTGTGGACCAGTCCGCTATCGTGGTTGCATTGCAGGCGGTAGGTGGAGCAGCTGGCAATATGATTTGCGTCCATAACGTGGTGGCTGCCGGTGCGGTTGTCGGCATGTTGGGACGTGAGGGCGAGATTGTTCGCAAGACCTTGATACCCATGGTGTATTACGTCATTCAGGCAGGCCTGATCGGCCAGGCCTTGATTACTGGTGCCATGGGCTGGTGGATAGCTGCCGCAGTCTTCCTGGCACTGACCATAGGGGGCTTGAGCCTGTCCCGGGGCCGTCAGATGACACCGGCCATGGCTTGAAAATTTTGCTCTGTTTATTTGCGGCTTAAAGGAGTCGTTGTACAATTTCTTCCTGGAGATGACGTTCCTCCTTTAACCGCCGTTTCGTTCTGAAGCAGCTGATGACGTCTACAGTGACCTGACCACCGTCGGGGCTGTAGGCGTCTGCGTTTACATCTTCTGTTTGTGGTCAGCCCGATTCCATTGAGCTTACAACCCATGAACAGACTCAAAACCTCACTCTCGCTAAACCTGCTGGCCTATTACGGCAAATGGTTGGTGCTCGCTTGCCTGATTGCCGTGCTGGCAGGCAGCGCTTCCGCTTTTTTCCTTTTTTCACTCGAGCAGGCTACCTCCTGGCGGATACAGCATGCCTGGCTGATTTGGCTACTGCCGCTGGCAGGCTTGGCCGTAGGCTGGGTGTATGAACGCGTAGGGCAGTCTGTTAGTGCAGGTAATAACCTGCTGATCGAGGAAATTCACGACCCCAAGAAAGTGGTGCCTTTGCGCATGGCGCCTTTGGTGCTTGGCGGAACCGTGATTTCCCATTTGTTCGGTGCATCGGTAGGCCGAGAGGGCACCGCCGTACAAATGGGTGCCGCCTTGTCGGACCAGCTAACCCATGTGTTTCGCCTGGGCCGGGAGGATCGACGCATTCTGTTGATGGCAGGTATGAGTGCCGGCTTTTCATCTGTCTTTGGCACGCCTTTAGCCGGAGCCGTGTTTGGCATGGAAGTGCTGGCGATAGGCCGTATGCGCTACAACGCCTTGTTTCCTTGTCTGATCGCTGCGATTGTTGCCGACCAGGTGGGCCTGATCTGGGGCGTGCAGCATACCCATTACGTCGTTGAGTACGTCGTGTCACTAGACAGCTGGAGCATGCTGGCTGTGTTGATTGCCGGGGTTCTGTTCGGCCTGATCGGCATGTTGTTCGCCATGCTGACTCACCAGCTTTCCGCCTGGATGAAAAAGAGCATCAAGTACGCACCCATGCGACCCTTCTGGGGCGGGCTGGTGGTGGCGATAGCTGTCTGGGCGTTGGATGCCTACCAGTACATTGGCCTGGGTGTTCCGGAAATAGTGCGCTCTTTCCACGAGCCTATGCAGCCATGGGATTTTCTGGGCAAGCTGGGGTTTACTGTTCTGTCTTTAGGCTCCGGTTTTAAAGGAGGGGAGGTCACGCCCTTGTTCTACATCGGGGCGACTCTGGGTAATGCCTTGGCTCCCTTGCTGCACATGCCTTTTTCCATGATGACGGGCTTGGGCTTTGTGGCCGTCTTTGCCGGCGCAGCCAATGTACCGATTGCGTGCACACTGATGGCGATGGAGCTGTTTGGTGCAGAACTGGGGCCTTTGGCGGCGATCGCTTGTGTAGCAGCCTATGTGTTCTCGGGGCATGCAGGGATCTATCATGCGCAACGTGTGGGTCATCGCAAGTTCAAACTTCGTTGGCCTGTTTGAGCTGGGTCAGTCGGTCAGTCAGTCAGTCAGTCAGTCAGTCAGTCGGCCACTCGGTGAGCGAGTGGCTAGGGATGCTTCATGTGCCTGCTTAAAAATAGTCTCTTTGTTACGCTGGTTTCCAGGCTCCGCGTTTAGCAAACTACTATATGGCTTGATATCAAGAGACAAAGGTGAAGCGATGGCAGACTCCCAGTTCAAAGATCACTTTTCCCAAGTTGCAGCCGACTATGCCAGTTACCGCCCCAGTTATCCGCAAAAGCTGGCGGATGTGTTGGCCGAACTGAGTCCCGCACAGGATAGGGCGCTGGATTGTGCCTGCGGGACTGGGCAGCTTTCTGTGTTGCTGGCCAAGCGATTCAAGGAAGTGATTGCCACGGATGGCAGCGCCGATCAGATTGCTCAGGCGCAGCCGCAAGAGGGTGTGAGCTATCGCACGGCTTTGGCTGACAACAGCGGTCTGGCTGATAACAGCGTGGATTTGATCACCGTCGCGCAAGCGGCTCATTGGCTGGATCTGGGGCCTTTCTATGCCGAGGTTCAGCGTATCGCTCGCCCCGATGCCTTGCTGGCTTTGATCACCTATGGCGTCTTGCATGTGGAGGGTGAAGTGGATAGCGTCATGCAGCATTTCTACTATGAAACCATTGGCGCTTACTGGCCACCGGAGCGCCGTCATGTGGAAGAGGGGTATCGCAGCCTGGCCTTTCCTTTTCAGGAGCTGAGCTTGCCGCCTTTGGCCATGGAGGTGGATTGGAGTTTGCCACAGCTCCTGGGATACATCAGAACCTGGTCGGCTGTGAAAGCGGCTGAAAAAGCGCTGGGCGCCAGTCCCTTGAGCGCAGTGGAAGTGGAGTTGCGCAAGCAGTGGGGTGATCCCGATCAGCGTCGCCGAATCAGCTGGCCTTTGTCTGTGCGAGCAGGGCGGGTGCGGAAATAGGCCGCTCTTGGAGTGTGATGTCTGCTCATCAGGTTCGGACACTTCGCGGCTGACGGAGCGAACTTGCACAAGATTCCGGGCACCCGCCAACCCTGAGAGAGGATGCGCGGCTGTGTTGTGTCCGTTGTGGCTAAATGAGCTGGATCCTGAGTACCGATACTCTGTTGGATCAGGCGACAGCTTTGCCCATCGCAACAGGCCGCCAAAGTCATCATGAAATAAAAAACCGGATGCCGCTTTACGCTGCATCCGGTTTTTATTCAGCTAAACAGGATTAGCTGTTTTGCTGGGCTTCTTGCTGTGCATCCACAACGGCCAGGGCTGTCATGTTGATGATGCGACGCACCGTAGCGCTGGTGGTCAGGATGTGGATGGGGCGAGCCGCACCTAGCAGGATGGGGCCCATGGCCACACCGTTGCTGCCTGTCATCTTCAGCATGTTGTAGGTGATGTTGCCGGCGTCCAGGTTAGGAGTAATCAGCAGGTTGGCCGAACCGCGCAGCGTGCTGTCGGGGAAGGCCTTCAGGCGGATTTTCTCGGACAGGGCGGAGTCAGCGTGCATTTCGCCGTCCACTTCCAGGTCGGGAGCGCGTTCAGCCAGGATCTGACGAGCCTTGGCCATCTTGCGGGACGACTCGGTCTGGCGGCTGCCAAAGTTCGAGTGCGACAAGAGCGCGACACGAGGCACCACACCGAAGCGTTTGACTTCGTCGGCGGCCTGGATCGTCATGTCGGCGATCTGTTCGGCAGTGGGGTTCTCGTTGACGTGGGTGTCGCACACAAACAGAGTTTGTGTAGGCAGCATCAGCACGTTCATGGCGGCGAAAGTCTGGGCTTCTTTCTTCAGGCCAATGACTTGCTCAACATAGTGCAGCTGGCTGTCGTAGTTGCTGGCCACGCCGCAGATCATGCCGTCAGCATCACCACGTTGCAGCAGCATCACGCCGATCAGCGAGTTGTGCTTGCGTATCATGGCTTTGGCGATGTCTGGAGTCACGCCTTCACGTGCCTTGAGCTTGTAGTAGGCAGTCCAGGTTTCGGTGAAGCGATCATCGTCTTCAGGATCAACGATTTGCACGTTCTTGCCCGCTTCCAGACGCAGGCCAGCTTTCTTGACGCGCATGTCGATCACGCTGGGGCGACCCACCAGAATAGGCTGGGCCAGCTTCTCGTCCACGACGGTTTGCACGGCACGCAATACGCGCTCGTCTTCGCCATCAGCGTAAATGATGCGCTTGGGCGCAGCCTTGGCCTGCATGTACAACGGACGCATCAGCGGGCCGGTGTGGTAGGTCATGGCGATCAGCTTCTGACGGTAGGCGTCCATGTCTTCGATAGGACGGGCGGCAACGCCGGAGTCCATCGCAGCTTGGGCCACGGCAGGAGCGATCTGAACGATCAGACGGGAGTCGAACGGTTTGGGGATGATGTACTCAGGACCAAAACGCAGATCTTCGCCGCCGTAAGCAGTGGCCATATCGTCGCTTTGCTCGACCTGGGCCAGCTCGGCAATGGCTTTCACGCAAGCCAGCTTCATTTCTTCGTTGATCACGCTGGCGCCAACGTCCAGGGCACCACGGAAGATGAAGGGGAAGCACAGCACGTTGTTGACCTGGTTCGGGTAGTCCGAACGGCCGGTCGCGATGATGCAGTCAGGGCGGGCAGCCTTGGCTACTTCAGGACGGATTTCAGGCTCGGGGTTGGCCAGGGCCAGAATCAGGGGCTTGTCGGCCATGGTCTTGACCATGTCGGCGGACAGGACGCCAGGCGCGGAACAACCCAGGAACACGTCAGCGCCAACCATGGCATCAGCCAGGGTGCGGGCGTCGGTTTCTTGAGCGTAGCGAGCCTTGTTGGGCTCCATGTTCTCGTCGCGACCTTTCCAGATGATGCCGCGCGAGTCGGCCACGAAAATGTTGCTCAGCTTCACGCCCAGGGCAACCAGCAAGTCCAGGCAAGCAATGGCAGCAGCGCCAGCGCCCGAGCAAACCAGCTTGATGTCGGCGATGTTCTTGTTGACGACTTTCAGGCCGTTCAGAACAGCGGAGGACGAGATGATGGCGGTACCGTGCTGGTCATCGTGGAACACGGGAATGCTCATGCGCTCGCGCAGCTTCTTCTCGATGTAGAAGCATTCGGGGGCCTTGATGTCTTCCAGGTTCACACCACCCAGGGTGGGTTCCAGTGCGGCAATGATGTCGACCAGCTTGTCCGGATCGGTTTCGTTCAGTTCGATATCGAACACGTCGATGCCGGCGAATTTCTTGAACAGGCAGCCTTTGCCTTCCATGACGGGCTTGGCGGCCAGGGGGCCGATATTGCCCAGACCCAGCACGGCGGTACCGTTGGTAACCACGGCAACCAGGTTGGCGCGCGAGGTGTACTTGGCGGCGGCTTCTTCGCCTTCGGCGTGGATGGCCATGCAAGCAGATGCGACGCCGGGGGAGTAGGCTAGCGAGAGGTCATCTTGATTGGCTAGGGTCTTGGTAGGGACCACCGAGATTTTCCCGGGAGTGGGATACGCGTGATAGTCCAGCGCAAGTTTGGCCAGATCGGCGTTGGCATCCATTTTGGTAAAGCTCCTGATAGGATTTTCTAGTGTAAAAGTGAATCTAATTTATAAGAAATACAGTCACCAGGTAGGTGCTGATTTGTTATAGGCAGCATATGTCATGGCAACGCTTGTTGCCTGCCTCAAGGTGACCAAGGGCAGGCTGGGCTCGGTTTGGTGGAAAAGGGGCCCGCGAAGCGCGTACTTGCTGCACCCGATTAGCATATCGGAATTTTTCCTTCATGTGGGGCAGCCAAGGGGCGTCAATCATGATTTGGAGCGCTTCTTTTGTAAGAATTCGCCCTCGTGATAGATCGATGTGTTTGTTAATGCCAACGGTATGACGCAGTCGCCAAGCATTTTAGATGTCATTAATTGCGCCTTTTGTGTGCGGCGTTATACTAGATCAATACGGCTTGTATAAGGCGTCCTACGTTGCCTTCTGCTCCTGCTATCCGCTAACCGGCGAGGTCCGTGTCGCGGAAGGTTTTCCTGCATCTCAACACGAGTGAAACACTCGGATAGGTGAAGCGTAATAATGTCATCGCAAAAAGAACTGCTCAGTAACTCTTATTTGTTCGGGAGCAATGCTCCTTACGTCGAAGAACTCTACGAGTCCTACCTCGACAATCCAGGCTCCGTCGCCGACCAATGGCGCGAGTACTTCGACCAGCTGCAGCACCAGCCTGCGACTGACGGCCGCGACAGCACCCGCGATCAAGCTCACGCTCCCATCGTCGAGTCCTTCGCTCAGCGTGCCAAAGCCAATGCCTTCCTGACCAGCGCCCAAGCACCGGACCTGACAGTTGCCATGAAGCAAGTGTCGATTCAGTCCATGATTGCTGCTTACCGCTCCCTGGGTGCACGCATTGCTGATCTGGATCCCCTGAAGCGCTCCGAACGCCCCAGCATCCCTGAACTGGACCCTGCTTTCTACGGTTTGACCGAAGCAGATCTGGACCAGGTCTACTCCGCCACCAACACTTACTTCACCAAAGCCGACACCATGACGCTGCGCGACATGCTCAAGGCCTTGCGTGATACGTACTCCCGTTCGGTGGGCGCAGAATTCATGTACATCTCCGACCCGGTCGTCAAGCGCTGGATTCAGCAGCGCCTGGAGTCGGTGCATGGCACAGGTTCTTTCAACGTTGACCAAAAACGCAACATCTTGCAGCAGCTGACCGAGGCCGAAGGCCTGGAGCGCTTCCTGCACACCAAATACGTCGGTCAGAAACGCTTCTCCCTGGAAGGTGGCGAGAGCTTCATCGCTTGTATGGATGAAGTGGTCAACCACGCTGGCGAGAACGGCGTTCAGGAAATCATCGTGGGTATGGCTCACCGTGGTCGTCTGAACATGCTGGTCAACATCATGGGCAAGATGCCCGGTGACCTGTTTGCCGAGTTTGAAGGCCGTCACGCTGAAGGCCTGACCGACGGCGACGTGAAGTACCACAACGGTTTCTCCAGCGACCTGTCCACTCGTGGCGGTCCGGTTCACCTATCTCTGGCCTTTAACCCATCCCACCTGGAAATTGTTAACCCAGTGGTCGAGGGGTCGGTCCGTGCTCGTCAGGATCGTCGTAGCGACGAAGACGGCAGCCAGGTTCTGCCCGTGCTGGTTCACGGTGACGCGGCTTTTGCCGGTCAGGGTGTGGTCATGGAAACACTGAACCTGGCCCAGACCCGTGGCTACGGTACCGGTGGTACGCTGCACATCGTTATTAACAACCAGATCGGTTTCACCACCTCTGATCCTCGCGATACACGCTCCACGCTGTATTGCACGGACGTGGTCAAGATGATTGAAGCCCCTGTCTTCCACGTGAACGGTGACGATCCTGAAGCCGTGGTGTTTGTGACTCAGCTGGCTCTGGATTTCCGCCGCGAGTTCAAGCACGACGTCGTGGTTGATATTGTTTGTTTCCGTAAACTGGGCCACAACGAGCAAGACACTCCCTCGATGACCCAGCCGCTGATGTACAAGAAGATTGGTCAGCACAACGGTACGCGCAAACTGTACGCCGACAAGCTGGTTGCTCAAGGCATTCTGTCCGAGAACGAACCCGAAGATCTGGTCAAGGCTTACCGTCAACTGATGGAAGATGGCAAGCGCACGGTTGAACCTGTTCTGACAGACTACAAGAACAAGTACGCCACCGACTGGTCTGCCTTCCTGGGCGCCAAATGGACTGACCAGGCTGACACCGCCTTGCCGATGTCCGAACTGACACGCATCGGTGAAAAACTGACCACCGTGCCAGAAGGCTTTACGGTTCACCCGCTGGTCAACCGCATGCTGAATGACCGTCGTGCCATGGCACGTGGCGAAGCTCAGGTGGACTGGGGCATGGGCGAGCACTTGGCCTTTGCAACCCTGGTGAACAACGGCTACGCCATCCGTATTACCGGCCAGGACTCGGGCCGTGGTACGTTTACCCACCGTCACGCTGTGCTGCACGATCAAAAACGTGAGCGCTGGAACGACGGCACCTACATTCCTTTGCAGAACGTCTCCGAAGGCCAGGCCAACTTCACGGTGATTGACTCGGTTCTGTCCGAAGAAGCCGTGCTGGCATTTGAATACGGTTACGCTTCGGCAGAGCCCAACATTTTGACTATCTGGGAAGCTCAGTTCGGCGACTTCGCCAACGGCGCCCAGGTTGTGATCGACCAGTTCATTACGTCGGGTGAAGCCAAGTGGGGCCGTCATTGCGGTCTGACTCTGATGCTGCCACACGGCTACGAAGGTCAGGGTCCGGAGCACTCCTCAGCCCGTATCGAGCGCTTCTTGCAACTGTGCGCTGACAACAATATCCAGGTTGTTCAGCCCACCAACGGCGCCCAGATCTTCCACGTGCTGCGTCGTCAGATGATCCGTCCTTTCCGCAAGCCTTTGGTCATCATGACGCCCAAGTCCTTGCTGCGTAATAAAGACGCTACCTCGCCACTGAGCGATCTGGCTGAGGGTCACTTCATGCCCGTGATCGGCGAGACCGATCAGGCAATTGATGCAGCCGCTGTCAAACGTGTTCTGGCTTGCTCGGGCAAGGTTTACTACGATCTGGTGAACCACCGTAAAGAGCTGGAGCGCAACGATATTGCCATTATCCGTGTGGAGCAGTTGTATCCGTTTGCCCACAAGGCCTTCCAGGCAGAGCTGGCCAAGTACAGCAACGCCAAGGAAGTTATCTGGGTTCAGGACGAACCTCAAAACCAAGGTGCATGGTTCTACGTTCAGCATCACATCTACGAGAACATGACCGAAGGTCAGAAGCTGGGTTACGCCGGCCGTGCCGCGTCCGCTTCGCCTGCCGTTGGTTACCTGGCCAAACACCAGGAACAACACAAGGCGCTGCTGGAGCAGGCTTTCGGCGCTCGCAAAGGCTTCATGCTGACCAAATAACGCACCCTAAATTTTAAATACGGAAAATATAATCATGGCAATTACCGACGTTCTGGTTCCCCAACTCTCTGAATCCATCTCCGAAGCCACTTTGCTGGAGTGGAAAAAACAACCTGGCGAAATGGTCCAGGCTGATGAAATCCTGATCGAAGTCGAAACCGACAAGGTTGTGCTGGAAGTTCCCGCTCCTGCCTCGGGCGTGCTGAGCGAAATCGTCAAGGCCAACGGCAGCACCGTTACCTCCGGCGACGTGCTGGCCCGTATTGACTCCGAAGGCAAGGCCAGCGCTGCCGCTCCTGCCGCCGCTGCACAAGAAGCCGCTCCTGCTGCTGCCCCAGCCGCTGCCGCTCCTGCTGCCAGCTCCGCCGCCTCTTCGGTTGCTTCGCCTGCAGCTGCCAAGATCCTGGCTGAAAAGGGTGTGGAAGCCAGCTCCGTGGAAGGTTCCGGCCGTGGTGGTCGCATCACCAAGGGTGACGCTCTGGAAGCCAACGCCGCTGCTGCTAAACCTGCTGCCGCTCCTGTTGCCCCTCCAACCCTGTCCCTGGACGGCCGTCCAGAGCAGCGCGTGCCCATGAGCCGTCTGCGCGCTCGCATCGCCGAGCGTCTGCTGCAGTCGCAGTCCGAAAACGCCATGCTGACCACGTTCAACGAAGTCAACATGCAAGCTGTGCTGGATCTGCGCAAGAAATACAAGGATCAGTTCGAGAAAGAACACGGCGTGAAACTGGGCTTCATGTCCTTCTTCGTCAAGGCTGCTGTTGCCGCCCTGAAGAAATACCCCGTACTGAACGCCTCGGTTGATGGCAAAGACATCATCTACCACGGTTACTTCGACATCGGTGTGGCCGTTGGTAGCCCACGTGGTCTGGTGGTGCCTATCCTGCGTAACGCTGATCAAATGTCCATCGCTGACATCGAAAAGCAAATCGCTGACTTCGGTGCCCGTGCCCGCGACGGCAAGCTGACCCTGGAAGAAATGACAGGCGGTACCTTCTCCATCTCCAACGGTGGCGTGTTCGGCTCCATGCTGTCCACCCCCATCATCAACCCACCTCAGTCCGCCATCCTGGGCATTCACGCCACCAAGGATCGCGCTGTTGTCGAAAACGGTCAGATCGTGATTCGCCCCATGAACTACCTGGCCATGTCCTACGACCACCGTATCATCGACGGCCGCGAAGCCGTTCTGGGTCTGGTGGCCATGAAGGAAGCCTTGGAAGATCCACAGCGTCTGCTGTTGAACGTCTAAGCACGCGGTAGTTTCGGTCTAGTATGTTTACGGCCAAGTGCTTGCTTCTAAGCCTTGGCCGACTTTGTTTAAGGCCCTGGGGGTTGGCGTTCGCCACCTGATACTTTCCCGTCTGACTTCTGGACGGTCCAGCGTGCCTTTTCACATTTATGGGATTTTTTATGGCTAAGCAATTTGATGTTGTCGTGATTGGTGCAGGCCCTGGTGGCTACATCGCCGCCATCCGTGCTGCTCAACTGGGTATGAGCGTCGCTTGCGTGGACGCATGGTCCACCGCTGAAGGCAAACCCGCTCCTGGCGGTACTTGCACCAACGTTGGTTGCATTCCTTCCAAGGCCTTGCTGCAATCTTCCGAGCACTTCGAGCACGCCAATCTGCATCTGGCTGATCACGGTGTGGACGTCAAGGGCGTATCGCTGAATCTGGACAAGCTGATCGGTCGCAAAGACGTGGTCGTCAAGCAGAACAACGACGGCATCCTGTACCTGTTCAAAAAGAACAAGGTCACTTTCTTCCACGGCACCGCTTCCTTTGGCGCCAAGGTTGACGGCGGCTGGTCGGTGAACGTGGCCGGTGCCAACGCTGAAGAGCTGGTTGCCAAGAACGTCATCATCGCTACCGGTAGCTCGGCTCGTGCCTTGCCCGGTGCCGAGTTCGACGAAGAGCAAATTCTGTCCAACGACGGCGCACTGCGTCTGCCCAAGGTTCCCAAGAAACTGGCCGTTATCGGTGCCGGTGTGATTGGTCTGGAACTGGGTAGCGTGTGGCGTCGCCTGGGTGCCGAAGTGACCATTCTGGAAGGTGCTCCCGAGTTCCTGTCCGCCGTGGATCGCGACGTTGCCAAGGAAGCCCTGAAGGCTTTCACCAAGCAAGGTCTGAAGATCAATGTGGGCGTGAAAGTTGGCGAAATCAAGAAGTCCGCCAAACAGGTCACCATCAACTACGTGGACGCCGCTGGTGCCGAGCACAAGCTGGAAGCCGACAAGCTGATCGTGTCCATCGGCCGTGTGCCTAACACTGCCGGTCTGGGTGCAGACACCATCGGTCTGAAACTGGACGAGCGCGGCTTCGTGGTTGTGGACGACGATTGCGCCACCAGCCTGCCAGGTATCTGGGCGGTGGGTGACGTGGTGCGTGGTCCTATGCTGGCTCACAAAGCCGAAGAGGAAGGTGTGGCTGTGGCCGAGCGTCTGGCTGGTCAGCAACCTCACGTCAACTTCGACACTGTGCCTTGGGTTATCTACACTTCGCCCGAAATCGCCTGGGTTGGCAAGACCGAACAGCAACTGAAGACCGAAGGCCGTGCTTACCGCGCTGGCAGCTTCCCCTTCCTGGCTAACGGCCGTGCCCGCGCACTGGGTGACACGACCGGCTTTGTGAAGGTTCTGGCGGATGCCAAGACCGACGAAGTCTTGGGCGTGCACTTTGTGGGCCCTGTGGCTTCCGAGCTGGTAGCTGAAGCTGTTGCGATCATGGAATTCCGTGGCGCGTCGGAAGACATCGCCCGTATTTGCCATGCTCACCCAACACTGTCCGAAGCCCTGAAAGAAGCGGCCTTGGCAGTGGACAAACGCGCTCTGAACTTCTGATAGACTTTCAGGGTGTTGTTGGAAAAGGGCGGGCACGGGCTCGCCCTTTTTTTCGTCACGAAAGGCTGATCAAAGCAGTCTGTACAGGCTGCGATGCGTGAGATAATTGACCGCGCAGTATGCTCAGACCCTGCATCAAAAGCGGTGCTGCTGTGGATCGCAGTGCATGCTGGCAGACCACTACCTGTCTTGGACAGGTTCTTTTATTTTCAGTGATATGAATGTTCGCGAGTATTACCATCAGGCTTTAGCGGAAAAAGGCTACCGTGCCGACCAGGCACAGGAGCAAGCTATAGACCGGCTGCAACGCTATTACGACGAGTGGGTAGAGTTTCGCAAAATGCGCTCCAGCGCCTTGCGTCGTATGTTCTCCCGCCCGGAAGTGCCGCGTGGTGTGTACCTGTGGGGTGGGGTCGGGCGCGGCAAGAGCTTCCTGATGGACGCCTTCTACCTGACGGTGCCGCTCAAGCGCAAAACTCGGATTCACTTCCATGAGTTCATGCGCGGCGTGCACAAAGAGCTGAATCAGGTCAAAGGCATGAGTGATCCCTTGGATGAGGTCGCCAAGCGTATCGCCAAGCGTTATCGCCTGATCTGTTTTGACGAGTTCCACGTCTCGGATGTGGCCGATGCCATGATTTTGTACAAGCTGCTGCTGGGTCTGTTCGAGCGCGGCACGTCCTTTGTGATGACGTCCAACTACGAGCCCTCCACGCTGTATCCGGAAGGGCTGCACCGCGATCGCATTCTGCCCGCCATTGCGCTGATTCAGAAGAACATGGACATCATGAACGTGGATACGGGCGTGGATTATCGCCGTCGTGCTCTGGAGCAGGTGAAAACCTATTTGACGCCATTGGGCCCGCAGACCACCGCAGAACTGCAATCCATGTTCACGGCCTTGTCGGACACGGCCCCTCAAGAGCCGGTGCTCAGTATTGAAAACCGGGATGTAAAAGCGGTCGCCTTGTCCGGTTCAGCCGTCTGGTTTGATTTCGAGACCCTGTGCGTCAGCCCACGTTCGCAAAACGACTATCTGGAACTGGCGAACCGCTTCCAGACCGTGATTTTGTCTGATGTGCCTCGCATGACAGCGCGTGATGCCTCTGCGGCGCGACGCTTCACCTGGCTGGTCGACGTTTTTTACGATCACAAGGTGAAGTTCATCATGTCCGCAGCGGTGCCTGAAGAAGAATTGTATGTGGATGGCCCTATGGCCAATGAGTTCCACCGTACTGTCTCGCGTTTGATGGAAATGCAATCGCGGGAGTACCTGGAGTCAGAACGGCGCCAGGCAGTTATTTTGTAGGATGCTGGGCGCGGCCACTGGCCACGCGTCTGATTCCTGAACCCTGACACGTAGTTTTATAAGCGTATTTTTTATCATGACGACACGAGTACTGACCGGCGTTACAACGACCGGTATTCCACACTTGGGTAACTATGCCGGGGCGATTCGTCCTGCTATCCGTGCTAGCCAGCAAGCCGATGTCGACGCATTTTTCTTCATGGCGGACTACCACGCCCTGATCAAATGTGACGATCCGGAGCGCGTAGCCATTTCGCGCCGTGCGATTGCTGCTACCTGGCTGGCCTGCGGCCTGGATGTGGAAAAAGTAACGTTCTACCGTCAATCCGATATTCCGGAAATTCCGGAGCTGTCCTGGATGCTGGGTTGCGTAACCGGCAAGGGCTTGATGAACCGTGCACACGCTTACAAGGCTTCTGTCGACAAGAATGAAGCGGCGGGCGTAGAGCCTGATGATGGCGTCACCATGGGCCTGTTCAGCTACCCCGTACTGATGGCGGCCGACATCCTGATGTTCAATGCCCACAAGGTACCCGTGGGCCGGGATCAGGTGCAGCACCTGGAAATGGCACGCGATATCGCCAAGAGCTTCAACCACCTGTATGGCCGTGGCAAGGAGCTGTTTGTATTGCCCGAAGTACAGGTGGAAGAGGACGTGGCCCTCTTGCCCGGTCTGGATGGCCGCAAGATGTCCAAGAGCTACGACAACACGATTCCTCTGTTCGAGGGTGGTGCCAAGGCACTGAAGGCGGCCATTGCCCGCATCGTGACGGACTCCAAAGGTCCCGGCGAGTCTAAAGATCCCGATGATTCGCACCTGACGGCCTTGTACAAGGCATTTGCGACACCCGAGCAGACCCAAGCCTTCCGTCAGCAGTTGATCGACGGCATGGCCTGGGGCGAGGCCAAGGATGCCTTGCATCAGTTGCTGGAAGCCATGATTGCGCCCATGCGCGATCGCTACGAAGCCTTGATGGCTCGTCCCCAGGATATTGAGGATTTGCTGCAAGTTGGCGCGCGCAAGGCTCGTGCCTACGCTACCCCCTTCATCCATGAATTGAAGGCGGCCGTGGGCCTGCGTGACCCCTTGAGCGTGGCAGTTAGCAAGACTGAAGCCAAGGCTCGTAAAGCTCGTTTTGTGAACTTCCGCGACGAAGATGGCACCTTCCGTTTCCGCCTGCAAGATGCTGCTGGACAAGAGCTGTTTCTGTCTCGCTCTTACGCAGACCCAAAACAGGCTGGTGTGGCGATCAAGGCACTGCAGACTGCGGCTTTTGCCGAAGTTGCCAAGCAGGACGGTCAGGAGTTGCAAATCCATTGCGCCGGTGAAGAAGTGGCACGAGTATCGGCAGATCTGCGTGATGCCGTTGCAGCCGCTTTGGATTCGATGCGCGACTAAGTGGTTTGTCTACTGCGGGATTGATCGGCTGTTCAGGATTGATGCCGTAGTGGAGACAGTAAGCTTCTTTGAGCAGCAACGCTTCAACTTGAAGATTGCTTGAAATTGAGCAGCCCCAAAAGAGAGACTTATCTCACTTTTGGAGCTGTTCTTTATTCCTTGTACCGAGCGTGTGCAGAAGATCAAGCTGGAGCTTGGCTTGACCCTGCTCGTGTAATCGGCTTTGGCCTTGAATTCATTCTTGAAATCAGGTCAGGTCAGGTCAGGTCAAACCAAACCAAACCAAACCAAACCAGATCTGATCCGAACGTGAACTCTGAATTCTGAGCCCGAAATCTGGATTCGGACTTAAGACCTGGACTTGAGCCTGGGCCAGTCGGTCTTAGGCTTTGGACTTCTGATCCCAGTCCTGGCTGGCCTGCTCCAATGCTGCAATATCTTCTGCGCAGATCACATCCCTTAGCGCCGTGAATTTCTCTTCCGGCCACTCATACATCTTCAGACCCAGCAATTGCTCAATCGTTGCCTCATCAAAGCGCTTTCGCACGGGTACAGCAGGATTGCCAGCCACAATCGTGTAGGGTGCCACGTTCTTGGTCACAATCGCTCCCGAGGCCACGACAGCGCCTTCCCCAATCACGACACCGGGCATGATCATGGCTCGCATGCCGATCCAGGCACCATCGTGAATATGGGTGTCGCCTTTACCGACGTAAGCCTCCGTAATCTTGTCCACGAAGGGGTACAGGCTGAACCAGTCCATGCGATGTGTGTGATTGCCGCCCATCAGAATGACAGCCTCGGCACCGATGCACACGTAGTCGCCAATATGCAGCTGGTCTACCGGCCATTGCGAGGTCCAGGCCTTGCGGCTGTATTCGTCCCCGTACAGGTAACGCACCACGCTTTCTTCAAAACTGTCTGTCCAGGCATGGCTGTAATAGCTGTGTGTGCCGCGTACGTGAATATTGGGATTGGATACGGTTTCGTGCAGGAGTTCGACCTGCGACCAGTGTTTTTGCTCCATGTTTCTCCTTCTGGACCTTGCCGCGCGGGAACTGACTTTGCGCCGGTCCCGGCAAAGTGGGTGTTCATGTTTGGGCCAAGCAGCCAAGCGAGCACAAGAGGCTCGCTTGCTGATGTTGATGGCGGGACTAGTCTAATGCGCTTTGAGCTGCTTGGCATTCAAGCGGGCCAAAAGCATCAAGCCCTGCATGAATGCTCACGCAGGGCTTGGTGTGTTTGGGCCGGGATTACTGGCCTTATTCGGCTGCTTGAGCGGGAATATCCAGTTTTTCACACAGACTTAGAATTTCCTCCAGGTTCTCGCGTTTGACCACGATCAGCTGAAATTCCTCGTCATAGCTTTGGGCAAATTCCAGCAGGCAGTAGGAGGGGTGAAACTCCTGCAGCTGCTCGTTCGCCCATTGGAAAAAGCCGTCCACGTCCTGAAAAGGCATGTCGTCGTAGGGAAAGGCGGGCAGATCCTGGCTTTCAAAGGCAGCCAGAATCTCTTCCCACAGTTCGTCCACGGTATCGGCCAGAGCCAGATAGTCGTCCAGCTCGTAGCTGATGGCCAGGATCAGAGCGCCATCCGGATCGTGTTCCATCAAGTTCTGGGCGTGCTTGCCATACGCCTCACCCATCGCTGTCGGGCTGGCGCTGGCTGTCAGCACGGACTGGCTGATGGCTGCAATATCCTGTTCCTTCTGATCAAATCCGGTCAGCAGATTGAGCAGACGCGTCAGTTGGGAAAGGCGCTCGGTCTCAGTCATGGCTTATCTCCGAAGTTTGCTAAAGGCGGCTGCCATAGCACCTGTCGGTGCCGGTTCAGCTTGCCGGTTGGGGCGATTGTTTCCGGAACGGCGCTGGGGAGCGTTGCCGGTGTTGCTGGAACCACGCACAGGGCCGCTGTCGTCGTTCAGGCGCATGGTCAAGCCGATGCGCTTACGAGCTACATCCACTTCCTGGACTTTAACCTTAACGGTCTGCCCAACGCGAACCACATCACGTGGATCTTTGACAAAGGTCTCGGACAGGGCCGAGATATGCACCAGACCGTCCTGGTGCACACCCACGTCCACAAAGGCACCAAAGTTGGCCACATTGGTGACCACGCCTTCCAGAATCATGCCGGGCGTCAAATCGTTCAGGGAGTTGATGCCTTCCTGGAACTTGGCGGTGGTGAATTCAGGGCGAGGGTCGCGACCGGGCTTTTCAATTTCATTAAAAATATCACGCACGGTGGGCAAACCAAAGCGCTCATCCGTGAAGTCGGAAGGCGACAAGCCTTTCAGTGCGCCGGATTTACCCATGACATCGCTGGCTTCGGTTTGCAGGCGCTCCAGAATGCGGGCGGCAACCGGATAGGCTTCGGGGTGAACCGCCGAGGCGTCCAGAGGGTTGGCTGCACCGGGAATACGCAAAAAGCCCGCTGCCTGTTCAAAGGCTTTTTCACCAAAGCGCGGCACTTCACGCAACTGCTTGCGGCTTTGGAAGGCACCGTTTTCGTCACGCCAGGTGACGATGTTTTTGGCCAGCGTGTTGTTCAGGCCGGAAACGCGCGCCAGCAGGGGAGCAGAGGCGGTGTTGACGTCCACACCCACGGCGTTCACACAATCCTCAACTACGGCGTCCAGGCTGCGAGCCAGTTCGCGCTGGTTCACGTCGTGCTGGTACTGACCCACACCAATGGATTTGGGGTCGATCTTGACTAGCTCGGCCAGTGGGTCTTGCAGGCGGCGGGCGATGGAAACAGCACCGCGCAGGCTGACGTCCATATCCGGGAATTCTTGTGCGGCCAGTTCAGAGGCGGAGTACACCGAAGCGCCCGCCTCGGACACGACTACGCGAGTCAAAGGCAACTGCGGGAAAGCGGATTGCAGGTCGGCAACCAGTTTCTCGGTTTCGCGCGACGCTGTGCCGTTACCAATCGCCACCAGTTCAACTTGGTAGCGAGTAGCCAGACCGGCCAGGGTACGAATGGCGCCTTCGCGGTCACGACGGGGCTCAAAGGGGTAGACGGTGGCCGTATCCAGCACCTTGCCGGTTGCATCGATCACAGCAGCTTTCACGCCGGTACGAATACCTGGGTCCAGGCCCAGAACGGCTTTATTGCCGGCGGGGGCCGCCAGCAGCAAATCGCGCAGATTAGCGGCAAACACGCGGGTGGATTCTTGCTCGGCTTCTTCGCGCAGACGGCCAATCAGCTCGGATTCGAATGCTGTCAGCAACTTGACGCGCCAGGTCCAGCGGCAAACCTCGGCCAGCCAATGGTCGCGTGGGCTGGCGTCGGCGGAAAAGTCAGCGCCAATATCGGTCAGCTCGGCGACTTTCAGTACACAAGGGTGGGGCAAAAGCGCATCCTGCTCGGGGTTCAGGCCCAGGCGCAGGTCCAGTGCACCTTGCTGACGACCGCGCAACAAAGCCAGCACGCGGTGAGAAGGCAGTTGGCGCAGCGCTTCGTTAAAGTCGAACCAGTCGCGGAACTTGTCGCCTTCCTGTTCCTTGCCTTCGGCAACCTTGGAGTACAAGTGAGCGGACTTCCACAGATAGTCGCGCATGGCTTCCAGCAGGTCGGCCTGCTCGGCAAAGCGTTCGGCCAGAATGTCGCGGGCACCGTCCAGGGCGGCTTTGGCCGTGTCGATCTTGGCTTCGGCATTCAGATAGCCTTCGGCCAGCGCCACAGGGTCTGCATCCTTCTGGGCCAGAATGGCGTCCGCCAGCGGCTCCAGGCCGGCTTCGCGGGCAATCTGGGCACGGGTACGGCGCTTGGGCTTGTAAGGGGCGTACAAGTCTTCCAGACGCTGCTTGGTGTCAGCCGCCAAAATGGCTTGCTCCAGCTCGGGCGTCAGTTTTTCCTGCTGGCGGATCGATTCCAGAATGGCATGACGACGCGATTGCATATCGCGCAAATAGATCAGGCGCACTTCCAGATCACGCAGGACATTATCGTCCAGGCCGCCGGTAGCTTCCTTGCGGTAACGGGCAATAAAAGGGACCGTGGCCCCGTTGTCCAAGAGCTCAACCGTAGAGGCGGCTTGTTGGATGCGGATGTTCAGTTCAGAGGCCAGTAGCGCCAGAATCTGTTGGTGATCCTGTTGCTGGGCGAGGGTTTCCACAGTCATTTCAGTTATGGGTCCATCGTTGTAAAAGGGTCTGCAAGCGCCGCATTTTGCCATAAAGACCGGCAGCGACCCAGAATTGGCAGGTATCATCTTGTATGTATTCCACTGTGATTGTAGACAGTTCTGTCATTCGTCACCTCTCCCTGAGCGGTTTTGCCCCATGTTGTTGCAGGATTATTCCGATATCTTTTCTCCCCAAGGCCCTCTGGCAGAGTCTGTCTCGCACTATCGTCCGCGGCAGGCTCAGCTGGAGCTGGCCCAAGCCATCAGCGAGACGGTCGCCGAGTCCGGCGTACTGATTGCCGAGGCGGGCACAGGCACGGGCAAGACCTGGGCCTATCTGGTGCCCGTGTTCATGCAAGGGGGCAAAGCGCTGGTTTCGACCGGGACGCGCACCTTGCAGGACCAATTGTTCCGTCGGGATATTCCCCACCTGCGTAAAGCGCTGGCCTTGCCGGTGGATGTGGCCTTGCTCAAGGGGCGCAGCAACTACGTTTGTCATTACCATTTGGAACGATTGGGGCAGGATGACCGTGCCCTGAAGTCCCGTGCGGAAATTGCTTATCTGCGGGCCATCCAGCTTTTTACTGAACGCAGCCGTAGCGGCGACAAGGGTGAGTTGGCCGAAGTCCCGGAGGACGCGGATATTTGGCACCGAGTCACTTCCACACGCGATAACTGCCTGGGACAGGATTGCCCCTTTGTGCGCGACTGCTTTGTGATGAAGGCGCGCCGTCATGCCCAGGATGCGGATGTAGTAGTGGTGAACCATGCTCTGTTCATGGCGGACCTGGCCTTGCGCGAAGAGGGTGTGACGGATTTGCTGCCTAGCGTGGATCTGGTGGTGTTTGACGAGGCACACCAACTGCCCGACGTGGCCACCCGTTTTCTGGGTAGTAGCGTGTCCTTGTATCAATTGACGGATTTGTGTCGGCAGATAGAAGCGGCGGGTCTGGCCCAGGCACGTGAGACCGTAGACTGGAGTCAGGTGGCCCGCAAGCTGGAGCAAGCGGCTCGGGATTTGCATTTGCGCACCGCGTCGCTGGCCGCCCAAGGTGGCCGTGCCACTTTTCAGGCCTTGCCCGAGCCCGAGCTTTTTGACGAGGCGCTGGAGAATTTGCTGGAGACCTTCGACAAGGTCATCAAGATGCTGGCCATGGTGGCTGAGCGCCATCCTGATCTGACGGCGGCGCATAAAAGCGCCTTGGAGTTACGTGCGCGCTTGTTCCAATGGAGCCAGCCGGATCGTCAAGGCCGTCACGCCTATTTGCCAGAAAGTGAAAAAGACGAAGACCAGCCCGACGAGTTCGTGCGTTGGGTAGAAAGTGGGCAGCATTATCTGCGCCTGCACAGTGCCCCTTTGTCGGTCGCCAAGATTTTCTCGCGCTACCGAGGCAAGGAGCAGTCCTGGGTGCTGACCTCGGCCACCTTGTCGGTGCATGGTGATTTCAATCACTTCAAGCGTCAACTGGGTTTGTTTGATGCTCGCACCGAAGCCTGGGCTTCGCCGTTCGACTATCCGAATCAGGCGCTGTTCTACGTCCCCAGCACCTTGCCGCTTCCTAGCCATCCCAACTTCAATCAGGCCTTCGTGGATGCGCTCATTCCGCTGATCAAGGCGGGGCAGGGTGGTGTGCTGGTGCTCTGTACCACCTTGCGCTCGGTCGAGCGGATTGCAGATATGCTGCGGGACCGATTTGATCGGGAAGACATCGAACGCAATGTGCTGCGCCAGGGGGAGCGTTCACGGCAAGTTCTGCTGGACGAGTTCCGTGCCCGTGGCAATGCGGTTTTGGTGGGGAGCGCCAGCTTCTGGGAAGGGATTGACCTGCCCGGTGATGCCTTGACGCTGGTGGCTATCGATAAGCTGCCCTTTGCTCCGCCGGATGATCCGGTGCTGGAAGCGCGTATCAAGGAGTGCAAGGACAGGGGCGGTAATCCCTTCATGGAATACCAGTTGCCCGAAGCCGCCATTGCCTTGAAGCAAGGGGCAGGGCGTCTGATTCGTACCGAGCGCGACTGGGGCGTGCTGATGGTGGGCGACACCCGTATTGTCGAGAAGCCCTACGGCAAACTGCTATGGCGTGGTTTGCCACCTTTTGCCCGTACGCGTGATCCTGCTCGTGCCTTGGCGTTTCTGCGGGAGCAGAAAGCCAGGCGGCAGAGCGCTCAGGTCAGTGATGTGGAGCTGAACGACAGTTCGGAGCAGGCTTGAGCGTATTCCGTCTATTAAAACTTAGGGTAAGGACTCGTCTGCGACGATGTCCTCTGCCACCAGGCCCCATAAGAACAGGCTGGGTGTGCCAGCGCCTTCCAGACTGCCCTCTATCTGCTGAAGAACGGACATGACGGCACTGCGATTGCTGACTGCCTCAAACGCTTCCCGAGTGATAGGCGTAAACCAGCCTTTTTTGAGCACCGCAACCGCCATTGCCAGCGCGACGGAAAACACATGCTGGCCCAGCATGGGGACCTGAACCGTCTCGCCTGCGCGATTGTGCACATCAAACATCTGCTCTTCATCAGGCAGTGCCGCACCCAGGCGCCAGGCCAGTGCCAGCCCGAAGGCTTCGGGAATCATCACGCAAAGTTTGGCCGCACGGACTTCAGACAGGCCGCTGGCTTGTAGTTGAGCGATGCACTCCTCAATGCTTTGATCCTTTGCCAGTACAGGAATGGCTTCTAGTACCCGTGTTTCTGCTTGTTCGCGGTTCATGGAGTATGTTTTATGAAAGGGGCATTCTTGGACATTGGAAAATGTCTGTTTTCATGTTCTTGTGACGTCGGGAAGCGGAGTAGTGGGTCTTACGGGCCAACAACTTAGGACAGGTTTCAGCCATTGCTTGCCACGGTGGAGTTTTGAGCTAGGTGCTGCACAGTACCAGGCACGGGGCACGACATTGTATAAAGTCGCAGCATCATAAGCTTGGACTTCAATTTCGCGTCGTTCTCCGTTCTACATCAAGGCTTTTTGGCATCGTACGTTTGACGTGATTTCTGTATACGCGGAAGGTTCTCTCTGACCCACACATTGATGCCTTTCAGCGCATCGAGCATGTTTTTCCCCATCTCCGTCAGTTCGTATTCCACACGTGGGGGCACCTCGGGAAAATAATGGCGTTCTACCAAGCCATCTCGTTCCAGGTTTCTGAGTGTCAGCGTCAGCATGCGCTGTGTGATTCCTTCCACCTCACGCTTGATTTCGGAAAATCGCAGTCTACGATCACCCGCGATGGCAAGGCGCCAGATGACCTGCACGGTCCACTTGTCACCGAGTCGCGTGCAGACTCCATTCAATGGAATTGGCTGGAAGGATGAGTCGCTGTCGGGTTTCTCCTTGAGAGCATTCGACTCTGCTGGATCTATGGGTTTCATTTTTGTGCCTGAGGTTCAAAAAAGTGCCGTCTTCCGCAATTCAGATATCGAGGAAAGAATACGACATTCTCTTTTTTTCGAGCTGAATCATGAATAAAGTACATCGTCCCATTCTGGTTTTCGGAGCCACAGGCCGGCAAGGTGGATCGGTGGCCAAAGCACTTCTGGAGGCTCACTGGCCTGTCCGCGCCTTTGTGCAATCTCCATCCAAACCGGCTTCAATCGCTCTGCGGGAAGCAGGCGCTGAACTCGTGCAAGGGGCATTGGACGATGCCAATCTTATCGCGTCGGCCATGAAGGATGTGTATGGCGTATTTAGCGTGATGCCTGCGAACCTATCAGCAGAAGAGGAGGTTTGTTATGGCACACGTCTTGCTGATCTGGCGGCAAAAAATGGCGTCGAGCATTTCATCTATTCCTCGGGGGCTAGCGCTGGGGACAAACTGACAGGTGTTGCGCGCTTTGATGCCAAGCCTCTTATTGAGGCACATATTCGCGAACTGCCGCTGACTGCAACCATCATCCGTCCCATGATCTTCATGGAGATGCTTGTGCGGCCGGGCTTTGGCCTGGAGGAAGGGTGGTTGGTTTCTCTGATACACCGTGATCATTCGATCCAACTCACTGCGGTGCAAGACATAGGGAAAATCGTTGCCGCCCTGTTTGCGGACAGGGCACGTTTTGCCGGGATGACCTTGAAGATCGCCAGTGATCGTGTGACCGGCCAGGAGCTGGAGGCCGCCTTTTCTGAGGCCGCAGGTCGCTCTATCACTTATGCCCGACTCCCTGATGAAGTATTAGCTGCCAACGCCGATTTGGGGCATATGGCGTCTAGTCTGGAGGATGGCCCTCTTGCAGAACAGGTGGACCTCGGTCTGATGCGAGAAATCAATCCTGAACTTGTCTCGCTGCGTTCTTGGCTGATGGGAGAAGGGCGTGAAAAGCTGGAAGAAGCGTTGCGCAGAAAACAGCCAAAAGCGCTACCAAGAACCCTGCTTTCAGATCCTGTTACAAGGCTAATTTAATCATTTAAATATAAAGCTCTCCCGCCTGGAACGCAGGGTAATCCCCATCTCTCCACGCATTGACGCGTCAAATTCGGCTCATTACCATCACAACATACAACTATGTATGTTCTAAAACCACTTGTGTTTGGTGATCCACATGACAACAGAAAAAACTTTGCCGCGAGTAATGCATTTTGACGATTTGGTCTTTCAGCCCAGACAGGAAAAACCGGAGATGGCGCAGTTGGCGGAAATCGTGGGTGAGGAAGATGGGACGCCTTTGGGGGCGGGGTATGCGCGCTTGAACCAGGCCCGCATCGAATGGACCGTGCTGTATGACGAGGTCGTGACGGTAATCGAGGGCAGCATGCGCATTCACACGCCGCAGGGCATTCTGGAAGCCGGTCCACGTGATTGTGTGTGGTTGCCCGCAGGCACGCCTTTAATCTACGAAGCAGAGTCTGCCCTGATCCACTACTGCCTGCATCCCAGCAACTGGGCCAGCGCACGGACGGCGGCATGAGCATCAAGAAAATTACGCGTCTGCCGGAGAACGACAAGACCAATGGGTGGAGTCGGCTCCTGGCTCCCCGCACGCCCAAGCCCGCTTTGGCCAAAGACGTGCAGGCTGATTGGGTGATTGTCGGCGGAGGCCTGGCCGGTTTGGCCGCTGCCCGTCGCCTGGCAGAGAACCGCCCCGGTGACAGCATCGTGGTGCTGGAGGCCGATCAGGTGGGGGAGGGCGCTCAAGGTCGAAACTCCGGCTTTGCGATTGATAGCCCTCATAACGTCGGCAGTTCCATGGGCGAACTGGACGCCGCCCGCTCGCATGTGCGCCTGGCGCGTACCGCGATTGCTTATTTAAGAACCCAGGTCGAGCGTTACGGTATCGAGTGCGACTGGAGCCCCATCGGGAAATTCCACGCAGCGGTTTCGGAGGAAGGCGTACGCACAACCTTGAAGCCTACGCTGCAAGTGCTGGAGTCCTTGAAGGAACCGCATGAGTGGCTGGACGGCAAGGCCTTGCACGACAAGCTGGGGTTCAAGCATTTCCGCACAGGAATTTACACCCCCGGTACGGTGTTGCTGAACCCGGCGGGTCTGTCGCGTGGTCTGGCCGACAATATGCCTCCCAACGTTACCGTCTACGAAAAAACGCCCGTGCTGTCCTTGCAGCAAGGCGACGGTGTCACGCTGGAAACCCCCGGTGGCAAGGTTCGTGCAGGCAAGATGATTCTGGCCGTGAATGTGTTCGCCGAGCAGTTCGGTTTTTACAGCGGCAAGCTGATGCCGATGGCGGCTCATGCAAGCCTGACCCGTTGCCTGACAGAAAGCGAGCAGCGCGAATTGGGTGGTTTGCCCAGCTGGGGTTTGACGCCCGCCAATGCCTTTGTGGGCATCACCATGCGTCGCACCAATGACCAACGCATTCTGATCCGCCAGCACATGACTTACGCGCCCAATTTGCGCAGTGATGATGAAAGCCGCCGCCGCGTGCGCATTGAGCACAAAACCCTGTTTGACGAGCGTTTCCCGAATCTAAAGAACGTGGAGATGGAACACACTTGGACGGGCTTTATCTGCCTGTCCCGTAATGGTTCCCCAGGCTTTGGGCAGGTGGCACCGCATGTGTATTCCGCGGTGTGTCAGAACGGGGTGGGTCTGACCAAGGGCACGATTTCCGGCATGTTGGTCGCCGATCTGGCTTGCGGTGTGGACAATCCCTTGATTGCCGATATGCAGGCTTTGGGGCAACCCGATGCCTTGCCGCCACGTCCGTTTCTGGATGTGGGTGTCCGGGCCCGTTTGGGCTGGGAGTTATGGCGGCACCGGGCGGAAGCCTGATAGCCGACGTTTGAACAATAAATTTAAAAGACATACCCAGGAGGAGTTATGAAGCTTTTGAGCAAGACCTTGCTGACGGTGATGTTCAGCCTGAGCGCGGCCACCGTGTCCGCACAGACCATGCGCATTGCAACGGACTCGGGCGCGCAAGGCTCGCCTAGCGGTGATGCAATCGAGAAATGGGCTGCGCTGATCAAAGAGGGTACGCAAGGCGCGGTGTCGCCACGCGTTTTCTATCAAAACCAGTTGGGTGGTCAGGAAGAGGTGTTCGACCAGCATGTAGCCGGTGATGTGCAGTTGATGCTGAACTGGCCCATGACTTCCTACGACAAGCGCATTGCGGTGATCTACACGCCCTACATGTTCACCACCTGGGAAGAAGCCTTGGCCGCGTACCAGCCCGGTGGCTGGTTGAATGAAACGCTGGACGGTATCTACAAAGAGAACGGCTTGAAGTTCTTCGGTGCCTGGCCTGAAGGATTCAATGGCGTCGCCACTAAAGGCAAACATGCGGTGACGGTAGAGGACGCCAGGAACATCAAGGTACGTGTCCCCCCAATCTCCATGATGCAGCAGTCTGTGCAAGCCATGGGTTATCAGACGGCAGCCATTGACTGGGGCGAAGTGTTTACGTCCATTCAGACCGGCGTGGTGGATGGCGATGCAGCCAACGTCATTTATTACGACTACGAATATTTCCGCGACACGCTGGATTACTACGTGCGCAGCAAGCAGCAGTTCATTACCGGTGTGCTGTCCATGAACCTGGAAGCCTGGGAAGCCTTGACGCCCGAGCAGCAGGAAGTGATCCAGACCTCGGCCATCACCATCATGCAAGATCAGTTTTCCAAGGCCCAGGTCGCGGACGCGGCCATTGTGGAGAAGTGGAAAGCGCTGGGTAAAACCTACCTTGAGCTCGACAAGGATCAACTGGCTGCTTTGGGCACCCATGTGCGTGCCAAGGTCTGGCCTGCGATGCACGCTGAAGTGGGCGACAGCATCATGGCCCATATCGAGAAAAACGCCTCGGCTCTCAAGTGAACACCTAGGAACAAGGGAGTATGAATGTGAGTGAGGACCTTCTGATCAAGCGAGGGCCGACCCTGATCGCCCTGGAATGGCTGGCCATTGCGTCCAGCGTTGTGGTGGCGGCAGGTTTGGCCTATGTGGTGGCCGCACGTTATTACCTGAATTGGCCGGCAGCCGGTGTGCACACCATTGTGATGGTGGCGGCGATCTGGCTGTATATGACGGGGGCCTTGATTGCCAGCCAGTCCCGTCAGCATCTGGTGGTGGATTACCTGTCGCATCGTTTGAAGACCCCAGGGGCGCGTGCTATCCATCGTTTCATCGTGTCCGTACTGGTGCTGATCATTGTGGTGGCTTTTGCCTATTGGACCTTGCGCATGTTCATGTGGGGTTCCCGGTTCTCGACCACGATGGCCGAGCTGGGAATTCCTGTCTGGGTGCCGCAAGCCGCTATTGGTCTGAACGCCGCCGGTAGCCTGATCTATGCCTTGCGCGATGTTTATCAGTCTTTGATGGCCTTGCGCCATGGGGGCCATTGATTATGCATGCCGGATTTTCTGTTCTCTTGCTCTTGTTTCTGCTGGGTGTCGGGGTGCCGGTGGCCTGGTCCTTTGCGGGCACGCTGCTGATGTTGACGCTGGTGTATGACGTCAACTTGAACACCTTGATGCTGCAAGGTTTCCGTTCCTTGAACTCTCTGGTTCTGCTGGCTTTGCCTTTGTTCATCATGGCGGGGTACTTGATGCAGGCAGGCGGGATTGCGCACCGTTTGGTGGGTTTTGCCGAAATGCTGGTCAAGAATCGTCGTGGTGGCATGGGGGCCAGCATGGTGCTGGCTTCCGGGGTGTTCGGGGCGATTTCGGGTACGGCCTCGGCGGCGGTGGCGTCCATTGGCACCATTCTGGTCGATCCCATGGAGCAGCGCGGTTATCCGCGTCAGTACTCGGCGGCCTTGCTGGGGATTTCCTCTTTGCTGGGGATTCTGATTCCGCCGTCCATCACCATGATTCTGTTCGCGGTGGTGACGCAGCAGTCGGTAGTGGCGTGTTTTGCAGCCACGATCGGGCCAGGGATTCTGTTGATGGTCGGGCTGACGCTGTTCAACTATGTGGTGGCTGGACGCTGGTTCAAGGAGTTGCCTGCACAGCCTGCTGATGAGCAATCCCGTCGTTCTTCCCTCAAGACCTTGCTTTATGCCGTGCCCGCCTTGTGTATTCCCGCCTTGATTCTGGGTGGTATTTACGGGGGCGTATTCACACCCACGGAAGCTGCGGCGGTGGCGGTTGTGCTGGTGATTGGTATTGGCTGTTTTGTGTATCGTGAACTGACCCTGCGCAAGCTGCGTGACAGCTTCGTTCGCACGGCAGAGACTACGGGCACCGTTATCCTGATCTTGCTGTTCTCCTTTCTGATCGGCCGTATTTTGGTTGCGCAAGGTGTGCCACAGGACTTGACCGCCTTTGTGACGGGTCTGGTGGATAGCCCCATCGGCATTCTCTTGATGGTCAATGTGTTCCTGATTCTGGTGGGCATGATTATTGACGATGTGTCCTTGACCGTGGTGGTGGCTCCCTTGCTGCTGCCTTTGGTGGGCGTGGCCGATGTCAATCCGATACAGTTTGCCGCGATTGTGGCGTGTGCGGTGATTGTGGGTTCCAACAGCCCGCCGATGGCACCTGTGCTGTACATGTCCTGCCGTATCAGCAAGGTGACGGTACATCGTTCCTTTGGTCCGGCCATCGCCATGATCGTGTTTGTGGCTATTCCGATTCAATTGATCACCACCTTCGTGCCCGCTGTTTCCTTGGCGTTTCCACGAATGCTGGGCCTGTTATAAGAGGAGCGCCGGTATACTTTGGCGACTAAAGCGACTCTACAAGCAGGCGATATGAGCGATAAGGAATTGATTGAACGTGTGGCCCAGGCCGGCGCGCTGACCGAGCCCAATGTGCATTTGACGCGGGCGGACTGGCTGGAGGCGGCCATTCGCCTGTTTATGCAGGAAGGCGTGGAGGCGGTGCGCATCACTCGTCTGGCGCAGGTCATGGCCGTCACGCGAGGCAGTTTTTATTGGCATTTCAAGGACAGGGACGATCTGCTGGATGGGCTGGTCGGTTTCTGGGAACAAAAGAATATGCGCTCCACCATGCTGGCGCTGGAGAATGTGGACAATCTGCAAGATGGCATGTTGTCCCTGTTCTCTACCTGGCTGGACGTGTCCCGTTTTGAGCCGGGCCTGGATATGGCCATGCGGGATTGGGCAAGGCGCTCCGAGCGAGTGCGTCAGGCCGTCGCGCGGGCGGACAAGGCCTGCATGAATGCCTTGGCCAATTTCTTTCAGCGTATGGGTCTGGAAGAGATTGAAGCCCAGACCCGAGCCCGGACGACGTACTTTTGTCAGATTGGCTATTACCTGATTGGCCTGCAGGAAGAGCTGGAAGACCGCATGGTGTATCTGGACGACACCATGAAGATTCTGGGAGGCCAGCCCCTGGACCCAGCCAAGGCCAAGGCTTTTGCAGAGCGTATGTATAGCGTGCAAAAGGACAATGCCAAGAAGGTGGGGTGATATTCAGGATGCTCTGGATCCTGTGGGGGCGGGGTGTGTTTAGATGGCTGCAGGCTAAGGAGCTACCTGACCTGTCGTTACTGTTTTGATGAGCAGGGCAGAGCAGACTGGTAAGGAATATCAGCTTGAAGCCGGAAAACTAAAAAGGCCGAATCCTGTATGGGATTCGGCTTTTTTTTGACTAAGTTCTGTGAGGCGTTTTATTGTCGCTTCACAAAGGCAGCCTGTGTTTTGTGCTGCTTTGCCTAAAGGTTTAGAACCAGTTAATCGGGTTCCAGTAGTTAACCTTGGCATCCAGACCGTCCTTGAAGTAGGTGGAGTCCGGGAAGTTCTGATCCATCACGCGTTTGGTGGTGTCACGCAGCTCGGTTTGACCCATCTTGTCGTAGGACAGGTACATCAAGTACAGCGCGCGTTCAGCAATAGGCACGCCCTTGAAGTCCGTAATCACGGTTTGCGCACGGTTCACAGCAGCCACGTAAGCGCCACGCTTGTAGTAGTACTCGGCTACGTGCACTTCGTTCTGGGCGATGGTGCTGACCAGCCAGGTCAAGCGCTTGGCGGCATCCGGTGCGTAACGGCTATTGGGGTAGCGTTGCAGCAGATCGTTAAAGGCTTCGTAGGATTCACGCAGACCTTTGGGGTCACGCTCGCTGGGGTCCTGTTGGGTAATGTTGGACAGGGCAGCGCTAGGAGGCGTAAAGGAGATCAGCCCTTTCAGGTACAGCATGTAGTCGGTACCGGGGTGGCTGGGGTACTGCTTCTGGAAGCGGTCGATAGCGGCCAGGGCTTTGGCAGGCTCCTCGTCTTTCCAGTTGATATAGGCTTGGTCGATCAGCGATTGCTGTGCGTAAGTGCCAAAGGGGTAGCGGGACTCGACGGCTTCCAGGCGGGTACGCGCGTCTTTCCAGTTGCCGGCGGACATTTCTTCACGGGCGTCTTTATACAGGCGCTCGGCGGTCCAACCCGAGGTGGGGTCAACTTCTTTTTTGGTAGTGCCGCAGCCAGCAAGCAAAGTGGCAGCCAGCATTAATGCGGCTACGTGGGCCAGCTTGGTACCACGAATACGTGGCAAGTTCAGGTTCAGGCGAGTCACAAAAGCGTCCTTGGTGTTAGCATTGCTGCTCAATTATATGATTTGTCGCCATGCCTGACACAGATACTGAAAAAGATAGTGTTGTTTCTTCCGACGCACTGCGTTTTATCCTTCCCATCACTGCGTCTCCCGATCGTCTGGACAAGACTTTAGCGCGTTTACTGCCACAGCATTCGCGCAGCCGTCTACAGTCCTGGGTCGAGAGTGGGCATGTTCTCGTCAACGGCCAGGCCGTCAAGGTCAAGCATACGGTTTACCCCGGTGATACCGTGCTGGTCTGGGAGCAACAGGCCCCAGAAGACATGGCCTTCGAACCCGATGACGTGGACTTCGAGATTGTGGCTCAAAGCGACTCCTGGCTGGTGGTTAACAAGCCAGTGGGTCTGGTCACGCATCCTGGCGCGGGTAACTGGCGTGGCACTTTGCTCAATGGTTTGCTGTTTCGCTTCCCCAATCTGCGTCAGGTACCCCGTGCCGGTGTTGTACACCGGTTGGACAAAGACACTTCCGGCTTGCTGGTCGTGGCCCGCACGGAAGTCGCACAAACTCACTTTGTCCGACAACTGCAAGAGCGTAGCATGGGACGCCAGTATCTGGCGTTGGTCCATGGCGTCTTGCCGGGCCAGGGCTCGGTCGATGAGCCGATTGGACGCGATTTGCGCGTGCCAGTGCGCATGAGTACTGGGCCGTCCGTCGCTCCCAAGCATGCTGTAACGCATTATCAAATGTTGCGTCAGGGTTATGCAGGCGAGGAAGCGGTGACCGAGGTGGCTTGCCGACTGGAGACAGGGCGTACCCACCAGATTCGTGTCCACCTGAGCTCAATCAAGCATCCTCTGCTGGCCGATACCTTATATGGTGGCCGCGTTGTCGCGGGGGCGCAGCGCCAAATGCTGCATGCCCATGTGCTGGAGTTTGATGATCCCGATACGGGCGAGCGCCGTCGCTTCTCGGCGGAGCCACCGTCTGACTATCAGTCTGTTGCAGAGGCGATTGAATGGCACACTCAAAGCTGATTCCTGGTGTTAGCGGCCCCGAACAAGCGGGGCTGCTTTATTTCTGTACGACTCGGGCTGGGGGCGTCAGCCAGGACGAGCGTGACAGCCTGAATCTGGGCCTGAATACCGGCGACGATCCGGAGCGGGTGCAGGTAAATCGCCAGCGGCTGGCGGACTTCCTGGCTTCGGAGCCAGTCTGGCTGGCACAGGTACACGGCACAGATGTGCTGGATGCAGATCAGGATGTGTTGCCTGCCGTGCCCAGAGAGTTTGATGCTGCCATCACTACACGCCGGGATCGTACCCTGGCCATTCTGACCGCCGATTGCCTGCCGGTGGTGATCTGGGACGAGCAATCTCAGGTATTGGGTGTGGCCCATGCCGGTTGGCGTGGTCTGCAAGCCGGAGTCCTGGAGCGTACCTGGCAGGCGATGGCCGCCCGTTGTCCCCAAGCGCAATCCTGGCAAGCCTGGATTGGTCCGGCAATCAGTCAGGAGCACTTCGAAGTCGGGCAGGAGGTCTTTGATGCCTATGTTCAGGATGAGCCGGAATTGGCCGCCTTTTTTATTCAGGGAAAGCGTCCTGGAAAATGGCAGGCGGATTTGCCCGGTATTGCCCGCCACCGTTTGGAAAAATTAAGCCCTGGAAAAATGACCGTGCACTTAAGTGGCTTGTGTACGTTTCAAGAGAATGGATTGTTTTATTCCTACCGCCGCTCGCCCTTGACCGGCCGACAAGCCACCATTGCTCGCTTGAACCTGCTTTAACGGTTTTTTGATCGTATTAAATACGATATGGAATCTTTAATTCCGTCTATTGGCGTGCCAGCCTAATTAATTACCCCAATTGACTGCTTTTGTTACGAACGTCATGCTCTAAGCGTATTTGCAATTCGTTTACAGGTGGCAGATGTCGAGTAACAACAGAGCTTTTCAAGGTTTTGGCAAACCGATCGATGCCACCCGCTGTGCTGAACTGCAAGCTCGTTATATGCAACAGTGGCAGGAGTTGTGGGACCAGGCCCAGCGCGGTGCCTTGCCACCTCCCCAGGATCGCCGGTTTGCGGATGCCGCCTGGCAGAGCAATCCCACCGCCTTGTTCAATGCCCATATCTGGCAGCTTAGCGTTCAGGCCATGAACGAGATGCTGGACTCGATGGAGCTGGAAGCCGCGCAGCGTGAGCGCCTGAGCTTTTCCATGATGCAGTGGGCTGAGGCCATGTCGCCCAGCAACTATTTGATGCTCAACCCCCAGGCCCTGCAAACGATGATGGATACGGGCGGCCAGTCCGTGCTGGAAGGGATGTCCAATTTTATGGACGACTGGCAAAAAGGCCGTCTGACACAAACGGATGAAAGCCAGTTTCAACTGGGGCAAAACGTGGGAACCACCCCCGGTGCCGTGGTGTTCCAGAACGATATTTTTCAACTGATTCAATACGCACCTACTACCAGCATGGTCCATGCCGTGCCCTTGCTGATCGTGCCGCCTTGCATTAACAAGTTCTACATTCTGGACCTGCAGCCGGAGAATTCCTTTGTACGCCACGCTCTGGATCAGGGGCTGACGGTATATCTGATGTCCTGGCGCAATCCCCAGCCGAATGACGCGGCCCATATCCATGCACTGAGTTGGCAGGATTATCTGGAGCAGGGCGTGCTGGAGGCGATTCGTGTCAGCCAGGAGCTGTCGGGCCAGGAAAAAATCAATACGCTGGGCTTTTGTATCGGTGGCACCTTGCTGGCCAGCGCTTTGGCACTGGCACGCGATAAAGGTCAGGACCCAGCCGCTTCCATGACCTTGCTGACCACCATGTTGGATTTCACCGACGTGGGCATGCTGAATGTCTTTATCGATGAAGCACAGGTTGCGTTTCGGGAGTGGCAGTTGGGGCAGGGTGGATTGCTCAATGCCCGTGAGCTGGCCAGTACCTTTTCTTTCCTGCGCCCCGCCGAGCTGGTTTGGAACTATGTGAACAGTAACTACTTGCAGGGTAAAAAACCACCTGCCTTTGACTTGCTGTACTGGAACTCCGACGGCACCCATTTGCCCGGTCCTTTCTTTACCTGGTATTTGCGCAACACCTATCTGGAAAATCGTCTGGTTCAAAAAGGTGGTGTCCCCGTGGGGGCGCACCGCGCCGATCTGAGCCAACTGGATTTGCCTGTGTACCTGTATGGCTCCAAAGAAGACCATATCGTGCCCTGGCAGTCGGCCTATGCGTCCTTGCAGGCCTTGCCTGCGGCCCAGCATCGTTTTGTGCTGGGAGCCTCGGGTCATATCGCAGGCGTGATCAATCCGCCTGCCAAGCAGCGCCGTAATTACTGGGTGCTACAAGATGGCGAGCCAGTCGCCACGCTGGATGCCCAGCAGTATATGGAGCGGGCTCAGTCCGTACCTGGTAGCTGGTGGTCCGATTGGATTGCGTGGCTTGCACTCTTGTCGGGTACGCGGCGTCGCGCAAAACGTCGTCTGGGCCATGCGCGTTATCCCGTGCTGGAGGATGCGCCCGGCAGTTATGTGAAAGTGCGCGCCAGTTAATTTTCAATTTTTCAGGTTTCGGGAGCAGGGCGGTCTGCCTGCTTCCATTATCCCGACGCCAGGCTTTTTCATTGCCCGGGCCGGCCCAGGGATCGAGCTTTGTCACCCCTTTCAGGAGAAGTATATGAGCAGCAAAGTAGCTTACGTCACTGGTGGTATGGGAGGGATAGGGACAGTCATTTGTCAGCGTCTGGCCAAAGACGGTTTTACCGTTATTGCAGGCTGCGGCCCCAACCGTGATTTTCAGAAATGGTTGGGCGAGCAGGCCGAGCTGGGCTACACATTTCATGCTTCGGTGGGCAACGTAGCAGACTGGGACTCGACCGTTGAAACCTTTAAAAAGGTCTTTGCCGAGTTTGGTCGTGTGGATGTTCTGGTCAATAATGCCGGGATTACACGCGACGGTACCTTCCGTAAAATGAGCCAGGAAGACTGGCGTGCGGTAATCGACACCAACCTGAACAGCCTGTTCAACGTGACCAAACAAGTCATTGATGGCATGGTAGAGCGCCAATGGGGCCGCATCATCAACATCAGTTCAGTGAACGGGCAGAAAGGGCAGTTTGGGCAGACCAACTACTCCACGGCTAAAGCCGGGATCCACGGCTTTACCATGGCTCTTGCCCAGGAGGTTGCCAATAAGGGGGTGACGGTCAATACTATTTCCCCCGGTTATATTGGTACGGACATGGTGCGTGCGATTCGCCCCGACGTTCTGGAGAAAATCGTGGCGACCATTCCAGTGGGCCGTTTGGGTACACCGGATGAAATTGGCTCCATGGTGGCCTGGCTGGCCTCGGGTGATTCCGGCTTTGCCACGGGTGCGGATTTCTCCTTGAACGGTGGCTTGCACATGAGCTAAGGCTTGTTGCAGTGCATAGCGCGTGTTTTTGATTTATAGATTAGGAAGTAAGCACCAGCATGGGATCCCCTCGACTCATCAAGAAATACCCCAATCGTCGCTTGTACGACACGCAGGCCAGCGCTTACATCACTATGGTCGATGTCAAGCAACTGGTCCTGTCAGGAGAGGAGTTCGCGGTCGTCGATGCCAAAAGCGGCGAGGACCTGACGCGCAGTATTCTGTTGCAGATCATTCTTGAGGAAGAAAGCGGGGGTATCCCCATGTTCTCCACTCCGGTGCTGATGCAGATCATCCGCTTTTATGGCAATGCCATGCAGGGGGTGATGGGCTCGTATCTGGAAAAGAACATTCAGGCCTTCATGGAAATCCAGGAGCGCATGACCGAACAGTCCAAAGGCGTCTACGGCGGTCAGTTCGGCCCGGAAGCCTGGGCGCAATTCATGAGCATACAGGCGCCTGTGATGCAAACCGTCATGAACAGCTATATCGATCAAAGCAAGAATCTGTTTGTGCAAATGCAGGACCAGATGCAGGATCAGACCCGGCAAATGTTCTCGGTCTTTCCCTTTGCGCCACCAGGCAAAGACAAGAAAGACTGATTTTTAGCTTGCCAGCGTTTTAAACGGGGTATGGCTGTTTAGTGCTTCCTGATAGCGGGCCACATGGCCCGCTTCTTCATGCAGGAACTCTTCAATGGCGTGGGCAAAGCGGGGGTCAGCAATCCAGTGCGCCGAGCTGGTGGGAGTGGGCAGCAAACCTCGCGAGAGCTTGTGCTCCCCTTGAGCACCGCCTTCAAAGAAACGCAGTTGCTGCGCAATGCAGAACTGAATTGCCTGGTTGTAGCAGGTCTCGAAATGCAGGCCTGGCACGTATCGAGTACAGCCCCAGTAACGTCCATAAAGTGTGTGCCCGTCCCGCAGCGACAGGGCGCAGGCTACATCTTGCCCATCTTGTTGCGCCAGAATCAGTACCAGAGAGTCGGGTAGCTGTTCGTGCAGGCGCGCAAAGAAATGCCGATTCAGATAGGGGCGTTGTCCGCGCTCCTGATAGGTATTGGCATAGCACTGGTAAAAGTAGTCCAGGTTCTGCTCGCTAATCTCCTGACCCTGTTTGTGCTCAAAGGACAGCCCCTGCTCGTAAACCTTGCGGCTGTCCTGTCGCATTTTTTTGCGCTTTTGCTGGGTCAGGGAGGCCAGAAAGTCTTCGTAGCTGGCGTAGTCCTGGTTCTGCCAGTGAAACTGCACATCGTGGCGAATCATGAAGCCCGCCTGCTCCAGAGCTTGCCTGTCCTCCGGATTCGGGAACAGGACATGCACAGAGGACAGCTGATTACTTTGCGTCAGCTGGATCAGTTGCCTGGCCAGCAGGATGCGATCCTCTTGTGTGTGCGCCAGCAGACGTGGGCCGCTAACGGGCGTAAAGGGGACGGCACTGAGCAGCTTGGGGTAATAGTCCAGCCCATGGCGTTGATAAGCCTGAGCCCAGCCCTGATCAAACACATACTCGCCGCGCGAATGGTGCTTCAGATACAGGGGCACGGCACCAGACAGCGTCTGTCCACGATGCATCAAGAGGTAATGTGGCGACCAGCCTGTCTGTGGAATGGCGCAGCCAGCTTCGTCCAATGACGTCAGAAAAGCATGACTGAGCAACAGGTGATGGCCAGAGAGCGCGTCCCAGTGTGCTGCGTCGAGCTGACTCAGCTGTGTGCAAAGTGAAAATTGGATCGGTTCAGTGCTGACCATGGCAAGGAGTACGTCGGTAAGCTCAACTTGAAACAGGGCTAGGGCATAGACCCTGACGGCTTTGTATACTAGCCAGCGTTTCATACAAAGGGAAGGCTTGATTGGTATTGTTGCCAGCGCTTGCCCAATAAGAGGAATTCATGAAGAAAATTACCTTGGCGCTGGGTACGTGGATGGTGCTGGCAGGTTCGGCTCAAGCGGGTCCTGCTTGTGAGTATTTGCGTAATTATGTCGCTTTACAGCCGCAATCCGGCGACGAGCTGCAGATGCAGGATCAGGAGGGGGCTTGTCTGGTTCGGAATGGACAATGGTCGGCCGGTTTTTCGTCAATGCTGCTGGCCTTTGATGAGCTGGTCTTGCGTGATGAAGGCTTGGCATCCTTGTCCGAGCGGCAAGTTATTCCAGACTCCATGGATCTACAAGTAAGCGGGATCTATGTTCTGACGGGACGTTTGCCAGGGCAGGACTACGTAATGCGCCTGCAAGCCAAGCCTATGGATTTTACTTTCAAGTACAAGTGGGACTCGGCCTTGGCACAATTGAATTTGGAGCAGGTTCGACTGCGTAGTCAGTACCTGCGTGAGGTTCGTGCTCAGGCGCAATTCGGGATTGTGTCGGCCGCAGGACGCCCCTTGGGTGCCGATGATCTTGAGCAGGCAGAGCTTAAAAGTCTGAATCTGTACCTGGATAATCAGAATCTGATCCAGTCCATGATCATGCCTGCGTTGGTGATGAACATGAGCATGTACGAAGACCCGCGCCCCGGTATTGAGAAGGCCTTGTTGGCCGCACGCACTTCCGTGCAGTTGATGCCTGACTCGGTGGCGGATCGGGACAGCCGCGATGCCTTGCTGGCATTTATTGCTCAGCTACCCGCGCCTCAAGGGCGCTTGTCGTTGAATATGACAATGGATCCCCCTTGGCCAGCGGCACGTCTGGAGTCTGGCTTGTCTGTGGATCAGGTGCGTAAATTGATGTCTGGCATGAAGGTGCAAGCCAGATTCAATACAGGGCAAGAAGCCCCGTCTGTCTATGTCTGGCTGCGTGATCGTCTGCGTGATGGTTTGCGGTTTTTCGATCTTCGCAAGGATGACGCGGCGCGCTAATGAGCGTTTGGCCCTGGTGGCGGGAGGCCCTGTAATACCGGACCAACCCCATCTTGCTTGGGGTCTGCCATTGCCAGTGCGCAGGCTGCGCTCTCCTGCTTACGGAAAACGCAGCCATTAGCCTGGTTTCGTCAGGCGTCGGGTAGCATGTTGTAGTTTCTGATCATGCTGTTGTAGTCGTTCTCCAGCTTGGAGAGCTGGTACTCCACATTGGCTTGCTTTGCGTCCGATGCCAGGGCTCGGCGCAGATCCTTCAAGCCCACCAGGAAGGTATTGAAGTTGCTGGACAGGGCAAACCACTTGGGCGCGTTGCCCAGCTGCGTTTTGGTGTCGGGATGTGCTTTGGCAAAGGCATCAGCCTTGTCGAAGGCGGCTTGATACGCTTGCTCGATTTTCTCGATGGACTGGCCAGTGAGCTGCTCGGACTCTGCCAACGTGCTGATGGCATCAACGGCGCGGCGGGCGGCCAGAGAGACATTCAGCGTGTGCCAAGCAAAGTTCTCGGTGCCGTAAGCCTTTTCAATCGCCACCAACTGTTTTTCCCGCAGACTGTGATTGCGCTCCGAGACTGTTTGTCTGAGCGTGTCTTCCGCATCAAAGAAGCTGATGAACAGAGGCATGATCTGCTCGTCCAGCTCGCGGCCTTTCTTCATCTGGTCGTCAATATTGTCCTTGCGACTGTAATAGAGATCCGCTTCATTCATGACGGGAATCAGCTTTTCCAGCGTGTCAGCAAACACTTGACCAGGCTTGTCCAGTCCAGCGTCTGCTGGCGGCATGGCGATGGCATTGCGCATTTGGGTGATGCATTCGCGCGAGATGGAGTTGTTCTGCTCGTACACCTTGATCTTGAAGCTGGCGGCAATGCGGGTGGAGCCGGGGGTAGCGACAAGGTTCTGATATTCCTTGATGTATTTCTGGGCATGCTGGCTCAAGGGGCTGGCGACGTCATTCAGGCAGGCAATTACTGGCTGCAGTTTCTCGGCCAGTTGCATATCCTGCTTTTGCAGGCTCACTTCACCATTGCCCAGAAGGGAACTGCCAGAGGTGCCGACCTTCATTTCCTGTGGCAGCCAGGTGTTGAATTGGCCGCTGGCGTAGGCGCCGATGGCAATGCCGATCGCGCCCAGGATCACAATACTTGTAAGTTTCTTCATTTTCGCGCTGTAGAGATAAGCTGCATTGCCCCTGGGGAAAGGGACAGAGACAGGTCTTTTCGGGGAGGGGGGGTTACTGCTCGAAGCCACTGCGCTCGGCAGAAATGGCGCTGCAGCTGCCCTGGTCTTTTTCGCCTACCATGCGGCGATCGCGGATGATGGTGCCGCTTGCCAAGTCAATCTCCCAGGCAATTGCGCCTTCATTCAGGCTGGCCTTGTTGTCGGCAAAGGTGCCTCGCTCCATTCTTTCGCTGCCCGAAGCAGGAGCGTACACCCCAAAGGTGCCAGCCTCTTGATCCAGGGCGAAATTGAAAACCTGGGGCTTGCCCGACGGGTCGGCAAACTCGCAAGTCAAATAGGTGGTGGCAGCAAAGGTGCTGGTGCTGGCCATCAGCAAGGCCAGAGCGGCCCCTGCGATTGCGGGTACTCGTTTCATGTCTTGATCCTTTAGTCGGCTGTCTCCAGCCGATTCTGCTTGTGTGTGAGTGACTGCAAAAAGTACGACTCATCCTGGGATCGCGCAGGCACGTACTTGGCTCCAACGCTGGAGAAGAGGTGGCCTGGCTTTCGTAAGGGATTTCGTCTTTCTTGAAACTCAGCTTGGCTGTGAGGCGTGAGCGTGCAGCGTAGACCACGCCCATGAGGCGTCACTGTGTTCACGCACAAACAAGCTGATTGGCGGGATTTGAAGCGCGATTAGAGGGGCTGGAGCTGACTTGTTATTCTGTGTTCTGGTCATGCTCAAGCTGGCTAATCACCCGCACGGGAAGGTTTATCGCACGGTGAGACTGCGGCCGTCAAGAAAATTTCGTGCTTGAAGTAGATGGGGGCGTACTAGCGGGGTGGGAGTTACTGCAGGAAGAGGGCTTGTCGTGGGTACGCCGTGTTTATTGTTTTGAGGAAACCAGACTATTTAAAAACAACGGGCATAAAAAAAACCGGAATAAATCCGGTTTTTTCAAATTTATCTGCAAGAGGCCGATAAATGAATTTGGTTGCGGGGGCAGGATTTGAACCTACGACCTTCGGGTTATGAGCCCGACGAGCTACCATGCTGCTCCACCCCGCGTCAGAAAAATAACTATAACATAGTTTTTGATTATGTACATAGTGTGGCGTGTTTATTTCATTAATATTTGGCGATTGCCGCTGGAAGGGGCATAAAGGCTGGATAAAACGATCCTCAATTTTCTTGCGTCTTGCTGGTCGCAATGGTGTAATACGAACTGTGCTTACAGGTTCAGCCGGACTGGCATTTCAAAAAGTTCAAACGCGCAAGCGGCTTCCTGTATAGCGACCAGTTCTTGATGGCTGGCATCTGGCTTTGATAGCAGTCGGCTCCCCTACTAGGCGGGATGTCCCGGCAAAACGAATTTCTCTGTTTCTGGCTTTGCTTCAGGTTTAGGCAATCGATAAGCCCTGCGGTGGTCTGTTGGTGCCTTGATGTTGGCATTTGACAATGTAGACCTGTCGCCCCGATCAGTTATTGCCCCAAACGTTGTTGTGCTGTTTTCGCGTTCCGCCAATCAGGAGCGCCAATTCAAATCCAGTCCGATAGGGCTTGCGGACATACTCATCATCAGCATGTGTGCTTACACAACATTTTTAATTGCTTTTAAAGCGGCTGTTTCTGGTTTGAGCCAGGGCGGCGGGCTTGCGTGCGCTTCCGGCCCGATGAAAAAAAGCCCGATGATGGCGACGATGGTGATTCGGATGCGTGCTGCGGCTGCTGTGGTGGCCTTTGTTTGGGCTGGGGTTGTTGCCACATTGCTGATGGCTGGCCTGCGTGTTCTGACTGTGGGCTGCGCCGCGCGCAAGATTGCAGATCAAAACAGCGGGCAACAAAAAAGCCAGCACAAATTGGCTGGCTTGTTTGATTCTGCTAAGCAGTTCCGGGTGATGGTTGCGGGGGCAGGATTTGAACCTACGACCTTCGGGTTATGAGCCCGACGAGCTACCATGCTGCTCCACCCCGCGCCGGAAAAGATAAATACTAACATGGAATTTTTGCTTTATGCAAGTATCGCCAGAAAGTGAGGCTTCCCAGCAGTGACTGAAAGTGAAATAATCCGAGTCCTGGAGACGGCTTTGCTGTGTGCACAGCAGCCCATGAACAGCGCCGAGTTGCGCAAAATGTTTGTCTCCCCGCCGCTGAGCGCGGATGATCTGCGCCGTTATCTGGCTATCTTGCAATTGGATTGGAAAGAGCGTGGCCTGGAATTGGTTCAGGTTGCCTCGGGTTGGCGCTTTCAAAGTCGCCCGGCCATGCAAGTGTTTTTGTCCCGTCTTAGTCTGGAGCGCGCGCCCAAGTATTCGCGGGCCGTGCTGGAAACCTTGGCGATTATTGCTTGGCGGCAACCTGTTACCCGTGGGGATATTGAAGACATACGTGGTGTGAGCGTATCGACTCAAATTGTGCGTACCCTGGAGGATCGGGGCTGGATTGAAGTGCTGGGCTATCGTGATGCGCCCGGACGCCCGGCATTGCTGGGAACGACCCGTCAGTTTCTGAATGATCTGGGTCTGCGCTCTTTGGATGAGTTGCCTTCGGTTGAAACTCTGGACTCCCTGGATGCCTTGGCTTCCTTGCCAAACGGGCAAGCAGCTGCGTCGGCTGATCAGGAGCAGAACAAAGAATCGGATCAAGAACGGGATCAGCAACAGGATCAACAGCAAGATCAACAGCAGGGTGGGGATCATCAGGATCAGAGCCAGGAGCAAGCGGCAGAGCAGGGTGCAGAGCAAGAGTCTGCATCTGTGGCTGGGCAGCAAACTGGTTCCGAAGCAGGGCAAGAAATAGAACTAGAAGCAGAGCAAGACGCTGCTTTGGAAGTGAGCATGGAGCCGCTACAGGCCTCTGTTGCTCAGCTTGAGCTGGAGTCCGAACTGGATTCCGAGCCAGGCAGTCAGGACGATTTGCTTGAGGCAGTTTCAGAAGCGGAGCTGCCACAAACCGAACAAGCTGAAGTGAATACGACACCGGACCCCGTGGATGAGGCCCAGGCTGCGGCTGGCCTATCGGATATACAGGTACCGGACGAAATAAAAAACTCTGGAGTAAATGATTAAAAATGACTGATTCGCACGAGACGAACACAGCCTCCATGTCGGACGCCTCTGGCGCGGCCGACCCCAAGAATCCCCGCGCGAAGGGCCAGGGGCGCAAGCTGCGCACGCCGTTTCGCCGCCGTCGTGGCGATGCCACGCAAGAGTCGGCTCCCCGCCAGAATGAAGAGGTCCAGGCGGCCGCTCCTGGTGAGGCCAAGGCCCGCCCAGCTCGCCCACAAAACAATCGACGCAAACCTGCGGCTGCTGGTCGTCGTCCAGATACACGCGGTGGCGCCAACAAGCGACCAGGCAACACCCAGGCCGCTCGTTACTCCAACCCTGCTGACGACGCTCCGGTTGTGATTCTGGATGGTGATGATGACATCGCATTCAGCCATCTGGACAAGCAAAGTCGTTTGTCGCAGCGCCTGGGTAAGTACATGGGCAGCGACTTGGTGCAGCCTAAATTGCACAAGGTGCTGGCTGAAGCCGGTATCGGTTCGCGCCGCGATATGGAAGAGCTGATCGTTGCAGGTCGTGTCTCCGTGAATGGCGAACCTGCCCATATCGGTCAACGTGTCAGTGCCGATGACAAGGTGCGTATCAATGGTCAACTGATCAATCGTGCCAACACCAAGCGTCCTCCGCGCGTGATTCTGTATCACAAGCCGGCTGGCGAAATTGTCACGCACGACGATCCCGAAGGCCGTGCCACCGTGTTTAGTCGCCTGCCTTCCCTGAAAGTGGGCAAGTGGTTGTCGGTCGGTCGACTGGATTTGAATACCGAGGGTTTGCTGATCTTCACGACATCGGGTGATATTGCCAACCGCATGATGCATCCGCGCTACGGTGCCGAGCGTGAATACGCTGTACGTGTTCTGGGTGAGCTGAGCGAAGAGCAAATGCAATCCATGCGCGATGGCGTGCAGTTGGAAGACGGTGTGGCCAAGTTCGGCATGATCGAATTTTTGGGTGGCGAAGGCAGCAACCGTTGGTATCGCGTCACTATTCATGAAGGCCGTAACCGTGAAGTGCGCCGTATGTTTGAAGCGATGGGTGTGACGGTCAGCCGTCTGATTCGCACTCGTTTTGGGGATGTGGGTCTGCCTAAAAATCTGCGCCGTGGCCGTTGGGAAGAATTGGATGCTGATGTGGTGATGGCATTCATGCTGCGCCTGGGGCTGGTGAAAGAGTCGGATGACGAAGGCACCCACCAGCGTCGCGAACGTCAACCTCTGTCCCACGACAGCGCTTTGCCTCCCGGTTTCGGTACGCTGGAGCACAACGGTCTGAGTGGTGCTCGCATGGGGCGTGGTGGTCGTGTGGCAGGTCGCGGTCGCTCCTCAAATAATGTGCGTGTAAACGAATCCGTCAGCGGTGCCTTGTTCATTAGCGGTGGTCTGGCCAATGGCCATCCTGATGGTGGTCGTCGTGAACACGGTGGTCAAGGGCGTGGTGCTCCACGTAGCGGTCAGGGTGTACGTGGTGGCCAGCAACGCGGTCGTTCGGCGGAAGGGCGTTCTTCGGAAGGACGCGCGCATGAAGGTCGCAGTCGCGAGGGGCGTTCGCAGGAAGGTGCGCGTGTGCACAATGGCCGCCGTCCAGCGCGTGGCGACCAGGCGCGCGGTGAGCAGGGGCGTGGTGATCAGGCCCGTGGTGGTCACGCTCGCGGTGCTCAGGAAGGACGTGCGCCTTCGGCCCGTCGCGGCGCGTCCGATCGTGCCGGAGCCGGGCAAACGCCCAAGGCTCATGTGAAGAAAACAACGGTGGTGCGCCGTGTCAGCCGTCGTGATGATGACTGGCAACCAGCCAGCTCGGCGGCCCATGAATCCCACCTGGGACGCGGGCGCCGGTAAAGCCAGGACGCACGGACTTTGAGTTTGTGGCCCGAACCCTGCGGTTTGGGCCTGTAAGGCCGTGTGAATGCACGTATTTTCCGGTTTTCTGGTAGAATATAGAACTTGGCTCAGAGACGTTTGTGTCGGCTGGGTCTTTTTTGATGCTGCGCGCCAGCGAATAGGGCGGTCTTTCAAGGCAGAGACCGCGTGGATCATCCGGTTCGGTTGCGCCTGCAACTATCCCGATTTGACGTTGGCAATGCGCAAGACCAGGGCCCGCTTGATTCTCAAGCGTGCATGGTGACCATGGGCTGGCGTACAGCCCATTTTTTTGGATTTTATGGCAGACATTCTAGCTTTGGCACAAGAGACCCTGGCGGGTACCGAGTACGAACTGGTGGACGTGGAGCGTGCGCCGCTAGGCTTGTTACGCATCGTCATCGATCACCCGGAAGGGGTGCGTATCGAACACTGTGAATGGGTGTCTAAACAATTATCACGCGTTTTCGAAGTGGAAAACGTGGATTACAAGCGCATGGAAGTGGCCTCGCCGGGAATAGATCGCCCCTTGTTGCGTATTGGCGATTACGTGCGCTTTGCGGGCAGTCGGGTGCAGGTGCGCCTGCACGAGGCGCTCGACAATCGGAAAGTGTTTGTGGGTACGCTCCACGCTCCTGAAGGGGCGCTACCGGCTAGTGTTCCGCTGGATACCGTTTTTAGGCTGGAACTGGACGAAGCATCGGGCAAGCTGACGCAGGTCGAATTCACCTATGACCAGGTGGATCGTGCCAAATTGGATCCCGTTCTTGATTTCAAGGGTAAGAAGCGATGAGTCGCGAAATTCTATTGCTGGTCGATGCGCTGGCGCGTGAAAAATCCGTAGCGCGTGATGTCGTGTTCACCGCGCTCGAGAGCGCCTTGGCCTCGGCCATGAAAAAGCGCTTCAAGGAAGATGTCGATATCCGTGTGGAAATCGACAGGGAAACCGGCGCCCACGAAGGCTTCCGGCGCTGGCTGGTCGTGCCCGACGAGGCCGGTCTGCAAGAGCCCGACAAGCAGGAGATGCTGTCGGACGCCCAGGAGATCGATCCCGAGCTGCAAGTGGACGATTACATCGAAGAGCCACTCGAGCCTATCGAGTTTGGCCGTATCGGTGCCCAGGCTGCCAAGCAGGCCATCCTGCAAAAAATCCGTGATGCCGAGCGCGAGCAAGTGCTCAACGACTTTCTGGAGCGTGGTGAGACCATCGTTTCCGGTACGGTCAAGCGTATGGACAAGGGCGATGCCATTATCGAAATGGGCAAGATCGAAGCACGTTTGCCTCGTTCGGAAATGATCCCCAAGGAAAATATCCGCGTGGGCGACCGTGTCCGCGCCTGGGTACAGAAGGTGGACTACGCAGCACGTGGCCAGCAGGTCATCTTGTCGCGTACAGCACCTGAATTCATTAAAGAACTGTTCGAGAACGAAGTACCCGAGATCGAACAGGGCCTGCTGGAAATCAAGGCCGCTGCCCGTGATGCGGGTGTGCGCGCCAAGATCGCTGTTATTGCTTACGACAAGCGTATCGATCCTATCGGTACTTGTGTGGGCATGCGAGGTTCGCGCGTTACTGCGGTGCGTAACGAACTGGGCGGCGAGCAGGTCGATATCGTGTTGTGGGCCGATGATCCGGCCGAATTCGTGATCGGTGCTCTGGCACCGGCGCACGTCGAATCCATTCTGGTGGACGAAGACAAGCACGCCATGGATGTGGTGGTAGACGAAGAAAACCTGCCCAAGGCGATTGGTTCGCGTGGTCAGAACGTGCGTCTGGCATCGGAATTGACGGGCTGGCAGATCAACATCATGACACCGGAAGAAAGCCGCAACCGTCAGGATGAAGAGCGCGAAGAATTGCGCGCTACCTTCATGTCCCGTCTGGATGTGGACGAAGCCGTGGCCGATATTCTGATCGACGAAGGGTTTACCGGTCTGGAAGAAATCGCTTATGTGCCTATGCAGGAATTGCAGGACATCGAAGCCTTTGACGAAGAAACCGTCAACGAGCTGCGTGCCCGCGCCCGCAATGCGCTGCTGAGCGAGGCCATCGCCAAGGAAGAATTGGTACAGACCGCGGTCAAGGAACTGGCAGGAGTCGAGGGCATGACGCCTGAGCTGATCGCCGTACTGGCCGAAAACGAGATTACAACGCTGGATGAACTGGCGGAACTGGCAACGGACGAACTGTCCGAGATGACCGGCCTGGCGCAAGATGCGGCCAGCGAACTGATCATGCGTGCCCGTGCCCACTGGTTTGACGACGAGGCCTGATATGTCTAGCTAGGTCCCGCGCGTTGTATTCATTAAGAATAGTTGTAGTAAAGCAAGAGAGAGTCGAATGTCGAGTAACACTGTCGCCCAGTTCGCTCAAGAACTGAAAATGCCTGCGAATGTTCTGCTGGAGCAGTTGCGTAGCGCAGGTATTGAGCTCAAATCAGTTGATGACGCCATCACTGATTCGGATAAGGCGAAGCTGCTTGAATCGTTGCGCCGCTCACACGGCAGTCAGGAAGGCAACAAGATCACCCTGACTCGCCGTCAAACATCGGAGATCCGTCAGGATGACGGATCGGGTCGCTCCCGCACGATTCAGGTGGAAACACGCAAAAAACGCGTGTTTGTAAAGCGTGATCCCTCCGAGCTGGTGGCAGAAGCCAATGCGGCATTGGCACAGGAAAATGCAAAGGAGCAAGCTGCTCAGGCCCAGGCGGCTAGTCAGGAAAAGCAAGCTGTTGAACAGGCGCCTGCCGTGCCTGTCAGCAAGCCCGTAGATCCTGTGGCAGCAACTCCTGAAGCTCCTGTGAAAGAGCAAGCCCCTGTCGAGTCCAAGCCTGAGCCCAAGCCAGAGCCTGAGCCCGAAGTGGTCGCTGCTCCCGAGCCGACTCCTGTTGCCGAGCCTGCGCCCGAACCTGCTGCTCCTGCACAGCCCGTTGAGGCTGCTCAGGAAGATACAAAGAAACCCGAGCCTCAGCCTCAGGAACAAGCACCTGCTGCAACGGAGCCATCCGAAGCCGCGGCAGCGCCTGTTCAGGAAAAGGCCGAATCGGCTCCCTCTCCTACGGCCCAAGAAAAGCCCGTGGAACCTACTAAATCTGTAAACGACGCCCGTCAAGCTAACTCTGTGAATAAAAATCAGCACCCTCAAGGGACTAAAACGCCCACTTCGACTGGAAAACCTCGGGATATGGCCGCTACTGGTCAGCGCCGTGCAGTGCGTGGCCCGGTGATTCCTCCTGTTGCCGCCGATGTGGAGCAAGACCAGGATCGTGATCGCGCCCGTAAGGCCGCAGAGGCCGAAGCCGCTGCGTTGCGCGATATGTTGAACCGTCCTCGTAAGGTCTTGCGTGCTCCCGAGCCAGAGGCTGATAGCAAGGCAGGTGCCAAGGGCGCTCAGAAGAAAGACGCCAAAGGCTCCAAGACCGAGAAGGCCCCGGGCAAACCCGTCAAGACTGACAGCACCCCTGGCTGGACCAGCGATGCCAGCCGCAAGAAGCAGCCTTCCAAGGCTGATGTGGCTTCCGCCGGTGCCGGCGGTGGTCGTGAAGGCTGGAAAGCCAATGCCAAGGCAGGTCGTGGCAAGGGTGGTCGTGGTGGCCGCAACGCTCAGGCCGAGCGCCGTGAACCACAAGTGGCAGAATTCATTGCCCGTGAAGTGCACGTGCCGGAAACCATTTCGGTCAGCGATCTGGCTCACCGGATGGCCGTCAAGGCTGCCGAGGTGATCAAGCACCTGATGAAGCTGGGTCAGATGGTTACCATCAACCAGGTTCTGGATCAGGAAACAGCCATGATTCTGGTCGAAGAACTGGGTCACAAGGCGATTGCTGCCAAGCTGGACGATCCTGAAGCCTTCCTGGTCGATACCGATGCTCAGAACGACGCCGAACTGAAGCCCCGTGCTCCAGTGGTAACTGTCATGGGTCACGTTGACCACGGTAAGACTTCGCTGCTGGACTACATCCGTCGTGCCAAGATCGCCTCGGGCGAGGCCGGTGGTATTACACAGCACATCGGTGCGTACAACGTCAAGACAGAACGTGGCACGGCCACGTTCCTGGACACCCCCGGTCACGAAGCCTTTACGGCCATGCGTGCTCGCGGTACCAAAGCCACTGACGTGGTGATTCTGGTGGTGGCCTCCGATGACGGTGTGATGCCCCAGACCCGTGAAGCCATTCACCACGCTCGCGCCGCTGGCGTGCCGCTGGTGGTGGCGATCAACAAGATTGATAAACCTGAAGCCAACCCGGAACGCGTCAAGCAGGAACTGGTAGCCGAAGAAGTGGTGCCTGAAGAATACGGTGGCGATGTGCCCTTTATTCCTGTGTCGGCCAAGACCGGCCAGGGCATCGACGAATTGCTGGAAAACGTGCTGCTGCAGGCCGAAATGCTGGAGTTGAAAGCTCCGGTTGACGCACCTGCCAAGGGTACGGTTATTGAAGCCCGTCTGGACAAGGGCCGCGGTCCTGTGGCCACCATCCTGGTTCAAAGCGGTACCTTGAACCGTGGTGACAGCGTGCTGGTCGGCGCCTCCTTCGGTCGCGTTCGCGCCATGCTGAACGAAACCGGCAAGTCGCTGAGTTCGGCTGGTCCGTCGATTCCTGTAGAAATCCAGGGTCTGACTGAAGTGCCCGCTGCGGGTGATGAACTGGTTGTGATGGCTGACGAGCGTAAAGCTCGTGAGATCGCGCTGTTCCGTCAAGGCAAGTTCCGTGATGTGAAACTGTCGCGTCAACAGGCCGCCAAGCTGGAGTCCATGTTCGACAATCTGGGCGAAGGCATGCAAACCCTGTCGCTCATCATCAAGACCGACGTTCAGGGCTCGCAAGAAGCGCTGGTACAGTCGCTGGTCAAGCTCTCTACCGACGAAGTGCGTGTGGTGGTTGTACACGCCGCCGTGGGTGGCATCTCCGAGAGCGACGTCAACCTGGCGATTGCATCCAACGCGGTAGTGATCGGCTTTAACGTCCGTGCCGAGCAAAGCGCCAAGAAACTGGCTGAAGCCAACGGCATTGATCTGCGTTACTACAACATCATTTACGATGCGGTTGACGAGGTCAAAGCAGCCCTGTCCGGCATGCTGGCTCCCGAGCAGCGCGAAGAAGTCATCGGTATGGTTGAAATCCGCGAAGTCTACAACGTGTCGCGTATTGGTAATATCGCCGGTTGTATGGTTACCGAAGGCGTGGTCCGTCGCGATTCGCAAGTTCGCTTGCTGCGCAACAACGTCGTGCACTGGAGTGGCTACCTGGATTCCCTGCGCCGCTTCAAGGACGACGTCAAGGAAGTGCGTTCCGGCTTCGATTGCGGTATCACGCTGCGTGGCAACAACGACATCCAAGTGGGCGACCAGCTTGAGATCTTCGAGATCAAAGAGATCGCCCGGACACTGTAATTTATGGCACGACACAAGTCCAAACCAAACCCAGGGCGCAACCTGCGCCTGGCCGACCAGATCCAGAAGGATCTGGCGGTTCTGATCCAGCGCGAGATCGACATGACCCGCGCTGGTCTGATTACCTTGACCGGCGTGGAGCTGTCTCCAGACTACGCACACGCCAAAGTGTATTACTCGGTGCTGGGCGCCGAGCCCGAAGTCGCTCAGGCGGCTTTGACCGAGAAGGCCGGTTGGTTGCACTCGCTGCTGTTCAAGCTGCTGCACATCCACACGGTTCCTACTCTGCATTTTCATCACGACCGACAGTTGGAACGCGGCATGGAGCTCTCCAAGCTCATCGACAGCGCCAACCAGGCCGATAGCGAATTGACTGGCTCTGCTTCCAAATCGGACGAGCCAGACGAACAGCCCTGACGCGGCTGTTGTTTCTTCACGGATTGACACACGATGGCTACGCGAAAACGCGGGCAGTTGATTGATGGTGTGCTGCTACTGGACAAGTCCGACGGAATGTCCAGCAACCACGCTTTGCAGCGTGCCCGCCGCACTCTGGATGCCCGCAAAGCTGGCCATACTGGAACCCTGGACCCGTTTGCAACGGGCCTGCTGGTTTGCTGTTTTGGCCGGGCTACCAAGATTTCCGCCACGATGCTGGAAGCAGACAAAGCCTATGAAGCTACCTTGCAGTTTGGGCAGGAAACCGATTCAGGTGACTTGACCGGCAATGTGGTGTCCCAGGCTCCGGCAGATTTTGCCGGTGTCACCCTCGAGGCGCTGGAAGCAGTTCTACCTGCTTTCCGAGGACCCATTACCCAGGTGCCGCCCATGTATTCCGCGCTCAAGCGCGATGGCAAGCCCCTGTATGAATATGCCCGTCAGGGTATAGAGCTGGAACGTGAGGCACGACATCTCGTGATTCACGATTTGCAGGTGCAAGACTTTACGCCGCAATCGGCGCGTTTGTTTGTACGTTGCAGCAAGGGAACCTATATCCGGACCCTGGCGCAAGACATTGGACGTGCTCTGGGGTGTTTTGCCCATCTGACGGCCTTGCGCCGGACAGAATTAGGACCTTTTCATATCGACGACGCCTACACCCTGGACGGGTTGCAGGCGATGGAAGACCCGATGTCGGCCTTGCTGGCCATCGAGAGCTTGCCTACCGAGATTTTGCCCAAAAAACTTCAATCAGAAGGATGAGTTATGAGACGCGCATTGCGCAATGTGGCCATTATTGCCCACGTTGACCACGGGAAGACCACCCTGGTCGATCAATTGTTGAGACAGGCAGGTACGTTCCGTGACAACGAACATATCTCCGAACGTGTCATGGACTCGGGCGATATCGAGAAAGAACGCGGTATTACCATTCTGGCGAAGAACTGTGCCGTTGAATACGAAGGCACCCACATCAACATTATCGACACCCCCGGTCACGCTGACTTCGGTGGTGAGGTCGAACGCGTGCTGTCCATGGTTGACGGCGTGTTGTTGCTGGTGGATGCGGTTGAAGGCCCCATGCCTCAAACCCGTTTTGTGACTCGCAAAGCTCTGGAACTGGGTCTGCGTCCGATTGTGGTGGTCAACAAGGTTGACCGTCCAGGCGCCCGTCCTGACTTCGCGATCAACGCCACGTTCGACTTGTTCGACAAACTGGGCGCGACCGACGAACAGCTGGATTTCCCCATCATTTACGCATCGGGTCTGTCGGGCTACGCCGGTTTGACCGAAGACGTGCGTGAAGGCGATATGCGTCCTTTGTTCGACGCTATCCTGGAGCATGTGCCCCAGCGTGAGGACGACGTCAACGCACCGTTGCAGTTGCAGATCTGTTCGCTGGACTACAGCTCCTACGTGGGCAAGATCGGTGTAGGCCGTGTGAACCGTGGCCGCGTGCGCGCTGCCCAGGACGTGGTCGTGAAATTTGGTCCTGATGGCGAAGTCATCAAAGGCCGTATCAATCAGGTTCTGAAGTTCAAGGGCCTGGAGCGTGTATCGGTAGATGAAGCTGAAGCCGGCGACATCGTGCTGATCAACGGTATTGAAGAGCTGGGCATTGGTTGCACGGTGACCGATCCTGCTCACCAGGAAGCTCTGCCTTTGCTGCGCATTGACGAGCCTACGCTGACCATGAACTTCATGGTGAACACCTCGCCTCTGGCAGGCCGTGAAGGCAAGTTCGTGACCAGCCGTCAGTTGCGTGATCGCCTGGACCGTGAATTGAAGTCCAACGTGGCTTTGCGTGTTAACGAAACTGACGACGACACCGTGTTTGAAGTGTGCGGTCGCGGTGAATTGCACTTGACCATTCTGATCGAAAACATGCGTCGTGAAGGCTATGAAATGGCCGTGTCGCGTCCACGCGTGCTGATTCGTGAAGAGAACGGCGTCAAGATGGAGCCCTACGAGCAGCTGACCGTGGACGTCGAAGACGGCCACCAAGGCGGCGTGATGGAAGAACTGGGTCGCCGTCGCGGTGACTTGCAGGATATGGTTGCTGACGGCCGTGGTCGTACACGTCTGGAGTACCGTATTCCCGCCCGTGGCCTGATCGGTTTCCAGGGCGAGTTCATGACGCTGACACGCGGTACCGGCTTGATGAGCCACACCTTTGACGAGTTCCGCCCCATGCGTGAAGGCACGGTGGGCGAGCGTCGTAACGGCGTGCTGATCAGCCAGGACGACGGTGATGCCGTGGCCTACGCCTTGTGGAAGCTGCAGGATCGTGGTCGCATGTTCGTGTCCCCGGGTGATGCCCTGTACGAAGGCATGATCATCGGTATTCACAGCCGCGACAATGACCTGGTGGTTAACCCCATCAAGGAAAAGAAACTGACCAACGTGCGTGCTTCCGGCAAGGACGAGCACATTGATCTGGTTCCACCTATTCGTCTGACTCTTGAATACGCCGTGGACTTCCTGGATGACGACGAGCTGGTTGAAGTGACTCCCAAGTCCATTCGCCTGCGCAAGCGTTACCTGAAAGAACACGAGCGCCGTCGCAGCCAACGCGAAAGTTAATTTTTCGGGTTTAGCGATACGAGAAAACGCCTGCTTGATGCAGGCGTTTTTTTTGTCTTACTATGGTTGGCGTCAGCCGGATTTAGAACGCGGTATTAAAAAGCTGGGGTGTATGCATAAGCACCCCAGCTTGATTTTTAAATTCAAGAAAGGGTGTGGGATAAATAAAATTGATTAAGTGGCTTATTGAGTCTGATGGGTTGCTTTAATTTCTGCTTAATACCTGCTTGATACAAACTGGCTGGACACATTACCAAGCTCGCTTTGCAAAGTCTCAGTTGTAGCTGGGCATCTTCTTGTTTTTGAAAAGATTTTTTCATTGCAAGAGCCGGTGCGCAGTTTCCCCCATTAAGGAGAATACTGATGGTGCAGCATATTGTGATTGTAGGTGGTGGTATTGGCGGTACGATGACCGCCAATCATTTAGTGACCAAGCTATACCCGGAAATTCGTTCTGGTAAAGTCCGCATTACCATGCTGTCCAACTCTCCCTGGCATTATTACAAGCCCGCTTTTATGTACGTGGCGTTTGATGCTTTTTTTCGGGATGAGTTGCGACGTCCGCAAATTTCACTTTTGCGCCCCGAAATTGATTTTCAGCTAGAGGAAGTCAGTGGTTTTGACTTCAAGGCCAGCCGTCTGCACTGCGCCAGTGGTAAGAAGATCGACTATGACTACCTGGTTCTGTCTACCGGCTGCGTCCCCTCACCGGAAAAAATCGAAGGCCTGAAAGAGGGCGGTGATCATTTCTATCAGCATGCGCCTGCGCGCCAATTGGCGGACCGCCTGAGCAAGCTGGAAAAGGGCCGTGTGCTGGTAACGGTCACCTTCCCCAAAACTCATAACGTTCCTCACCAGTGCGGTATTGCACCGGTAGAAACAACCTTGATGCTGGACGAGTACCTGCGTCGTCGTGGTGTACGCGACAAGGTAGAGATTGCTTATACCTATCCCACGACCTCCCAGCTTTTGCGTAACTGCCTGTTCATGCAGAACGAGGTTTGTCAGGTCTTGCCGCCCATTTTTGAGGATCGTGACATCAAGCATCAACGCGGTTTTACCCTGAGCCGTGTAGACCCTGAACGCAAGATTGCCTATTCCGAAGAGGGCGCAGAAGAGCCGTTCGACCTCCTGATGGCGACTCCTCCCATTACGGCGGTGCCTGCTGTGCGTGACTCGGGGATTTCTCAAGCCGCCGACAACGAAGGCTGGGTCCCCACCGATCACCAAACCATGAAGGTGCTGGGGCTGGACAATGTATACGTGCTGGGTGACACGGTGGACCTGCCTATCAGTAAAGCGGGCGGCTCCTGCCATAACCAATCGCCCGTAGTGGTCAACAACCTGGCCTCAGAGTTGCGATTTGGGCGCACCAGCGACGAATACGATGGCCGGGTGGTGGCGGTAGCCCAAATGGGTCTGGAGGGCGGTATGCCGCTCTGGTACGACTACAAGGAGGATGTGCATCCCACGCCGCCCACCAAACTGGGTGGACTGCTGCGCAAGGGTTTTAACCGGGGTATTTACTGGGCCGTGGCCCGTGGCTTGGTCTAATTCAGGAGAGACAGATGAATTCGGTATCGGATAAATCCTTGAATCCCGGTGATGCGGGCGCTGCTCAGAAGTCCCCTTCCGCCCTGGAAAGCCTGCTTGGAGAGGATCCGGGCATCAAGGGCCTGGATGAACTGATCGGCAAGATCGAACCTTTGCTGGCCGGTGGTCGTTTGAATCGGGTGGTGGATGCGGTGTCCCTGCTGGCCGATCTGGTGGATATGACGGACGACTATATGCTCGAAAAGCTTATGAAGGGCTTTGAGGAGGGCATAGGGGCCGCCTGGTCGGTTGGAAATGCGGCACGTATGGCTTCGGATCAGGTGCGGGCCACGGAGACCACACCGACCCTGATGGGCCTGATACGACTGGCCAAGGAGCCGGAAGTGCGTCGCGGCCTGACTTTCTTTTTGATGATGGCCGGTGTGATGGGGCGCCAGATGCGTTATCAGAACCTGGATCACACGGGGGACTGACACGGCCAGCTGTATCGCTAAAGAAAAAAAGGGCGGCTTGTGAAAGCGGCCCTTTTTTCTTGTTCGGCACCTCAGCACCTCAGCACCTCAGCACCTCAGCACTCAGTGATTCAAGAATGCCATTTGGCGCTTTTCCACGATACGGAAAATGCCCACCAGAATGAAGGACACGCACAGGTAAATCAGTGCAGCAATCCCGTAGGAGGTAAAGGTTTGGTAGGTGGCCGCATTGGCATCGCGCGCGATCTTGAGCAGGTCAGGAACGGTGGCGGTAAAAGCCAGCGAGGTGGCATGCAGCATCAGCACCACTTCATTGCTGTAAGCAGGCAGCACACGACGCAGGGCTTGCGGCAGAATCACGCGGCGGTACAAGGTCCAGCCGGACATGCCATACGCACGGGCCGACTCGACTTCACCGGGAGGCATGGAGCGGATGGCTCCGGCAAAAATCTCGGTGGTGTAGCCAACAGTGTTCAAGGTCAGTGCCAGAATCATGCAATTGAAGCCGCTCATGAAGAAGGCTTCCAGTGCAGGTACGGATTTGACGATGGCCAGCTTGTACATGGCGGTGTAGATCAGCAGGATCTGCACGTACAAGGGGGTGCCACGGAAAAAGTAAGTGAAGGCACCGATAGGGCGCGATAGCCAGGCCTTGCCCGAGACACGGCCAATGGCCATGAAAATCGACAGGAAAAAGCCGATGGCAACCGAGATCACCAGCAGCCAAAGTGTCATGGCCAGACCCGAGAGCTGACCATTGCTTTGGTACAGATAGGCGCGCCAGAATTCGTTCAGAACATCCATTAGAACTGTGCTCCTTTCACGCCAATGTTGTAGCGTCGTTCCAGGTAGCCCAGTCCAATATTGCTGACGGCGGTCAGGCCCAGATAGATCAGGGCAGTGATGCCCACAAAGAGGAAGGAGTTGAAGGTCGCGTTACCGGCATTTTGCGCAATCTTGACCACATCGCTCAGGCCGATCAGGGACACCAGTGCGGTGGATTTGAGCAGGATTTGCCAGTTATTGCCCAGTCCGGGCAGGGCGTAGCGCATCATCTGAGGAATCTGGATGCGATGCAGAACTTGCCAGGCGCTCCAGCCACAGGCTTTGCCCGCTTCCATTTGGCCCTTGGGGATAGCCATCAGGGCGCCACGGAAGGTTTCGGCAAAGTAAGCACCATAAATAAAGCCCAGCGTGACCACACCGGCTCCGAAGGGATCGATCTCGATCATGTCCCATTCCAGCCAGTCAGTCAGTTCGTTCAGCCAGATTTGCAAGCTGAAAAAGAACAACATCAAAAGCACCAGATCCGGGACGCCCCGGATCAAGGTGGTATACAAACCGCCCACCCATCGCAGCAGCGAGGTGCGGGACAGTTTCATCAGGGCAGCGACCAGACCCAGCACCAGGGAAACCAGCAGCGAGAGCACTGCCAGTTTGATGGTTTCCCAGGTGCCGACCAGCAACTGCGGCCCATAACCGTAAAGCAACATGGTTCAGGTATCCAGGTCAGGGCGCGATGCGAATGTTTTCTTTTTGGAAGTATTTGTCGGCAAAGGTCTGCATGGTGCCATCGGCCTTCATTTCACGCAGAACTTCATCAACGGTTTTCTTGAGTTTCTTGTTGCCCTTGCGAATACCCATGGCGATAGGCTCGTTCAGGATGGGGCTGTCGTCCACGGTGCTGCCGGTCAGCTCAAAGTCGGCACCGGCAGGCTTGGTCAAAAAGCCTTCAACGGCATTCTGGGCTTCCTGGAAGGTGGCGTCCACGCGGCCACCGGCCAGGTCATTGAAGGCGTCGGTGTAGCTGGGGTAAGCCACGATGGTGACACCGTTGTTGGCCCAGTTCTGGCGCGCATAGGTTTCCATGGTGGTGCCTTGCTGCACACCGACACGCTTGCCTTTCAGGGATTCGGCGGTGGGCTCCAGACCGCTGCCTTTGCGGGCGGCCAGGCGAACCGGCACAATATACATGGGCTCGCTAAAGTCGATCACCTTGGCGCGTGCCTCGGTGGCGGTCATGGTGGAGTTGGCCAGATCGAATTTGCGCGCTTGCAGGCCGGGGATCAAGCTGTCAAAGGACTGATCGATCCACACGCACTTGGCTTGCAGGCGCTTACAGATTTCGTTGCCGATGTCGATGTCAAAGCCTTGCAGCTCGCCACTGGGGTCCAGAAACTCGAAGGGGGGATAACCCGCTTCAGTGGCAAAACGGATTTCGGACGGCCCGGCTGCATGGGCAGCAGCGGGCACCAAGGCACTGCAAAAAGCCACCATCAGGAGGCGGGCAAGCATTTTGTTCATGTGGAGGACTCCGGCAAATATCGACTAGCTTGTGGCATTCAATACAAATTCGGCCCTGCTGATGGAGGGCCGAAGAAAGACTGCAAATTTAACCCGTACGCCTTACTGGGGCAATGCGGGTTCCGCCCTAGGCAGTACGCAGCACTGGTTGATGTAGCCCATGACCTCGTCCAGATCGTCGGTCAGGACCAGCAAATTCAGGTCTTTCGGACCAATCAGGCCCATCTCCATCAATTGGTCACCAATCCATTCGATCAGGCCGGACCAAAAGGAAGTGCCGATCAGTACAATGGGTGCGGGTGGGACTTTGCCTGTTTGAACCAGGGTCATGACTTCAAACAGCTCGTCCAGGGTACCGAAACCGCCAGGCAGGGCAATGTAGGCCCAGCTGTGCATGAAAAAGGTGGCCTTGCGCGAGTAGAAGTACTCGAACTGCAGACTTTGTGTCTGGTAAGGGTTGTTGGTGGTTTCGTGAGGCAAGCGTATATTCAGGCCAATACTTTGCCCGCCTGCTTCGTACGCGCCTTTATTGGCGGCTTCCATCAGGCCAGGGCCACCGCCAGCAATCAGGGTGACGCCCGCTTCGGCCAGACGACGGCCCAGTTCCTGGGCCAGTTCGTAGTAAGGATGACCGGGTTTGATGCGTGCGCTGCCGAAAACACTAACGCCAGCACCCATTTCTTTTAATGTATCGACCGCAGTTTGCAGCTCCTTCATGATGGTAGGAATCTGCTCAGAGGCCGGTAAACGGACGATTTTATTGTTAGACATGAAAAAAACCTTGTTGCTCGTTGATGGTTCCAGCTATCTGTACCGAGCGTACCATGCGATGCCCGATCTGCGAAACGCGCAAGGCCAGCCCACAGGCGCCTTGTACGGGGTCATCAATATGCTGCGCCGTCTGCTACAGGATTATCAAGCGGACTATATGGTATGCGTATTTGATGCCAAAGGCCGCACATTCCGGGACGATCTGTACGATCAATACAAGGCTAACCGGCCCTCCATGCCCGAAGATATGGCGGTGCAAATAGAGCCTATTCATAAAGCGGTACGCGCCATGGGCTGGCATCTGATTTGTCAGCCTGGCGTAGAGGCCGACGATATCATTGGCACGCTTTCCCGTCTGGCGGCAGAAAATGGCATCGAGACCGTGGTGTCTACCGGGGACAAGGACCTGGCCCAGCTGGTCAATGAGCATGTGCAGCTGGTCAACACCATGAGTAACGAGAAGCTGGATGTAGAAGGCGTTACCAGCAAGTATGGGGTACGCCCAGATCAGATTATCGATTATTTGATGTTGATTGGCGACACCTCGGACAATATTCCCGGCGTTCCCAAGGTGGGGCCCAAGACGGCTGCCAAGTGGTTGGGCGAATATGGCAGTCTGGATGAACTGTTGCAGCATGCCGACAAAATCAAGGGGGTGGCCGGCCAGAATCTGCGCGACTTCAGCTCCAACTTTGAAATGACGCGCAAACTGGTCACCGTCAAACTTGATTGCGAAGTGCCTGGGTTTACCGGGGATTTCGAGGCGCTGGAGCCAGAGCCCCGTGATAACGCCGTGTTGCAGGATATCTACGAGACCTTCGGTTTCCGCACCTGGTTGCGTGAATTGACAGATGATCCCAAGCGCGTTCCCGCCCAGGATGCCCGTGTCGAGGCTGAAACACCTGCTGCGCCTGCCGAGCTGGATTACCAGACCGTCACGACGAAAGAACAATTACAGACCCTGCTAGGCCTGCTGGAAAAGGCCGAGCTGGTGGCCTTGGATACCGAAACCACCTCCCTGGACCCCTTGATGGCGCGTCTGGTGGGCTTGTCGGTGTCGGTCAAGGCGGGGCAGGCTTTTTATGTGCCGGTGGCTCATCGTGGCTCGCTGGATGTAGAACAGTTGGATAAAGACTATGTCTTGGAAACGCTGCGCCCCTGGTTGGAAAGCGCAGAGGCGGCCAAGGTCCTGCATAACGCCAAATACGATACCCATGTCCTGCTGAATGAAAAAGTCAGCCTGCGCGGTATTCGCGAGGACACCATGTTGCAGGCTTATGTTCTGCAATCGCACAAGCGTGTCGGCATGGAAGAGCTGGCCTTGCAATGGTTGGGTCTGAAAGGCGCGTCTTACGAGGATATTTGCGGCAAGGGGGCCAAGCAGATCGGCTTTGACGAGGTGGATATTCCCGTGGCCTCGCAATACGCTTGTGAAGACGCGGATTACACCTTGCGTCTGCATCAGTGCCTGCGCCCTCAAGTAGCCAAGGAAGAGGGGCTGGAGCGTATCTATTTGCTGGAAGTGCAGGCGTCGGACGTGCTGACCATTGTGGAGCGCAATGGCGTCAAGATTGATGTGCCTACTCTGGCGCGCCAAAGCCACGAGCTGGGCCAGAAAATGCTGGAACTGGAAAACAAGGCTTACGAGCTGGCCGACCAACCTTTTAATATGAACTCCCCCAAGCAAGTGGGCGAGATTCTGTTCGGCAAGCTGGGTATTCCGGTGGTTCGTAAAACCGCCAGCGGTGCCCCCTCTACCGATGAGGATGTGCTGACCCGTTTGGCTCAGGATTACCCCTTGCCCCAGGTACTGCTGGAATATCGTGGCCTGGCCAAGCTCAAGTCCACCTATACGGACAAACTGCCCAAAATGGTGAACCCGGACAGTGGCCGTGTGCATACTCGTTACGCACAGGCTGCCGTCATTACCGGACGTCTGGCTTCCTCCGATCCCAACTTGCAGAACATTCCAGTGCGTACCGCAGAAGGCCGCCGTGTTCGCGCCGCTTTCGTGTCTGAACTGGGCAAAGTGGTGTCGGCTGACTATTCCCAGATCGAATTGCGTGTCATGGCCCATGTATCGGGCGACGAGAATCTGCAGCAGGTGTTTGAGCAGGGTGGGGACGTGCACACGGCAACCGCTGCCGAGATCTTCGGTGTGGATGCCAAGGACGTCAGCTCGGACCAGCGTCGTGCGGCCAAGGCGATCAACTTTGGTCTGATCTACGGCATGGGCGAATTTGGTCTGGCCAGCAATCTGGGCATTACTCGTGATGCAGCCCGTGCCTATATTGATCGCTACTTCGCCCGCTATCCTGGCGTGGCCAGCTACATGACGCGCATCAAGGCGCAGGCGCATGAGCAGGGTTATGTGGAAACCGTGTTTGGTCGCCGTCTGTGGCTACCTGAACTGAAGGGCGCGAAAGGGCCACGCATGGCCGGTGCAGAGCGTGCCGCCATTAACGCGCCGATGCAGGGCACGTCGGCCGACCTGATCAAGATGGCCATGGTGGCTGTGCAGCGCTGGCTGGAAGAAAAAGGGCTGCGCACGCAGATGGTGATGCAGGTACATGACGAGCTGGTATTCGATGTACCCGAAGACGAGCTGGATGTCCTGCGTGAAAACCTGCCGGGCCTGATGTGCAATGTAGCCAAGCTGGATGTGCCGCTGGTGGCTGAAGTCGGCGTGGGTGATAACTGGGAACAGGCTCACTAAGGCTTCCTGGCAAGCTAAAGGAAAAGGCGACCTGATGGTCGCCTTTTTTTTAAGTAGCAGAGCGGCTTGTTTTCACCGCCTGGCTGCAGTCTGTTTATTCCTCGTTGGAGCGTACTCGGTTGGGCAGCAACTCGTCGTGCTTGGCCAGAATTGGATAGGCGGCGGCGCTGACCAGATAGGAGTTGATGGTACGCACGTCGCGCAAAATCTCCAGGTACAAGGAGCCCTGCTCGGCGGAGTCCAGCTGACCGGCCTTGATCTTGCGAATATGACGATCTCCCGCCGCTACTTCCAGTTCGCGGAAGAAGTCTTTTTCAAAGGCCAGGAAGCGGGCGGTTTTTACATCTTCGGCCACAAACAGGGCTGCTGCCTGACGCTGGTTGCGAATCAGCCTGTCCATGACTTTGCCGATTTCGGCCTGTTCTTCCGATTGCAGTATCCAGCCTTGTTTACGCAGCTTGGCCGTGTGGCTGAGCAAGCCATTGACGCTGATCGTGGCGGCGTGCGAGATATTGGTGGAGAACGTCAGAATATCGTTCAGACGACGGGTATCTTTCTTGCTGAGGTTTTCCTGGTCCATACTGGCCAGATAGGTGGTGATCAGCGGCTCCAGACGGTTGACGGCATTACTGATATAGCGCGCATGGTTAATGCTTTGGGCGCTATTGTTCAGCATGTTCTGACGGGCCGTATCCAGGATTTCCTGCAACATATCGGACAGACGCAACGCCTCACGCGCTGCATTGCCCAAGGCCACGGCAGGCACTTCCTGAGCGGACTGGTCCAGATACAAGGGCAGGCCGGGATCATCCGGGTCGGTGCGGCGGGGCAGATAACGGCTCAGCAGACGCGAATAGGGTTTGAGTAAAGGCAGGAACAAGGCTGCCACGGCCAGGTTGAAGAAGGTATGGAAGTTGGCCACAGCACGAGCTGGGTCATTGGTGAACCAGCTCATCAAATCCGGAATCCAGGGCAGCAAAATCATGCCGACCAGACAACCAAACACACGTGTGCCCAAGTTGCCGATGGGCAGACGTTTGTTGGCTGGGTCCTTGGAGCCGCCAGCCCCTTCCAGAATCGGGTTGATAGCGGTACCCACATTGGCACCCAGCACCAATGCGTAGGTCAGTTGCGGGTCCATATGCTGGTGACTGGCCAGCGAGATGATCAGCACCACAATGGCCACACTGGAGTGTGCGGCCCAGGTCAGCAGAGCGGCCAGCAGCATGCCCGTCATGGGACTGCCTGCCAGCGCTTCCAGAATGGTTTGCAGCAGGGGGGCGTCCTGAATGGGGGAGAACAAGCCCACCAGTTCATGCAGGGACAGCAGCAAGAGGCCCAGACCAATAAAGACGCGACCCAGGTCACGACGGCGTCCAGGCTCCTGCGAGCGGAACAGCCAGACTCCCAGAAGAATCAGGGCCGGGGCCAGCGCGGTCATTTTGAAGGACAGCAGTTGCACGATCAGCGTCGTACCCACATTGGCGCCTAGCATGGCGGCCAGGGCCGGAACCAGGGCGACCATGCCGGTGGCGGCAAAGCTGGTAATCATCAGCCCGGTGGCGGTACTGCTTTGGATGGCGGCCGTAATGGCCGCTCCGGCAACAAAAGCACGGCGGGGACGCCCCAGGGCATGACCCATCCAGATGCCCAGTTCGGCACCGAAGGCGCGTTGCACACCGCTTTGCACCATGTGGATACCCCACAGGAGCAAGGCGATATAACCCCCGAAATCGAGAAGTGCGAAGATTTCTTTCATTGCTAAATAATAGCCCAGTGCCTCTTACAAGCGTGAGCCTCAGGTATCAGTTAGACACATCTAGGTGTTGGAGGATTGCCGCGCTTGTCGGGCAGCCTGATCCAGCCCGTGTGCAAACTGCGTTTGTTCCTGATCGGAAAAGGCCGACAGAAACAGTTCCTGCACAGCGCTTTGGTAGATCTGCCACATCTGTTTGCGCAAGGCCCGGCCTTCATCCGTGATGCTGGCAAAGGCGGCCCGACCATCTTCCGAGGAGCGACTGCGCTGGACCAGCCCCTGGGCTTCCAGCCGGTCGATCAGTCGCGTCAGGTTATAGCGTTCTATGACCAGTCGATCGGCCAGTTCATGCATGCGTCGGGTTCCCTCCGGCCCGCTTTCCAGTCCCCACAACACGTCGTACCAGGCATAGGGTGGCAACTTTTCGGCAGCCAGTCTGCGTTCGATTTCTTTCAGGATGCTGCGGTGCGCGCGCACAAAGGAAAACCACAGATCAGTGTCGGAGCGACTCATCGTTCTTTCCCCCAGGAATTTATTTTTTAGTTGCAAATGCAATTATACGCGGATAAGATGCGTTCATAAAGTAGTTGCAATTGCAATCGTATGGGTGAGGGTTTGTCCTGCCCTGCGTCTTGTTCAGGCCGTGAGGACGTCGCGTGGCGGATCCGGCCTATCCACCTGGAGATTGTTATGAATCACGCTTTGCAGATCGCGGATGTGGACCCGCAAGAGACGACCGAGTGGCTGGATGCCCTGGAATCGGTCACGGCGGCAGTAGGACGCCCCCGTGCCCACTATCTGATTGATCAATTGCTGGATTTCGATGCGCGTCATCACGGTGACCTGTACACACGCGTGACCACCTCGTATGTGAATACCATTCCGGTGCATCAGCAAACCCCGTATCCCGGTGACAAGGAACTGGAGCGCAAGCTCAATGCCTATGTGCGCTGGAACGCCATGGTCATGGTGCTGCGTGCCGGTCGGCACTCCAATGTGGGCGGACACATTGCTACTTATCAGTCCGCGGCCGTTCTGTACGACGTGGGCTTTGACCATTTTTTTCGGGGCCGCACAGAAAGCTTTGATGGTGACCTGGTCTATATACAGGGTCACTCCGCCCCCGGTATTTATGGCCGTGCTTATGTGGAAGGGCGTCTGGATGATGAACAGATGGACAACTTCCGTCGTGAGGCGGGGCGTCGTGGCTTGTCGTCTTACCCGCATCCACGCCTGATGCCCGAGTTCTGGCAATTTCCCACGGTGTCCATGGGCCTGGGGCCTTTGATGGCTGCCTATCAGGCACGCTATATGCGCTATCTGGATTTCCGTGGTTTGAAGCCTATGGATGGTCGCAAGGTCTGGGCGTTCCTGGGGGATGGGGAAATGGATCAGGCCGAGTCCCTGTCCGCCATTGCCGTGGGTGGGCGTGAGAAGCTGGATAACCTGATCTTCGTGGTCAACTGCAATTTGCAACGTCTGGACGGCCCTGTGCGTGGCAATAGCAAAGTTATTCAGGAACTGGAAGCGAACTTCCGTGCGGCAGGCTGGAATGTCATCAAGGTAATTTGGGGCGCAGGCTGGGACGATTTGCTGGCCAAAGATAAAACCGGCTTGCTGCGCAAACGCATGATGGAATGCGTGGACGGGGATTATCAGACCTTCAAGTCCCAAAGTGGCGCTTATGTACGTGAGCATTTCTTTGGCAAATATCCCGAGTTGCTGGAACTGGTAGCAGATTTGTCGGACGACGACATCTGGGCCCTGGCCCGTGGTGGTCACGATCCCGACAAGGTCTACGCCGCGTATGCCCAAGCCGCACGTAACAGCCATGGCGGGCCGACCGCAATTCTGGTGAAAACCGTGAAGGGTTTTGGTATGGGCGAGGCTGGTGAAGGCCAGAACATCAATCACCAGCTCAAGAAAATGAGCGCGGATGCCGTGCGTGCCTTCCGGGATCGTTTCCAGCTACCCGTTACGGATGAACAACTGGAAGAGCTGCCTTATCTGCGCCCCGAGCCAGGCAGCCCGGAAGCGGTGTACTTGCAGCAGTGTCGTGCTGCCTTGGGTGGCTTTGTGCCATCGCGAAGAACCTCTGTTCCGGCCTTGACGGTGCCCACGCTGGACAGCTTTGCGGCCCAGTTGAAGGGCACGGGCGAGCGTGGCCTGTCCACGACCATGGCCTTTGTACGTATTTTGAGCACCTTGTTGAAAGACCCGGTACTGGGCAAATTGATTGTGCCCATCGTGCCGGATGAGTCGCGCACCTTTGGTATGGAAGGTCTGTTCCGCCAGATTGGTATTCACTCGTACTTGGGGCAGTTGTACACGCCACAGGATGCTGGCCAGCTGAGCTATTACAAAGAAGCCAAGGACGGGCAGATCTTGCAGGAAGGCCTGAATGAGTCTGGGGCAATCTCCTCCTGGATTGCAGCAGGCACGGCCTACAGCAATCACGGTGTGCCCACGATTCCGCTCTTTATCTTCTACTCCATGTTCGGTTTTCAGCGAGTAGGGGACTTTATCTGGGCTGCGGCGGATGCACGGACACGAGGCTTCTTGTTTGGTGCAACGTCGGGTCGCACCACCTTGATGGGCGAAGGTTTGCAGCACGATGATGGTCATAGCCATGTGCTCTCCAGCGTGGTGCCTAGCTGCCGCTCTTACGACCCCACCTTCTCCTATGAGCTGGCCGTGATCATGCAGGATGGTATTCGTCGCATGTATCAGGATCAGGAGGACGTGTTCTATTACATTACCGTGCTCAATGAAAACTACCCGCATCCCGAGATGCCGGAAGGGGTGGAGCAGGGCATTATCAAAGGGCTGTATCTCTTGCAGGCGGGACCGCAGCAAAAAGCCAAGGCCCCGCGTGTGCAGTTGATGGGCAGTGGCTCTATCTTGATGGAGGTGCTGGCTGCCGCACAATTGCTGCAAGAGGACTTTGGTGTGGCCAGCGATGTGTGGAGTGCGCCCAGCCTGAACCAACTGCGTCGTGATGGCCTGGATACGGAGCGCTGGAACACCTTGCACCCGGAAAGCGAGCCGCGTATCCCTTATGTGCAGTCTTGCCTGGAAGGGCATGCAGGCCCGATTGTGGTTGCCACGGATTATATGAAGATTGTGGGCGAGCAGATCCGGCCCTTTTTGCCGGAGCGTCGTTTGCTGGTTTTGGGTACGGACGGCTTTGGGCGTTCCGACACACGGGCCTCGCTGCGCGAGTTCTTTGAAGTGGACCGGCACTTTATCGTGGTCTCGGCCTTGAAGGCCTTGGCCGACGAAGGTTCGGTGCCACGCTCGCTGGTCAGCGATGCTTTGCAGCGCTATCAAATCAATCCAGAAAAGACCAATCCCATGAAGCCTTGAGTCTTGCCAGTCCGGTCGTCTTTTTGGGCAAATGGCGACCGGCGGCGGGACACCAGCCAGCAAAGGGTGTGATGGCTTGATGTCTCCCCCGGTCAGGTCAGCTCTTTGCTGGCTGGTCCCTTTTCATGGCGGCGAGTCCGCCATTTTTCTCCATCAAATCTTCATCATTCTGTGCCACAGTGCGGCATGGATTATTCAATTTCTCTGGCCCGCCTGGCGGGCCTTGCTATCTCTGGGGACTTGGGCAGCCAGGCTTATGCTCAAACGCAGCTACATGAATTGGCGCGTGCAGATGGCAGCACCATTCATTATTACGTCCAGCCTGCCATCGCCCCTCAAGAAGGTGTGCAGGAGCTGCTTCTGATTGTGCAAGGCTCGGATTGCAATAGCGTGGCGCACAAGAAAGTTGTTTGGGAAACTCTGGCCAAGGCTCGTCCACAAGCCCAGGTGCTGGCGGTGGAAAAATATGCGCTGACGGCCGCGCTGCCTGATAGCGACGATCCCGAGCGTAGCGACTGCCCGACAGACTATATTCAGCGCGACCAGCCCCAACAGCGTGTGGCTGATCTGGATGCGGTTTTAAAACAGCTGCAAAGTCAGACCCGCTATGACAAGCTTTTTGCCTTGGGTGGCAGCGAGGGAGCGGTGATTGTTCATTTGCTGGCGGCCCAGACTTCGCATCTGGATGCGGCCATCAGTTTTAATGGCGGCGGGCGCTGGTTCCAGGATGATGTGCTCTATAGCGCCTCAATCCAAGAGATGCCGGCTGCCGACAAGCAAACCATGCTTGATGGCTTGGGCGAATTTTTGAGGCAGGCCAGGGCCGGCCTGGATACTCGGATGAGCGGACATGGACGCGATTGGTGGCAGCAGATGCTGAATCTGGATCAGGCTGAGGTGCTGCGACGGATTGCTATCCCCACTCTGGTGATTCAGTCCGGGCGCGATACCTCGGTCTCGCCGAAAGCCGCTGCCCAGATGGTGGCACAGGTGGATAACCCGCATGTTGTGTGGCGCAGCTATCCCGATCTGGATCACGTCATGACGCAGGCCGATGGCAGCTCGGCCATGCCCCAGGTCGTGGGCGACATTGCCCAGTGGTTGAGCCAACTCAACACTGACACCCCTTAAGTCTTTTGTATGGTCGATGACGTGATGATTTGCCGTCATTGCCCTTTTTATATTGGAGTAGTGAATGAGCAAGATAGTCTTGCGCGCTGCAGTGCCTGATGACGCCCGCGAATGCCTGCGTATCCGGGGACTGACTCGTGAAAATGCTTTTTCTGAAGAGGATCTGGCCGCCTTGGGAGTTACCGCCGAAAGCTGGGCCGCAGGTATTGAGGATGGTAGTTGCCCCGGCTATGTGGCCGTGGTCGATGGGCAGATGGCTGGCTATTGCTTCGGTGATAGCGAGAGCGGCGAGATCATGGTGTTGGCGCTGTTGCCCGACTATGAAAGCCTGGGTCTGGGCCGTCGTTTGCTGACACAGATGATGCAGGACTTGCAGGGGCGTGGTTTTACGCGCCTGTTCCTGGCTTGTAATAGTGATCCTCAGGTGCGCTCCTATGGTTTCTATCGTCATTTAGGCTGGACCGAAAGCGGCCAGCGTGATGAGTTCGGTGACGATATTTTGGAATATCACTTTGCTGATTAGGTTTGGAGTTAGGTGAGACCTTTTTATGGCTTACGAAAACATGATCGATTTAAGCCAGGATATCCCAGCCCTGAAGATGTTGTATGCGCCTTTGCAGCACCATTTTCGGGTGCTGGATGTGCCCACTTTGCCGTTTGCCATTCTGGATGGCAAAGGTGCTCCCGAGCCTGTTGCGGTGGGGGCGGCTATCAAGACCTTGCAGCTTGCTATTGAGCCTATCCGTCGAGAGGCACGCCAACGCATGGGGCGTGACTTTATGGAAGCGCCGGTCGAAGTTCTGTACTGGGCTGCGGATCCGAAAGATGTGGAAGCAGGGCGGCGGGAAAACTGGCAGTGGCGTGTACAAGTGACCTTGCCTGTATGGACCGATAAGGCGGGTCTGGAAGGCGCGGTGGCCCAGATGCGTGCTCAGTTGGGGAACGCTCCAGCTCCCAGGTGGGAAGCCGTGACGGAGGGCAAGTGCGTGCAGGTGATGCATGTGGGCTCCCCAGCCGATCTGTCAGCTTTGTTGTCGCAGCTCTATACGAAGTTCCTGCCGCAGGAAGGGCTGGAGCCTTTGGGCGTGTATCACGAGATCTATCTGAGTGATTGGAGCAAAGCGTCGTCGAGTCGGCACAAGATGATTGTTCGGCAGCCAATACGCTAACTTTGCGCCAAGGCATAAAAAATGCCCCAAAAGCCTGTGTGCTTTTGGGGCATTTTATTTGGCTGTGCCGTTCAGGCCGCCTGGGATCTTAGACTGATTGAGCGCTTTGCAAAGCCTGAATACGTGCAGCGATAGGAGGGTGGGAGGCGAAGATAGCACTGATCGAACGACCACCCGAAATACCGGAGGCTTCAAAGTTCTTGGGCAGTTCGCCAGGAGCCATGCCGCCCAGGCGGGCCAGCGCGTGAATCATGGGCTGACGCGAACCCAGCAACTGAGCGGAACCGGCATCAGCACGGTATTCACGCTGACGCGAGAACCAGGCCACGATGATGGAGGCCAGCACGCCAAAAATCAGCTCAAACACAAAGACCGAGGCGTAGTAACCCATGCCCACGTCGCGATCATTGCGCAGTAGCACGCGGTCAACAAAGTAGCCGGCCAGACGGGCCAGAAAGATCACAAAGGTGTTCACCACGCCTTGGATCAGGGTCAGGGTGACCATGTCGCCATTGGCAATGTGGGCAACTTCGTGGCCGAGCACCGCCATGACTTCTTCTTCGGTCATGCCTCGCAGCAAGCCCGTGGACACGGCGACCAGAGCATCATTCTTGAAAGCGCCGGTGGCAAAGGCATTGGGCTCGCCTTCGTAAATGGCCACTTCGGGGCGGCCAATACCGGCACGGTCGGCCAGTTGGTGCACGGTATCGACCAGCCAGGCCTCTTCGGCATTGGCGGGGGCATTAGGGTCAATGACACGGGCGTTCACGCTTTGCTTGGCCATCCATTTGCTCATCAGCAAGGAGATAATGGCGCCGGTAAAACCGACCAAAGCCGAGAAGATCAGCAATTGAGTCAGGTCCAGACCTTGCGCGTTCAGGTAACGTCCCACACCCAAAATATTCATGGAGGCGCTGAGCACCAGCATGACGGCCAGGTTGGTGATTAAGAAAAGGACAATTCGTTTCATGAATGCGGATTCCGGTGTAACAGAAAAAATCGTGATCGTGAGAACACGATCTGCGCGAATTTTAGCCTTGATTCCAGGCGTGAAAATAAAATATTCAGCTTTTAGTCAGCTTCCGGGCAAGATAGTTTCTTGCGCCGAGGTTCTTGCTGTTGCGTAAGTGGTCTGGATATGGGGTTACCGGTCCACTTTTACAAGGTGGGGAGTATAGTAATGGCTTTCCCTTATTACTGAATCTGGTTTGATCACATGCAGTCATTATGGATGCTGGTAGCCTGCGCCATGTTTGCCATTATGGGGGCCTGTGTCAAAGTGTCCGCCGATGCCGGGGCGTCGATGGCGCAAATTGTTTTGTTCCGGGGTGTGCCCTCGGTTCTTCTTCTGGTGTTCTGGGCTAAAAGCCGTGGTTTGAGGCTGGCTCCTCAAAGCTGGAAACTGCATGTCCGGCGTAATGTCTCCGGGGTCAGTTCCATGTGGCTGGGCTTTCTGGCTCTGGCTAATCTGCCCTTGTCCACCGCGGTCAGCCTGAACTACACCGCTCCCTTGTTTATTGCTTTCTGGATGCTTGCCTGGGGTGGCACCCAGCGTGACCCTGTGCGTCTGATTGCCGTGTTGCTGGGCTTTATGGGCGTGATCGGTGTCCTGCGCCCCAGCATTACGCCAGACCAATGGTGGGCCGCCATGCTGGGCCTGTGTGCCGGCGCCTTGAGCGCGGTGGCCATGATGCAGGTACGTGCCCTGGGGCGCTCTGGCGAGCCGGAATGGCGCACCGTGCTGCTGTTCTCCTGTTTTGTCGTCTGTTCCAGCCTGGTTGGACTTTTGTGGGAAGGCTGGCGCGAGCTGAGCTGGCGCGCGTGGCTGGCCTTGCTGGGCGTGGGCCTGTCCGGCTTGTTCGGGCAATTGACCATGACGCGTGCTTTTGGCTTGGGCTCGGCCTTGTTGACCGCAGCCCTGCAATACACCACCATTATTTTCGCCGCCCTGATTGGCATTGCTTTCTGGGGTGATGTGCCTGACTGGTTAGCCTGGGCAGGTATGGCATTGATTATTGGGTCTGGTCTGTTGTCGGCCTGGCGTACCTACAGCGAGGATCGTATCTTGCGAGGTCAGGCCGCGACAGCGGAGCAGGCTCCCGTCAAGGAGGCAGAACGTGTTTGAATTTCTGATTAGCGCAGAGCAGGTCCAGGCCAATCTGAATAATTCGGAGTGGCTGATTCTGGATGTACGCCATGATTTGGCCGACCATCAGGCAGGACGACGCGCTTACGAACAGGGGCATATTCCGGGTGCCGTGTTTCTGGATCACGAGCTGGATCTGGCTGCACCCAAGACGGGTCTGAATGGCCGTCATCCTTTGCCCAGCCGTCAGGAGCTGGCGCAGCTTTTGCAGAAAAACGGCTTGCGTGATGGTATGCAGGTCGTGGTCTACGACGCCCAAGGCTCTTTATTCGCCAGCCATATGTGGTGGATGCTGCGCTGGTTGGGGCATCCTCAAGTCGCCATTCTGGATGGGGGCTGGCAGGCCTGGCAGCAGTTGGGCGGAGCCGAAGAAAGCGGCCCGGCCAAGCCTGTGCCAGCAGCTGCTAAATTGAGTGTGCCTGAGCAGGCTGCCATGCCTACTGTGCAGACTGAGCAGGTACTGAAAAACCTGTCCAAACCTATCTTTACCGTATTGGACGCACGTGCTGCCGAGCGATATCGCGGTGACGTGGAACCGATGGACCCGGTCGCAGGTCATATCCCCGATGCGCTTAATCGGTCGCATCTGAATAATCTGGGTGAACAGGGGCGTTTCAAACCGGCCGATCAGCTGCGCCAGGAGTTTCAGGACTTGCTGGGAGCGCTTTCGGCAGAGATGGTTGTGCACCAGTGTGGTTCCGGTATTACAGCTTGTCACAATCTTTTTGCCATGGAGTTGGCCGGTTTGTCTGGCTCCAGCATTTATCCCGGCTCCTGGAGTGAATGGGTGAGTGACGCCAGCCGACCTGTTGCGCGCAGCTAGTTCAATGCCCTGAGTTTCTGGTGCTGAGAAAGCCGCTCCGGAGCGGCTTTTTTGCTGTGGAGCGGTCCCAAAGTAGAAAGTACTCCTTGGGAAGGGCAGCAAGCCGCCGCCTCCCGTACAATGCCACTTCCAATTGGGTCTCAGCCAGTCCTGACGGCCCTCATTGATCAGGAATAGTTATGGTTAAATCTCGCGATGATAATCAAAGCGCCCAGGCGCCAGCCCAGCAGGATTTCGAGTCCGCTCTGGCACAACTGGAAGCGCTGGTCGCTCGCATGGAAAGCGGGGCATTGCCGCTGGAGCAGGCTTTGCAGGCTTACGAGCAGGGCGTGGAGTTAGCCCAATTGTGTCAGCGCAAGCTGGACCTTGCACAAGAACAAGTCAGCGTATTGCAAGGCAATCTGCTGCGCCCCTTGTCCGGGGATGAAGCTGTTGGAGATAGTTAAGATGAGTTCTACCAGTTTTTCTGATTGGCTGCAGGCGCGGGTTGAGCAGACTGAGACCGTACTGGAACAATTGCTGCCCCCTGTCAGCCAGGAACCTGCTCGTTTGCACGAAGCCATGCGCTACTCCGTGCTGGGTGGTGGCAAGCGCGTGCGCGCTGCCTTGGTGTATGCCGCCGGTGAGGCTGCCTTGCAAGGCAAGCCCATGGCCGCTGCCCAATTGAAAGCATTGGAGTTGGCAGCGGCGGCGGTGGAATTGATCCACGCCTACTCGCTGGTTCACGACGACTTGCCGTGCATGGATGACGACAAATTGCGTCGTGGTCGCCCAACCACCCATGTTCAGTTTGATGAAGCGTGCGCCATGCTGGCTGGCGATGCCTTGCAACCCTTGGCCTTTGAGTTGTTGGCACAAATGCCGATTGCCCCTGCGCTGATTGTGCAAGCCATTACCCAGTTGGCGCAGGCCGCCGGCAGTGCCGGTATGGCCGGTGGTCAGGCTATTGATTGCGCCAGCGTGGGCATTGCCCTGGACCGTGATCAGTTGCAAGAGATGCACAGCATGAAAACTGGCGCCATGTTGCAAGCCAGCGTTTTGCTGGGTGGTATTGTGGCGGGTGCTTCCTCTACCGTGCGTAATGGTTTGGAAGAGTACGCCCAGGCAGTCGGTCTGGCCTTCCAGGTCGTGGACGATATTCTGGATGTGACGGCTGACACCGCCACGCTGGGCAAGACGGCGGGCAAAGATGCCGCCGATAACAAGCCCACCTATGTCTCCATCCTGGGTATGGACGGATCGCGCGAGTTGCTCGGTGCTCTGAATGAGCAGGCCCAGTTGGCCTTGCGTCCTTTGGGACCTGCTGCGGCACGTCTGACGCAACTGGCTGATTACATCGTGGGTCGCAATCATTAAGCGACGCGGGCCTGTGCTACTTTGGCACAGGCCGCGAAGCGTTTTACAATAGCCGATTGGCGATTGTTTTTAGACAGTCGTTTCACTTATTTGCCCGGATAGACGTCTTTAGTATGACAACCGTTTCCCTAGAGCAGATCCAGTCTCCCGCCGACTTGCGCCAGCTTGATCAACGTGATCTTCCCGAGCTGGCACGACAACTGCGCGAGTTTGTTCTGCAATCCGTATCCAAAACCGGTGGGCATTTGTCGTCCAATCTGGGCACGGTTGAATTGACCACTGCCTTGCACTATGTGTTCGAGACTCCCCACGATCGTATCGTGTGGGATGTGGGTCACCAGTCCTATCCGCACAAAATTCTGACTGGCCGCCGCGATCAGATGAGTGGTTTGCGTCAGCAAGATGGCATCTCCGGTTTTCCCAAGCGTTCCGAGTCCGAGTATGACGACTTTGGCACCGCGCATTCCTCGACTTCAATTTCTGCCGTATTGGGCATGGCCGTGGCCTCGCGCAATGCCGGGATCGAGCGTCAGCACATTGCCGTGATCGGTGATGGCGCGATGACGGCCGGTATGGCGTTTGAGGCCCTGAACAATGCCGGTGTCACTCCGGATGTGAATGTGCTGGTGGTGCTGAACGACAACGACATGTCAATCTCGCCGCCTGTAGGGGCCTTGAATCATTATCTGGCTCGCCTGATGTCGGGCCGGTTCTACGCCGCTGCCAAAAATGTAGGCCGTACTGTCTTGCAGCATGTCCCGCCTGTGCTGGAACTGGCGCGCAAGTTTGAAGGCCACGCCAAGGGGATTCTGTCTCCGGCCACACTGTTTGAAGAGCTGGGTTTTAACTACGTAGGCCCGATTGATGGCCACGATCTGGATGCGCTGGTCTCTACCTTGAGCAATCTGCGTGATCTGGGTGGTTTGCAGTTCCTGCATGTGGTGACCCGTAAAGGGCAGGGCTACAAGCTGGCTGAAGCCGATCCGGTGCTCTACCACGGTCCAGGCAAATTCGACCCTTCTGTGGGTTTGGTGACGCCTACGACCAAGCCACGCCCTACGTTCACGCAGATCTTCGGTCAGTGGCTGTGCGATATGGCCAAGCAGGATCAGCGTCTGTACGGTATTACCCCCGCCATGCGTGAAGGCAGTGGCATGGTGGAGTTCGAGCAACAATTCCCTCGTCGTTATTTCGATGTGGGTATCGCCGAACAGCACGCCGTGACCTTTGCCGGTGGTTTGGCCTGTGAGGGGCAAAAGCCGGTTGTGGCGATTTACTCTACCTTTTTGCAGCGCGGCTACGATCAACTGATTCACGATGTGGCCTTGCAGAATCTGGATGTCACTTTTGCGCTGGATCGCGCCGGTATTGTGGGCGCAGACGGGGCAACGCATGCCGGTAATTACGACATCGCCTTTCTGCGCTGCATTCCGAACATGGTGGTGGCCACGCCGTCGGACGAAAACGAAACCCGCTTGCTGCTGACCTGTTGTTATCAGCACCCAGGGCCCAGCTCGGTGCGCTATCCGCGCGGAGCGGGTATCGGTGCTGAAGTGGATCAGGAGCTCCATACCGTGCCGCTGGGCAAGGCCAATCTGCGCCGTCAGGGCAAGAGCCTGGCCATTCTGGCTTTTGGTCCCGTGTTGCACGAGGCGCTGAAAGCAGCCGAGGTTCTGGACGCTACCGTGGTAGACATGCGTTTTGTAAAACCTATGGACGAAGCCTTGCTGCAAGAGCTGGCACAAAGCCATCAGGCATTTGTGACCGTGGAAGAGGGCTGTTTGATGGGGGGCGCAGGCAGCGCGGTGCTGGAGTTTGTCAGCCGTGAAGCGCTGGTGATGCCGGTATTGCAACTGGGCTACCCCGACGAGTTCATCGATCACGGCGATCAGAAGAAAATTGCTCAGGATCTGGGCCTGGATGCCGCAGGCATTGAGCGCTCCATTCGTGAACGTTTCTCAAGTTTGCTTGAGGCGTGAGGCAATTTCTGCACAGTTTAGGGTTTAAATACCCCAATATGCGCGTTCTTATTAAGGTTATCGAACCTCGCGTGCGATAAGCGTAAGATAATAATTCATTATTGTTTTTATTTACGGTTGCGGCTCTGTCGTAGCTGAACCTGATGGATATGAATACAGTGTCGGAATCGCCTTTGGCCATGCCAGATGTGCAAAGCAGCACGGATACACGCCGTGTTGCGATTCAGCGCGTGGGTGTGCGCGGGGTGCGGCATCCGATGATGCTGGACCTGCAAGGGCAGGCCGTGCCCACCGTGGCGCAATGGGAGTTGACGGTGGCCTTGCCGCCCGAAGAAAAAGGCACCCATATGTCGCGCTTTGTGGCTTTGCTGGAAGAGTACCGCCGTCAAGCCATGACGCCCGCCGGTTTTGTGCAGATGGCCCAGGCCATGTTGCCTTTGCTCAATGCCGGGCGTGGCGACATGACAGCCACCTTCCCCGTTTTCCTGGAAAAAGTGGCACCCGTATCCGGTGTGGCCAGCCTGATGGATTACACCGTCAGCTGGACAGCACGTGTTGGTGTGGATGCCCAGCCCGAATTTGAGTTGTCCGTGCTGGTTCCGGTTACCAGCCTGTGCCCGTGCTCCAAGGCAATTTCAGAGTACGGTGCCCATAATCAGCGCTCGCACGTTACCGTGCAGGCCGTGTTTGCAGATCCGGCTGCGCTGGACTTGCCTACGCTGATCAAATCGGTTGAAGAGCAGGCGTCCTGCCAGCTGTGGGGCTTGCTCAAGCGCACTGACGAAAAGTACGTTACCGAATACGCGTACGACAATCCCAAATTCGTCGAAGATCTGGTGCGTGATGTAGCCGTCAGCGTGCGCAGCTTGCCCGGAGTGTTGCGTTATAGCATCGAAGCCGAGAATTTTGAGTCGATTCATAATCACTCTGCCTACGCAAGCGTGCAGGGCTAAGGCTTTTGGCTTGTCAGCCAGCCTTTCTTGGTGCTAGTATCTATGGTTTCTTGCTCGACCCGGATTGAATGGGCGGGCTGTCGCGCTTGGTGCCTGACTGGTTTTACAGCGGGTAGTAGGCGATATCCACAAGGAGTTGTTCCATGCGTCACTACGAAGTAGTGTTCATTGTGCATCCCGATCAAAGCGAGCAAGTGCCCGCCATGATCGAGCGCTATTCGGCGATTGTTACTTCCGAAGGCGGTGCTATTCATCGTCTGGAAGACTGGGGCCGCCGTCAACTGGCTTACCCAATCCAGAAACTGGTCAAGGCTCACTACGTGTGCCTGAACATCGAATGCGGTCAGTCCACCCTGGACGAGCTGGAGCATTCCTTCCGCTACAACGACGCTATCTTGCGTTACCTCGTCGCTGGCACGAAGAAAGCCCCTGAAGGCGCTTCGGTCATGATGAAGTCCGTCGAACGCGAAGAAGCACGTAAAGCAAGTACTGAAGCCAGCGCTCCTGCAGCTGCTGAAGCCGAAGCTCAAGCTGAAGAGTAATAGCTCCGACTACGTGAACCAGTTCTCTCTTGCCGGTCAGCTTGTCGACATCAAGCCCTTGCGTTATACGCCGGCTGGTGTCCCAGCTCTGGAATTGGTCCTGGAACACGAATCTTCCGTAATGGAAGCCGGTCACTCCCGGCAAATCGCTTTGACGATGCAGGTAGTGGCTTTGGGAAATAATGCACTGGGTCTGGCAGACACTCCTTTGGGAGCCCGTTTGCAGCTACAAGGTTTTATTGCCCCAGCCCGTAAAGGTTCGACGCGTCTGGTGCTGCATGTACAGCAATATCAGCGTCACTTTCCGGGACAAGGCTCTGTTACGGTTTGACTGGTCTGGCTCGATCGTCGCGAAGTGTTCAACACCTCGCTTCACACTGAATTCTTCCGGGTATAGCCCGGTTACTAACGAGGCACAAAATGGCTTTCCGTAGAGGCAAAGACAAAAAACGCAAATTTGCACAACAGAACCCACTGTTCAAGCGCCGCAAATTCTGCCGCTTCACCGTCGCTGGCGTTGAAGAAATTGATTACAAAGATCTGGACACCCTGCGTGATTTCATCCAGGAAAATGGCAAGATCATCCCTGCACGTTTGACGGGCACCAAAGCTCACTACCAGCGTCAGCTGGACACCGCTGTCAAGCGCGCTCGTTTCCTGGCTCTGTTGCCGTACACCGACAACCACAAATAATCCAGAGGAACCTTAGTCATGCAAGTTATTTTGCTCGAAAAAGTCGCCAACCTGGGTAATCTGGGTGACGTTGTGCGCGTACGTGATGGTTACGCCCGTAATTTCCTGCTGCCACGCAAAGTTGCTCGCCGTGCTACGGCTGCCGCTCTGCAAGAGTTCGAAGCACGCCGTGCCGAACTGGAAAAGCTGCAAGCTGAAAAGCTGGCCGCTGCTCAGGCTCAGAACGAAAAGTTGAACGGCCAAGCTTTCACCCTGGTTCAAAAAGCCGGCGTGGACGGTCGTTTGTTTGGTTCCGTGACCACCATGGACATCGCCAATGCATTGCAAAATGCCGGCTTTGCCGACCTGGTCAAGACTCAGGTTCGTCTGCCAGACGGTCACCTGAAAGCCATTGGCGAGTACCCCGTTCAGGTTGTTCTGCACCCTGACGTGATCGCTGAAATCAACGTTGTGGTTCAAGGCGACGTAGCCTAAGCCTAGCGCGTTGACGCATGGTACATTCTTTCATGGAGTGTATCTGCCAAGCTCAAAAAAGCCGGTGCAAGCCGGCTTTTTTGTTTTCTCTTCATTCTGTTTGAAGAGAGCCAGCACGCCTGCGGCGTGACTGTATTGCCGCATTCGGTCCTGTCAGCCCAGCACGCTGTTGAGCCTGACTGTTCTGACCCCAGATACACATACTGTTCAAGCCCGCACAACACATTCTGTTGGCTGCGGCGTCGATTTTTTTCCTTGATTTGAAGGTATATGCATGGAAAGCAAGTCAGCCAAATCCGATTCAACGCTGGACTACCTCAGGGTCCCGCCTCATTCCATTGAGGCGGAGCAGTCGGTGCTCGGTGGCTTGTTGCTAGATAATGCCGCGTTTGACCGGGTGGCCGATATTGTCACCGACGAGGATTTTTATCGTTTTGATCACAAGCTGATCTGGCAACACATTACCCGCTTGATTGGTCTGGCCCGTCCTGCCGACGTCGTCACGGTCTTTGAGTCCTTGTCGGTTGCAGGCAAGCAGGAAGAGGTGGGTGGGCTGGCCTATTTGAATGCGCTGGCTCACAACACGCCATCGGCGGCCAATATTCGTCGCTACGCCGAGATCGTTCGCGAACGTTCCACCCTGCGCAAGCTGGTCACCGTTGCTGATGATATTTCCTCGGCCGCCTTCAATCCGCAGGGCAAGGAGGCCCGGCAGATTCTGGACGAGGCGGAAACCCGTGTGTTTCAGATTGCCCAGGAAGGGGCGCGTGGTTCGCAGGGCTTTCTGGAAATCCAGCCCCTGCTAAGCCAGGTGGTGGAACGTATTGACGAGCTGTATCACCGCGAAGGCGATTCGGAAGTAACCGGGGTCCCAACTGGCTTTATTGACCTGGACAAGATGACGTCAGGCTTGCAGCCAGGCGACCTGGTGATTGTGGCGGGTCGTCCTTCCATGGGTAAAACTTCGTTCTCCATGAATATTGGTGAGCACGTTGCGATTGCCCAGGGTTTGCCCGTTGCCGTGTTCTCCATGGAAATGGGCGCGGTGCAGTTGGCCATGCGTATGGTCGGTTCGGTCGGTTTGCTGGACCAGCACCGTATGCGTACCGGCAAGCTGACAGCCGACGATTGGCCACGTCTGACACATGCCGTGCAGCAGGTGCAGGAGGCCCAGATTTACATTGATGAAACGCCCGGCCTGTCGTCCATGGAAGTGCGGGCACGAGCTCGACGTCTGGCGCGACAGTGTGGCCAACTGGGCTTGATCATCATCGACTACTTGCAGCTGATGTCCTCAAGCGGTGGCGAGAACCGGGCAACGGAAATTTCTGAAATCAGTCGTTCCTTGAAAGGTCTGGCCAAAGAATTGAATTGTCCCTTGATTGCTTTGTCGCAGTTGAACCGAAGCCTGGAGCAACGCCCCAACAAACGTCCTGTAATGAGTGACTTGCGCGAATCCGGCGCTATTGAGCAGGATGCTGACTTGATCTTGTTTATTTACCGTGACGAGGTCTACAACCCGGACTCGCCCGATAAAGGCACGGCTGAAATTATTATTGGTAAACAGCGTAACGGTCCTATTGGTTCGGTTCGCTTGACCTTCGCCGGAGCCAGCACGCGCTTTCTGGATTACATGCCCAATTAAAAAGCACAGTGGCTGCTTCAGTGCGCGGGCTTGTGAGGCCGTTTGCCAGATGTCAGGACAAAAAAGAGGCATACCTTGGTATGCCTCTTTTTTATTCATCGTTCAGCGTGTATGGGTAGTCAGGCAAGGTGGTTCGCCGTCCTCTTAGTTTTCACTTCGAGCCGCCAGTCTTTTCGCCAGCCATGCACATACCAGTAGCTGCCACTGGTGAAACAACATGATCGGCAAGATGATAGGCCCGACCATGGCACTAGGGAAAATGACATTGGCAATCGGGATGCCGCTGCTCAGGCTTTTATTGGAGCCGCACATCAGCAGGCTGACACGGTCCTCAAAGGAAAAGCCCAGCCAGCGCCCCAGGTTCCAGGCCAGCACTTGCGCCAAGGTCAGCAGAACGGCGTTGGACAGCACAATCAGTCCCAAGGCACTCAATGGGGTGGAGGACCACAGACCGCCCACCACCGCGCCTGAAAAAGCCGTATACACCACTAGCAGAATCGAGCCTTGATCCACGACTTTCAGCAGTTGCTGGCGCTTCATGACCCAGGCGCCGATCAGGGGACGCAGCATATGCCCGAAGACAAAGGGGAAAAATAGCTGCAGCATGATCTTTCCCACCGCCTCCAGCGACACGGTGGCCTGGGCGCTGGTGGCACCTGCCAGCATGATGCCGACCAGAAGGGGAGTGATGAACACCCCCAGCAAGGTGGAGGCCGAGGCGCTGCAAATCGACACCGGCACATTCCCTCTAGCCATTGCGGTCAGCGCCACCGCAGATTGCACGGTGCTGGGCAGGCAAGCCAGAAACAGAATTCCCAGGTACAGATTGTCGGTTAGCCAGGGACGCAGCACAGCCGCCACGCCACTGCCCAGAATAGGGAAGAGCACAAAGGTGACGGACAGAATCAACAGGTGCAAACGCCAGTGGGACAAGCCGCCCCAGATAGCCTCACGAGACAGGCGGGCACCATGCAGAAAGAACAGCAGGGCAATCGCGATCTGCGTGATGTGTTGGAACAGAGGCACGCCCCAACCTTGAGCGGGCAGCAGGCTGGCAAGAGCAACAGTGGCAAACAGCTTCAGCAAAAACGGGTCAATCGGTAAGCGCTTGATCATGCTTGATGCGCGCTCATGGAAAGAGCCATACGGTAGGCATAGCCCAGGGAGGAGGCGTCGGCCTTACCCTGTCCGGCAATGTCGTACGCGGTGCCGTGGTCGACACTGGTGCGAATAAAGGGCAGACCTACCGTCACGTTCACGCCTTCGTCCAGACCCAGCAGCTTGATGGGAATCAGCCCCTGGTCATGGTACTGGGCCACCACAATATCGAACTCTCCCTGACGAGCCCGCATGAAGATCGTGTCGCCGGGCCAGGGGCCGCTGGCCTGGATGCCTTCGGCGCAGGCTTGTTCAATAGCCGGTGTGATCTGCTCAATATCCTCAGAGCCGAATTTGCCACCCTCACCGGCATGGGGGTTCAAGCCTGCCACAGCCACACGGGGCTTGGCGATCCCGGCCTGGGTGCAGGCCAACTGTGCCAGCCGGATGGTTTGCAAGACGCGTTCTGTAGTAATCAGGGAAGGGACACGGGCCAGCGGCTCATGAATGGTGACCAGAATGGAGCGCAAGTGTTCGTTAGCCAGCATCATGGCGTAGTGCTCGGTGTGGCTGCGCTCGGCCAGAATCTCGGTGTGGCCAGGGGCATCGATACCGCCTTTTTGCATGGCCAGCTTGTTCAGTGGGGCGGTGACGATGGCACGGATCAGACCGGCTTGGGCATCATCAATAGCGTGGCACAGATATTCGTAGGCGCCGCGTCCGGCCTGAGCGTTAACTTCGCCATAGGGCAGACCGTCGGGCAGGGCTTGCCAGCGATTCAGGACGGCAATGAGCCCCTTGGGTGTGCAAACAGGCTGCTCCACCTCCTCGACGTGCCAGTCCTGGTCGGCGCCAATCAGTGTCAGGGCACGGCGCAGCGCACCCGCATCGCCATAGACTACGGCGGGGTGGGGCAGGCCTTCAACAATCAGGCGGGCAATAATTTCCGGGCCTATGCCAGCGGCATCGCCCATGGTAAGCCCGATGGGCTGTGCGGTACGTTTCATAACAGTCATTAAAAATCCTCCACGCTGCGTCTTTGCTGTGCTTGTTGGCCTTGATGCAGCCTGGCGGTAAAAAAAAACCGGGTCCAGGACCCGGTTTGAGTGAGTAGCGATTCGGTTTAGAGTGCGTCGCTGGCGTAATCGGCCAGACGGGAGCGCTCACCACGTTGCAAGGTAATGTGGCCTGCATGCGGCCAGCCTTTGAATCGGTCTACTACGTAGGTCAGCCCCGAACTGCCCTCGGTCAGGTAGGGCGTGTCGATCTGGGCAATATTGCCCAAGCAGACAATTTTAGTTCCTGGACCGGCGCGCGTCACCAGTGTTTTCATCTGCTTGGGCGTCAGGTTCTGCGCCTCGTCGATGATCAGGAACTTGTTCATGAAGGTACGACCGCGCATGAAGCTCAGGGATTTGACCTTGATCTTGGAGCGCACCAGTTCCATGGTGGAGTTGCGCGGAGCCTCGGCGCCTTGTGGGTTGTTCAGGTTGCTGGAGGACTTGCCGGTGCCTAGATGCAGCACTTCCAGGTTGTCTTCCAGCGCACCCATCCAGGGCTGCATTTTCTCTTCCTCGGTACCGGGCAGGAAGCCAATGTCATCTCCTACAGGCACGGTGGCACGGGTGATGATGATCTCGTTGTAGCGCTTGGTCTCCAGGGTTTGGGTCAACGCACTGGCCAGGGCCAGCAGCGTTTTACCGGTACCGGCATGGCCCAGCAGGGAGACGAAATCAAAATCCGGGTTCATCAACAGGTTCAGGGCAAAGTTCTGTTCGCGGTTGCGAGCCGTAATGCCCCAGACGTTGTTCTTGCCGTGACTGTAGTCGCGCAAGGTGGCCAGTACGGCGGTATTGCCAGCGGTTTCGCGTACCTGGGCATACAAGGGATCGTCGCCTTCGGTAAATACGAACTGGTTGACCATGAACTGGCTGCACAGCGGTCCGCTGATACGGTAGAAGGTGGTGCCACCCTGTTGCCAGGACTCCATGTTCTTGCCGTGCTTGGTCCAGAAATTGTCCGGCAAGGGCATGACACCGTCATACAGCAGGTCGGAGTCATCCAGAACGTGATCGTGGCGGTAGTCTTCGGCCAGCAGGCCCAGTGCCTTGGCCTTCAGACGCATATTGATGTCTTTGGACACCAGCACCACTTCGCGTTTGGGCATGCTCTGGGTCAGGGCATTGACCACGGCCAAAATGGCGTTGTCCGCCTTGCCCAGCGGCAGCTGGATAGGCAGGGTGGTATCCAGAGCGCTGGTCTGGAAGGTGACGGCGCCACGCGCTTCGGTATTGCCGATGCCATCCAGATTGATGGGCTTGTCCAGACCATGATCGCCCACCAGCCCTTCCAGGGAGCGGCTGACCTGACGCGCATTGCGGGCCACTTCGGACAGGCCCTTTTTCTGGTGATCCAGTTCTTCCAGCACCATCATGGGCAGGAAGATGTCGTGCTCTTCAAACTTGAACAGCGAATTGGAGTCGTGCAGCAAGACGTTGGTATCCAGCACAAACAATTTGCGCTGGGTGGGGGCCAGACGGGTGCGTTTGCTGGCTGCGCCGGCGACAGGCTTGGGAGCCTGGGCAGGGCTGGCGGCAGCGCTTTTGCTGGGAGCTGCTTTGGCCACACTGGCGGGCGCAGGCGCTGCTGCGGGGGCCGCGGGCGCCGTTTTGACGGGCGCAGGCTTTTTGGAGCGTGGCGTAGCAGCCGCTTTACTGGGGGCGGCTTTGGGGCTGGCGGGGGGAGTGTCGGGTTCGTCTAGTGGTACGGGTGGATCGGCAAGGATGACACTGTCATCTTTTTCGCTAAGCAGGGTTCCCAGCTTGGTGGGCAACGTTGGTAGCGGCATATAACACGTACTCCTGGTTGTGTGCCGACCTGCAAGTCGGCACGGTAAGGTTTCAGGCGGCTTGCTGAACAGCCTGTAATACAGCTTGGACGTGGCCGGGCACTTTGATGCCACGCCATTCTTGAATCAACACACCTTGGGCGTCGATCAAAAAGGTGCTGCGCTCGATGCCACGTACCTGTTTACCGTACATGTTTTTCATTTTCATGACCCCAAACAGTTCGCACAAGCGCTCTTCGGTGTCGGCAAGCAAAGGGAAAGTCAGGGCTTGATTGTCGATAAAACGTTCGTGCGAACTGAGCGAGTCGCGCGAAACGCCAATGATTTGTGCGCCTGCAGCCTGAAATTCGGGCAGGGCATCGCGGAAATTCTGGGACTCGGTGGTGCAGCCCGGCGTGTTGTCTTTGGGGTAAAAGTACAACACTGTCATTTTTCCTTTCAGGTCAGCGGCGCTGAACTCGCCCTGGGTGGAGGGCACGGAAAAGTCGGGGATGGGGGCACCAATTTGTAGGGCTGTCATGCTTTTTCCTGTATGAGTAAGGCGGCGACAACTTTGCGGCCTTCGGACATGAGGATATTGTAGGTTCTGGCGGCGGCCTGGGTATCCATGATTTCCACACCTATGCCCCACTGCAGCATTTCCTGCGTGACAGCCGGGTGCAGAAAGTGTTGGCGCTGGCCAGTCCCAATCAAGATCAATTCGGGGGCGTTGTCAGGGCGCGCCGGCGGGGCGTCGTCCAGAAAGGCCATGGGGTCTTGCTTGACCGATTCCAGTCCGGCAATCCGGCGCAGCAACGGGGCTGTCAGCTCGGTTGCGCTTTGAATGGCCAGGTCCTGCACAGGACCTTCAGGGCTAAAGAAGATGGAATGATCGTGGTTTTGAAAGTTGATTGCCACATAGTCCTCACCGTAAGCGGTGATGGCATTCATGGCTGGATTGTGTTCGCGTTGCAGTTGCACGATGAGTCTCTCCCGTTACAGGGTCGATGATAGCGCAAAGAGTCAGGGACGATGCGGCACCTGATCTGTTTGCAGTGATTCTCAGTAAGTCAATCATGGATTAAACTCTTTGATTTACTTCGCACCTTTTGGTTTGGGTCTTCGCTGTTTTCTTCTCAAGGAATGTCATGATTCGCTTTCCGCGCATCGAGCGTTTGCCGCCTTACGTGTTCAACATTACAGGCGAGCTGAAAATGGCCGCCCGCCGTCGTGGCGAGGACATTATCGACATGTCCATGGGGAACCCGGACGGCGCGACACCGGCGCACATCGTGGAAAAGCTGGTCGAGGCGGCCACCCGCCCGGACACTCATGGTTATTCTGTCTCCAAAGGCATTCCGCGTCTGCGCCGAGCCGTGACCAATTGGTACGAGCGCCGCTACAATGTGCACTTGGATCCTGATAGTGAAGCGATCGTTACCATCGGTTCCAAAGAAGGTCTGGCCCACTTGATGCTGGCAACCCTGGACAAGGGCGACACCGTTCTGGTGCCCAACCCCAGTTACCCGATTCATATTTATGGCGCCGTCATTGCCGGCGCGAATATCCGTTCGGTGCCCATGGTCCCCGGCGTGGACTTTTTCGAGGAAATCGAAAAAGCCGTGCGGGAGTCCATTCCCAAGCCCAAAATGATGATTCTGGGTTTTCCCAGCAATCCGACGGCCCAGTGTGTGGAGCTGTCCTTTTTTGAGCGTATTGTGGCGCTGGCACGCGAGCACAATATTCTGGTGGTACACGATCTGGCCTATGCCGACATTACCTTTGACGGCTACGTGGCCCCCTCCATCATGCAGGTGGAAGGTGCGCGCGATGTCGCAGTCGAGTTTTTTACCATGAGCAAAAGCTACAATATGGCCGGCTGGCGTATTGGCTTCATGGTGGGGAACGAGTCCTTGGTCAATGCCCTGGCACGTATCAAGAGCTATCACGACTACGGTACCTTCACACCGATTCAGGTGGCCGCCATTGCGGCGCTGGAAGGACCACAAGATTGTGTCAGCGAGGTGGTGGAGCAGTACCGCCGCCGTCGCGACGTATTGGCCAAGGGCCTGCATGAAGCAGGCTGGATGGTCGATGTCCCCAAGGCATCAATGTATATCTGGGCCAAGATTCCCGAGTTCTACAAGGACATCGGTTCGCTGGAGTTTGCCAAGCGCTTACTGAGCGATGCCAAAGTAGCCGTATCCCCCGGCATCGGCTTTGGTGAGTATGGCGACAACTATGTGCGCTTTGCGCTGATCGAAAACGAGCAACGTACCCGTCAGGCGGTACGCGGCATCAAAGAAATGTTCCGTAAGGACGGATTTGTTCAATGAGTCCTATCAAAGTAGGTTTGCTGGGTTTGGGTGTGGTTGGCAGCGGCACCTGGAACGTATTGAAACGCAATGCAGATGAAATCGCTCGCCGCGCCGGTCGCCGTATTGAGGTGGTCGCTATTGCTGTGCGTGACCTGGAAAAGGCACGCGCGCTGGTGGGGGACGAGGTCACCCTGACCACAGACGGCATGGATGTGGTGCGTAACCCCGAGATCGATATTGTGGTCGAGCTGGTGGGGGGCGACACCCTGGCACGCGAGTGGGTCATGGAAGCCATTGCCCAGGGCAAGCACGTGGTCACCGCCAACAAGGCGCTGCTGGCCAAGCATGGCAACAAGATTTTTGCCGCTGCTCACGAGCGTAGCGTCATGGTGGCCTTCGAAGCCGCTGTGGCCGGTGGTATTCCTATCATCAAGGCAATTCGCGAAGGCCTGACGGCCAACCGTATTCAGTGGCTGGCCGGCATTATCAACGGCACCACCAACTACATCCTGTCCGAAATGCGCAACCGTGGTGTCAGCTTTGCTGAAGCCCTGGCCGATGCCCAGCGTCTGGGTTACGCCGAAGCCGATCCTACTTTCGACATTGAAGGTGTGGATGCTGCGCACAAGCTGAGCCTGCTGGCCTCCCTGGCCTTTGGTATCCCCGTGCAATTTAGCAAGGCTCACGTGGAAGGCATTACCAGCCTGGCACTGGAAGACCTGCAACACGCACAACGCCTGGGCTACAACATCAAGCTGCTGGGTATTACCCGCGCCCGTGAAGAAGGTATCGAACTGCGCGTACACCCCACACTGGTTCCACTGCAAAGCATGCTGGCCAATGTCCAAGGTGCCATGAACGCGGTGCTGGTGCATGGCGATGCCGTGGGCCAAACCGTTTACTACGGTGCCGGTGCCGGCGCCTTGCCAACCGCCTCGGCGGTGGTGGCGGACCTGGTGGATGTGACCCGTCTGCAAACGGCAGAACCGGAACATCGCGTGCCTTACCTGGCCTTCCAGCACAACGCCATGTCCGATACGCCCATCCTGCCTATGGATGAAGTGGTGTCCTCGTACTACCTGCGTTTGCGTGTGGATGACCGTCCTGGTGTTCTGGCTGATGTGGCTCGCATTCTGGCGCAAGCCTCGATCTCGATCGGTTCCATGTTCCAGGAGCCAGCCGGTGAACAGGCTGACATCATCTTCCTGACGCATGAAGCGCGTGAAGGTGCCATCAATGGTGCGATCAGCCAGATTCAGAATCTGCCTTTTGTTCAGTCTGCCGTGACCCGTCTGCGCGTGGAGAACCTGTAATGAATTACATCTCTACTCGTGGCGGCATGAAGGCCCAGCCATTTTCGGACATCTTGCTGGAAGGCTTGGCTCCGGATGGCGGTTTGGCCATGCCAGAGAGCTACCCTCAAGTCAGTGCAGAAACGCTGGAGTCCTGGCGCGCCCTGAGCTACCCCGAACTGGCCGCCAAAGTGCTGGGCCTGTTCGTCACCGATATTCCGGCTGATGAACTGTCCGCCTTGACGGCACGTGCTTATGCCCCCGGCGTGTTCGACAGCGAGCAGGTGGTACCGGTCAAGGAACTGGAACCCGGTTTCTCCTTGCTGGGCTTGTCCCAAGGCCCAACCCTGGCTTTTAAAGACATGGCCATGCAGTTCCTGGGCCAGGTTTTCGAATACGTGCTGACACAGCGCAACAGCACCTTGAACATTGTGGGTGCCACGTCTGGCGACACGGGTTCGGCGGCTGAATACGCCTTGCGCGGCAAGCGTGGCGTCAGCGTGTTCATGCTCTCGCCTTATGGTCGCATGAGTGCTTTCCAACGCGCTCAGATGTACTCCTTGCAAGACGAAAACATCCACAACCTGTCGGTGAAAGGTGTGTTCGATGATTGCCAGGACATCGTCAAGGCCTTGGCGGGTGATCTGGAGTTCAAGTCCAAATGGCATCTGGGCGCCGTGAACTCCATTAACTGGGCCCGCATTTCGGCTCAGGTGGTGTACTACTTCTGGGGCTGGCTGCGAAGCACCAGCCAGGCGGGTCAGAAAGTCTCTTTTGCCGTTCCTTCGGGTAACTTCGGCAATATTCTGTCGGGCCACATTGCTCGTCAGATGGGGCTGCCTATCGCCAAGCTGGTTCTGGCCACCAACGAAAACAACGTGCTGGAAGAATTCTTCCGCACCGGTATTTATCGTCCCCGTGGTTCCGAGCAAACTTACGCCACGTCCAGCCCATCCATGGACATTTCCCGCGCCTCCAACTTCGAGCGCTTTGTGTTTGATCTGCTGGGCCGTGATGGCAGCAAGGTCAAGGCATTGTGGGAGCAGCTGGCCAAAGAAGGCCAATTCGACCTGAGCGAGCATCTGCCACGCTTCCAGGAAGAGTTCGGCTTTGTGGCTGGTGCCAGCTCGCACCAGGATCGTCTGAACACCATTGCTCAGGTGAACAAGCAGTACCAGACTCTGATCGACCCGCACACGGCAGACGCCGTCAAGGTGGCTCAGAACTTCCGCGAAGAAGGCATCCCCATGCTGGTGCTGGAAACCGCGCTGCCTGCCAAGTTCTCCGAGACAATCGAAGAAGCGATTGGTCAGCCCGCTCCGGTGCCTGCGCACCTGACCGGTTTGGCAGACTTGCCACAGAAGGTGGTGGTGATGGATTCGGATGTAGCTCAAGTACGTCGCTACATCGAGGAACACGCCCCAACCTGATGCCCGCTACCTGCGCTAGCTCCGGGCTGGCGCAGCCACAGCGGCTAGGTAGTAGTTTCAAACCCCGATTTTGATATTCCTGCTGGCCTGACTGATGTTCAGTTTGCTATGCAGGAAAGCAGAAATCGGGGTTTTTGCGTTTTTGGCCGGTTTTGCCGCAAGACTGGTCGGGCTGCGGTTTTGCAGCCAACTGAACTTTTTCTATCAGGCCTTCATCAAAAACACACGATATGCGGGCATGATGTCTATGGCCTTTGGTATAGGCAGATAGGCGGCTCGTCTATCGAACATAGAGAAAGGATAGAAAAATCATGAGTAAAACGACTCACGTTAAATTACGCCCGCTGGAGCGCGAAGACTTGCGCTTTGTGCATTTGCTGGACAATAACGCCAGCGTGATGCGCTACTGGTTCGAGGAACCTTACGAAACCTATGGCGAGCTGGCGGCTCTGTACGATGAGCATATTCACGATCAGCGTGAACGTCGTTTCGTTGTGGAGTGGGAAGGGCAGCCGTCCGGCGTGGTGGAACTGGTGGAAATTGATTATGTACACCGCCGGGCAGAGTTCCAGATCATTATTGCGCCGGAGTTCCAGGGCAAGGGCATTGCCTCGCGGGCGACCAAACTGGCTATCGAGTACGGCTTTGGAGTGCTGAACCTGTACAAGATCGTGCTGATTGTGGACAAGGAAAACCACAAGGCCATTCACATTTATCAGAAGTTTGGTTTTCAGGTGGAAGGCGAGCTCAAGCACGAGTTCTTCATTAACGGCCAGTATCGGGATGTGGTGCGCATGTGCCTGTTTCAATCGGAGTTTCTGGCTGCTCATAAGCCTGCGCAGACTTTGCTGACACCGTCGGCGCAGTAGTGCTCAGTCGTGGCCCTTACAGATGCGCGGCTTTCAGCCCGCTGCGCACAGCGCCTTCCAGCACACCGGGGTAGCCGGTATCGGTCCAGTCGCCTGCCAGGCGAATAGCTGGCCAAGGTGTCGCTACCGAAGGGCGACGCAGACCGGGCACAGCCGCAAACGTAGCCCGTTTTTCGATAATCAGCTCGCTGGCCCGTATGGCAGGCATGGCTTCCAGGTGCCGGGTCTGGCTGCGGACCTGCTCGATGATCGCGGCAATGGCTTGCGCGCGGTCCAGCGCTTGCAGGCGCACAGCATCGCTGATGACGATCCCCACCAGCGTTTCACCGCTGCACGGTTTCAGGGCGCTGTGATCAAACAGCCATTGGCCACCACTGCCGCTTTTATCGTCCAGCATCAACATGGAATGGGGCAGATTCCAGGCCTGTTCCAATTCCAGATACAGGGTGGCAATAGGGATGTAGCTGAAGGCTTCCAGATCGGCCAGCAGTTGTTCGCTGGCCGGGCTGCTGGGTAGGCTATGCAGCAGGCGCGCAGCCTGGACGGGCGGGCAGGCCACAATGGCTGCATCAAACTGCAGGCCGTCAATTTGTACACCTGACTCTGTCAGTTCCAGTCTTTGTACTCTGTGGCCCAGCTGTAGCTGAATGTCACGCAGGGCGGGCTCGCACCAGAGCTGGCTTAAATCCATCAAGGGAATCAAGGTTTGGCTGGCTTGCCGGGGACCGCCCAGGCTGTCGCGCAAGACATGGGCAAAGAGTTGGGCGCAGGCTTGCTCAATGGGCGTGTTCATGGCCGCCACGCAGAGCGGCTGCCAGAACAAACGGATGACATGGCTGTCTTGCTGATGCTGCTCCAGGAGCTGCAAAACCGTCAGACCATCCGGGGTGCGCCATTGCTGTTTCATCAGCCAGCGGCAAAAACGTGCCAGCTTGATTTTCTGCGACCAGCTCAGGCCCTGGGCGCCCAACAGGCCAGTCAATAAATGAAAGGGGGCGGGCAAGGGGCGATTGCGCAGGCGAAAGCGCCCATCGGCCGAGATCACGTCCAGATCCTTGCGTTCCAGACGGGATGCTTCGTCCAGTCCGATTTCCCCCATCAAACCCAGAATGACGGAGTAGGCGCCCAGCATGATGTGCTGGCCATTATCGGTATCACGCCCCAGATTGGGGCTGTGGATGCGGCGGGCACGCCCGCCTATATGGCGCGAGGCTTCAAAGACACTGACCTGATGGCCTTGCGTCTTCAGCCGCCAGGCGGCAGCACAGCCCGCCCAGCCCGCCCCGATAACCGCGACTTTCATCGGCCCAGTTTGCGTTGCAAGCTGCGGCCGCCCGATACCCAGGTTTTCCAGGCCAACCAGAATTTGCGAATGGGTGTCAGCGAAATGCGCTGTTCCAGTACATGCCAACGATCATTGGCAATTTCCACCAGCAGGGCATGGTAGATGGCGGCCATCAACAGGCCTGGGCGTTGTGCCCGGCGATCCACAGCGGGCAGGGCGCGCATGGCCTGTCGGTACAAGTCCTGGGCGCGTTCGGTTTGAAAGGCCATCAGGGCCTCGAAGCGCTCCGAATGCTGCTGATCCAGGATCTCGTGAGGCGATACACCGAACTTGTCCAGATCTTCCTGGGGCAGGTAGATGCGGCCACGACGAGCGTCATCGCCCACATCGCGGATGATATTGGTCAACTGAAAAGCCAGGCCCAGTTTTTGGGCATAATCGCTGGTCTGTTCCTGGGTTTGGCCAAAAATACGCGCCGACAGCAGTCCCACCACGCTGGCGGCGTGCCAACAGTAGCGTTCCAGCTCGCTCCAGCTTTGGTAGCGCACCTGATCCAGATCCATTTCCATGCCGTCAATCACGGCCAGCAGTTCGTCCTGAGGCAGATCGAACGCCTTGATATGGGGCGCCAGAGCCTGCATGACCGGGTGATGGGCACGGCCTTCGTACAGATCGGCCACTTGCGTGCGCCACCAGACCAGCTTCATGCGGGCGACCGATTCCTCGTGAACCTCGTCCACCACGTCGTCCACCTCGCGGCAAAACGCGTACAGCGCCGTGATGGCACGGCGGCGTTCAGGCGGCAGAAACAAAAAGGCGTAGTAAAAACTGGAGCCGCTTTGGGCTGCCTTGTTCTGACAATACTCGTCTGGGCTCATGGACGTTCAGGGTCGGTAAGGGGTACGGCTCAAGCCGCGGGTAATCAGGCGTAGCCAGTCCAGGCGGGACAGGGTGGGACGATGGCTGAAGACATCAAACTTTACCGCTTCCAGGCGTTCCAGAATACGCAGGCCGCCCAATACCATCATTTTCAGTTCCAGGCTGATGCGCCCGGACAGATAGCTGGACAGCAGCAGCCCGGCTTGCAGGCGTTGACGGGCATCGGTAACCAGCAACTGCATCATTTCCTGCCAGCGGGCATCGGCCTCGGGCTGACGCAGCAGCTGGGTACGGGCCTGGATGTAATCATCATCCAGATCATATTGGGCCAGCAGGTCTTGCGGGATATAGACACGGTTCTTGTGCCAGTCCAGTGCCACGTCCTGCCAGAAATTAACCAGTTGCAGACCGGTACAGGTGGAGTCGGCCATCTCGATCAGCTCCGGGCTGTGGGCTTGATACAGATGCAGCATCAAACGGCCGACCGGATTGGCCGAGCGGGTACAGTAATCCAGCACCTGGGCCATATCGCTATAGCGATGAGTGGTGACATCCTGGCGAAACGCAGACAGCAGGTCCAGAAAAGGCTTGAGCGGCAACTGGAAGTTGCTGATGCTGCTGGCCAAAGGGACAAAAATTTCGCTGTGCGGGGTATCGGCCAGGACGGGCTGGTGATACTGCAGTTGTTCTATTCCGGCTTCGAACTGCGCCAGCAGTTCCAGGCGCTCGGCAGCGCTTAAATCGCCTTCATCAGCAATGTCGTCGGCGCTGCGGGCAAAACGATAAATATCGGTGACCGGTCGGCGTAGCCGACGAGGTAGCAGCACAGAGGCGACAGGGAAGTTTTCATAGTGCTCGATAGACATAGTCCGCCAGTATACGGCTTTCGTTTCCACTAGGGCTGGTTTAGACTTTCGTATTGCTTCGGGGAGAACCATGCCACGTCCTATCTCGGCCACCATTCATATTGCGTCACTGCGTCACAATCTCGATATGGTTATTCAGAGCCTGAATAACGCCACGGCTCCATCCGGCGTAAAACGGCCCCATATCTGGGCCGTCATGAAGGCCAATGCTTACGGTCATGACATCGAAAATGCGGTGCGGGCATTCAGTGCCGCCGAAGGCATGGCGATGCTGGACCTGAAAGAAGCCATACGTTGTCGGGCTGCCGGTTGGACCGGCCCCATCATGTTGCTGGAAGGTTTTTTCCAGCCTGAAGATCTGGATGTGCTGGCCGAGTTTGGCCTGACCACTGTCATTCATTGCCACGAGCAGCTCAAGATGCTGGAGCAGTGGAAGGGCGGGGTGGCCTTGAATGCCATGGTCAAGCTCAATAGCGGCATGAACCGTCTGGGTTTCAGCGTGGACGATTACCCCGCCGCCTTCGAACGCGCTCAGCGTCTGCAAAAAGCGGGCAAGCTGGGAACCGTGGGGCGCATGACGCACTTTGCGCGCGCTGACGACAACATTGACGCCACGCTGGAGCAGATTCGCTGCTTTAACCGGATCACCGACGGCTTGCCGGGCCCGGTCAGTGTGTGCAATTCAGCGGCAACACTAAGCCCTGACCTGGGTGCATACATGCCCTCCGGTCCGGATCACTGGGTACGCCCCGGTATTTGTCTGTACGGCAGCTCTCCTTTTGCGGACATCAGCGCCGAGGACTTCGGCCTGCAGCCTGGTATGACTTTGGCCGCAGAGCTGATCAGCGTGCGCGGCGTCAAGCAGGGCGAGGGCATTGGCTACGGCCATACGTACATTGCCGAGCAGGCCATGCGTATTGGCGTGGTGGCTTGTGGCTATGCCGATGGTTACCCGCGTCACGCGGGAACTGGCACCCCGATTACCGTGAACGGGGTGCGTACCCGTTTGCTCGGTCGTGTGTCCATGGACATGCTGGCAGTCGACCTGACCCCGGTGCCCGCCGCCGGTGTAGGCAGTCAGGCGGTGTTGTTCGGTCAAGGCGGGCCCAGTGTGGATGAGGTTGCTGCGGCAGCCGGAACCCTGGGCTACGAATTGATTTGCGCGGTCGCCCCACGCGTGCCGCGCGTCATCCAGGATTAACACCAACAAGGCATAGCCATGAAAAATAAATGTGTACTCGTTACCGGCGCTACCAAAGGAATCGGCTGGGCAATCAGCCAAAGGCTGGCTGATGCCGGGGCCCACGTTGTGGGTCTGGCCCGCCACACCGAAAGCATTGATTTCCCCGGATATCTGTACTCCTGCGATTTGAGCAATGCAGGCGAAACCGAGGAAATGCTGCGCGTTATCCGCGAAAAATATCCCGTTGATGCGGTAGTGAACAACGTAGGTATGGTCGCGCCCGAACCGATTGGTCAGGTGGACCTGGGCAATCTTTATCAGGTGTTTGACCTGAATGTACGTGTGGCGGTGCAAGTGGCCCAGGCTTTCATCCCTTCGATGAAAGCGCGCAAGGAAGGCCGCATCGTCAATATTTGCAGTCGTGTTGTGCACGGCGGTTCCGATCGCACCAGCTATGCCGCGGCCAAAAGTGCCTTGCTGGGTTGTACCCGCACCTGGGCACTGGAATTGGCTCCTTACGGCATTACCGTCAATGCGGTCTCTCCTGGTCCGATCGAAACCGAATTGTTCCGTGCCAATCATCCCGTCGGCAGCGAAGCCGAACAGCGCAGCCTGTCCTCCATTCCTTTGGGACGTTTTGGGCAGGCGGCCGAAGTGGCTGCTGCGGTTACCTTCTTGCTAAGCGATGAAGCCGCTTATATCACCGGCCAGAACCTGGGCGTGGATGGCGGTGGCAGCTTGGCCGGACGTTAAGGAATTTCTATGGCCACCAGTACTCGTGCGGCCCGCAAGGCCAAAGTTGTATTTGTTTGCACGGAGTGCGGGGCAGATACACCCAAGTGGGCGGGCAAATGCCCGGCCTGCGGGGCTTGGAACAGCTTGCAGGAAACGGTAGAAACACCGGCTGCGGCCAGTGCGCATCGTTTTGCTTCCCTGGCTGGCTCCAGCCCGGTCCAAAGTCTTTCCGATGTGCAGGCACGGGAACTGCCGCGTGTGCCTACAGGCATAGGCGAGTTCGATCGTGTCCTGGGCGGTGGCCTGGTGGAAGGCGGCGTGATCCTGATCGGGGGCGATCCCGGTGTCGGTAAATCCACGCTGCTGCTGCAGGCCATGGCAGCCTTGGCTCAGCAAACCAAAGTTCTGTATGTGACGGGCGAGGAGTCCGCCGAGCAGGTCGCCTTGCGTGCTCGCCGTTTGGGCGTGCCTACCGAAGGTGTGGATCTGCTGGCTGAAATTCGTCTGGAATCCATCAGCCAGGCCTTGCAGTCGCACCAGCCTAGCGTGGTGGTGATCGACTCGATTCAAACCCTGTATTCCGATCAGCTCAGTGCGGCCCCAGGCTCGGTATCGCAGGTGCGTGAATGTGCGGCCCAGCTCACCCGTCTGGCCAAGCAAAGCGGTACCTCCATGATTTTTATCGGTCACGTCACCAAAGACGGGACCTTGGCCGGTCCGCGTGTGCTGGAGCACATTGTGGATACGGTGCTGTATTTCGAGGGGGATACCCATTCCTCCTTCCGCATGGTGCGCGCGTTCAAGAACCGCTTTGGTGCGGTAAATGAATTGGGCGTGTTTGCCATGACGGAAAAAGGCTTGAAAGGAGTCAGCAATCCTTCGGCCCTGTTCTTGTCCCAGCATTCCCAGTCAGTAGCCGGTTCCTGCGTCATGGCTACTCAGGAAGGCACACGGCCTTTGCTGGTGGAAATTCAGGCTTTGGTGGACTCGGCCCATGTGCCCAATCCGCGCCGCCTGTCTGTGGGCCTGGAAAGTTCCCGTCTGGCCATGTTGCTGGCGGTAATGCATCGCCATGCTGGTGTGGTCACCTACGACCAGGACGTGTTCGTGAACGCCGTCGGTGGCGTCAAGATTACCGAACCAGCGGCTGACCTGGCGGTGCTGCTGGCTATTTTGTCCTCCCTGAATAATCGCCCCTTGCCACGGGGTCTGGTCGTGTTTGGGGAAATCGGCCTGGCCGGTGAAATTCGTCCGGCCCCGCGTGGGCAGGAGCGTTTGCGCGAAGCGGCCAAATTAGGCTTCAGCATTGCCTTGATTCCCAAGAGCAACGCCCCGCGTCAGGCGATCGAAGGCCTGGAAATCTGGGCGGTAGACCGGGTGGAAGACGCTGTCGACCGTCTGCGTAATCTGTAACCGCCATGATAAGTATTGAGTTGATCCTGGCCTGCTTGCTGGGAGGCGCGCTTATTGGCTATACCGGCGGGGTCCTGGGGATCGGTGGCGGCTTGCTGGCTATTCCGTTGCTGGGCCTGATTCTGGGCATGGACCAGCAAACCGCTCAAGGTACGGCCCTGATCATGGTGGTGCCTGCGGTTCTGCTGACCGTGCGTCAGTACCATCGTCGCAACCACATTGATTTTCGTCGGGCAGCATTGGGGGCGATCTCCTCCATTATCTTTACCTGGCTGGGCGCACGTCTGGCTCTGGGCATGGATGCGATCTTGCTGCGTCGCATTTACTCTGTATTTGTGATGGCCATTGCCCTGTATTATTTCGACCAGAGTCTAGGCTTTTCCCGGCGGCGTCGTCGCAGTGACAAGCCGCGTCCGGACCCGGAGTCGTTTGGCCAGCTGTGGTATATCGCGGTAGGCATGATGGCGGGCTTGGCCGGAGGCGTGTTTGGTGTGGGCGGTGCGGTGCTGGTGGTGCCGTTCCTGACCAGCCGTATGGGTTATAGCCAGACCGGTGCGCAAGGCTTGGCCCTGTCCATGATTATTCCCGGCACGTTGGTCGCCTTGGCGACGTACGCGTTTCATGGTCAGGCTACCTGGCAGGTCGGCATACCGATGGCGATAGGCAGCCTGCTGCTGGTGCCGTTTGGCGTGCGCTTGGCCTATCGTTTGCCCGAGAATCGTCTGAAGTTTATTTTTGCCTGCATGCTGGTATTGATCATGGCCCTGTTGCTGGTTCGTGCCTGAGGAGCTGCCGTGAGCACCCAATCCGAAACTGTCTATTCCTTGCCCGGTGGCGGTGCCTTGTTGGCACCGGAGCTGGCCAATCAGCTGGATCTGGAGCCTGAGGCCTTGCAGCGCTGGTTCGAGGCCACCTCGTATGGCGACCAGGCCAGCAAGGTGGGACAGGGTGGTCGTCAGGCCGCCTGGTTTGTGAACGGGCCCTTTGGTCAGGCGGTGCTGCGCCACTACCGGCGTGGTGGTCTGGTGGCTCGCTTCAATGAGTCCTCCTACTTGTGGCAAGGGGCATCCCGGACTCGCAGCTGGCGAGAATTTCAGGTGATGTCTTATTTGCACAACAAGGGTTTGGCCGTCCCCAAAGTGCTGGCGGGCGCATGGTGGCAGCAGGGTTTTTGGTACCATGCGGCTCTGATAAGCCAGCGGGTGCCCAATGTGCAGCCGTTGACTCTGTGCCTGGACCGTGCCTCCCCCGAAGCGGTGGCACACGAGATTGTCCGCATGCACCAATTCGAGGTTTGGCACGCTGACCTTAACGCCTACAATATTTTGCTGGATGCGAATGACAAAGTCTGGCTGATCGATTTTGACCGTGCACGACAGGGGCCCGTCAGCCCCGCCCAGGCGCTGGGTAATGTGCAACGCCTGAGACGATCTTTGCTCAAAGTGTGTGGGCCGCGTGGCGATCAGTGGTGGCAGCAGATGTTTTCTGCTTACCGTCACCAAACGCAGCGTTAATTACGACTACGGGCTTTAAAAAAGCTTTATCATCTCGCCTTTTGGGTTTTTCGCTTTCGATAGGAAGGGGACTCGTGATGTCTTTTGGGATGAACACACCACAGGTACTCGCCGGCCTGCTGGCCGCTGCTGCCATCATGCCTGTTGCACAGGCACAAAATCAGGTTGTTAACGTCTATAACTGGGCTGAATATACGGCCCCCGATACCTTGTCCGGCTTTCAGAAAGCCACGGGCATTACCGTGCGTTATGACGTTTACGATAATAACGACACCTTGCAAGCCAAGTTGTTGACGGGCAAGTCGGGGTACGACGTGGTGGTTCCCTCCACGCATTACGCAGCGCGTCAGATCGAAGGCGGTTTGTTCCAGAAGCTGGATAAAAGTCAGATTCCCAACTGGTCCCATCTGGACCCGGACATCATGGCGCTGCTCTCCGATGTGGACCCCGGCAATGAATACCTGATTCCCTGGGGCTACGGCACCAATGGCCTGGGCTACAACGTGACCAAGGTCAAGGAGATCATGGGCGAGCAGGTGGACCTGGGCAACTGGGACATGCTGTTCAAGCCAGAAAATGCCGAGAAGCTGAAAGGCTGTGGCATTTCCATTCTGGACGAAGCCGCCCAGGTGTTCCCGGCCGTGCTGCACTACATTGGCAAAGACCCCAACAGCAGCAATGAAGCCGATTACCGCGAAGCCCTGGACTTGCTCAAGCAAATCCGTCCTTACGTGCGTCAGTTCAGCTCCTCGGGCTATATCGATGAGCTGGCCGCGGGTGATCTGTGCATGGTCTACGGTTTCTCCGGCGACGTGATGATCTCCGCTGATCGTGCGCGCCAGGCTAAAAAGCCGTACGCCATCGACTACTACATTCCGCAAGGCGGGGCGCCGGTCTGGTTTGACACCATGGCCATCCCCAAGAGCGCGAGCAATGTGAAAGAGGCCCACGCCTTCATCAACTACATTGAAACGCCGGAAGTCCATGCCGCCATTACCAACACCATGTTCTACCCGAACGCCAATAAAGATGCGCGCGAGTTCGTGGTCAAGGAAGTAGCTGACAACCCCATGATTTACCCTTCGCCCGAAGTCTCCAAGACTTTGTTCGTCATCAAACCACAGCCACTGAAGGTGCAGCGTCTGCAAACGCGCCTGTGGGCTGAACTCAAGTCTGGACGTTAAGGCATCATGCAAGATATCCGTACCGGAACCTCGCCCTGGATGGATGGCGAGGATGCTTTCGTGCGTGTGGACGAAGTCGTCAAGATTTTTGGCGATACGGTGGCCGTCCAGTCTGTAAGTCTGGACGTCGCCCGTCACGAAATTTTTGCGCTGCTGGGTAGTTCAGGCAGTGGCAAATCCACCTTGCTGCGTATGCTGGCAGGTTTCGAGGAGCCGACTTCCGGTCGGATTTATCTGGACAACGAGGATATTACCGACCTGCCGCCTTACCGGCGGCCGGTCAATATGATGTTCCAGTCCTACGCGCTGTTTCCGCACATGTCGGTTGAGGCCAATGTGGCTTTTGGCTTGAAGCAGGAAGGCGTGCCCCGCAACGAAATCCACGAACGCGTATTTGAAGCCCTGGATCTGGTGCAGATGGCGGGTTTTTCACGCCGCAAACCCAATCAGTTGTCAGGCGGGCAGCAACAGCGTGTCGCTCTGGCGCGTAGCCTGGTCAAGCGTCCCAAGCTGCTCTTGCTGGACGAACCCATGTCCGCATTGGACAAGCAGATTCGTCAGAAAACCCAGATTGAATTGGTCAAGATTCTGGAGCGTGTGGGAGTGACCTGCATTATGGTGACTCACGACCAGGAAGAGGCCATGACCATGGCTAGCCGACTGGCGGTAATGTCCGATGGGCAGATCATCCAGTCCGGTACGCCTTACGATGTGTACTCCTTCCCGAACTCGCGCTTTGTGGCGGGCTTTATCGGTTCCACCAATTTGTTCACCGGCGTAGTGACGGTGGACGAACCGGACCACGTTCATATCGAGTGCGAGGAGTTAAACCGCCCCTTGTATGTCAGCCACGGGATCAGCGAACCGCTGGGCATGGACGTGTATGTGTCCATTCGTCCCGAGCAGATCAAGGTGAGTCGTGAGTTGCCTTCCGAGGACACCAACTGGGGCCACGGCATTGTGACCCACGTGTCCTGGATGGGGAGCTACACCCGCTACCAGATTCGTCTGGACGCCGGCATGCTGATCGAGGCGCAAATGCCCAGTGGTACCTTGGCCCAGCCAGATGCTCCCGGCGTGGACGAAGAGGTCTACGTGTCCTGGTCCGACGATAGCGCAACGGTACTGAGCACATGAAGAACCTGTCCTGGCGCAAACTGCTGCCTACCAGTCGCACGCTGGTGGTCGCACCCACATTCCTGTGGATGATCCTGTTTCTGCTGGTGCCATTTTTGCTCGTGCTCAAGATCAGTTTTGCCGATCTTGATTTCGGGGTGCCGCCGTATACGCCCTTGGCCCAGTTTGCCGAGGAAAGCATTTCCTTTGTACTGAACCTGCGCGGCTATATCCTGCTGTTCAGCGACAATCTGTATTTGGCCACCTACGTCAGCTCCTTGAAGATGGCTGCCGTCACCACGATCTTTTGTATCTTGATCGGCTACCCGGTGGCTTACTACATTGCGCGCTCTTCACCCGCCGTGCGTAGTCTGTTGTTGCTGGCGGTGATTCTGCCTTTCTGGACCTCCATGCTGCTGCGTGTCTACGCCTGGGTAGGCATTTTGCGTGGCGATGGCCTGCTCAATCAGGTCTTGCTGTGGATAGGCATTATTGATGCGCCGCTGGAAATCTACCGCACCGATCTGGCCGTCTATATCGGTTTGATCTATGCCTATCTGCCATTTTTCATCCTGCCTTTGTATGCGAATCTGGTAAAGCTGGATATGCGCTTGCTGGAAGCGGCTTACGATCTGGGCGCGCGTCCCTGGTCGGCGTTCTGGAATATCACCTTGCCCATGTCCATGTCCGGCGTGATTGCCGGTGCCATGCTGGTGTTCATTCCGGCCGTAGGTGAGTACGTGATTCCGGAAATGCTGGGTGGGGCTGACACCTTGATGATGGGCCGTGTCATGTGGACCGAGTTCTTCAATAATGCGGACTGGCCGATGGCTGCTGCCGTCACTTGCGTGATGGTCCTGCTCTTGATCATTCCCTTGATTTTCTTCCAGTACAGCCAGATGCGACAGATGGAAGCGCAACGGGGAGGCCGCTCATGACCAAGCCTAATCCCTGGCTGCGCGCCATCGTCCTGACGCTGGGCTTTGGTTTTCTGTACATTCCTATCCTGTTCCTGATCGTCTTTTCATTTAATGAATCGGCCATCATGACGTCCTGGTCGGGTTTTTCCTTCCGCTGGTACGAGTCCCTGTTTCAGGATAAAGCGCTGCTCAGTGCTGCCAAGCTGTCTTTCCTGATAGCCGTGCTGACCGCGACCATGGCTACCATTCTGGGCACCTGGGCCGCCTATGTGCTGGCCCGTATGGGACGCTTCAAGGGCTTTGCTCTGTATATCGGTCTGGTCAGTGCACCGCTGGTCATCCCGGAAGTGGTGCTGGGTATTTCCCTGCTGCTGATGTTTGTGGAGCTGAACTCCCTGTTTGGCTGGCCGGAACAGAACGGCATCTTCACGATCTGGATTGGTCACGTGGTGCTGTGCACCGCGTACGCGACCGTGATTCTGCAATCGCGCATGCGTGAGCTGGATCGCTCTCAGGAAGAAGCGGCGCTTGATTTGGGTGCCACCCCCTTGAGGGCGTTTTTCCAGGTGGTCCTGCCTTCGATCGTGCCTGCCTTGATGGCGGCCTGGTTGCTGGCCTTTACCTTGTCGCTGGACGATGTGGTGATCGCCTCCTTCCTGTCCGGTCCGGGCTTTACCACCTTGCCGGTGGAAGTGTTTTCGCGCGTACGCTTGGGCCTCAAGCCCGAGATCAATGCGTTGGCAACCCTGCTGATTTTGGTGATTGGTATTTTTGTTGTGGTCGCCAGCCGCTTGCAGGTACGCCGCGAGCGTCGCGCCTGATTGATAAGGAGTATTGCCGTGTTCACGATGTATGGTTTGAAAAATTGCAGCACCTGCCAAAAGGCGATTGCCTGGTTTGAGCAAAACGGTCTGCCTTTGAACTTTGTGGATTACCGCGAACATCCCTTGGAAGCGGCCCGCCTGCAACAATGGGCGCAGGAGCTGGGTGGCTGGCCCAAGCTGGTCAACCGTGCCTCCATGACCTGGCGTAATCTGCCTGCAGAACGTAAAGAGCCGCAGGACGATGCCCAATGGCTGGCCTTGATTGCTGAGTTTCCGGCGCTGGTGCGCCGCCCCTTGCTGATTACGCCCGAGGGCGAGGTCAGCGTGGGTTTCAACGAAGGCAAATTTGCCGCTCGTTTTCTTAAGTAAACCAAGGGGGGCCAAGCCCCCCCATTTTTATATCTGCCATGTACACACAGACCGAACTCAAACAACAGGTGGCTCAGGCTGCGGTTGATTACGTCCTTCCTTTCCTGACCCCGGATTCCATTCTGGGTGTGGGTACGGGTTCCACGGTTGATTTGTTTATTGATGCTCTGGCGGCGCACAAACATGCCTTCAAGGCTGCTGCTTCCAGCTCGGAGCGCTCGACCGCTCGCCTGCAAAGTCTGGGTATTGCAGTGCAAGACTTGAACACCATCGAACGCATGGACTGGTATGTGGACGGTGCCGACGAAATCGATGCGGCGTTGAACATGACCAAGGGCGGTGGTGGCGCTTTGACCCGCGAGAAAATCGTGGCTTCGGTCTCGGACAAGTTCCTGTGCATTGTGGACGATTCCAAACTGGTGGATCGCCTGGGTGCGTTCCCCTTGCCGGTGGAAGTCATCCCCATGGCCAAGAATGCCGTGGCTCGCCAATTGCGCGCCTTGGGCGGTAATCCCGTCGAGCGCACGGGCTTTGTCACCGATAACGGTGGCCTGATTCTGGACGTGTCCGGTTTGTCGATTGCAGACCCGGCTGCTCTGGAAGCCCAGATCAACAATATGCCCGGTGTGGTGTGCTGTGGCCTGTTCGCGATTACCCCAGCCAGCGTGGCCTTGATTGCCGGTCAACAGGGTGTGCGCACCCTGCCAGGCGACGGTTTCTGAATTTTAATGTCTCTGTCATAATCGGTGCTTAATCTATGCACGGATTAAGCGCTGGCGCGAGCCATTTTGCTGTTACAGAAGGCCACTATGAACGAACATACCAATAAGCAGTTTCACTCCGATCTGGAGGCCACCCGTTCGCTGTTCTTGCAGATGGGCGGTATTGTTGAATCTATGGTTCGCAGTGCGACCGAAGCCCTGCAAACCGGGGATATGTCGCTGGTCGATCAGGTTCGCGAGCGTGAAAAAGAAATCAACCGCCTGGAGGTGGAGATTGACGAGCGCATCACCAATCTGATCGCCCGTAATCAACCCACCGCCATTGACTTGCGCATGCTGCTGTCCATCTCCAAAATGCTGACCGATATGGAACGCTGCGGGGACGAGGCCGAGCGCATCGCCAAGATGGCTCGCCGTCTGCACGAAGGTACCGCTGGCTACGAGCCCGTGGTGGAACTGCGCCACATGAGCTCCTCAGTCGCTGGCATGATCAACGATGTGCTGGACGCCTTTGCGCGCCAGGATGCCGTACACGCAGCACAGATTGTGCGTAGCGACAAGGAAGTGGATCGTGAGTGGAAGGGTTCGCTGCGTCACATCATCACTTACATGATTGAAGATCCACGCACGATTTCGCACTCCATTGATCTGATCTTTATCGCCCGTGCGCTGGAGCGTATTGGCGACCACGCCAAGAACATGGCTGAACGCGTGATCTACATGGTGCGTGGTGACGACGTGCGTCACACCGGTGTGAAAAACACCGAGCGTACTGCACGTGGTGAACCCTTGCCAGAACCGGAATCCGAAGACAAAGCCTGATTCCGACCCGGGCCTTCTTGCTGCAAGCCTTGCATGACACCATGCAAGGCTTGTTTGCTTTTCAAAAACTAAAGCCGTAGCCTTGGGGGGCTTGGTCAGGATAGAACTGGGTACGTAGCAGTACCGCATCCTGCACCGTAATCAATACTGCTGAGTTCCACCAGGACGGGGTCAGCGTTGGCAAGGCCAGCAGATAGCCCTGCACGCCGTGCGCACCGGACTGGCGCACAAACTCCAGATCAGCCTCGTCCTCGACACCTTCGATGATCACGTAGGGGCTGTAATCGGCGCAGACATTGACCAGATTGCGCAGCAAATGGGCTGGCTGACCGGGGCTGCGTGCCCGCAGCAAGATCGAGCGGTCAATTTTGATAATGTCGGCATGGGTCTGCACCAGAAAGGCCAGGGTGCTATTGCCCGATCCCGTGTCGTCCAGAGCAATCCGTACCCCCAGGTTTTGCAGTTGGGCAATCAGGCGCAGCGCCGTGGGCTTGTGGGCGATGGTGCCGGTTTCCGTCACCTCCAGAATCAGGCGCTGGGCCACATCCGGGCGACTGTCCAGATAGCTGAACAGATCCTGCCACCACAAATCGTCCTGCAGGGAGCCTGCGGAGATATTCACTCCCAGACAAAGACCGGGTTTTGTACTGAGCAGCTCCACCACACTGCCCAAGACACTGCGATCCAGCCGGGACACCAGACCTAGCCGCTCCAGAGCGGCGATGGCCTCGGGTAAAGAGTAATCCGCCGTGCCGCAGTGACGAATCAAGGCTTCTTCATAAAAGTCCTTGTTCTTGTGTTTTTCACCCAGGTGATAGATGGGCTGAAAGGCCAGGGCCAGCAGCCCATTCTGTAAATCATCCAGCATGCGAACTGCCAGACTCATATCGTCCCGGTACGTCTTGGCCCAGACCTTGTGCCAGGCGGCCAGCGTGGCTGGGTGATTATGAGAGCAGGGGTTGGGAGCGGGAGGGTGGAGCTGATTCGTGTCGTACTGACGGCTATCGTAGTGGTAAGCCATCTGGGTGTGCAGGTAGATGCGGTGCTCATCCTGGGTGATGGGGTCACACTCCAGTGCCGCACCCAGCAATTGGGCCAGGGCATTGGGATGGGTACGCTGAAAGCGGTGTTGCTTGCCCAACTGCTTCAAGGCAATCAGGACAAAATCTCCCCGGATAAAGATTTCATTGGCAGTCAGCCCACAGTCCAGCAGCCTTTGCTGCACGGTATCCAGCACAAAAGCATGAAACTGCGGCCCATACAAAGCCTCCAAATAGCTCAGGTTGACCAGCCACAGGCGCAAGTGAGTGGAGTACTGGTCAATCTCGGGTAGGTCTAGGCGGCACATGAACTTCTTTTCCTGTGGGTAAAGCAGTAAGCGGCGGTGCTGTGCAGGGCTCGGCGCAAGGCTGCTCAGACATGGACACGTGATGGGCCGGTGTGGCTTGGGCACTGTATGCGCATCAAGGCCAGCCGTGATTTTGTGCCTTAGGGCTTCAGGTAACTGTAGAAAAATCCCATTTCTTTTGATTTTTGACCAGTCTGAAACTAACTTGTCGCGCAGCGTTTCATTTAATTACGTTTTGGCTGCGTGCTGAAGGTGGGGCTATTTGATAAGAATGCGGGGAAAGGCGGGGGAGTCGGGGGCAAAAATAAAGAAACCCCGGAGCACGATGGTAATGCTCCGGGGTCTGCGTGCGTGTCCTGAATCGGGACTTAAGCGGAAGGGGCGGTAAAACCGTCGGCTTCCACGTCCTTGTCTTCAAACAGATATTGCTCCATCTGTTCTTTCAAATACGTGCGGGCACGGGCATCGGCCAGGTTCAGGCGGTTCTCGTTCACCAGACGGGTTTGCACGTCCATCCAGTTGGCCCAGGCCTGTTTGGAAATCGAGTGCCAGATCTTGGTGCCCAGCTCGCCGGGGTAGGGGGGAAACTCCAGGCCCTCGGCTTCCTGTTTCAGCTTCACACAGTGAATCATGCGTGCCATATGTGTTCCTTTTCAATCAAATGCTTGGATGGGCGTATTGTACTTAGGGGCGCAGGAGGGTCAAACCGGCTTACAGCTTTTTAATAAAGACCATGCTGTTGCGCGAACGGTTGTAATGGGACTGCTTGCCCTTGGGCAGATCGGACACGCCACCTTGTACAAAGCCACGCTTGATAAACCAGTGAGACGTGCGGGTGGTCAGCACAAAAAGACGCTTGAAGCCGGCCGCACGGGCCTTGGCTTCGGTATGGCGCAAGAGAATTTCACCTTCGCCCGAGCCTTGCCATTCCGGGTGCACGATGAGACAGGCCATTTCGGCCATGCTTTCTTCTTCGTACGGAATTAATGCCACACAGCCGTAAATAATGCCGTCGTGCTCCAGAACCGTGAACTGCTCCACCTCGCGCTCGATGACCGAACGGCCGCGGGGGACCAGGGTGCCGTCAATTTCAAGGGGTTCGATCAGTTGCACGATTGCACCCACATCGTCCAGATTGGCCGGGCGCAAATCGTCCAGTGTGTCTTCCACCACCATGGTGCCCACCCCATCGTGGGTGAAGATCTCCAGCAAAATGCTGCCGTCCTGCTTGTAGGGCACCAAGTGCGCACGGGCAATACCGCGTTTGACGGCTTGCGAGGCGTAGCGCAGGAAGGTGGAGCAGTCCTCGTCCAGCTTGCCCGAGGCCAGCAGGGAGTCGGCATCGGCACGAGCCAGCTCCGAATCGATATCCAGATTATTGGAGTGCCCGATATGCTCCGGGGTCAGGAAAATCAGCTTTTCAGCGCGCAGGGCGATGGCCGTGCTGGTGGCCAGATCTTCCATGTCCAGGGTAAAGGCCTCGCCAGTTGGAGAAAAACCCAATGGGGAGAGTAGAATAAGCGCTCCTTGGCTCATGATCAGCCGCATGGCGTCCACGTCCAGCTTGCGTACCGCGCCAGAATGCTTGAAGTCCAGGCCATCAATCACGCCCACCGGACGCGCGGTCACAAAGTTGCCCGAAATGATACGAATCTGGGCATGTGACATGGGGGTGTTGGGCAAACCCTGGCTGAAAGCGGCTTCAATGTCCAGGCGAATTTCACCAGCGGCTTCTTTGGCGCATTCCAGAGCGACCGCACTGGTTGGCTCGGTACCGCGACCGAATTGCGTGGTTTCGCCTTTCAGGCGCAGTTGCTCATTGACCTGGGGGCGGGAGCCATGCACCAGCACCAGCTTGATGCCCAGTGCTGACAGCAGCGACAAATCCGGGATCAGGGTGTAGAGCAGTCCATCGTTGATGAGCTCGCCCCCAAAGGCCACCACGAACGTCTTGCCACGAAAATCGTGTACATAAGGCGCCACTTCCCTGAACCATCGCACAAATTGTGCCTGGGATTCATCAGGTGGTTCGATGGCGTTGTACGAGTCGGGGATGTCTGTGTTCATTGCGGGGGATCTTTGCGTCCAAATGGTTTCAAGCCAAAATTATAATGATGTCTGTACCAGAAACTACCTTTCATGCACGAGTCCGACGAATTGACTGAAAACCCACACTCTTTACCAACAATTTCTTATCCTGATGACCTGCCAGTCAGCGCCCGACGGGCCGAAATTGCGCAGGCGATCAAAGACCATCAGGTGGTCATTGTGTGTGGTGAAACCGGCTCGGGCAAAACCACCCAATTACCCAAAATCTGTCTGGAGCTGGGCCGTGGCCTGCAGGGCAAGATTATTGGTCATACCCAGCCGCGCCGTCTGGCCGCCACGTCGGTCGCCAAGCGTATTGCCCAGGAGCTGCAATCGGAGATTGGTGACTGGGTAGGGTACCAAATCCGCTTTAACGACAAGACCGGACCGCGCTCGGCCATCAAATTGATGACAGACGGGATCTTGCTGGCCGAGTCCCAGCGCGATCCCCTGTTAAGCCGCTATGACACCATCATTATTGACGAGGCCCATGAACGCAGTCTGAACATCGACTTTCTGCTGGGTTTTTTAAAGCAACTGTTGCCACGGCGTCCGGACCTGAAGCTGATCATTACCTCGGCCACAATTGATGCCGAACGTTTCGCGCAGCACTTTGCCCACAAGGGCAAGAAGGCGCCTGTCATTGAAGTGTCGGGCCGTCTGTATCCCGTCGATATTGTGTACCGCCCGATTCTGGACCCGTCTTTGGTCGATGCCGAAGAACGCCGTTCCACCTCCGAGGAAGAGCGGGATCTGATGCAAGGCATTGTGGATGCAGTGCAGGAATGTGCCCGGCATGGTACGGGCGACATTCTGGTCTTCCTGCCTGGTGAGCGTGAAATCCGCGAAGCCACCGAGGCGCTGGAAAAAGAAAAGCCCATCAATACCGTGATCCTGCCCTTGTTTGCGCGTCTGTCGCAGGCGGATCAGGAACGTATTTTCCGACCCAAAGGCAATGCGCGCCGTGTGGTGCTGGCGACCAATGTGGCAGAAACCTCGCTGACCGTGCCCGGCATTCGCTTTGTGGTCGATAGTGGTCTGGCGCGTATCAAGCGCTATTCCTGGCGCAACAAGGTCGAGCAACTGCGTATTGAAGCGATCAGTCAGGCCTCGGCCAGCCAGCGGGCAGGGCGTTGCGGTCGTATTGGCCCCGGTATCTGTATTCGTCTGTATGACGAGCAGGATTTCAAGAGCCGCCCCCCCTTTACGGATCCCGAGATTTTGCGCTCCTCGCTGGCCTCGGTGATTCTGCGCATGAAGGCCTTGCATCTGGACGATGTGGAAACCTTCCCCTTTGTGGAGCCGCCCACGGGCCGGGCGATTGCCGATGGCTATCAGATTCTGCAAGAGCTGGGTGCGCTGGATGAACAGCAGCGCCTGACCAAGGTGGGCCGTTCCCTGGCCAAACTGCCTGTGGACCCGCGTGTGGCCCGCATGATTCTGGCCGGTCATGAACATCATTGTTTGACGGAAATGCTGATCGTGGCCTCGGCCATGTCCGTGCAAGATCCGCGTGATCGTCCTGTCCATGAGCGTGAAGCAGCCAATCAGGCCCATGCCCGTTTCAACGACGACAAGTCCGAGTTCCTGTCCTATGTGAAGCTGTGGAACTGGTTGGAAGAGCTGTCGCAGGAACAAAGCTCGCAGCGCAAGTTTGCCAATAGCGTCAAACAGGCTTTGTTGTCCCCTTTGCGTATTCGTGAATGGCGGGATGTTCATACCCAATTACGCAGTCTGGTACAGGAGCAGCGCTGGGTCGCCAACCCCTCGGCAGCCACGTATGAGCAGGTGCATCTGGCCTTGTTGACGGGCTTGATCGGTAATATTGGCTACAAGAGTGAAGAAACGGGTGTCTATCAAGGTACGCGTGAATTGCGCTTTGTGATTCACCCCGGCTCCAAGCTGGTCAAGAAAGCAGGCCGCTGGATTCTGGCGGGCGAGCTGATGGAAACCACGCGACTCTTTGCCCGCTGTGTGGCGCGTATCGAGCCGCAATGGATTGAAAAAGTTGGCGCCCATTTGCTGCGTAAAACCTGGGGCGATCCGCGCTGGGAGAAGAAAGCCGGGCAGGTAGTGGCCAACGAGCGTGCTACCTTGTATGGCTTGCTGATTTACAGTGGCCGTCGCATTCACTTTGGCCGCATTGATCCGGTGCAGGCACGCGAGTTGTTCTTGCGCCAGGCTCTGGTGCCAGGCGAGATCGACTCCAACCTGCCTTTCCTGCGTCATAACCGTCAGCAGATACAGGCGGTAGAGCGTTTGGAGCACCAATCCCGCCGCCCGGATATTCTGGTGGATGAGGAACTGATCTACGCGTTTTACGATCAGCGCATTCCCAAGGACGTGTACCAGACCGCCACATTGGAAAAGTGGTTCAAGGGCTTGTCCAAAGAAGAGGCCAAGGGCCTGGAGCTGAACCGCGACGAATTGATGCAGCACGACGCAGCCGGCATCACCACCGAGGTCTTTCCGCGCTCCGTTGAATGGCAGGGCGTGAAGATGGCGCTGGATTATCACTTCGAGCCGGGCTCGGTGCGCGATGGGGTGACCTTGAGCGTTCCCTTGTTCGCCTTGAACCAGATCGACGCTGCGCGTTGCGAGTGGCTGGTGCCCGGCATGCTGAAAGAAAAAGTGCTGGCTTTGCTGAAATCCTTGCCACAACGCATCCGCCGCCATTGTGTGCCGCTGCCCGATTATGCTGCCGCCTTTCACCAACGCTGGTTTGAAAAAGCAGCCGATCCGGGCATGAGCCTGCTGGACGCCATTTCCCAGGATATGTGGACTCAGCTCAAGCAAAGGCCGCAGCGCAGTGACTTCAAACCCGAGACGCTGGCGACGCACTTGTTCATGAACTTCCGGGTCATTGACGAGCATGGCCGCATGTTGTCGGGCGGGCGCAATCTGGATCAGCTCAAGGCCGAGCATGGCCGTCAGGCCCAGGCCTCCTTCCAGCAAATGGCCGCCAGCGACGAACAGGTAGCGCAAGTGCTGGATCACGAGCAACTGACCAGCTGGAGCTTTGGTGAACTGCCCGAGCTGATGGAAATCAAACGCAAGGGGCGCAGCTTTATTGGCTACCCGGCCTTGATCGACAAGAAAACCCATTGCGATCTGGATGTGTTCGATGACCCGGCCCAGGCCCAGCGTCAGCACCGTCAGGGTTTGCGCCGCTTGTTCCGTTTGGCCCTGCGCGAGCAGGTGCGCTTTCTGGAAAAGAACATTACGGACCTGACTCGTATCAGCATGCTGTACATCAATCTGGGGACGCAGGAACAATTGCGTGATCAGATCATTGATGTGGCTCTGGAACAGTCCTGCATGATGGAGCCCTGGCCCAAGAACCAGGCCGAGTTCGAGGCTCGTGTGCAGGAGGGTCGCAGCCGTCTGGGTCTGGTGGCCCAGGAAGTGGCGCGTCTGGCCGGGCAGATTCTGACTGAATGGAGTGCCGCCCAGAAGAAACTGGTACAAATCAAGGCCCACCCCGAGGCTTTGAAAGACATACAGCAGCAATTGAACGCCTTGATGCCGACCTTGTTTCTGGAAAGCAATGAATACGCGCAACTGGCCCATATGCCGCGTTACTTGAAAGCGGTACAAACACGGGTGGACAAGCTGCGTGCCGACCCGGCTCGCGATCAACGCCTGATGCAGGATATGTCGGTTCTGCTGACCAAGTACCAGCGTGCCGTGGCCGCGCTGAAAGGTGCGACCGATAGCGGTTTGCGGGATTTTCGCTGGATGCTGGAGGAACTGCGTGTGTCCTTGTTTGCCCAGGAACTGCGCACCCCTATGCCTGTCTCGGTCAAGCGGCTGGAAAAAGCCTGGGCTGCCTTGCAGCGCTAGATTGTTTGTTATTTTGGTATTGGTCGGCAGGGGGCGGGTGATTGTGCGTTTGTTGTTCCGCGAGATGTGAACCAATCGAAACATATTGCCTGCCCTTATTCACCCTGAGCATCGCTTCAGGGTCACCAATGTCTATTGGCTTCAGTACAATTCCATCATGAGCGAAACCACCCCTTCCTTTGTCCATTTGCGATCCCACTCGGAGTTCTCCGTGGTGGACGGCATCGCCCGTATTCCCGAAATGATCAAAAAAGCGCAGGCCTATGGGCAGCCTGCGCTGGCTTTGACGGATTTGTGCAACTTGTTTGGGCAGATCAAGTTCTATACCTCGGCGCGTAAAGCCGGGCTGAAAGCCATCATGGGTTGTGATATCTGGCTGCAGAACGAGGAAGACCGCGAAAAACCGTCGCGCTTGTTATTGCTGGTGCAAAACGAGGCTGGTTACCTGAGCCTGTGCGACATTCTGACCCGTGCCTGGCTGGGCAACCAGTACAAGGGGCGAGCAGAAGTGCAGCGCGCCTGGCTGAAAGAGTGCAGTGGCCTGATTGCCCTGTCCGGTGGACGTATGGGCGATGTAGGCCAGGCCCTGGCCGATGGCAATCTGGAATTGGCCCGTGATTGCGCCCGCCACTGGGACAGTCTGTTCCCGGGCGCTTTCTATATTGAGTTGCAACGCAGCGGTGCGGACGGCGATGAGCTGTATGTACAAGCTGCCATGCGTTTGGCAGCAGAGATGGACCTGCCTGTCGTTGCTACGCACCCGATTCAGTTTATTGCCCCGGACGATTTCCGCGCGCATGAGGTGCGGGTGTGTATTGCCGAAGGCGAACAGCTGGCCAACCCCAAGCGTGTGAAGCGTTTTACGCAAGAGCAATATTTTCTAAGCTCGGACGAAATGCAGCAGCGCTTTGCGGACGTTCCTGCTGCGCTGGAAAACACGCTGGAAATTGCCAAGCGTTGCAACCTGGAGCTGGAACTGGGCAAACCCTATCTGCCCGATTTTCCCACGCCCGATGGCATGTCGCTGGGTGACTTCCTGATTCAACAGGCCAAAGACGGTCTGGAAATCCGCTTGAAGCAGCTGTATGCCGACCCCGAGGAGCGCGAGAAGCAACGCCCCACTTACGAAGAGCGTTTGATGTGGGAGTGCAACACCATTATTTCCATGGGCTTTCCCGGCTACTTCCTGATCGTGGCGGACTTCATTAACTGGGGCAAGCACAATGGCGTGCCCGTAGGGCCGGGCCGGGGTTCGGGGGCGGGTTCCCTGGTGGCTTACAGCATGGGGATTACTGATCTGGATCCCTTGCGCTATGACTTGCTGTTCGAACGTTTCCTGAACCCCGAGCGGGTATCCATGCCTGACTTTGACGTGGACTTTTGTCAGGACAACCGCGAACGCGTTATTGATTACGTTAAACAGAAATATGGCCGTCAGGCCGTCAGCCAGATCGCCACGTTCGGTACTCTGGGCGCAAAAGCCGTGGTGCGCGACGTAGGCCGTGTGCTGGAATTGCCTTACAGCCTGTGCGATGGCTTGTCCAAACTGATTCCTTTCAACCCCGCCGATCCCTGGACGCTGGAACGTGCGCTGGCCGATGAGCCGGCCTTTCGCGAGCGTTACGAGAACGACGAGGAAGTCAAAGCCCTGATCGATCTGGCCCGTCCCTTGGAAGGCCTGACCCGTAGTGTGGGCATGCACGCCGGGGGGGTCTTGATTGCACCCGGCAAATTGATCGATTTTTGCCCGCTGTATGCCCAGTCAGGCCCGGACGCCAACGCCGTGTCGCAATACGACAAGGACGACGTGGAGGCTGCCGGCCTGGTCAAGTTCGACTTTCTGGGGCTGCGTAACTTGACGATTCTGGACTGGGCCGTGCGCTATGTACGCCAGTTCAATGCGGACAAGCGCGAGTTCGACATCATGGCCTTGCCATTGGATGACGACGCCTCCTACAAGCTGTTGTGCGAAGGTAATACGACAGCGGTGTTCCAGCTGGAATCGCGTGGGATGAAGGAGCTACTGCGCAGTCTGCGGCCTTCCACTTTTGAAGACATTATCGCCATGCTGGCCCTGTATCGTCCGGGGCCGCTTGAGTCAGGCATGGTGGTGGACTTCGTGAACCGTAAACACGGTCGAGCCGAGGTCGATTACTTCCACCCGGATCTGGAAAGCACCTTGAGCAGTACCTACGGGGTCATCGTCTACCAGGAACAGGTGATGCTGATCTCGCAGATTATCGGTGGCTACTCGCTGGGTGGCGCTGACTTGCTGCGCCGCGCCATGGGCAAGAAAAAGCCCGAGGAGATGGCCAAGCACCGTGTTCTGTTTGAGGAAGGGGCGGTCAAGAAAGGCCACGACCCTGAATTGGCGGTCAAGCTGTTTGACCTGATGGAAAAGTTTGCGGGCTATGGCTTTAACAAGAGTCACTCCGCTGCTTATGCTCTCATTGCCTATCAGACGGCCTGGCTCAAAGCCCACCATCCGGCCGAGTTCCTGGCCGCGACTTTGCTGTCCGATATGGACGATACCGATAAGGTACAGATTTTCTGGAAAGATGCGCTGGCCAATGGCGTGGAAGTCTTGCCGCCAGATATCAATGCGTCCAACTATCGCTTTGAGCCTGTGCAGGATAGCTATACGGAAAAAGGCTTGCCGCCACGCACCATGCGCTATGGTCTGGGCGCCGTGAAGGGGACCGGTCAGGCTGCGGTTGAAGCGATTGTGGATGCTCGCAAGCAAGGCGGTCCTTTCACCAGCCTGTTTGATTTCTGCCGTCGTGTAGACCGCCATCAGGTGAACAAGCGCACCATTGAAGCCTTGGTGCGTGCCGGCGCTTTTGACACGATTGATGAAAACCGCGCCGCTTTGCTGGCCAGTATCGGTGCCGCTACCGAAGCTGCCGAACAGGCCGAACGTAGCGCCAACCAGTCTTCGCTGTTTGATGACGACTCCAACGATATTGTGGAAGGCGAGGTTGCGAAAGTGGCTCCCTGGAGCCTGCAAGATCGCTTGCGTCAGGAAAAGACGGCACTGGGCTTTTACTTCAGCGGCCATTTGTTTGACGCCTGGCGTGATGAGGTCCGCCGTTTTGCACCGACACCGTTGGCACGTCTGGAAGCGTCGCGCAGTCCGCAGTGGTTTGCCGGTGTGCTGTCAGCGGTGCGTGTACGCATGACACGTCGCGGCAAGATGCTTTACGCCATGCTGGATGACGGCTCGGCGCAGCTGGAAGTGGCCATCTTCAATGAGCTGTTTGAAGAGCATCGCCAGCGTCTGAAAGAAGACCAGTTGATCATCATCCAGGGCAAGGTCAGCAACGACGATTACACCGGCGGCTTGCGTATCAATGCTGATGCTATTTTTGACTTGCAGCTGGCCCGTGAAGCCCGTGCCAGTTGCCTGAGCATCGGCCTGAACAATAATGCCGACGCACAGCGTCTGCAAACCTTGTTGGCACCACACCGTGCCCAGGAGCAGGGCGGGGTGCCGGTCGAGGTACAACTGCAGCGTCCCGATTATGAGTGCGTGGTGCAATTAGGTCCGCAATGGCGTGTCCGTTTGGCAGACTCCCTGCTGGAGCAGCTGGAAGGCTGGGACGCCACGCGCGAGGTGGAGATCAGCTACCGATGAGGCCCTTGCGCATTCTGCACTCGGAAGCTGCCACCAGCTTTGGTGGTCAGGAAAACTACATTCTGCGAGCCATGCGCATCTTGCGCGAAAGGGGGCATCAGGTGGAGGCCGCCTGCCAACCCCACGCCCAGTTGACCGAGCGCCTGCGCGACGAGGGTTTTGTGGTTCATACCCTGTTGATGGATGGCCCGGCCAATTACATGCGCGGTGTGCGCCAGTTGCGTCGGGTCTTGCGCCAAGGTCAGTTTGATGTGCTGAACAGCCATAGCCGCCGTGACACCATGCTGGCCGGTGTGGCCGGGCGCCTGGCGGGAACCCCCTTGATTGTGCGTACGCGCCATCTGGCCAAGAAAGTGGGCTCCTTGATGTCTTACACCATCGTGCCCAAACGGGTGATTACGCCCAGCGATTATGTGCGCGATCACCTGATCGAGCGGGGCGTGAAACCTGGGCATGTTCGGGTGGTCTATCCCTGTGTCGATCCCAGCGTGATTGATTCAGCGCCCCTCCTGGATTTGCGTGCCCAGTTGGGTTTGGCGTCTGATACCTTGCTGGTAGGTTGCGTTGCCGTATTGCGGCGCGAAAAAGGCCATCATGAACTGATCGCCGCCATGCAGCCTTTATTTGATCGCTACCCTCAATTGCACTTGGTGCTGGTGGGGGGCGGCTCTCCGGGCTATGAACAGTTGCAGGCCTTGATCGCGGAACTGGGGCTGCAAGGGCGGATTCATATGCTGGGCGCTCGTGCAGATGTGCCCTCGATTCTGCCCAATCTGGATATTTTTGCCTTGGCGACCCATATGGAAGCGTCGGGCACTGTTTTTGTAGAGGCTGGAAGCGCCGGCATTCCTGTGCTGGGCAGCCGCGTTGGCGGGGTCCCGGAGATGATGCAAGAAGGCCGCAGCGGTTTGCTGGCGGATTTGCACGACCCGGAGCAGTGGCGTGCCGCCTTGGAAAAAATGATCCGGAGCACGGAGTTGCGTCAGGAAATGGGAGCCGCAGGGCGCCTGTTTTGTCGTAGCGACGAGCGCTTTACCCCGGTTGCCATGGGCGACCGGCTGGAAGGCGCTTATTATGCTTGGTTAAAGGAGCTTCAGGGATGAAAGTGGCAAGCACTGTGCCCGTCATGATGTACCACCATATCACCCCGGAAGGGGGCATGATCAATGCCAGTCCCGAGCATTTCGAGCAGCATTTGCAATGGTTGAAGAAAAACGGCTGGACCAGCCTGACAACCGAGCAATTTGTAGGCCATCTGCAAGGGCAGGGCGTACCGCCCAAATCGGTACTGATTACCTTTGATGACGGCTACCTGGATAACTGGGTCTACGCTTATCCCTTGTTGAAAAAATATGGCTTCAATGCCGTGATTTTCCTGGTGACAAGCTGGATCAATGAGGGGCCTGTGCGCCCTTATCTGGGCCAGGGCCAGGACGTGCCCGAATGCCCGGATCATCGTGAATGTGAAGCGCGTATCGAGCAAGGTCGCAGCGACGAGGTGATTTTGCGCTGGAGTGAAATCCACGCCATGCAGGCTGATGGTGTGTTCGAGTTCCACAGTCATACTCATACCCATACTCGCTGGGACCTGAGCGAACAGCGCGATCAAAAGAACGACAAGATGCGTTGGGAACTGGAGCAATCCCGTCAGACCTTGAAGGCCAATATGGGTATGGTCTCTGACCAGCTGTGTTGGCCGCAAGGCTATTTTGATCCTGATTATGTGCAGGTCGCCCAGCAAGCCGGTTTCCGCTATCTGTATACAACGCGCGCCTTCGGCTCCAACCAGCCTGGTAGCGATCCTTTGCACATTTATCGTTTCGCCGTGCGTGACACGACGGGCGTATCGGTAGGACGCAGGCTGAATGTTGCGGTACATCCCGTGATCGGTCCGATTTTCAACAGGTGGAAAGCATGGCGTCGTCGTCAACGACAGAAGTAGGGCAAAGCGCCGCGTCGAGTTCTGGCAAGCGCCTGTCCGTTATCCTGATTACGAAAAACGAGCAGGCGCATATTCGTGCCTGCCTGGAATCCGTTGCCTTTGCGGACGAGATTATTGTGGTGGACTCGGGCAGTACGGATGAGACGGTGGAAATCGCCCGTTCCATGGGGGCGAACGTGACGGTCACCCCGGATTGGCCCGGTTTTGGGCCGCAGAAGAATCGGGCACTGGAGCAGGCCACAGGCGAGTGGGTGCTGTCCATTGACGCGGACGAGCGTGTTACGCCCGAGCTTGCACAACTGATTCAGCAGGAAATGACTCAGCCTCGTGGTACGGCTTACCGGATTGCCCGCCTGTCAGAGTTCGCTGGCCGCTGGATGCGCCATAGCGGTTGGTGGCCAGACCGGGTATTACGACTGTTCAAGCGTGGTACAGCCCGCTTTAACGACGCCAAGGTCCATGAAAGCGTGCAGACCGAGCATCCAGTTCTGGTCTTGGATGGACATTTTCTGCATTACCCCTACGCCAGCCTTGAAGTCTTTATCGACAAGATCAACCGTTATTCCTCGGATGCGGCCCGTCAAATGCAGGCCAAGGGCAAGACCACCAGCCTGCCGGGCATTGCTGGCCATGCCAGCTGGACCTTTGTGCGTCACTATATTGTTCGACGGGGATTTCTGGACGGCCCGCAAGGCTTCATTCTGGCGTGTATGGCCGCTTCTGGCAGCCTGTTTCGATATAGTAAGCTGTGGTATTACACCCGTCAGAAGTCTGATTAGCCCCTTATAATGCCGCCTATGATTCCGATTCTTATGTACCACCAGGTCGGGGTGCCTGCTCCCAAGGGCTCGCCTTACCGTGGTTTGACCGTGCATCCTACTGATTTTCGGCGCCAGATGACTTGGCTCAAGCGCTTGGGTTACCGTGGTTTATCCATGGCGCAACTGATGCCGTACCTGCGGGGTGAAAAGCAGGGCAAGGTTGTGGGAATCAGCTTTGATGATGGCTACCGTAACGTCTTTCAGAACGCCATGCCGGTGCTGGATGAATTGGGCTTTACGGCGACCAATTACATTGTGGCGCGGCATCTGGACGGTTCGAACTTCTGGGACCAACCCAAAGGAGTGCCGCATTCCGGTCTGATGTCCTTGCCAGAACTGCGCGCCTGGGTGAACGCCGGTCATGAAGCCGGTTCGCATACGCTGGACCATGTGCATCTGACCGATGTGTCCTCGGAAATCGCCCATTACCAGATCGTGCAATCCAAGGCAGAGCTGCAAGACGTGCTGCAAGTGGAAGTCAGCGCGTTTTGCTATCCCTATGGCGATCAGAATCAGGCTATTCGTGAGCAGGTGCGTCAGGCTGGTTATCTGAATGCCACCACGACCAATCGCGGTCTGGCCCGTTCAGACGATGATTTATTTGACTTGCCCCGTGTGACGGTCTCGCGTTCCACCAATATTTTGCGCTTCGTGCAAAAGTGCGTGACACGCCTGGAAGACAAGCGTCGTACGGTTTCCCGCTCATGAGCTCAGATCAAACCCGCGACACTCCCGCTGCGATTCCCGAGCGCTTGCGCATCGCTTTTGTGGTCGACCGTTTCGGTAACCGCTTTGGCGGCGCTGAAGCGTATGGGGTGGAACTGATGCGCGAGCTGGCCGAAAAACACGAAATCACCGTGTTTGCGCGCGAATATGACAGTCGCTGTGATTTGAAGCTGGCCTATGTGCCTATTCGACATTGGTCGCATTGGCCGGGCTGGATACGCGGCATTCTGTTTGCCCGTCAGGCCGCCAAGGCCACGGCGCAAGGTTTTGATATTGTGCACTCGCACATGAACGGCTGGTGCGGGGACGTGGAAGTAGTGCATGTCACCCCCGTGCGGTTTAACTGGCGCGTGCGGCCTTTGCCTTTATTGAAAAAACTGGGCTCCTACTTCAGCCCGAGGGTCTGGGGGTATCTGGGTTTGGAAAAACGCCGTTTGCGCCCCGGTCCTCATGCCGTAGTCGCCGTTTCGGGCCTGATTGCCGAACAATTGCAGCAAGCCTATGGCAGCGTGCACGACTATCCCGTCATTGCTCCCGGTGTGGCCTTGCCGCAAGCCGATGCCCAAGGCCAGGAGCGCACCCAGGTTCGCGAGTCTTTGGGTTTTACGAACGATCAGGTTGTCTGCCTGTTGGTGGCTCGTAATCCGCTGCGTAAAGGCTTGAATACGGTGCTGGAAGCCTTGGCGAAACTGCCTTCCCATTATCGATTGCTGGTGGTGGGCGGAAAGCCGGGTCTGCGTGACCAGATACGCCAGCAGCTTCAGACTCTGAATATGCAGGATCGCGTTATCCTGCAGGGTGAAACCTCCAACGTCGAACCTTTTTATCGCGCTGCCGATATTTACGTGCATCCCACCCTGAATGACAGCTTTGGCATGGCACCGCTGGAAGCCATGTCCTATGGCTTGCCGGTTGTCCTGAGCCCGGCTCCGTGGTGCGGCTTTGCCCAATATGTGCAGGGCGGCTATCACGCACTGCTGCTCAGCCATCCGGAGGATGCTCAGGAACTGGCTCGGGCGATTGAGAAAATCAGCAAGGACCCGGCCATGGCCAGGAATCTGATCGAGAACTCGCGTGAGTTATTGGTGCAATTCAGTTGGCCTGCCGTCGCGACTCGCTATCAGGACCTGTATCAAAAAGTGTTGCTTCGCCGCCAAGATTAAAGGCAGGTGCAGCCAGGTTTTCTCTTTTACCGAGATTAAATCGTCAAAACTGCTGTTCAGTCATTGTTCAGCTTACGCAATAGCGGATACACTTTGTGGCCTGTAGATGCTCGATCTGAGTATTTGTCTGTCATTCACAGCCGCTGACGGAGCGAGTTTTGAAGGTCCTGATCACTGATATTCACCATGGTAATGGCGGTGGCCATGTCACCTATATTCTGGGTTTGTTGCGCGGTTTGGCCCATCAGTGTGAATTCACTCTGGCGGCACCGGCAACGGGCCGACTGTATCGGGAAGCGTCGCAGATACCCGGTGTAAGAGTGTTGCCAGGCCTGTATACCGCCCGTATCGGGACGGCCTTGTCGGAAATCTGGAACCTGCGCCGTTTTTTGCAGCGCGAAGCCTTCGATATCGTGCATTGCAATGGCAGTACCGATCATCGTCATGTCATGATCGCCTGCAAAACCTTGTCGAATCCTCCCGTTATTATCTGGACCAAACACAATACCAAGCGCCTACACAGCATGGGTAACCGTTTGCGGGCGCGCTTTGGGACTGATCTTTGCATTGCTGTCAGCGATTATGTTGCCCGCCAACTCGCCAATTCCGATTATCGGCGTTGCAACGTTGAACGGATTTATCACGGTCTGGACTTGGAGCATTATTCCCCGGTTTCCGCGCAGGAAAAGCAGGCTGCACGCCAAGCACTTTTCGGCGCTGATTTGGCAGAGAACAGTTTGGTGCTGGGCTCAGTGGGTGGCACGGATCTGGAAAAAGGTTGGTTGCTGCTGGTTGAAGCAGTGTCCCGTCTGGAGCCGGAACTCAAGCAGCGCGTTCGGATTGTGGTAGCAGGTGATCCACCTGCGCAGGCTGTTCGGGAGCAAGTGCAGGCTTTGGGCTGTGCCGAACAATTGGTTTTCCCCGGCTTGGTTAAGGATGTGCGGTCGATCCTGGCTGCCTGTGATGTGGGGTTTGTGCTTTCATACAAAGAGTCGGCCTCGTACGCGTGCTACGAATCCTTGGCTTTGGGGCTGCCCGTCTTGATCTCCAATGCGGGTGGTCTACCGGAAAGCATCGAGCATTTGCATGAGGGTTGGGTGGTGCCTTGTGGAGACGTGGCAGCCATTGAGGCGCATGTCCGAGACATGTTATGTCAGAAGTACTGCTTGCATACCGTGGGCAAGCGTGCCAGGCAGCGCGCAGAAAACCGTTTTGATGCGCAGCGTTTTTCGGTGGATACCTATCAGGCCTATTTGAAGGCGCGGGCGCTATAAAGTCAGGTGCAGGCCAAGCCTGTAGTAAAAAGCGTTCTGAGTGTATTTCAGAACGCTTTTTTTATGCTTAGTTGTTGAGGGACGGAGCAGTGAGTGTTTCCAGCTCCGTCAGCCAGATCAAGGCATCTTCCCGCTTTTCTCCACACATTTCCGGCGAGGCTTGCAAGCCCGAGCAACAGGCAGGGCGTTCGGGTTGGCCAAAAATCCGACAACGTAGCTGTTCGTCCAGCTGAACGCAAGGCACACCCGCAGGCTTGCCGTGGGGCATGCCGGGGATAGGACTGGAGATAGAGGGGGCGATACAGCAGGCCCCACATTCAGAACGGCAAATCATGCCCAGCCTCGGGACCAGTACACCAGAATCCCGACATATTCCTTGATGATGGAGCGGCTGGATTGCAAGGCCATCAGATTGGGTTTCCACATGGAAAACTCGGGGCTGTTCGGAACCGTTAGCTGTGGGGCGGCACCAGCCGCAATGACATCGACCCCTTGCTTGCGGAAAATTGCCATGGCGCGTGGCATGTGCAGGGCAGAGGTTACCAACAAGACTTTCTTGGCCTGCTTTTCTTGCAGTAGCTGGGCGGTGTATGCACCATTTTGCTGGGTGGTCAGGCTTTCGTTTTCCATCAGTGTGGCCGAGGCGGGCACATCCAGATTAGTCAGGGTGTTGGCCATGACCTTGGCTTCACTGATGCCGCCGTCCAGCGCGGCTCCCGACAAGACAATGTAAGGTGCACGGCCCGCTTTATACAGATCGGCCGCTCGTTCTACCCGCGCCGATGTTTTCTGTGCTGTTTGGGGCAAGAACCAATTGCTGCGGTTTTGAGCGGTGTGGCCGCCCAGAACCACAATGGCATCGGCTTGCGTTACCTGCTCAGCCGGCTGATAGGGATACATTTTTTCCAGATAACCGCCCGCATACAGACTGGTGGCAGGCAGGGACCAGGCGCCGGTCCAGAGCAGTCCGGCCAAGGCCAGAGCGGCGGCGGTTTTGCGCAGGCGCAAGATAAAGAGCAGCACCGCCACAAGTAGTAGGGCGGCAAACAAATTCAGCGGAATGACCAGGCTGGTCAGGATGCTCGATACATTCATGGGTGCTCCCGCTCTGACTCCAGCACTTGCACCACCTCGTCCAGCGTTGGCCATTGGCCATCGCGCCCCAGGCAAATCGCCCGTGGCGACCAGGGACCGGTGTCTTCAGGGTTGGTGACGCCACATAAGGTCAGCTGCTGGGCCTTGATGGCTGCCGCGATATGGGAGACGCCAGAGTCATTGCAAATAACCCACTGCGCCTGTTGGCAAAGCCGCGCAAACGCTCCTAAAGGCAGGGGCGGCAGGCAACGTGCGCTGGGCGCATTTTGCAGGGCAGCCTCATGCTCGTTGGGCGGGGGGCACATAATGACGGTTTTGCCTTGGGCTTGCAGATGGCGGGTCAGTTGGTCGAAATACGGCCAGACTTTGACGCGGCCTTTGTGCAGTCCCGTTGCGGTAGGGGCGATCAGAATATAGTCACCGGGGCGCAGGGCGGCTTGGCGCAGACTGTTGTCGCCTTCTTGCCGTTGCAGGGGGCTGAGCGTCAAATCCAGGGTGGCTGGGGCTTGTTCAGGTGCCGGGTTCAAATTCCACAGCGCCAAAGCCTGCTGAACAATATAGAACCAGGATTGCACCGCATGCAACTGCTTTTGCGGCTTATTTAAAGGCCATCGTAATAAAAGGCTACGGCCGTCGTCCCGGTAACCGCAGGCTGGCAGACCTGCCAGTTTGAAGCTGAGGGCACTGCTCAGCGAATCGGGCAGCAGCAGGCCGTACGCTTGGCGATGGCCGTGCTGGCGACGATAGCGGCGTATGGCCTTGGCGTCCTGATGCCAGTGGCTGGTCATGGGGATGAAGCCATGCAAGGGGTAGGCCGACAGCAGTTCGCGGGCCCAGGGGCGGGCGCAAACCACGACGGGCAAACCGGTATCCAGCAGAGCCTGTAAACACGGCAGGCTCATGCATACATCGCCTAACCAATTAGGCAATCGTAGGTAAAGGGCAGAGGGATCAGACATGAACAGGACAACTAGGCAGAACCAACAAGTGCGGAGACGCTCGATTCAGGCAATGAGCGTTAGAATAAACACAATTAGATAGTATATAGGGTGTCCTCGTTGTCCAACGCCATAGAAACCAAAATCAAGCCTGCTGGGCACGATCCTGTCAAATCCGATCTCTGGAAGCGCATCTATAGCCGTTTGCTGCCTTATTGGAAGGTAGCGGTGCTGGCGCTGATCCTGGTCAGTATCTCTTCGGCTACCCAGCCGGTGCTGGCGGTGATCATGAAGCCTTTGCTGGATGATGGCTTTACGGGTGCCAATCCTGATTACATGTGGTCCATCCCGCTGGCGGTGATTGGACTGATGTTTGTGCGCGGCGTGACCAGTTACGGCAGTTCTTATTTATTTGCCTGGATCGCCAACAAAATGTTGCTGACTTTACGTGGTGACATGTTCTCCCGCTTGCTGGGATTGTCCGATTCGGAGTTCAAGCAAGGGGATACTGGCCGTTTGCTGAACCGCTTCACGATTGATGCCGGCACCATGACTGGCGTGGCCACCGAGGTGGTAACTGTTGTAGTGCGTGAAACCCTGACAGTGATCGCCTTGTTGGGCGTTTTGCTTTACATGTCCTGGCAATTGACCGTGATCGTGTTTCTGGTCATGCCTGCCTCGGTCTTTGTGGCCAAGCTGGTGTCGCGTCGCCTGCGCCGTATTAATCGCGATACCGTGAACATGAATGCCGAGCTGACTCGTGTTGTCAGTGAAGCTATCGATGCCCAACGTGTCATCAAGCTATTTGATGGCTACGAGCGTGAAAATACCCGTTTCATGTATGTGAACGCGCGCCTGCGCCGCTTTGCCATGCGTGCGGCTTCAGCGGATGCCGCTTTGTCGCCCATCACACAGCTGTTTGTGTCTATCGCCGTGGCCGGGGTGATTTTTGTCGCACTTTACCAAGCCAATACCGGCACGCTGACTATCGGTAGCTTTGCCGCTTTCATGGCTGCCCTGGGACAGATTTTTGATCCTATCAAGCGTTTGACCAATATCACCGGCACGATGCAGCGCATGCTGGTGGCGGCAGAAAGTGTCTTCAAGCTGGTTGACCAGGACCCGGAGCCCGATACCGGGACTCGAGAGTTCACGCAGCCTGTACGCGGTCATATCGAGTTCGACTCGGTTTCACATCGTTTCCCCAACGCGCATCGCGATACCTTGTCCGAGGTCAGTTTTGCGGTGCAGCCCGGCCAGACCATTGCTCTGGTTGGTCGTTCCGGTAGTGGCAAGACCACACTGGCCAATATGTTGCCGCGTTTCTTGATTCCTAGTAGTGGGCAAGTGCGGGTAGACGGCATTCCCTCCGAAGAGCTGACCTTGCGTAGCTTGCGTAGCCAGATTTCTTTGGTCAGCCAGGATGTGGTGCTGTTTGAGGCGACGATTGGCCAAAACGTGGCCTATGGTGCGGGAGCCGATGTTACGCCGGAGCGTATCTGGGAAGCGCTGGAGGCAGCCAATCTGCGCGAGTTCGTGGAAGGCTTGCCACAAGGTCTGGATACGATGGTGGGCGAGAATGCCAATTCCCTGTCTGGTGGCCAGCGTCAGCGTCTGGCCATTGCCCGTGCCTTGATTAAAAATGCTCCCATTCTGATTCTGGATGAGGCCACCTCGGCTCTGGATAATGAGTCCGAGCGTCAGGTTCAGATGTCGCTGGAGACCCTGATGAAGGGCCGCAGTACCTTGGTGATTGCGCATCGTCTGTCTACCGTACAAAATGCGGATCAAATCCTGGTGCTGGACGAAGGGCGGATTATTGAGCAGGGCCGTCACGACGAATTGCTGGCCCGCAACGGTGTGTACGCCGGTTTCTACCAAATGCAGTTTCAGTTCAACGAATAAGCAGCCTGGGGCTGCACGATAAGGAACATCATGAAGAAAATCATTCTTGCGCTGGCCGGGCTGGCTGTGTTGGCAGGGTGTGCCAAGCAGGGTGCGGAACTGCGAGAACAAGATTTGCGTCGTCCCAGTTACTTCAAGACGGAGCGCCGCATCAATACGGACTTTGTGGGTATTCAGCGTGCCTTGTTCAAGCATAAGGCCGAGTGTGGCAAAGCAGCGGTTTTCAAGATGGATGAGCGTCAGGCCAGCTACGGCACTTTGCGCTACGAACTGGAACCGGGGGCGGGCTGGGATAAAAGTATCCTGATCGATCTGACCCTGATGCAAAAGGGTTGGGTAGACGCAAAGGTTTACGCTTACCGCGCTGATGTGAAGCGAGAGATTCAGGAGATCTTCACTTCAATTCGTGCTCCAGGTGTGTGCAACCCGGACGATGCACCAAAAGAAGTGCTGCCCGAGGATGATTTTGTACCGGTTGCGCCGCTGTAAGTGTCCAAGCTTTGTGCTGGGCAACTCGCTCAGCACATGAGGCGCCCTGATCGCAGGACAAGACTGTCCTGCTCGTGACCCGCTTTTTCAGGCGGGTTTATTGTTTTCAGTCCCTCTCAATGAACAGAGATGATTATGGATCTTGCCTCTACACCCCCAGTCAGACAGACAGCCTCGACAGCAGCGATGCTTTATCTGATTTGCGGCAAGATTGCGGCGGGTAAATCCACCCTTGCTAAAAAGCTGTCCGAGCAGCCCAAGACCGTGCTAATCAGCGAAGATTTCTGGCTGGCTAACGTATACCCCGGTCAAATTGCGTCTTTGGAAGATTACGCGCGCTGTTCAGCGCAGTTGCGGGCGGCCATGGCACCGCATATTGCTGCTTTGTTGCAGGCTGGAATGTCTGTAGTGCTGGATTTTCCGTCCAATACCTTGGCAACACGCGCTTGGGCGCGGGAGCTGATTGAAAAATCGGCTGTGGCTGACAAACTGTGCAAGGCACGTTTGCATGCCCGTAATGCCAGTGGTGAGCATCCCTTTGAGACGACCGAAGCGCAGTTTGATTTGTTCAGCTCTTACTTTGTGGCACCTCAGGAGTCAGAGGGCTTTCATATCATCCGCCATCAGATTAGCGAATAAGCCGGGGCGTGTTTTTCTGCTGCTAATTGCCGCGTGCCAGAAGATGTTTGCTGGTTTGCTTGTATCTGTGTCTGAGCTTTGCGTGTGTAGGAGCGTGTCCGAGCAGGCCGCAGACCTTGCCGTACAAGAGCTTATGTAGGGGATTGGCTACCCAGCCAACCCCAATGCTGACCAATTACAGCAAAATAATGTCGTACTGTTCCTGGGAGTAGTGTGGATCTACCTCCAGGGAAATGGGCTTGCCAATAAAGTCGCCCGCCACGGCCAGGTGCTGGCTTTCTTCTTCCAGAAACAGGTCCACGACCTCTTGAGCCGCCAAAATACGAAATTCTTTGGGATTGAATTGTTTGGCTTCGCGCAGGACCTCGCGCAAGATTTCATAGCAGACTGTGCGGGCCGTGCGGACGGAACCTCGCGATTGGCAGGTGGGGCAGGGCTCGCATAGTTGGTGCGCCAAAGAGTCACGCGTACGTTTGCGCGTCATTTCCACCAGACCTAATTGACTAAAGCCATTGATCGTCACGCGAGTGCGGTCTTTGGCCAGCGCTTTTTGCAGCTCCTGCAAGACAGACTCCCGGTGAGCAGGGTCGTCCATATCAATAAAGTCCAGGATGATGATGCCACCCAGATTGCGCAGACGCAGCTGGCGGGCCAGGGCAATCGCTGCTTCCAGGTTTGTTTTGAAGATCGTGTCGTCAAAGTTGCGACCACCGACGAAACCGCCGGTATTCACATCCACCGTAGTGAGTGCTTCGGTCTGATCGATAATCAAATAGCCGCCGGACTTCAAATCTACCCGACGCGACAGGGCGCGATTGATTTCTTCATCCACATGGGCTGTATCAAACAGAGCGCGACTGCCTTTGTGGTGACTGATGCGCTCAAGCACCGAGGGCGTGTAAATCTGTGCCCACTCCTTCATCTCCTGCACGACGGTGCGTGAGTCCACGATGATGGATTGGGTGTTGGGCGTCACCATATCGCGTAAAACACGTTGCGCCAGGCTCAAGTCCGTATAAAGCACAGAGGGGGCGCCTTGCTCGCGGATACGTTCCTGAATACGTGTCCACAAAGTACGCAGATACTGCTGGTCTGCACTGATCTCTTCATCCGTCGCGCATTCGGCCTGAGTCCGTACGATGAAACCGCCTTTCTCATCCTTGGGCATAAGACGACTGACACGCTCGCGCAGCTCGATCCGGTCTGCATCCGAACCAATCCGTTGCGATACGCCAATATGAGGATCAAAAGGCAGATACACCAACATGCGGCCCGCAATACTGATTTGTGTTGATACACGAGCACCCTTGGTGCCCAAAGGATCCTTGATGACTTGTACTAATAGAGACTGACCTTCGTACAAGAGCTTTTCAATCGGCGTGGTGGGACTACCCTGATTACGCTCGGTGCGATTCTGGCGTAAGTCCGCGACATGGATAAACGCCGCGCGTTCCAGGCCAATATCAATAAAGGCACTTTGCATGCCGGGCAAAACCCGTGCCACCTTTCCCAGATAGACGTTCCCCACATAACCGCGTTGGATGCTGCGCTCGATATGAATTTCCTGGACAGCACCTTGCTCGACCAGGGCAACACGGGTTTCAAACGGAGTGACGTTAATCAGGATGTCTTCATGCATAGTAATTTCGCTCAGGAATATCTGTTCCGGGCTAGTGTAGGGCCAAGTCGGTGAGGCTGCTATGCCTTTATGACTATATAGAGAGTTTAGGGAGGATGAATGCTTCGCTTGTCTTTGTTTGGGAGACTGCTTGGAGGCGTTTATGGTTCCAGCTGCTTTATGTAGGTCGCCACTCGAGGCCCCGGGACCGGGTGTTGGGGCGGACTACTTGCCGGCGCAATGCGCCGGTCCCCTTGTCGGAGTCACAATCGGGGCGCAGTCTGAACTCGCCCAGTGATTGGTCCCCCGGACCAATCACAAACTTTGGGCTCAAACAGCAGACTGCTTGCATCCCCGATTGTGACTCCGACTGCGGCAAGTACTCTGACTCGCCCCAACACCCGGTCCCGGGGCCCCGAGTGGCTAGCAGCCCAGCATAGTGCTCGATCTTGGAGGCCATTCAACTCGTTATCTATATAGAGACGCTGTTGGTTGAAGGCACAGGGCCAATGGAGTGTTCGTGTGGCCGTTCTTTTGTCCGCTATCCATCCATCCATCCATCCATCCATCCATCCATCCATCCATCCATCCATCCATCCATCCATCCATCCATCCATCCAGCAACCAACCAACCAACCAACCAACCCATCGACTGGCGACTGTTTTTCGGAGGGAGTTTCTCTTCTATCTATATAGAGGCGAATAGAGGCAGGAGTTGTCAGAGAACGGGGGAGATGATTTAACGAATTTCCGTGAGGAAAATAGCTTTCTGTTCGTGTTTTGCTCTGAAGAAGCTTGAAGCCTCCTGCCTGGAGGCAAAAAGTCGAAATAAGCTAAAAGTTATTTTTATAGTTATTCTTCATAGTTATCAATCAGCTACATCGTTTTACGGGGTTTTCTATCCTGAAATACCGAGAAAAATCCCATGAAACGCTTGCAAAGCGGAAAATCCTCGTGCTATAGTTCTTTTCTCGCTGCAGCACACACAGGGTTTTCCCTGAAGCGCTACAGAGAGC